>CANRIM010000034.1 GCA_947630695.1 uncultured Lachnospiraceae bacterium
TCCGGTGAGGAGTTATTTGATTTTAATAACAAAAAAATGCCGTAAATATGCGGCTTGCGGCGTTTCGCAAACGCCTAGATGATTTAAAGACAAGGAGGAAGTAGAACATGTGTTTTTATTGTAAAGGCGATATGAAACAGGGGAAAACGGTTTTTACAGTACAGCATGAAAACTGTCTGATTGTGATTAAAAATGTACCTTGTCAGGAATGTGAACAATGCGGCGAAACCGAGATTTCTGATGCCGTGATGCAGCAGTTGGAATCTATGGTAGATATTGCGAAGAAGATGATGCAGGAAATCGCAGTGATCGATTACTCAAAGGTCGCATAAAAGAAATGGTTTATTTTTAAAGACATGAGCAAATAAGAAAACGGCTGCCGCATTACACTACGGCAGCCGTCTTTTTCTATGCAGTTTCTTTCGCTCACAGCAGCGGATTTATTTTAATTTCAGCCCGTCGCGGAAGGCTTCTCCCACCCGCTCCGTGACTTTGTAATAGCCATGGGTATAAGGATCGAAGGCGATGGCGCCCACAAGAGCCATGTCCAGTTTGCCGTCCGGCATCACCCGTTCGTCGGCCGTGACACCCACCACCTTGCCGATAACGCCGCATCCATAGGGATTGTGCTGGTATTCCACAAATTCGCATTCCAGGCACAGCGGAAATTCATTGATGACAGGGGCGTCTACCGTTTCTGCCTTGCCGGCGGTCAGGCCGCTTTTTTCAAATTTGCGGGGTTCCTGATTGCCGGAAATGACGCCGAAATAATCGGCCTCCACCACGTGAGCGGCATCGGCGATGCTGACAGTAAAGGCGCCTCTTGCTTTGATGTTTTCTACGGTCTTGTGAGATTCCGTCAGGTTTAAAGCGACCATGTTGCGTTCCTGCATCGTGCCCCAGGCAGCATTCATGACATTAACGCTGCCGTCTGCATTATAAGTAGCGACCATCAGTACCGGCATCGGGAAAATGCCTTCAGTGATTTTAACATTTTTTCTCATGGAAATTACCTCGTTTCATGAAGATTAACACAGTTCGTGTCCCCTTCATTATAGCGGGTCTTAAGAAAAAAGCAAATGCATATGGTCTTCCGGCAGAATGTCGCTGAACATGATCAGATTCGCGGCGGCCTTTTCCTGTTCGGTCAGCGGCCGGAAGGTGCCGTTCTTGTATAATTCATCCAGCAGCATGACCGCGACAGCGGAACCGATGAAGCCATTGGCCGTCAGATCTATGACCAGATCCTGCATCTGCGGCGGATATTGTTTCGCTTCCTGGGCTGCGGTTTCCAGTATAAAATCCGCAAACATCTGCTTATATGCTTCCGCAAGGGGCGGGATCCGCCGGAAAAATTCTCTTGGCGCAGACCGGATAATCATCACGTTGATTTGGTTGTCCTCCGTCAGAAAGCCTCTTTTGCGCAGCCGGTGGAATTTTTCTGCATTGGCGGTGTCATCCCGGATACTGCCGCGCATGTATTCGTAAAGATATTCATAATCGGTATACAGATTGTCTTTCCATCCGCCGGTACGGGAATCCAGTTTGGAATTGACGGCCCAGGAATAGATTTCCGGATATTTGTCGGAGGATCGTTCCATGGCTCCGCAGACAACCCATTCGCTTTGATGCATCTGGGGGACATAGTCCGGATCCGCACATTCGGCTTCCAGATCCACAAATGCCAGATACTTGCCGCCTGTGCTGGTTTTGATGTTGTACAAGGATAAATCCTTGTCTGCGTAGCCGCCGCATTTTCGCGTGACGCCGTAAAATATGGCCGTGGCCTCTAAAAGCTGCCGGTTTCCGCCCGGGATATATACGTCCTGTATATCCGCAATGGATGCCTGTACCGCAGGCACGTAAACTTCCGCCAGTTTCTTTGCAATCTCCATCTGTTTTTTCAGCTTGGTATCTTCCCATTCTGCGGTGTATACCCGGGGACTGAAACTGACATACGTGGTAAAGCGGTTTCCGCGTGTGCTGACCAGAAAGCCGTTTTCTTCCAGAAACTGCACTTTATCTTCGATAAAGACCGGCGTGCAGCCAAGTTCCTCCGCAATTTCTTCCAGTGTTTTCGGCGTAAAATAGACGCTGTAAACGATGTTCAGATTCAGTTTATCTCCCAGATAATATTCCGGCCCGCCTTCCGGTCCCGGTGTACCGCCATGAGCGATACTTGCTGCGCTGACAGGCGCAATTCCCAGTTTTCCTATTTTCCTTTCCATTGTAAAACGCTCCTTTAATTCGATTCTTGCTTTGTTCAGATGCCATTTTATGGTACCTTCAGGGATCCCCGTAGTCTTAGAAATAGAGGAAATCGATTTATTTTCGTAATAAAACAGATAAACGATCTGGCGGCGCCGTTCAGTGAGAAAGGCAATCTCCCGGCGTAGCCGGCAGAGTTCTTCTTCTGTATCAGCCGGAAGAAAGTCTTCTTCATAAGAGAGCTGCACCATATCGATGGAAACCCCCTCATGCTTCTTTTTCCGGGATACAAACTTTGCGTAGACATGGGCGGCAATCCGCCGGATATAATTGTCCGGGCAGATTACCTCCCGGGCCCGCAGCAGAGAAAGGTACACTTCCTGTACGATATCTCCGCACAGATCCTCTGCCTCCGCATAGGAAAAAGATTTGCTGACGGCAAAGCCATAAATCTTTTGAAAATATTCTGTTATGAGTTTGTCCGCTTGTTGTTTATCCATTTTTATTACTCCAGCGCTGTTGATTATATAGTGTCGGAAAATAGAAAAAGGTTGGCTGCATTTGCAAAAAAAGAAACCTGTTCCACATTTTAAACTTTTTCTCCATAGATATTATACCGGTAATCAGGAAAATCGTAAATATTTATATAGGTTTGCCCCGGTATTTTGTTCTATGAGAAATACACGCGCTGCGTGATTTTTTCTAAACAAATGGGTGCTTGAACGTACAATGCAGGATTGGTATAATTGGTATAATCAGAAAATGGAAAAAAGAATTTTATTACATGATCGGAGAATTATGAACCTATCATTTTTTCATCACCATTTACGGAAAACCGCCGTTGGCGGCGCTATACTGGACCTGTTACGGATTCCGGTCAGTCTGCTGAGCGCGGCATGGCTGGCGGATATTGTGCTGTCTGCAACGGCAGGGGATACCAAAGCGGTTCTTGCCGGCGGCGTCCGCCTGGCACTGCTTTTGGTGGGATATCAGTTGCTGGAAGCGCTTGGCCGGATGTATCTGGAACGCGGCAGGGCGCGGGCACGACAGCGCTGCAGGCAGGAATTGTATCGGCGGTTCTTATCGAAACCACTCTCTGCGCTGTATAGCGATGACCGCGGGCAGTGGAAGGAGTGTCTGACCGATGATTTTGACATGGCCTGTGACAGGATCCTGTCGGTTTTTCCGGGCATCTGTACGGGACTGCTCACTGCGGCGGCTTACTTTGTCTATATTGGCCGGGGCAGCCTGCTGATGGCAGGACTGCTGGCGCTGATTTCACTGATTCAGCTGATACCTCCGCTGCTGGTCAAAGGATATTTTGAAAAGAATTATCAGGATACCCGTGATATTGAGGCCCGGCTGACAGACCTGACCGTCGAGGCGCACCACGGATTTGCAGTGCTGAAACTGTACCAGCTGAAGGAATGGTATCTGGAAAAATTGAAAAAACTGCACAGAGCGTATCAAAAAATCGGAAGCACCGGTATTTACACCTCTACGGCGGAAGGGGTTTTGAATGATTTTGTTGCCATGGTGCTCAAATACGGCGCCTGCGCGCTGGCAGGAATATTGGCGCTGCGGCAGGTGGTTTCACTGGATGCGGGCGTGGAAGCGATTGCTTTGTCCGGCAGCTTTTTTGCGGCGGTCAACACGGTCTTTTCCTCCATAACCCGGCTGGCGGTGACAAAACAGGCTCGGAAGCGTCTGGCGGACTGTATGGCGGATATACCGGAAGAAGAAACCGGAGCCATCGAAAACACGCAGATTCAGCTGCAGGATATTTCCCTTTCCTTTGCGGACAGGAAGCTGTTTGATCATGTGCGGATGTGTTTTCCCAAGGAGGGTATTTGCCTGATCCGGGGCGCCAACGGCGCCGGAAAATCTACGCTGTTTCGGCTGATGGCAGGGCTGATTCACGCGGACGAAGGAGAAGTCCGGCTGGGAGACGTTCCGCCGGATGCGTTGTCCGATGCCGTTTTTGTCAGGGATTTGTTCTATCTTCCTCAGGAAGATGCGGCGTTTGCATTTCCGCCGCGCATGTTTTATGAAATGGCGGATGAAACTGCCGTGGAGCGTGTAATGGAGCTGGCGCATCGTTTCGGTCTGGAGGACAGGCAGCTGGAAGAAACGAATATCCGCGATCTGTCCGGCGGAGAACGAAAGAAGGTATTTCTCGCTCTGGCGTTTGCCGCGAATCCGAAGATTCTGCTTCTGGACGAGCCTACCAATGCGCTGGATGAGGATTCCAAAAGGCTTTTGCTGTCTGAACTGCAGAAAAGAAAGGGGCTGACCCTGATCATCAGCCATGATCCGGCGCTCAATGCGCTGCCTGCACAGCGTTACTCCATAGGAAAAGGAGGAATCGCATATGCACAGAGCTGATCCATGGAAAAGGCTGGTGCGGAAGGACTGCAGAAAAGCGATGTGGCCTGCGGTCATCGGCTACACAGCAGGGGATCTGCTGGGCAGTCTTTTGAATATTTATACCGCTGGCGTATTGGGCGGTTTTGCGGATGCGGTACTGCGGCTGGATCTTTCCGGCGGCATGCGGCAGTTTTGGATGCTGCTGCTTTGCCTTCTGATCAATCTGGCGCTGGTTCCTCTGATTGGAATGGCAGGGGAACTGAGTATGTTTTCCAATGCGCTGCGGCACGACAGATTTTGTCTCGGCAGATTTCTGGATAAAACCTATGAAAGCGCATCCAAAATCGAAGCGGGAGAGGCGCAGTACCGCCTGGAAGATGACGCCATTTCGCTGCGCTGCGACTGGGTGACGCTGGCGGAAAATATGATTTTGATTCCGGTGACCCTGGTGGTGCTTTTGTATCGTTCTTTCACCATCAGCATCGTGTTCAGCCTCCTGACGCTGGGCGTCTGTATGCTGAAGCTGGTTGTTCCGGTGGTAACAAAGCGGACGCTGGCAAAATACAAGCTGGAAGAAAAGGTATACAAAACGAAACTTCGCAGTATGGAGATGGAAATTGCCGGGCAGCCCCATATGGTCAAAATGTACGGACTGGGCAAGGCGGTTCCAGAACGGCAAAACAGGCTGTTTTCAGACTATTTTCAAAAGGTGGTCAAAAAGAACAGCCGGTATAAGACCATTGCGGACAAAATTCTGGCGTTTCTGGACACCTTTTGCGTGCTGTTGATTCTGTTTGCGGGAGCGCTTCTGGTGAGCCGCGGAAAAATCAGCGCAGGCGCGGTGGCCGCCATGGCGGGATATTTCGGCATATACAATTCGATGATCGCGAAGATGACGGAAGTGATCCGGATGATACCGGATGTTCAAAATGACGTGGACCGGGTGGCGGCCCTTTACAGCGATGCGGAAATCAAAGAGGGCGAATCTGTGGATACGTTTGACAGTATTTCGGTGCAGAAGCTTGGATTTTGCTATGGAACAGAACCGGTGCTTCAAAATCTTTCTTTTTCTGTCAGAAAAGGTGATAAGCTGGCGGTTATCGGACCCAATGGCAGCGGAAAATCCACGCTGATTTTCATTTTGTGCGGTTTGCTTGGCAGTTATAAAGGCAGCGTCAGAATGAACGGCAGGGAATTAAAGCAGATTGAACCGGGGCAATGGCGCCGCCAGTTCGCGCTGGTACAGCAGGACCCCTATCTGTTTGAAGGCAGCGTCCGGGAAAATATCAGCATCGGCAACCTCCAGGCGAAGGAAGAGGAGATTAACGCGGTGATGGAACGGCTGGGCATTGCCCATCTGGCAGACAGACCCGTGTCCTTTCACGATAAATCACTGTCCGGCGGGGAGAAACAGCGGATTTCCCTGGCCAGAGCCCTGTTGAAGCATCCGCATCTGCTGATTTTTGACGAGCCGGGCAATCATCTGGATGCGGCGGCTGTGCAGTGGATGGCGGACTTCATTCGTCAGTGCAAAGAAACCGTGATCTTTGTTTCTCATGACAAAACCTTACAGCAGGCCTCCGGGCAGGTACTTCAAATCGGTGCGGTCACAGATGCTTAAGGCGTCCTGTTGTCTGAACGCAGAAAGTCCAGCAGTGCTGCAAAGGCTTCTTCCATGGTGCGGGTGCGGATTTCATTGCGGGATCCGGTAAAATGCAGTTCTTTGACCCGCTGTGTCTTTCGGCAGGCAAGGCTCATAAAGACAGTGCCCACCGGATGATAGTCCTTTGGCCCTGCAGGGCCGGCAAAACCAGTGACAGACAGTGCGATGTCCGCGCCGCTGCGGGAAAGTGCGCCCGCAGCCATGGCGGCCGCACACTGCGGGCTGACACTGCCGTGTTCGTTTAAAATCTGCTGATCCACGCCCAGCAGGCTGTGCTTTGCTTCATCGGAATAAGTAACGAAACCATAGCCGAAAACCTCAGAAGCACCGCTGACGGAGACCAGCGTCGATGCGATCAGGCCGCCGGTCAGGGATTCCGCGAAGCTGATGCTTCGGTGCTGCTCTTTAAGCAGGTGAACGATGGTTTCTGTAATATGCATTTCCATAATAGTTCCTTTCCTGTCTGAAAAACGTAAAATATTTCATCTGCGGATACTTTTTGTATCCGCAGCCTTCGTTTATTTCCTGAAAAAGGATAGCATACGAAGACCTGTCTTTTCAAGTACAGACGGGGGTTATCTTCCGAGTATTGTTTTAGGGTAGTACCATATCCCAGGTGTTTTCCCCCGGATGATAAAGCAGATAAAAGGTTTTGTAAGTGCCGTAAATCAGTGCGCTACATTCATAACGCTGCAGCAGAAAACCGGCAGCTTGCTCCTGATTGGTTTTTCGTACCTGAATCTGCCCGATGGTATGACGCACCCCTTCTTCATCCTCATATTTCAGCATTTGCGGAATGGCCCGGCCGGTAGAAGTAAACCAGCAGCCCACCGCAACTTTTTTATAATGCCCTTTGACGGCGGGCTCCTGCCGCATATCTTCTTGCATTTTGATAGCCTCCATGCTATTATTATATCGAACACATGTTCGATATACAAGTGGAAAGTTCTAGGATATTTGAAAAAATACTTGACATTATCGATAATCGATAATATAGTATAACCATAGAATATCGATATTCGACAATAGAAGGAGAGATGCATCTATGCCAAGGGAAAAGTTTAAAACATTAACAGAGCAAATGTATTATATTCTGCTTTGCCTGAGCAAAGAATGTTATGGTCTGGATATCATGGATCAGGTTTCTGCTATGACCGGCGGAAGAGTCAAAGTAGGGTCCGGAACCCTCTACAACCTGCTGGAACAGTTTGCAGATGCGAAGATGATCCGGGAAACCAAAGCAGAGGGCCGCAGGCGCAGTTATGTTTTGACGGAAAAGGGCTATGCGGCATTGGACGCAGAATACCGCCGGCTGCGCAGGCAGATGGAGGATTATCAGAAAATGCTCGGAAAAGTAGGGGAGGAAGGAGAAAAACAGGCATGAAGGATGTCAAACATCGTATTGAATTTATATATCCGTACCTTCGAAAGGATATCGAAACATACCTGGAACAACAGGCGGAGAAAGGCTGGATGCTGTCATCGATTTCCGGCTGTATCTGGACATATCGCCGCAGTACGCCGCAGCGGGTGCATTTTGCAGTCAGTCTGTTTGCGGGAGCGTCCGATTATGCGGCAAAACCTTCAGAATCACTGGAAACCTTTTATGATTTCTGTGACCGCAGCGGCTGGCATCTGGCGGCAACATCCGGACAGCTGCAGATTTTTTACAATCTGCAGGAACATCCGGTACCCATCGAAACCGATCCGGCAGTGGATCTCGAAACTTTACATAAGGCGATGAAACGAAAATACCTGCCCGGCCTGATGATCCTGTTTTTGATTGCAGTACTGCAGTGTGTGGGATTTCTGTATGGACTGCAGCGTGATGCGATCGGCACACTGGCGTCGAATGCGGAATTAAGCTCGGGTCTGATCTGGCTGGGAATGATGCTGAGCACACTGGGAGAAATGATTTCCTATACCGTATGGTTTGACAGAACCAAAAAAGCCGCCATGCAGCATCTGAAACTGCCGATGAAGGGCAGACCCTTTGCATGGATCGGCGACGTTTGCTGGATCCTGCTCATCGTCGCACTGGCGCTGACGGCAAGCAGCATGGATACAGTCGAGAACATTTTTTGGATTGTTTTAGATGTGTTACCGCTTCTTGCAGCGTTTCTGGTGGGATGCTGGTTGAAGAAAAGACATAAGGCAGCACGGGGCAAACTGTTGATCTCCATCGCCGTTTTTGTGGTAATGTATCTGTTGACTGCGTTTACAGGCGCAGTGGGACTCATTCGGTACGAAGCAGATAAAGAACCGGGAAACACAGGGATAACGGGATCCGTTTTGCTGACTTCCTGCAGCAAAGAAGAACCGGAAGGAACCGCTGCTGTCTGCGATCGGTATCAGGTGATCATTCCGAAACTGCGGTTCCTGTATGAAATCTGCAAATCCAGCCTGCTGCAGCAGGATAGTCTCGAAGTTTTTGAGGAACAGTATGTACTGACAGATGCGCCCGGCTGGCAGGCAAAGCAGGTCTACCGCATCCATAACAAAGACGGAATGGCAGAAAACCGATATCTGCTCTGTTATCCGGACCGGCTGGCCGTTGTATCGCTGCGCATGGAACCGACGAAGGCCCAGCAGCAAAGTATTACGGAAGAACTGCTGAACGCAGAAAACCAGAAAGCAGGAAACTGAAATGGAAACCAAAAGCTATATTGCCATTGATCTGAAATCCTTTTATGCTTCCGTGGAATGCACGGAGCGGGGGTTGGATCCGCTGACCACCAATTTGGTGGTGGCGGACCGGAGCCGGACGGAAAAAACCATTTGTCTGGCAGTGTCTCCGTCTCTCAAATCTTACGGCATTCCCGGCCGTCCCAGGCTCTTTGAAGTCACACAGCGTCTGCGGGAAGTCAATCAGCAGCGGCGGGAACATGCGCCGGGACGTGCATTTACAGGAAAATCCGTTGATGCGCGGCAGTTGGAAGCGGATCCTGCGCTGGAACTGGACTATATCGTAGCCGTACCGCGGATGGCATATTATATGGAATACAGTACCCGGATCTTTGATATTTATCTGAAATATATCGCGCCGGAGGATATCCACGTCTATTCCATCGACGAAGTGTTTATGGATGTCACTTCCTATCTGAAGATCTATCATATGACGGCAAAAGAGCTGGCTGTCACGATGATCCGGGAGATTTTGGAAGCTACGGGCATCACCGCCACGGCAGGCATCGGCACCAATCTGTATCTTTGCAAGGTGGCGATGGATATCGTGGCCAAGCATACGGCGCCGGACGAAAACGGCGTGCGAATCGCCGAATTGGATGAACCGTCCTACCGCAGGCAGCTGTGGGCGCATCAGCCCCTGACAGATTTCTGGCGGGTAGGCAGAGGCTATGCGGCAAAGCTGCAGGAAAACGGGCTGTATACCATGGGCGATATTGCAAGATGTTCCATCGGCAAGCCGGAGGAATATTATAATGAAGAACTGCTGTACCGGCTGTTCGGCATCAATGCGGAGCTTTTGATCGATCACGCCTGGGGCTGGGAACCCTGCACCATCGCAGATATCAAAGCATACCGGCCGGAAAACAGAGGGTTAAGCTCCGGACAGGTGCTGACACGTCCCTATTCCGCGCAGGAAGCGCGGCTGGTGGTGCAGGAAATGACGGATCTGCTGGCGCTGGATCTGGTGGATAAGGGGCTGGTATGCGATCAGGTGGTGCTGACCATCGGATATGACGTGGAAAATCTTTCGGATGCGAAGAAGCAAAGAGGGTATCAGGGAGAAGTTACCACGGACCATTATGGACGTAAAATTCCGAAACACGCCCACGGCACACAGAATCTGAGCCGCCCTACGTCTTCGTTTCATTTGATCGCGGATGCGGTGATGTCGCTGTATGACCGGATCACAGATCAAAAGCTGCTGGTACGGCGAATCAATCTGACGGCGAATCATGTGGTGGACGAGCAGACGGTGCGGCCTGCGGGACATTATGAGCAGATGCGCCTGTTTGACGATGACGGCGGGAAAAGCCGAAATCGGGCGGAAGAACGTCTCGCACTGGAACGGGAGAAAAATGTACAGAAGGCCGTATTGGAAGTCAAAAAACGATACGGGAAAAATGCGGTGCTGCGGGGCATGAATCTGAAAGAAGGGTCTACCGCGGCGCAGAGGAACCAACAGATCGGCGGCCACAAAGCATAAATATCCGTGAGGCAGAAGAAAATGAAAGAAAATCAAAAATGGGCGTATGCGGACATTCTGGATTTGCCGCACCATCAGTCAAAGCGGCATCCCCACATGTCAAATCAGGAACGGGCGGCACAGTTTTCCGCCTTTGCGGCGCTGACCGGGCATCAGGAAGCGATTTCCGAGAGCATCAGGCGGGCAGAGGCGGAAGAACAGTTGAAAGAATAAAAAAGCTGAAAGCATCTGCTTTCAGCTTTTGAGAACAGCTCATAGCGGAATCGAACCGCTGTTTCCGCCGTGAGAGGGCGGCGTCTTAACCGCTTGACCAATGAGCCATGTCGATTTTGTCCAAAGACAAGTGCTATTATACGGGAAGTATCAGAAAAAAGCAAGCATTTTCTAAAAAATATTCGGAAGATATGTCAATTGACTTTTATTCCTGTGGTTGATAGTGTGAATTTTATAAAAATACTCGAAAGACAGGTGTACAGGATGAACCGGATCAAAAAAGGAATCGCTTTATTGATGGCAGCAGCGCTGACCTTCTGCGTGCTTCCGCATATTACCGGATTTGCAGCCGATCAGACACAAGAAACCATTGGCGATATGACGGGGGACGGATATATCACCGCCGATGATGCGCTGGAAGTTTTAAAGTGCGCCGCAAAGCTGATAGAAGCCGGCAATCTGGAAAGGACTGCGGATACCAATGCAGATGGCAGTATTACGGCGGAAGATGCCCTTTGGGTTTTACAGTATGCAGCGGGCCTGACAGACAGTTTCCCCGCACAGCAGGAACAGGTTACGCCCACACCGGAACCCACGGCAACGCCGGAAGTGACGCCGGCACCGAATCCGCGGCTTTGGATTATCGGAGATTCTATCGCGGCGTACCATGCCAAGGACGGATACGAACGGCCGTTGTACGGCTGGGGGGAAATCCTTCCGAAATATTATTCAAAGGATTTGAAAATCAATAACTGGGCAGTATCCAGTCAGAGCAGCAAAAGTTATCTGAATGAACCGAATTATCGTATTGCCTATGCAAAAATGGTGCCGGAAGATTATGTGATTATTTCCTTCGGGCACAATGACCACAATTCCACCGGGGGTACCAGCAGGCTGACCGATCCTTACGGCGGTTCGGATGAAGAAGGATCTTTTAAATATTATTTGAAGCATTATTATATTGATCCGGCACTGGAAAAAGGCGTGACACCGATTCTGATGACTGCGGTTGTAAGATGTTTTTACAGCAACGGCGTGTTTGAGGAGGAAGATATTCATCTGGAATATGGCCGGGCCATGCGTGAACTGGTAGAGGAGTATGCCGCAGAGGGCATTACCGTTTATCTGATTGATGCGCAGACTTATACATATAATCTGTACGCATCGCTGACGGAAGAGGAAGCCATGCTGTATCATGGCCTGGGGCAGCCGTCCTGGAAAGAGTGGTATAAAGATACGACACATTACAGTGAAAAGGGCGCCCGGATGATTACGGACTTTATCGTTTCCGAACTTGATAAAATGCCGTTGTCGCTGAATCAGTATCGTATCCAAGATACAGATGCGCAGTAAAAAATAATTGCTTGACAGTATGTGGAAATCATGCTAAAGTATGTTCAGTTTAAGATGTCTAATGATGAGAGTGGGTTTGTTCCCACTCTCGTTTGTTGTACGGAGGCGTAAAATGACCAAAAAAGAAACCATTGAACAGCAGGCGGAAACGCTGATTATGCCTGTGGTGGAAGCGCTTGGGTTTGAACTCGTGGATATGGAATATATCAAAGAGGCCGGCGCATATTATCTGCGGGCGTATATCGATAAGCCGGGCGGAATTACCATTGACGACTGTGAGACCGTCAGCAGAAGTTTCAGCGATCTACTGGATGAAAAGGATTTTATAGAAGATTCTTACATACTGGAGGTTTCATCGCCGGGGCTGGGAAGACCCTTGAAAAAAGAGAAGGATTTTCAGCGGGAAACCGGGAAAGAAATTGAGGTCAGATTATTTGCGCCGGTCGACGGCAAAAAAGAATATACAGGAATCTTGACTGCATATGAAAACGGACTGATTACGATCATGACGGAGGACGGAAGATCGCTCAGTTTTAAAAGAACAGAAACGGCGTTGGTGCGGCTGGCACTGGATTTTTAAATTTTTGGAGGATAGGAGAAAATGAACAAGGAACTGATTGAAGCTTTGGATGTTCTGGAAAAAGAAAAAGACATCAGCAAAGATACACTGCTGGAGGCCATTGAAAACAGCCTGATCACAGCCTGCAGGAATCATTTCGGAAAAGCGGACAATGTAAAAGTAACAATCAACAGAGATACCGGCGATTTTCAAGTGATTATGGAAAAGACCGTCGTGGAAGAAGTCACCGATCCGGTCTGTGAAATCAGCCTGGAAGCGGCGCAGAACAAAGACAGCCGGTATACGCTTGGTGATGTGGTACAGGTTGAAGTACAGTCAAAGCAGTTCGGCAGAATCGCAACCATGAATGCGAAAAATGTGATTCTGCAGAAGATCAGAGAAGAAGAAAGAAAATCCCTGTTCAATCAGTATTTTGATAAAGAAAAGACCGTCATCACCGGTGTGGTACAGCGGCAGAACGGCAAAAATTATACGATCAATATCGGAAAACTGGATGCGCTGCTGGTGGAAAAAGAGCAGGTCAGAAATGAAGTGCTGCATCCCAACGACAGGATCAAACTCTATGTGCTTGAAGTGAAGGATACGACCAAAGGCCCCAGAGTTATGGTTTCCAGAACTCATCCGGAACTGGTGAAAAAGCTGTTTGAAGCGGAAGTTACCGAGGCCCGGGAAGGCATCGTGGAGATTGTCAGTATTTCCAGAGAAGCCGGTTCCAGAACCAAGATGGCGGTACGTTCCAACGATCCGGATGTGGATCCGGTGGGAGCCTGCGTAGGTATCAACGGAAGCCGTGTCAATGCGGTGGTATCGGAATTGAACGGGGAAAAGATCGATATTATCAACTGGTCGGACAATCCGGCAATTCTGATTGAAAACGCGCTGAGTCCCGCCAAAGTTGTATCGGTTATGGCGGATCCGGATGAAAAAACAGCCAAGGTCGTAGTTCCGGATTACCAGCTGTCTCTTGCCATCGGCAAGGAAGGACAGAATGCGAGACTTGCAGCCAGGCTGACCGGATTCAAAATCGATATCAAGAGCGAATCACAGGCCAGAGAAGCGGAAGACTGGTATGATGATTACGAAGACGAATATTATGACGACGACGAATACTACGATGACGATGAATTCTTTGACGAAGATTTTGATTTCGACGAAGATGCGGAAGATGAAATCGAAGAACCCTCGGATGAAGAATTTGCAGAGACAGTAACGGAATAAATATTCGACTAGGAGGCGGATACGTTGCAGAAAATGAAAAAAATCCCGATGCGGCAATGTATCGGCTGCAGAGAAAGAAAAGAGAAGAAAAATCTGATACGAATGGTACGCACGCCGGAGGGGGAAGTGCTGGCGGATGAAAGCGGCAGGAAAAACGGCAGAGGCGCCTATCTGTGCAAAGATTTGCGCTGTCTGGAAAAAGCCGTGAAAAGCGGCGCGCTGAACCGGGCTTTTCAGATCAATATGTCGGAAGAAGAGATCGAACAATTAAAATGTCAAGTGGAGAATATGAATGAAAAACAATAGAATGGACGGCCTGCTGTCCATTGCGGCAAAAGCCGCAAAAGTGGAAAGCGGGGAATTTTGTACCGAAAAAGCCGTAAAGTCCGGAAAAGCGTATCTGGTTCTGTGTGCGGAGGACGCTTCGGAAAATACCAGAAAGCATTTTTCGGACATGTGCACATATTATCAAGTACCTTTTTATTGTTCTCATACAAAAGAAAGCCTGGGACACTGTATCGGAAAAGAGATGCGGGCATGTATGGCTTGTACCGATTTTGGATTGAGCAATGCCATGATGAAGTATCTGGACGGGAAAGAAGAGAAAACAGGAGGAAAAAAGCATGCCTAAAATGAGAGTACACGAGTTGGCGAAAGAAATAAATAAAACGAGCGCGGAATTGATTGAGCTTCTGAATAAAATGAAGATTACAGACAAAACGCATGCGAGCATGCTTTCTGAAGAGGAGGTTGCCCGTGTAAAGCATATTCTGGCCAGAAAGCGGAGACCTCCTGAGAAAAAGCGTAAAAATATCATTCAGGTATTCAATCCGCACAATTCCAGAATGAGCGGCGGACCGGATGAACGTCTGAAAAAGAAAGCCGCGGAGCAGAAAGCGGAGGAAGAATATAAGCGCAAAAAACAGGAAGAACAGCGTCTGGAAGCAGAACGCCAGGCTGCGCTTGCCAGAGAGGCGACGCTGGCAAAGATCGCCCAGAGACTGAAGGCAGATGCGCCGGAAGAGCAGTCAAAAAACAAAGACGCCGTATCGAAAACCCAGTCGTCGCCCTCCACGGAGACTCCTGTAACGAATGCGCAGAAATCGGAAACAAGCGCAGCGCCGGAAAAAACACAGGAAACGGGTGCGGTATCGAACGAAACCGGAAAGACCGCGGCCGGGCAGGCAGATGTGGAAGCAGCAGAACGCCCGCGCGCCCAGAGACCGGTGCGAAACGATGCAGGCCGCAGCGGCAGAAGCGATGGACAGCGGCCGGTGAGAAATGACGGGCAGCGCGGCGCACGGCCGGAGGGCGCCAGAAAAGACAGGGATGCTTCCTTTGCCCGGAAAGACGCAAATAATCGCCCGGCCAGAGATGGTAGAGACGGTCAGTATAAAGACAGGCCCAGAGGCGCATTTCACGATAATACGAGAAGAGATCCGCGCAATGAGCAAAAGCAGGGCCGTTTTTCCGGCGGCAGGGATCAGGACAGGAAGAAAGACCGGCTCTCCTCCGATTTTGCAATGCAGCAGCAGAAAAACGAGCGGAGCAATCAGCGAAAGGATAAAGACAAAGACCGGGTAAAGAAGGATCATGACCGCTTTGAACATCAGGGCAGCAAGGTCAGAAACAACAAAAATCAGATCAAAGCGCCCGTTGCGAAACCGGTGAAGAAAGAGCCGGAAGAGGAAGTGATTAAGTCCATTATCCTTCCGGAAAAACTGACGATACGCGAATTGGCGGAAAAAATGAAGATCCAGCCGGCCGTGATTGTGAAAAAGCTGTTCCTGCAGGGTACCATGGTGACGGTCAATGCAGAAATCGACTATGATACGGCGGAGGAAATCGCACTGGAGTTTAACTGTATTGCGGAACCGGAAGTCAAGGTAGACGTCATTGCGGAACTTCTGAAAGAAGAAGAGGAAGATCCGGCAACGCTGGAGAAACGCGCACCGGTGGTCTGTGTCATGGGACACGTTGATCATGGTAAAACCTCACTGCTGGACGCCATCAGAAATACAAGAGTGACGGACAAAGAGGCAGGCGGCATCACCCAGGCCATCGGCGCCTATGTGGTCGAATGCAACGGACGGGATATCACGTTTTTGGATACGCCGGGACATGAGGCGTTTACCGCCATGCGTATGCGCGGCGCCAACGCTACGGATATCGCGATTCTGGTCGTATCGGCGGATGACGGTATTATGCCGCAGACCATTGAGGCCATCAATCATGCGAAAGCGGCAGAAGTAGAGATCATTGTCGCCATTAATAAAATCGACAAACCGGACGCCAATGTTGCCCGCGTCATGCAGCAGCTGACGGAGTATGACCTGGTACCGGAAGAATACGGCGGATCCACCATTGTTGTGCCGGTATCCGCAAAAACCCGGGAAGGTATTGAAAATCTGCTGGAAATGGTTCTGTTAAGCGCAGATATTCTGGAGCTGAAGGCCAATCCCAACCGCCGTGCCCGGGGTATTGTGATCGAAGCAAAACTGGATAAGGGAAAAGGCCCTGTGGCTACCATTCTGGTGCAGAAGGGTACACTGCATGTGGGAGATTTCATTGCGGCCGGCTCCTGTTACGGCAGGGTCCGGGCGATGTTAAATGACAAGGGCCAGCAGGTGAAACAGGTAGGACCTTCCACCCCGGTGGAGATTCTCGGATTCAATGACGTGCCCCAGGCAGGCGACGTCTTTGTGAATCCCGCCACCGATAAGGAAGCCAAACATTTTGCGGAAACCTTTATCGCCCAGAATAAGGAGAAACTGCTGGAAGACACGAAGTCCAGTATGTCGCTGGAAGACCTGTTCTCGGAAATCAAGGCAGGCAATGTCAAGGAACTGAATCTGATTGTCAAGGCAGATGTGCAGGGCTCCGTGGAAGCGGTCAAGAGCAGCCTGATCAAGCTTTCCAATGATGAAGTGGTTGTGAAAGTCATTCACAGCGCCGCAGGCGCCATCAATGAATCCGACGTCATCCTGGCGTCCGCTTCCAATGCGATTATCATCGGATTTAACAGCAAACCGGATGCCATGGCCAAAGCCACGGCGGAGCGTGAAGGCGTGGATGTACGGCTGTACAGGGTCATTTACGATGCTATTGCGGATGTGGAAGCTGCCATGAAGGGTATGCTGGATCCGGTTTACGAGGAACAGATCATCGGACATGGCGAGTGCCGTCAGACCTTCAAGGCCAGCGGCGTAGGTACCATTGCAGGCTCCTATGTGCTGGACGGCATATTTACGAGGGACTGCAAGATCCGTGTCACAAGAGATGGAGAGCAGATCTTTGACGGTCCCCTGACCTCCCTCAAGCGCTTTAAGGATGACGTCAGAGAAGTGAAGTCAGGCTTTGAATGCGGTCTGGTATTCGAAAACTTCAACGATGTCAAAGAAGGCGATCAATTTGAGGCTTACAAAATGGTAGAGGTACCCAGATAGGCAGAGATAAGCTGTCGGAAATGGAGTCAAATTGAAAAAAAACAGCATTAAATATATGCGGATCAACGGTGAAATACAAAAAGTTCTGGCGGACATCATCCGGGGTGGTCTGAAAGACCCGAGGGTGTCCGCCCTTACTTCCGTTACGGACGCGGAAGTAACCACAGATCTGAAGCAGTGCAAGGTGTATATCAGCGCGTACGGGGATGAAAAAGCGAAGAGCGACACCATGGCCGGGCTGCAGAGCGCGGAAGGCTATCTGCGCAGACAGCTGGCAAAAACCCTCAATCTGCGCAATACGCCGGAGCTGATCTTTGTACCGGATCGTTCCCTTGATTACGGTATGAAAATGAACAAGCTGATTGATGCAGTGATGGAACAGATGCCGGAGGAGGAGAATGAAGAATCTGAAAGCGATGATTGAAGCAGCGTCTACCATTGCCCTGGGGGGACATGTGCGTCCGGACGGGGACTGTATCGGCGCGCTTACGGCGGTGAAAGAGTATATCCGTATCAATTATCCCGGGAAAATCGTGGACTGCTTTTCGGAAAATGTACCGGCGGCCCTTACTTTTCTGACGGAGCCGGATTTTCTTTGCAGAAAACATACGGGAAACTATGGCCTGTTTATTGCGCTGGACTGCGCGGACAGCAAGCGCCTGGGCCAGGCAGAATCCGTGTTTGGCGCGGCGGCGGCAAGGGTCTGTATCGATCATCATATATCCAATCCGGGATATGCGCAGATCAATATCATTGACGGAGCCATCAGTTCCACCTGTGAACTGCTCTGTACCCTGATGGATTTTTCGAAAATGAATCAAAAAACTGCCATCAGCCTTTACACGGGCATCATTCACGATACCGGCGTCCTGCAGTATTCCAATACGAAACCGCAGACCTTAAAGACGGTTGCGGCCCTTCTGGAATTTGATATTCCCTTTTCGGACATTATCGAAAAAAGTTTTTACAGCAAAACCTATGTGCAGAATCTGCTGTTAGGACTGTCCCTTTCCAAAAGCAGGCTGGTACTGGAAAATAACTGCATCATTTCCATGGTATCGATAGAGGAACAGGCAGCCATCGGCGCGGCGGACGAGGATTTCGAAGGCATTGTGAGCCAGCTGCGGCTGACCGAGGAATGTCAGATGGCAGTGCTGATGCATGAGAGTAAAGCAGGCGAATGGCGCGTCAGTATGCGTTCGAAGGGAAAGATCGACCTGATTCCCATTGCGGCGGCCAACGGCGGCGGCGGACACAGGGTGGCAGCCGGCTGCACGATGTACGGAACGGCCGCGGTTGTTTACGAAAAGCTTTTAAAGGACATAGAAGAGAATCTTACATGATGTATCATGGTATTATCAATGTATATAAAGAAGCCGGCTGCACATCCTTTGATGTGATAGCAAGGCTTCGTACAATTTTAGGACAGCGGAAAATCGGACATACGGGAACGCTGGACCCCGGCGCGAAAGGGGTGCTGCCGGTGTGTCTGGGCGTGGCCACCAAAACCTGTGATTTTCTGGTGGATCACACCAAAACCTACCGGGCAGTACTGCTTCTGGGCGTCACCACCGATACGGAGGATATTTTCGGCCAGGTGCTGGAAAGTAAAGAAGTACAGGCAACGGAAGCGGAAGTGGAAGATGCGGTGCTTTCCTTTATCGGAACCTATGAACAGCTGCCGCCCATGTATTCTGCGATAAAAGTCAACGGACAGAAACTCTGCGACGTGGCCAGAAGCGGCAGACAGGTGGAACGGAAAACACGAAACGTGGATATTCTGGACATTCGGATTGAAAACATATCACTGCCGGAGGTCACCTTTGAAGTCCGCTGCGGCAGAGGCACATATATTCGTTCCTTGTGCCGGGACATCGGCGAAAAGCTGGGCTGCGGCGGCTGTATGAAGGAACTGGAACGCACGGCAGTGGGCATGTTTGAAAAGAAAGATGCCCTGCGGCTGGATCAGATCAGAACCCTGCACCGCATCGGTACGCTGCAGCAGTATCTTGTGAAAACAGATGCGCTGTTTGCGGCATACCGGCAGTTACAGGTGCTGCCGGAAGGAGACCGCTGTTTATATAACGGAAATCCGGTGCCCTGGAGCGTCCTGCCGCAGGAACGGAAAAACAATGTACAGCCGCAGGAAATTTTTCGGATGTATTTCAGCGATACGGATTTTGCGGGCCTGTACCGGACGGATCGGAAACAATTGCGGCTGTATCCCGAAAAAATGTTTCTGGAAACCCTTTCCCCAGTTTATCGTTCTGTGGCGGTAGGCAAGTTTGACGGCTGTCACAAAGGCCACCGGGCGTTATTTCAGAAGCTGCAGGAGATTGCCGAGGAAACCGGAACCGAAAGCATGCTGCTGGTGATTGACACGGGCGGAACGCACATTCTGTCGGAAGAAGAGCGGTTTCTCTGCGCATCGGAATACGGGATCCGCCATATCGAGACCATTCCAATGGATCCGGCGTTTATGCGTATGACACCGGAGGATTTTGTCAAAGATATCATTGTACAGCGGTTTCATACCCGTCATCTGGTGGTGGGCAGCGATTTTCGATTCGGCCGGGAGCGCAGCGGCGACGTGGCGTTTTTACAGGAAGCCGGCGCAAGGTATGATTTTATATCTTATGTGGTGGAGGAGCAGCAGCTGGACGGACGAAAAATCAGCAGCAGCTGGATCCGGGAAGAATTAAGCGCAGGACATCTGGAAAAAGCAAAACAGCTGCTGGGCAGCGATTATAAGATCAGCGGCTTTGTAATTCACGGCAACCGGATCGGACATCGTCTGCAGATTCCTACGATCAATCTGTCCTGTGTCGGAAAGGCCCGGATTCCTTTCGGAGTCTATGTGATCACGGCGGCAACGGAAACGGAGCGGTTTGCAGGCATTGCCAATTACGGTGTAAAGCCTACGGTTTCCGGCGGGGAAGATATTCTGCTGGAAGCAAACCTGTTTGACTGCGATGAGGACCTCTATGGCCGGTTTGTGGAAGTGACCCTGCTTTCCTTTGTGCGTCCGGAACAAAAATTCGAATCGCTGGATGCGCTGGCTGCGCAGATTCGTGCAGACATTGCCTGCGCAAAAGAATCTTTGAAAGAAATTGACATACAGCCGACGGTATGATATGATTATCGCGCTGATTTAAGCGAATACCCGGTATCCGGACACTCCGACCCTTACCTGGTATATCGCGATTAAAAAAACAGGAGGATATCACATGATTTCAAAAGAAAAGAAAACTGCAATTATCAACGAATATGCCCGGACCCCCGGCGATACAGGTTCGCCTGAGGTGCAGATTGCGATTTTGACGGCGCGTATTCAGGAACTGACCGAGCACCTGAAGAAAAATCAAAAGGATCATCATTCCAGAAGAGGTCTTCTGAAAATGGTAGGTCAGAGAAGAGGTCTTCTGACATATCTGAAGAAGGTTGATATTGAAAGATACCGTACACTGATTGAAAGACTCGGTATTCGTAAGTAAAGATCCGGCGTTGCCGGCGCGGAAAACGGAATTTGTACAGTGCAGGTTTTTGGGCTTACGCTATGGCAAATTCCGTTTTGTTGTGTAAAAAACAAAGGAGACAGGCCGCCGAGACTTCTGAAAAGCATATTTGCAAAGTGTGTTTTTCAGTAGTTTCGGACCGCTCCTTTGTAAAAATAAAGAAAAGGAGAGGATATTATGTTCAAAAGTTATTCAATGGAACTGGCAGGCAGAACGCTGACGGTGGATATCGGACGCGTTGCGGCACAGGCAAACGGCGCCGCTTTCATGCATTACGGCGATACCGTGGTGGTTTCCACGGCGACCGCCAGCGACAAGCCCAGAGAGGGCATCGATTTCTTCCCGCTGAGTGTGGAATATGAGGAAAAAATGTATGCCGTTGGCAAAATCCCCGGCGGATTCAACAAAAGAGAGGGAAAGGCAAGCGAAAATGCAGTGCTGACCTCCCGTGTCATTGACCGGCCCATGCGTCCTTTGTTTCCGAAGGATTACCGCAACGACGTTACATTAAACAATCTGGTAATGTCGGTGGATCCCACCTGTTCGCCGGAACTGACGGCGATGCTGGGTTCTTCCATTGCGGCCAGCATTTCGGATATTCCCTTTGACGGCCCCTGTGCTTCTACGATGGTAGGCCTGATCGACGGAGAACTGATTTTCAATCCGACGGCGGAGCAGAAGCAGGTCAGCGATCTGCAGCTGACGGTGGCGTCCACGAAGGAAAAGGTCATTATGATCGAGGCAGGCGCCAAAGAGGTGCCGGAGGATAAAATGGTGGAAGCCATTTATGCTGCCCACGATCTGAACCAGCAGATCATCGCCTTTATCGAGCAGATCGTCGCGGAATGCGGCAAACCCAAACACAGCTATGTTTCCTGCGCGGTTCCTGCAGAGCTGACAGAGGAAATCATGCGCCTTGTTCCGCCGGAACGAATGGAAACCGCGGTATTTACGGATGATAAGCAGACCAGAGAGGAAAATATTGCGCAGATTACCGAAGAACTGACGGAAGCCTTTGCCGAGGAGCATGAAGACTGGATCGAGCTGCTGGGCGAAGCCGTTTATCAGTATGAGAAAAAGACGGTCAGAAAGATGATCTTAAAAGATCACAAGCGCCCGGACGGCAGACAGATCGAGGAGATCCGCCCGCTGGCGGCAGAAGTGGATATTGTGCCGAGAGTCCATGGTTCGGCCATGTTTACCCGGGGACAGACCCAGATCATCAATGTGACCACCCTTGCGCCTTTGAGCGATGCACAGCGTCTGGACGGACTGGACGAGCTGGTAACCTCCAAACGCTACATTCACCATTACAATTTCCCCAGCTATTCCGTAGGAGAAACCAAGCCCTCCAGAGGACCCGGCAGACGGGAAATCGGACATGGCGCGCTGGCGGAAAGAGCGCTGGTACCGGTGATTCCTTCGGAAGAGGAATTCCCTTACGCCATCCGTACCGTTTCGGAAACCATGGAATCCAACGGTTCCACATCCCAGGCCAGTATCTGTGCCTCCAGTATGTCACTGATGGCGGCCGGTGTTCCCATCAAGAAACCGGTGGCAGGTATTTCCTGCGGTCTGGTGACCGGTGATACAGACGATGATTACATTGTCCTGACTGATATTCAGGGACTGGAAGACTTTTTCGGTGATATGGACTTTAAGGTGGCCGGTACAGACGACGGTATTACCGCGATTCAGATGGATATCAAGATCCACGGCCTGACCAGACCTATTGTGGAAGAAGCTATTGCAAAGACCAAAAAAGCCAGAACCTACATCCTGCATGAAGTTATGGCCAAGGCTATTGATGCGCCCCGTCCGGAGATCAGCCCTTATGCGCCGAAGATTCAGCAGATTCAGATCGATCCGGAGAAGATCGGCGACGTTGTGGGTCAGCGCGGCAAGACCATCAATACGATTATTGAGAGAACCGGCGTTAAAATCGATATTACCGACGACGGCGCGGTGGATATCTGCGGCACGGATATGGATATGATCCATAAGGCAATCGAAATGATCATGATGATCGTAACGGAGTTTGAAGCCGGTGCGATTTACAAAGGCACGGTCGTCAGCATCAAAGAATTCGGCGCATTCATCGAATTTGCGCCGGGCAAAGAAGGTATGGTGCATATCTCCAAGATCTGCAAGAAGCGGATCGACAAGGTAGAAGACGTACTGTCCATCGGCGACGAAGTGAAGGTGGTTTGTCTCGGAAAAGACAAGATGGGACGGGTCAGCTTCAGTATCAAAGATGTGAGAGAATAATCCCGCAAAAATATAACGCCCTGCATTGGCTGCAGGGCGTTTTTTTATGTCATGATTTATTTTTCCGTGTGATAATGGGAATGATGCACGCCGGCTTCGCTTAATACGTCCTTGCCGTAGACCCGCATCAGAGAATCCAGTTCTTCATCACTGATCAAAGTAACCCGTCCGTTGGCATATTCCTGATCCACCCATTTCTTGATTTCCGCCACGCAGGGGTGTTTCTTCGTTACGGCGTTTTCCTCGCTTAAGTGATAATAATTGTTGATCCAGCAGGCGATGCCGGCCAGGCCGGAAACGGAGCTGACCGCTACCAGCGGCGGCCGGTTTAACAGGGCCGTTGTGTCGAAAATGTTGTAAATTTCCTCGTCCTTCATCAGACCGTCGGCATGAATGCCCGCCCGGGTCACATTGAAATTCCGGCCCACAAAGGGAGTCATGGGCGGCAGGTCATAGCCGGTCTGGGTCACAATGTAGTCGGCTATTTCCGTAATGACCGCAGGATTCATGCCGTCCAGGCTGCCTTTCAGGGAAGCATACTCGAAGACCATAGCTTCCAGCGGCACATTGCCGGTCCGCTCGCCGATGCCCAGCAAGGAGCAGTTGACGGCGCCGGCGCCATAGAGCCATGCGGTGGACGCATTGACCACGCCTTTATAAAAATCATTGTGGCCGTGCCATTCAATCAGATCGCTGGTAAATCCCGCATAATGCTGCAGGCCGTAAATGATGCCCGGAACGCTGCGGGGCAGGGCCACACCGGGATAAGGAACGCCAAAACCCATGGTATCGCAGGCCCGGATCTTAATAGGTACGCCGCTTTCCTCCGACAGCTTGCGCAGTGCAATGGCGAAAGGAATCACGAAACCGTAAAAGTCGGCCCGGGTGATATCCTCAAAATGGCAGCGGGGGCGCAGACCTGATTCAATGCAGTCTTTCACAATGCCAAGATACTTTTCCAGGGCCTGCTTTCTAGTCAGTCCCATTTTATTGAAAATATGATAATCGGAGCAGGAGACCAGTACGCCGGTTTCCTTGACGCCGATGTTTTTCACCAGTTCGAAGTCCTGTTTGGAAGCGCGGATCCACGTGGTGATTTCCGGAAAGGTATATCCCAGATCCAGACAGCGTTCCAGCGCCTCTCTGTCGTTGGGAGAGTAGACAAAAA
Organism: uncultured Lachnospiraceae bacterium; assembly: GCA_947630695.1. Classification (GTDB taxonomy): domain Bacteria; phylum Bacillota; class Clostridia; order Lachnospirales; family Lachnospiraceae; genus CANRIM01. Next base: position 24,171 of record CANRIM010000034.1, read on the forward strand.
ATTCCGTCTGGCGAATAATGCCCTGCTCACCGCTCAGCCGGTGCAGCATTTTATAAATTTCGATCATCTGCGCCGCGGTATAGGGAGAACGGGACTGCTGCCCGTCGCGGAAGGTGGTATCCGTAATGTAGATGTGCTCCGGCATATTGATGGGCACATGCCTGTGGTTATAAGCAATTTTCGGAATTTCGGAGTAGGGGTAAATCTCCCGGAACAATTCCGGATTGGGCACATCCTGCAGATTATATTCATAGGGATCAAATTCCAGCAGATTGCTCTGGCTGCTCAGATTGATATTTGTCATAATGTCGGACATAAGCTTGGCTTCCTTTCCGCTTTTCGCAATTCATCGTGTTTCATCATACACCAATCTTTGCCGCTTGCCAATTCTTTTCTTTTGCAGATTCTGCTTTTTTCGCTATACATCGGTCTGTTTTTTTGATATAATAACAACGCTTCCAAGTTGTTTTTTACAGAAAGCAGGAGATATGAAAAGCAGTCATACAAATAAAAAGGGCGCACCGCACCTGGCCTTAAATGAGGTGCGGGCTTATGAGTGTCATGTCAGAGGACTGACCAAAGATCCGTCTTCCGGCGTACAAATACAAAGCAGAGGCACTTTTGCCGGTATCATTGAAAGACTGGACGATATCAAAGGATTGGGATTTAATCAGCTGATCCTGATGCCTGTCTATGAATATCAGGCTTCGCCTTTAAAAATCTACGGCGTACCCTCCCACGTCAACCTGAAAGAAAAAGAAGTGGTGGGCGCGGCCAATTACTGGGGGTTTAAGTCCGGGGATTATTTTCATGCGAAAGCATACTATGGAACACAGGATGCGGATCAGGAATTCTCAGGCCTGATCGATGCCGCCCATGCCCGGGAAATGGAAATCGTAATGATGATGCATTTTGATCCGGACGGGGATACCCAGGTGATGCTGGATGCGCTGAATCACTGGGTCCGGCATTTCCATGTGGACGGTTTTTTCCTGAATGTCAATTCCTGGTATCTCAAGGTGATTTCCGACCAGAAGTATTTAAAGAAAACAAAACTGTATGTGTATGAACTGGATCGCAGTCTGCCTTACACCAATCCGGAGCGGATCGCGGTCTATGACCCCGCATACCGGGTGCATTTACGGAAAATGCTGCGGGGGGACGAGGACGGACTGCGCAGCTTTGCAGATCTTCTGACCAACCGGCAGGATCCCTTTACCCACCTGATCTGCGCGGCATCCCATAACGGTTTTACGCTGGCGGATCTGTACAGTTATTCCAGAAAACACAACGAAGCCAACGGGGAATCCAACAAAGACGGAGAAGATTATAATTTTTCCGACAACTGCGGCGTCGAAGGCGCCACAGAGGATCCGAAGATTCTGCAGAAGCGGCTTCGATATATCAAAAACGCCATATGTATGCTGTTCCTTTCCAACGGCCTTCCCGTATTTCTGGCGGGGGACGAGGAGGGAAATTCCCAGGGCGGCAACAACAACGCTTACTGCCAGGACAATGCAGTTTCGTGGATCCAGTACGGCGGTCCTTTTTCGGAGGAACTCAAAAAAACCGTGCGGGATATGATTGCCCTTCGTATGCAGACCGGACTGTTTCAGCAGACACTGCAGCAGTCGCGGATCAATTACCGGGGAATTCCGGCAGTTTCTGTACACGGAAGTTATGCCTGGGACGCGGCACTGGACAATGTCAGCCGCCATGCCGGTTTTTTGTTTGCCAATGAAGACCGGTATTTATATGTATGTGTCAATTTCGAAGAAGAACCGAAACGCCTTGCTATGCCCCATCTGCCGGAAGGCTTTACATGGAAGCTGCAGATGGACACCGCGGCGGAAGCAGAATGTGCTTCCGAAATTTGCGAAACGGACAAAAGTGCCAGTGTTTTGCTGACGGGGCACAGCGTAAAGATTTTTTCGGGGATAAGGGAAAATAGTCTGCAAATAAAAAGTCAAGCATAAATTTGTGAACTTTGAAAATTTTATACAGGTTGAATAAAAAGCACAA
>CANRIM010000035.1 GCA_947630695.1 uncultured Lachnospiraceae bacterium
GCCTTGATGCCGTGATACCTGTCCAGGTCATCACGTATCCTCCTGTACCCCTTGTCCGGACTCTCCATGTGGATCTTTTCAATCTCATCAGCGATCCGTTCATTTTCCGCCTCATAAGCGGGAGTGCCTCTATGGAGCCATTTATAGTAAGCAGCCCGGGATACATGGCCAAGTTTACAAAGCGCTCCGACCGGATAACCATGCTCTTCGTGTTCTTCTTTGACTGCCTGGTAGATATGCCCATGCCTGACCAGACTCAGCCCCGCCTCCTCTCTATCTCGTCGAGTTTTTTTAAGAAAGATACCTCCATTTCAGCTCGTTCCTTTTCGGCACGCAGGATCTTGTTTTCTGCCCGGAGTTTTTCCAGTTCTGACAATTCATTCATTGGCTTTCCGACATAATTTTATAGTTTTTGCAGATATCGTGAAGAGAACCCCGACCCGCCAGGCAGTCTGTAACTGCCTGCTCTTTAAGTTCTTTGGAATAGCGCCGATTCCCATTCTGTGTAAAGGCATCTGCTCCCATTGACCGATACTTTCTTATCCATTCCTGAAAACTTTTCGGTACAATCCCTAATCGCTTTGCAATGGCCTGCTGTGTTATCTGTCCGTCCAGATACTCCTGTACGGCGTTGATCATGACATCAGGTTCAAACTTTGTTCTTCTCAATTAAAATACTCCCTTCCAGACAAACAAGCTTTTATTATTTCGCTTGTCTACCTGAAAGGGAGCATATCATGGTTGCTTACGGGTTTTTATGTACAAACAAAGAGTGAGAAAATGAGGGAAAACAGATCGCTTGCCGGAAAAAGCAGGCAGGTGACTGTTAACCGAAAAAATGAAGTAATCTTGCGTAGACTTGGGTATCCCCGTCAAGCCCTTTGATCTGTTTAATCAGATCCTTGATGGCGGACTGGTGTGAGGAATGCTGCAGGGTGGCATGAAAACCACATCGCCTGGCCTGCGGATCGAGACAGTGCTTTTGGGCTGTATTAGCAATGGTCCATACCGGATTTACTTATTGCTTGCTCAATCTACTGGGCATCACACGAACGAATCTGAATTCAACCTGCATAAAACGAATGCTGCGAATGAGAGGAAGGTTGGCATAAAATGTTAGGCACTTCTCTTTTTAGTTGAGTTGATAGCGGATAATATCCCCCGGTTTACATTCCAGCACAAAACAGATGCGGGCAAGAATATCCGCATCGATCTTTTCTACATGCCCATGATACCACTTGTCAATGACCTCAAAGCGGGTGTTCACGGCACGGGCAAGGGCGTTTCTGGTGATCTGTTTCTGATCCATATATTTTTTCAGGTCGATTTCAATGTGTCCATAATGATTTAAGGTGAACAATTCTTTTTCCATAAAGTTATTGCCTGTGACCCAATCATATATGAAAATGATTCGGTTTTCCTTTCTTTTAAAACTGATATGAATTTTTTTCTACTGATATCCTATCTGAAAAGTAACGTCTTGACGAATCACATGTATATAGTTACTATATAAATAGTTATTTATAGAAAGGTGTACATATTGCCTACTTTATAGCAGGAGGTTAAATATCTCCCAAGTAAAGGAGGCTGATATCATGAAACGATATGGGTACATACGGGTTTCTGCGAAAGATCAGAATCCCGGACGGCAGTTACTGGCATTGCAGGAATATAATATTTCTCCTCAAAACATTTTTCTGGATCGGATGTCAGGAAAGGATTTTGCACGACCCCAATATCAAAAGCTGATGAAAAAGCTAAAATCGAGTGATGTACTGGTTATAAAAAGCATTGACCGACTTGGGCGAAATTATAGAGAAATATTGGAGCAATGGCAGATCATCACGAAAAAGAAAGGCGCCCAAATAGAGGTAATCGACATGCCGCTGCTGAATACCAACACTGCTCATGGAGACTTGACGGGCATGTTTATTTCAGACTTGGTACTGCAGATACTGGCGTATGTAGCGGAGACAGAGCGTACTTTTATCAGACAGCGTCAGGCAGAGGGAATCGCAGCTGCAAAGAAGAAGGGTGTGAAATTCGGCTGTCCCAAGGCAGCACTGCCGGAAGAATTTGAAAAGTATTTTGAAATGTGGCAGCAGCATAAAATTACCGTGCGGGAAGGAGCTGCGGCATTAAAAATGAGTCCTTCAACCTTTTATCGAAGGTGCTGTGAGAAAACAAAAAAAGAAAAAACTTGTTGCAAATAGTAGACTATAAGAAACACTTTCTGAAAACATATCTATTAACTATTTTTTTCAATTTTCGCTATTAAAATATTATATAGCAGATATTTCAGAAAGTCTGCTTTTTGAAACGGAAATTTCAAAGAATACTAAAAAGGGGAAAAATAAATGGCTATCAAAGATGAAATTGACAAAATTCTTGAGGATAGGAAAAAGAAAGCGGACAATCTGAAAAAGAAAAAGGAAGACTTAGCTTCGCTGCTCAGCAGTTTGAGTGCTTTGGACGGACTCAGTCAAAAGGCAGTTGATATGATTTCTGATGAGAGTTTACGGGAAGAATACAAGGCTATCTTTGGGAAGATTGATACCCAAAGTATTAGAGGAGAGATTAAACGGCTGCGAGAATGGATCAACAGAGGAATTGAACGGTTTGGCCGGGATTATATCAGCATTGCCACTGTGGGTCGTGCCCGTCAGGGGAAAAGCCGTTTTCTGCAGGCTGTTGGAGATCTGGATAATCAGATCATTCCCGCCTATGATACCACGGACTGTACCGGGGCAACGTCTGTGATCAGAAATGATTCCGGTATGGCGGAGGGACTTGTTTCGGCGATGATTACTTTTCGGCAAAAGCAGGATTTGGTGAATATTGTTTCTTCCTATATTGAGGCAATCGATTCTTCCTATCTTCTGGAAAATCCCATCCATTTTGACGATATAGGGGAGATCAGACTGGAAAAATTGAGTGAAAAAGTGGAGGCGGGAAATGTAAAACAGACAATCCCTTTGGGCCATTTGAAAAAAATTGTTGAAAATTTTGATGAATTTTGCGACTTGTTTGGACGAGCACCGTTGTCTTTGAACGAACCAGAGCTGATTAAACAATATGTGGCCCAGAATAATGGAAAGAATTCTGAAGATCCGGATGTAGAGTATTATTACAAATATCTTGCCGTAGCAAGGGCGGATATTACCTGTCGCTTTTATGCGGACTGCGGCAGGATTGTGTTGGTGGATACAGTGGGTTTGGGCGATACCAAGACTGGCATAGAGGAATCTATGCTGAATACTGTGGATGAAGAGTGCGATGCCGCTATTGTCGTGACAAAACCAATCTCCACACCCCAGGACAAAGATGTGGATCTCTACAATCTGCTGCGGGATCGGTTCGCACAGCGGGATATGAAAAAATGGCTGTTTTACGTAGTAAATCTTCATAAGGGAAATAATGATAATGTGGTGTCTTCTTTCGCAAATGAGATCAAGACAAAACAATTTGATGTGTGTGACTGCAGTGTTATTGACTGTTCTGATAAAGAGGCGGTAAACAGAGACTTCATGATGCCGCTTTTGCAAAAATTGGTTACGAATATGAATGATATTGATCAGGCGTTTCTTGATCAGATATACGGTCAGTGGCAGCAAGTGATGCAGAAGTGCAGCCGGTTTATGGACAGTCTTCCGCAGTTGTCGCCAATTGATCCGGGACAGCAGGCGGGCCTGAAAGCGTTCCAGATCGGACAGAATACATATCAGCGCATGACGGCGGAATTAAAAAAGAAAGTACTGGAGTGGAGAGAGGAAAAAGATCGTCCAAATAGCTCTTTGTGGAATCGGGTACAGGAGATTCTGAACAAAATGGATAATATGGCACCCAGCGCACAGAGATTGCAGCGGGTTATCGACACCAATGGCTCTATGATGCCCTACGGGCTTTGGGAGGCGGCCTTAAATTATACCCGCAACGAGATCACGGATCAGTTCAATTCCATAGACGATATTATGGATAAAGAAACGATTACCTTTAAAAATTCTCTGGTAAAAACTATGTATGACGCCCTCAGAGGTATAATGGCGGAAAATTCCGATAAAGAAAAACATGTCGCAGACGGCGGAAAAGAACCGGATATGATGAGGTGGCTGCAGAACATCACGGAAGAGGTTTTCAATGATAAGCCACAATATAAGCAGATATACAAGGCATTTCAGTTTTTATATCAGTTTGAATTCAATACGAGAGAGCATGTGATTCAAGAGGTTCGGCGGCAGCTTTACAGCATCAATCCCTTTGCAGAAAGCTACACGTCTCCGGAATATAATTTCAGCAATACAAATACGGGTGAAGAGGTACATTATTATCTTACTTCACGGATGGCGGTAATTGAAGATGAGTTGAGGCATTCTTTGGTGAATCTGTATCGCACACCCAATCAGACCTTTTATGCGGCAGCGGAAGAATTCTATGACCGTATCACTTTTGCCATTGATATTGACACACAACATTCCAAAAAGAATGACGGACGATTTGTAGGAATGGACTGGGTGTGGGGGAATTTCTTTATGGAGTTTAATACGAAGGTGCAGGAGGAAAATAAAGAACGCTACAGTGCGGTAAATGAGCTGATAACGCTTTATAACGGGAATTTGGCTTTGTTAAATGATATGATCGCGGCATTCGGCCGCTGAAAAAGGGAAGGTGCTATATGGATTCGATCAATATATTGATGTTAGGTGGAAAAAGATGCGGGAAAACGACGGTTCTGGCGTCCATGTGCAACGAAGCGGAAAAGGTACTGTCCGGCACTGGCATGAATCTGAATGTCAGTCAGCAGACAAAACTCGATCTTGAACGGGCGCAGTCGGCCATCGCGCAGAAACTGGATGTGTTTAAAAATCCCCTTATGCGGGTGGAAGTGGACGATAATCCCACCAGTGCCATGAAAGCTTATTCGTTTCAGCTGCGTCTGCAAGACAGCGGGAAGGGAATCCCTTTCCAGATTTATGATATTCCAGGAGAATGGCTGAGTGATACCCACCAAGACCAGATAAAAAGTTTAATACACCAATGTCAGGTAATCATCATTGCCATTGATACCCCGTATCTGTTTGCCAAAATGACAGATGAAGGATATGGAAAGTACCATGGGGAATATAATAAGCCTACGCAGATCGCAAATTTCTTTAAAAACAGTCTGACTGTAAATGACATCATGGATCGCATGATATTGTTTGTCCCGATCAAATGTGAACGATATTATCACCTGACGCATACGCCACAATTAAATGCTTTTAACAGGGATTATATGCAGGAGTTGGTAGATGCGGTGAGCAACGGGTATCGGGAACTGCTGCAGTATCTGCGCTCTGGCCGTGATCTGATGAATAGCTGTACTATAGCCATTACCCCCATTTTATCTGCGGGAGGGATTGATTTTGTCTGCTTCCGAAATGATCCCGAGACAGGAAAGATGGTTTCCCTGTATCAGGAAGCCGAGTTTTTGCCCCAATATGAAAGAGGATATCACCCCAAATTTTGCGAACAGCCTATAGCATTTGCACTTACGTATATTTTGAAGCAGGCGCTTACTAATCTTGACAATAACAATTCTATTTATCAGTTTAAATCTAACCTGCAGAGTGGTTTTAGCTATGCTCAGTTAGCGCAGGCAACGGAATGCCTTCGTAAACGGTTGAAACGAAACACGGGTATATACGCGGAAGACGGTTACTATATTATTCAGAATCCAAAAGGAATATAAAACTGGAATCAGGGGGATTTACATGAACAGCTATCTGTATTGCTCTTACGCGCAATCCAGAAGAGGTTTTTTCCCCACTTATGTGGGAGAAGACAGACTGATACCGGCAGACGGTACAGGTGGAGTGACAATGCCTCCAATGATCTGGGATTTTTTTTCATATGACAGATTTTGTTTTATGTGGCAGGAATACTGTGATGCTTCGCCTTATCATGGCAGTATGCCAGGGGATAAAGTAATATTTGGGATTAGGGGACTGGAAGGTTTGATCTCTGGCAGAGCAGGAGTAGCCAATATTGCAATGGAAGCGGATCCAAATGAGGCTGAGCAGATAAAATGGATCGTTCTGTCTGTGCTGGGAGATTACGAAGGGTTTTCATCCAGATTGTTTCAGTGGCTTACCATTGGCGGAGACTGCGGGTATCAGTTGGATGTACAGGCTTTCCGAGACTGGATGCAGTATGCATGTATGCCAGCGGAATGGCCATACACAGTTGAAAAAAAGAGCGCCGGAGGAAGTATGCTGAAGAGGCTCATGAAACAGAAAAGCGAGATCGGCGCAGGAAAAGCAAAAATTCGATTTGCGGTTTGTACAGACGAGTGGGATGCGGTAAAGGCCTATGCAGGGGCGCTGCAGACGGTTCATCACAGACCGAAGACGGTATTGATGAGGGAAGAATTTCAGAGACTGTTTGATTATCATGGAGGAAAAGAGTAAAGATGCCGTTTGGATTTTTTGACATTGACGGGGAATTCCACTGGGGTAAAAAAAAGGGAAAAAAACAAAAAAACAAAAAGGTGAAGGCAGAAGCTGTGGTATCTGAGCCTGTTGAACTGAAATCTGCGGCACAAAAATCCGAGACAGCGACGGAATTTCATGAGCAAAAGTCGAGGGTCGAGCTTTGGAAAAATCCCGCAGCCACCATGGTGAGGATCCTTTTGATAGGAGAGACCACAGAGCTAATGCGGGATTATCTGTGCGCGTTGAAGCAAAACATGGACGAACTTCTCAACGGTAGTGAACTTACATATTACACGAAAGAAAATGAAACAATTTCGGAAATTGTAGAGGTAAAAAAGGAATTGGCCGATTGTTTCTGGGAAGGGAAAGGTAAAACCTGGCCGGATTATCAGGAAACGGAGACAGACAGAAGTGAAAAAAATTATACGTTTAGCATCAGCCCTGCGGGTAATCCCCAGATTTCTGTAGATCTGCAGTTTGTTTGCAGAACACCTGCAATGGTTACGGAGGCTCTGCGGAAGGATTGCAGGGCAACATGGATTCTCGCGGATGGATCCGGAGATGCTTCTGCCGAGACCGGGAGAAGACAGATCCGGCAGCTTCTGAGCAGTATTCAAGCAGAACATCAGGCGCAGAAAGAACCTGTTTTATTGCTGGCGTTTAATCTTGAACAGATAGGACATTTTAAGGGAATAGGCGCAAATGCACAGCTTTCAGACAGTGTGCGGAGCCAGGTATATTCAAACTGCAGAACCGCATACAAAGAGGCGTGTCGGGGGTGCAACCCCCGCCTTTATACCATACAGCTATATGGAGGCTTGGAGCAGAACGGCAGGGACGAAAAGGGTAGGCCGATGTACAAAGTGAACGACAGCGGATATTTCAACAGTTATGTTCCGGAAGGGTGTCATATGCCGCTGCTCTCTACATTGACTGCAGCGAGAGAAAATGAAGATCCGTTCCTGGTATCTGCTGCCGGTGAAAGAATGTGGATGGCACTGCAGAAATGCTTCAATCCGTATCTGGGATTGAAGCAATGGCGAGTGTCTTTGTTGAAAGAAGAGGATCCTTCATGAAAAAGACGAAATTTAACTGGCTTATGCTGGGACTGTCTGCAGGATGTTCTCTTATAGGGATATTGTTCTGCCTGGGTGTATACGAGACAATGATGTATGAAGACACTGTCGGCAGGGTTATTTGGAGCGGATGTGTGTTTACTATACCGCTTTTGGCGGGATTGATAGGGGTCTGTATCGCGGAACAAATTTATCGGCGGCATGGAATCAATGTAGTAAAAAAAGGACATCGGTTTATTTCTTTTCTTCTTGCCGTGGTACTTGGCATACTTTTGGGTGGCGGAGGGCAGATCCTGTATATGTTTCAGGTGGAGAAGCATACGGAGCAGGTTAAAGAGAACAGCTGTGTCAGTATTTTGATGGATGGGTCCAGCAGCATGGAAGAGTGCAGGAATGTCTGTATCAATGCTGCGGAGCAGTTGATTGATGGTATGGATCAGGGCAGTGCGGTGCAGATCACTTTGTTTGCCAGTAAAGTTCTGGATTACACGCCGCTGTTATATATGGATGATATCGGAAAAGATCAGTTAAAACAATTTGTGCGTTCCATGGATACGGTAGGCGGCACGGATTTTGATGCACCGCTGCGGCAGGCGCTGGACATGCTTACTGCTTTCCCGGATTTTAAAGACAGGAAATCCGTCATACTGCTTACAGATGGAAAAGCAGAAATAAGCAATAAAATTAAAGCCAGTTATTTAGAAAAGCAGATTCCCCTTCATAGCATTTGTATTCATGAAACAGGCGGAGAGGAAGAATCGCCGCTAAAGGCGTTTGTGGGCAAAAGTGGTGGGAAATTCATTGCTCTGCAGAAAAGTAAAAACGGCACCCTCGATATGAATGAACTGCTTTCGGCTTTGCAGTACGTTTATGAATCGCCGGAAAAGACAGTGTCTATGGGCAGCAGTCTGCTTGTCTTTGGAAGCGAAGGTATGGATATACTACGGCTTTTGCTGCGGTTTATAGTATTTGCCATATATGGCCTTGCAGTTACCCTTGTTTATTACTACAGGTTTGGGTTTAGCAATCTCATTGCAAATGGTTTGATAGCTGTTTTGATGACGATAGGTTCCATTTTCTTTGAACAAATGGGTATTTTCGGAATAATAATTTTTGTAATGTTGTCCGTTTTGTTCTATTGGTGCGCATTTACCAGTTATTATGTGGCGGACAGAAAACAGGAGGATGAACTTGTATAATTGGGAACAAAAAGGATGGTTTGCGGAATGTACGGACAAAGAGCGTATAGACCGATATCAACAAGAGGCTCAGGAAAAGGAAAATGTAAAGGCGCGATTCTATTGGGCGGATTTTTTGCTTTCCAAAGGAAACAGTGGAAGTAATGTTTCGGAAGCGATCTGGAATATGGAAAGCGCAGCCAAAAAAGGATACCCTGCTGCTGCTTTTGCAATGGGGCAGTTGTTTCACAGTGGCTGGGCGGTAAAAAAGAATGAAAAAATCGCAAAAGGTTGGTATGAAAAGGCCGCGTCACTCGGTTATCCGGGTGCAGAGGAGGCGTGGCAGCGATTGGGACGCAGTCATAAGAGACGACTTGCCGTTCTGCTGGGAGGAAGCATTTTTGCGGTTGTTCTTCTGATAGCCGCTGGTATCGTGGGTTATCAAATGTATCGGGGAGAAAAAAACGGTCAGGAAAAGCCGAAGGATCAAACAATCTGGGAAGTGAAGGTGAGGGAAAACACAGAGCTGACAGAACCGGCTACAGCAGAAGAGTTTAACCGACAGCTGCAGGCGGTGATCGACAAGTATGATGATGAGCTGGTGATCAGCGGGCAAAGAAGCAGCAACCGTTTATTACTGAATTTCAAGGAGGGGACACTGGATTTATCAGATTTTCCGGCGGATAAGGTTATTGCCAGCGAGGAAAGCATGATCGTAATTCAATTTGCTACTGAAGAGGAAACAAAGCGCTGCATGGAAACCCTTCGCTCCACAGAAGGAGTTATTTTTGTGGAAGAGGATACATATACAAATATGATCAATGAAGAAAGTGACAGAAAGGACGATGAAGCCGCTGCGGGAAATATGTTTAACTATGGATACATTTCCGATGTCAGCGGATATAAATACTATACTTGGGGCGCTATGGATATGCAACTGGATCAGCTGGCTGCCTGGATGCGGGAATCTGTATCCGGACAGGCTGTGGTCGCTGTTGTGGATAGCGGTGTAAAGGCGAACGCGGAGACAAAAGACCGGATACTTGAAGGAATTGACTTAGTGGACAGTTTTGCTCGTGCGCAAACGGATTACGATGGACACGGAACGCATGTTTCCGGGACGATTTTGGATTGTACGCAGGGAGTGGATATTAAGATCCTGCCGGTACGCGTACTTGATCAAGATGGTGTAGGAGCTTCTTCGGTAATTTCATTGGGAGTATATTATGCTGTGGAAGAAGGTGCGCAGGTAATCAATTTGAGTTTGGGAGGGCCACATTCGGAATGTAAGGACGAAGCAATCAAAAAAGCGCTGGAAGCAGGCGTGGTCGTAGTTGTGGCGGCAGGCAATGAAGGTGCTGGAATTGGTGACACCAAACATTGTCCTGCCCATATTAAGGAAGCCCTTACGGTAGGCGCCTATATGCAGAATCATCAGATTGCGGAGTTCTCCAATTATGGAGACTGTGTGGATGTCAGTGCGCCGGGGTACGAAGTGGTAAGCTACGGATTGAATGATGATCTGGTGGCATTGGACGGAACATCTATGGCAACGCCGCATGTGTCTGCGTTGGCGGCAATGTTGCGTATATGTTATCCCGATGCATTGCCTGCCCAGATTCAAAAGTATATAAAAGATTATTGTGATCCCCTGGGAGATGAAGCACATTATGGAAAAGGAATTTGTCGGGGAAGTGCGTATGTGGAATTTAGTCAATAGTATGCAGGTAAACAACAGATACGAGCAGAGGTGACGGAATGAACGGGCAGTCGGGAGATAATAAAATAGTAAAGTGGAGATGCCCAAAATGCGGTAGTGTCAATGATATTGGCCAGGTGCGTTGCGTAAAATGCGGTGCGGATTTGCTTTTAATGGGAAAACTGGTATATGTAAATGATTCCGGTGGTATAATCGGCGAGGTCACGTCTAAAGAGGCGGCCGGGATAGATATTCCGTTTGTGGATATTGAGAGTGATTCGGATCCTGATTACGAAGTCCCTCCGGTTATGTCCAGAAAGACAAAAAATACAGAGGACTCGAAGGAGGATGATCCTATTGAGCCGGATAAGCAGGAAGCATCAGGAAAAAAGAAGCCGTCTCAGGAAGAGGCACCTGCACAGCCGGATATGAAAAAGAAGAAAACAAAAAATCCTGCGTATCGCAATGATAGGGAGACAACGGATAAAAATAAACCGAAAAAAAGAAGAAAATTCTGGATTGCAGCAGGCTGTGTTTTGGCGTGTATTATAGCAAGTGCAGGCATATTTGTATGGAAACCGGTTTTGCCAAAGATCAGTCTTGAAAACAGCACAGGAACACAGAACTCAGAAGCGACACCGACTCCTGCGCAGAGTACGGAAGCAACACCGGCGCCTGCGCGGAGTACGGAAGCGACACCGGAACCCACACAAAATATCAATGGAAATAATAATCTGTTGAAGGCAGATGCCATTGATCCGGCTGCAGAGGGCGGCAAGGTTTTTGGAAGTGAGATTAATCGGGAAGAGATAAATAGGGTAGAGATACTGAATACCCTCGATAAGGCGCCGAAAGACGCATGGGATGTATCTGTAGCAGGAGATGGCTGCGTCCTTGCATGGGTAGAAAAAAAGGACGATGTGTATACACTGTTTATTGCTGGAGAAGGGGGTGTCAATGCAAATCAGGCCTGCAGGGCACTATTTATGAATTATAAAAATTTACAGGAGATTGCATTTAACGGTTCGTTTTTCACAAAAGGATGCACCGACATGGCCTGCATGTTTGCAAACTGCAGCAGTTTGGGAATACTGTATCTGGATGATTTTGACACGTCATGCACCCAGAATTTCAACTCTATGTTTTATGGGTGTACATATTTATATAATTTGGCTGTAGGGAACTTTGATACAGAAAATGTAGAAGACATGAGTTATATGTTTTATGGGTGCAGCAATCTGACCAATGTAGATGTGAGTGGATTTAATACAGAAAATGTAGAAGATATGAGTTATATGTTTTATGGGTGCTGCAATCTGGCAAGTGTGAATGTCAGCAGATTTATAACAAAAAACGTGACAACAATGAAAGCGATGTTTCACGACTGCGCAAATCTGAAAAAGATAGATGTGGGAAGATTTAAAACATCAAAAGTCACGACAATGGAGTGTATGTTCAATGGATGCAGCGGCCTGAAAGATGTGGATGTCAGCGACTTCGATACAGTAAATGTAACCAATCTGAGTCATATGTTTTACAATTGCACGAATCTGGAAAAAGTGGATGTGTGCAGATGGGATACTTTTAACGCGGCGGATATGAGTTATATGTTTTATGGCTGCGCTAATCTGAGCATGGAGAATGATTATATTTCTATTCCGGGAGACGCAAATAAAGAAGGCATATTTGAGGGAACCAAATACACATTAAACGAACTAATAGATTCGAACTGAGAAAATCAAATGATTACAGGAGGTTGTAAATGAAGCAGAAAGATATGAATAATGTAAAGTGGAGATGTCCTAAATGCGGCAGCATCAGTGATATTAGCCAGGTACACTGTGAAAGATGCGGGACAGATTTGCTTGTAATGGGGAAACTGGTATATGTAGATGATTCCGGCAATATAATCGGTGAAGTCACAGCGGAAGATTCAGCCAGGATAGACATTCCGTTTGTGGATATAGAGAATAATCCGGATTCAACGGTTACGCCTGAGGGAAAGAAAGAAACAAGGCAGCCCGAGGAGGATCCAATTCATCAGATGGAACAGAATGCGCCCAGGGAAAAGAATCCGTTTCATGGGGAAAATGCTGGGAAATCGGATATGCAAAAGAAAGAAAAAAATTCGGCATATACCAATGGCGATGTGGCACCCCATAGGAAAAAGTCCTCAAAAAGAAAAATATTCTGGATTACAGGGGGGTGTATTTTGGCGTTCATTATAGTGGGCGCTGGCATCATAGCGAGGCATTGGCTTTCTTTACAGATTGGTTCCGGAAACACTGCAGGGGCGCCGGGAATTGAGGCAACACCGGTTCCCACACAAAAAGCAAACGGAAGGGATAATCTGTTAAAGGCAGATATTGTCGATGTAAATGCAGAAGACAATAAAGTGTTCGGCAGTAATATTAGCCGGGAAGCGGTAGATCAGGTCGTGATACTGGATACGCAAAAGGATGCACCTGAAGACGCATGGGATGTGTCGATGGCAGGAGATAGATGTGTGGTCGCCTGGGTGGAAAAAGAAGGCGCATATTATACTCTTTACCTTGCAGGGGAGGGCGGAGTAAACGCAAGTCAGGCTTGCGAGACGTTGTTTGATCAATATACGAACCTGAAGTCTATTGCTTTTAACGACGCATTTTATACGGAAGGCTGCACCAATATGTATTGTATGTTTTCGGATTGCAGTAAACTTGAGACTTTGGATCTGAAGGATTTTGACACTTCAGAAGTGACAACCTTTCAATCGATGTTTTATGGTTGCACGGAACTGCACAGTTTAGAAATAGATACCTTTGATACAAGCAGTGCAACAAATATGTATGGGATGTTTAACGGCTGCAGCAGTCTGCGTGATATAAATGTGAGCAAATTTGATACATCAAACGTCACGTCAATGCGACAGATGTTTTATGACTGCAGCGGATTAAGCAGCATAGATGTTACTGGCTTTGATACGTCAAAAGTGACAACAATGAAAAGCATGTTTAACGGTTGCAAAAATTTGCAGGAAGTGGATTTAAGCGGTTTTCATACTTCAAATGTAACGGATATGAGTTATATGTTTTTTAATTGCAAAAATCTGACCCATATTGATATAAGTAAATTTGACATTACGAATGTAGAAACAGTGGAGTATATGTTTTACGGTTGCGAAAATCTTACGGATTTGGGAATCGATGATTTGCGAACAAATTGATGCGAGAAACAAAAATACGATGAGGTGGGATTATGAAAAAATGTGTATTTGTGCTTTTATTTGTTATAACCTTTACAACTGTTTTTGCGGCGTCTGGACCAGTATACTCTGCGGAACGTGTGTATTACTATGGGGACGCGGACATGGATGGGCAGATAACTGGAAAGGATGCTTTTTTGATACTCAGGCATGTTGCAAGGTTAGAAATAATGAGTGGAGACAATGAAAAAATATCAGATGCAAATTTGAATGGTACAGTTGACGCTTTGGATGCATTGCAAGTACTGAAAACTGTTGCAAAGATTGTATCTCCCAAGGTGTTTACTCAAAAGTCACAGAATGATCCGGCGAATAGTACTGCGCGTGTTGAGATCAATGGGAATCTGGATGTCCCGGAAAGCGGATTAAGAAATTATAAGGAATTCAGCAGTGTTATAGTTCAGACAATCAATTATTATAAGAAATATATATCAACATTGGGAACAAAAATAGATTTATATATTGATAATGCGACCCAGGATTCTGGATGGACGCCAGTGACAACCCCCGTATTTCGTAAATTTGTAATTATCAAATTAGGGATCCGGGAAAACGATCCGCAGGTTAAGATTGCGTTTCAATTTGCGCATGAGCTGATGCATTATGCATTTTATGAAAAATATGGAATAAATAAAACTTTTGCAGATGTAAGGGAAGAATCAATATGTACAGCAGCTTCGCTTATATATATTAAGGATAGTTTCCCCATGGAATTTCAATCCTATGTAGAGTATGTGAAAAATCTTGAGAATGAAGGATACAGAAAAGGAGCAGAGGTTGCCGAGAAGGTAAATTATGATTTTAGGCAATTGGTAAAAATGATGTAAGGACGGGAGAAGCATGAAAAAATATTTTAAAAGCTGGCTGATGATAGTAATAATGTGTGTGCTTTTAACCGGGTGCGGAAATGGAAGTCGTTCTTCTGCTGATGGCAAGATTTCCGAGATAGAAAAAAGCAATTCGTTTGTTGGAAGCGAAACGCAAACAAAGGAGACTGACGGGGAATGGGAGGATGAAGAAGCAGCGACGATGACCCAAAAAGGAAGCGGTGAAGCTGGTGAAAAAAGACTGATCAGCTCCTCTCTTGAAGAAACGGCACAGTATCAGATTACCAGTTCCAGTACAGATATACAATCTCTGGTTCAGTACTGTAATGGGACGCTTTCCTATGACGAGGCAAGCAGGTCCGGTTCCGTACAAAACCGTAAATTCAAAGGGGATCGGGAAGATTTTGCTGTCATCAAAGCGTATGTAGAGATGCTGTGCGCAGGAGATAAAAATCTGGAGCTGGCTGATACCTATATGTTAGACTATAAAGATACGATGTTTGCATATGCCATTGATTATACGGGAAGCGGGAAAGTAAACGGAAATATCAGTATGCAGTTTAAAAAAGATGTAATATGTGACATCTGCATATGGGGTACTATTGAGTATGACAGAATGGAGGTTCGTGTGCAGATACCTGTTTCCATGAATATTGTTGACATGGGGTATCGTTATGGCGGATATACAGAGAGTCTGACACCGGGAGGACCATCGGCTCTGACTGCGCTTTATCAGCTTCCCGATAAAAGTTTTGAAACAGCTGACGGCAGACTACATACGGAGTGGGGGAAGGCATGCGTCCTGAGGGATGGTACTGCTTATATGGCAGACAGCGAATACGTATTGACCCAATACGATTATGAAGAATTGTGGATAAGAGATTTTTGCCGGAATGAAAGTTTGTTTTTCCTTTCACCGTACAATCAGCTCATGACAGGAGATGTGTACAATTTGGATGTACTTGAACGGAAAGGGGGCGGCGTAATCGAAGGGGGAACCATAAAGGAATCTTTCCTTTCCGACATGGACTGGGGAACCATGCTTGCTGTGGAGCAGGATGGAACCTGGGTAACGCCCGTCTATGGGGAGGATTCGGCTTTTGAAGATGTAACTGTACGTGTAATGTATTATGAACCCGACGAAGCGGCCATATTATACATTTATGCGGAAATGAACTCTGAACCGTATAATATAGAAGCACTATGCGCGGTACAAATCGAAGAGGCGCAGGAGAATGATGACAGCGGAAGCTATTCCGGCGGGTATGGAGATGATGAAAACGATTATCGAAACAAAGAGCCGGGTGGCGTAAAGGTGGATTGCATAAAGTGTCATGGAAAAGGGGAAGTCCCATGTGATCTTTGTGACGGATCGGGATATAGGGAAATCTATAACAATTCAACGCCTAACTATTCGGGAAGGAATCAGTCTCCGGCAGTGACAAAAGAAAGTTGCAGGAAATGTGGCGGAAGCGGTTCTATGACCTGCCCTCGCTGCAATGGCTCCGAAACAGAAAATTGAAGCAGTCAAAAGAAAGGTGTTTTTTCATATGTTTTTCGGCAAGATGTTTAAAAATATTAAAAAGAAAAAAACAGAGGATTATGCTGTTCCTCCGGTCAGATTGGGTCTGAATCAGCATGTTACTTACGGGAAAAATGGACAGGGAGAGATTGCCGAAGTAATTCTGAACGATCCGGAACATAATTATCAAAAGGTGATTGTCAATCATGATGGCTTTTTTGAGGATTTTCCCGGTATCGTAAAGGGTAATTGGACGCACTATCTGACAAGAGAGTTTGATTTTGACCGGGGCAAAGTATGTTACTGCACGCAGTTTGAGTCCCATGACGGCGGGTACAGATGTCTGTGGGAGATCCAGCCAGACGGCTTTTATTGGGCGGATGAAGACGGCTTTGGAGCAGAAAACGATTCCGAGATCGTGCTGTATGCCGATTTAGATGCCAAAGGTGTGTTCAAGGGTCCTTTCCGCATCTATTCTATTAAGGGACGGCGTGTAGAAGAAGATGAAAAAAATTGAACTTGCGGACATGGCGTCTGCGCAGGCACTAAGGAATCCTCGATAGATCAATGGCAGAGCACGCGTCTGTACACCGCGGGGTTGCAGGTTCGAGCCCTGCCCGGAGAGTCAGGAAAGCCCATGGACGAAAGGTTCATGGGCTTTTTTGCCGCCGAAGACAGTCCGGGTGGACAAAATGCAAAGGCTATGTATATTTTGCATAAAATGAACATAATATTTCTGCCAAAACGCTGATTTTTCGTCATAAAGCCCATGTTTGGAGGAAATCCACTTGATTTAAAAAAATAATATAATAAAATTATAAGAAAACCATTAATATTTGGGTAATTATGCCTATTTCAGGTTATCGATAATTTTGACAGAACTTTGGAGGAAACGGCATGAACGGAACAAAGAGAAGCGTAAAGAGATGGGTTGTCATGTTTCTCTGCTTTTGCATAGTGATTTCCGGTATCAATACGGAAGGATTTTCCGGAATCTTTCATTCGGACGGCACAGTAGCCCATGCCGCCTCAAACTACATCTATTTTGATAATGGCCTTGCCGGGTATGACAAGATCGAGTATTCCACAGACGGCGTGAACTATCAGGCAATGACCAGGCTCGCCGATATTGCCACGTCTGATTCCCAATATCCGTCTGATCCGACCAACATAAACCCTGAGTATGTCTATGTGACGAATGATCCCGTGTCGTCTGGTAGTATCACGTTCCGCGGCACAGCCAGCGGCAGGGTCTACGACACAATGAGCAATTATCGTATAGACAGTGCCAGCCGGGAGTGGGGTTACGATTACAAGGATTTTGAGTGGACGTCTGACCCTATTGTTGTGGATGGAAGCTGGGACTGCTACTATGCCCCGGCTCTTGCCATGCAGTACAAATATAATGGAAAGGATCCAAATAAGGAGGGTACCTCTACGCCCACTGTGTTCATCAAAAATGCGGGCTGGGCGGCATTAGACGAGGAAGAACCGAATCTGAACGCCTCTCTTGATCTGAAAAAGTTGGATTTTGCCACCAATGGATTTTCCTGCCCCGTAACATTTTCCAATGGGAACATTGCTTTTACGGTAAATGGTTCCGCAGCCGCACCCATTACTTATTCATCGGATAAATGGGAATTTACCCCTGCAGCTGCCGGGCTCAACTATGGGGCTTTGATCATGAGTGTGCCAAGCGATGAGTCATTGTCGGATGGACTTTCGGAAGCAAATGTAATGGGAGGAGAAGAATCTCCTCAGCCAACCGATAGTGAGGAGATTACAGAGACTTCTGCGCCAACCGGAAGTGAAGAAATTACGGAGACCCCTGTGCCGACTGGCAGCGGGGAAGTTTTTGGTACAATGGCCCAAAATTCTTCTAATCCTGACATTGCTCCTATGACATTGGATCCGACTGAATTTTCTATGAAGCTGTCCGGGACAGGGCAGTTGCTGACACTTCAGCCTGACGCAGAGGGAACCATTATATTGTATGCCAACGGAACCCTGCTTGTAAACGATGAGGAATTTACATCTGTAGAGAGTCAGGAATCCCAGCCGGATGCCTCCGAAGCTACAACGACTCTGTACAAAATGACGGCTTCGGTAGCGGCGGGAGAGAGTTATGCCATCAGCAGTGAGTCTGCGGTGGAGATTTATTCTGTTGCAGTCGCAGATGGAACAGGTACTCAGGTAGTTTCATTGGAAGATACCCTTGCTGCCAATTCGGTAGTAGGGCATGCTTTGACATACAATGTGACAGTGACCCATGAAACCGGTACACAGTTTGAGATTCCGGCAGGCTCCGTAGTTGATGGCACGTTGACGCTGCCAGAGGGGACGGCGCTTCAGGTGACAACTGCAAATGGCGAGGCAAGGCTTACGGTAAATGAAGGCGCTGACAATGTGGCAGTAACGGATATTACCGGCGGGAGTCCGCTGACAATCAATTCCCATACGAAGCGTTTTAGTCTGGAGGCAAACAAAACCTACGGGATTACATCAGATTCAGCACCGCTTACCCAGGTACAGGTGGGGTATAGAGGAACTCAGATCAGCAGTGGTGGAGATACGATTGATTACTTTGGAAGTGATCAATTAAATATAAATAGCATCACGAAGGACAAGGACTATTCAGAGAATATAAAAATCGGAAAGAAGGATTCTAACTTTTTTACGATTACGGCAGATGCGAATAAGCCAATTCAAATAAGCGAGAAACAAAGCGGAAGTGGCAAAGACACAAACGACAAGACGATGACTCTGAAATATTGTCTGAGTTTACGCGGCGGCGGCGATGCAAACGGCGCTGGCGGAGCGAGACGTCGAACCATTGATTTTACGGTAAAAGAACCGGCGACTGTACGGGTTTATGCATTGTCGGGGGGAAATGGCGGAGATGACAGATTTTTGCGGCTTTTTTCCAGTGATGCCATAGATAACAACAACTCGAGCAAGAATTGTTTGTGGGAAGAAAAGCTTCTATATAATACAGACGCTAACAAAAAGAATATTCCCGCTTATACCTATGACATAGAGTCGGGAAGTTACAGCATTACCGGATATAACGGCGGAATATTTATCTACAGAGTAGAGGTGTGGACTCGTCCTACAAGTGTAATTTATACGTTTGATTCCTTTACCAAAGTTATCTACCCCGAAAATGGTTTTAACCGGACCTTTACCGGCTATCAGTACACCATGGAGGGTGTGAAAGGCAGCGTAAATGATGTCAACCGGATAGGAGATAAAAGCCAGAAAGACGATGCGGAGGGATGTATTGCCCTTGGAGATGGAGATGATGGCGTTCTTGCCAATGAAAAATCCTTTGACAGAGCTACTGCCACTATTTATGATTACTATTCCGACTGGGAACTGGCGGGAAATGCGCTGGACAGTCATCAGTTTATTTATGGCAGCAGCACTGGAAAAGAAGATTATAAGCAGTCACATAAAAAAGAAACATATATCAGTAACGTTTCAGAAAAAACAGGTGATGATAAAGATTATGTGAAAGCGGAGGATGGAACCTCAACTGCGCCGACAGAGCTGGTGACATTTTCAGAAAATTCCAACTCCATTTCCTATTCCTATCAGGGAGATCTCTGGAATCAGGCCATTAAAACCTACTATGACGATCCGAAAGGAAGCACCGTTTATCCGTTGTATTTTGGCTCCAACAGCTGGTTTACCGGCAATGGCAGATATGATCTGGAGGATGATAACGGTGATACGTGGAATGAGGATGATTATAAAAAAGGCTATAAATCAGCCGAGAAAATAACAGGTTCTGATGAAAAAGAGGGATATGTATACCGAATCCCGAATGGAACGCTATACGGGAATAAAGAGGACAGGACATATCTGGGACAGTATATAACAAACAACTTACAGGTGTTGAATTCTTCCCTTGGTATGTCCAGAAGCCGCGGCCTGGCTGGACTTGTAAATAATACGGAGTTGAACGGCTCTGTGGCCTTAAAGGAAACCGGAGAAATCAGCCCATATTTTAACAAGGCATTTCTGGAGGGCCAAAACGACAGGCACGCCGTTTACGGAAAAGTCTATGATAATGTAGCGTTCAAATTTAAATATAATAAAGATAATGAGTATTATGAATATGATAGTACGCAGGAGAAGTATGCCACAAGGCTTACAAAAAACCGCAATAATGGCAGCTATTACATGTGCTACACAAACGAGCTCGTAAAAAAAGCCAGCGATAGGCTTTCGAAGGGCGGACAGTTTTATCCTTTCAACAGCGAGAACGCAAATGCTGTATTTTGCAGTGAAAACCTGATGTTTGGCATGAAACTGTCAATTCCTCTTTCCACAGCTGCGGAGGCAAGCAACCGATCCGGTATTCTGAAATTCTCCGGTGATGATGACGTTTGGGCTTACATCAGCAGAGATGTGGACAACGATGGGACAATAGATGAAAATGAAAGTACGCTCGCCATGGATATCGGCGGCACGCATGGCGCCCGCGGCGGCGTGATCGACATACAGCATGGCTATGCCGTGACAGAAACCACATATGACGAGCAGGACACAAGTTATGGTGTGCAGGACAGTGGTGGAAATGGAACGGCGAATAATACATCGATCAATGACAGTGAGATTGAGACTGCGGCGTTTACCATTGCCACTTTTGACGGTATAAAAGTGGCGAAGGACGCGCCGATCGAATATGAGTCGTTGGGTAATCCTGTATTCTTTGATACAACCTATTCGGGAAGTGGTACATACGATGCCAAGATTGAAAAGAAAGAGGTTGAGATAAACGGATCAAAACAGGAGAGATATTATTATAAAGTTACGCTGCATGGAGAAGTAAAACAAGGCAGTACTGAATTGCAGAAATCCGATGGAGAAACAACCGTTGTATTCGCATTGTATCCCCTGACAGATATTTTGAAGGAAACGTCTGCGGACACTATTGACTACAATATTGACATTTTCTATATGGAGCGTGGTTTAAACAGCTCGAACTTAAAAGTTGCGTTTAAAAACCTGCCTGTGACGGAGCGTGCGGTGCAGAAGCAGTGGACGGATGAAGTGCAGAAGTTCAATACACACAGCGGCACGGTAGGCGAAAACGATGAAAACGTTGCGGTGGATCTGTATCGCGAATATGTAACCTATGCGGACAATGAAACGAAAAACGAATACACGATTGCATCGTTGTCGTCCTCTGCAGACTCAGAGGCTGACGGGAATATTGACAAGCAGATGGTAGTGCGTGCTTCTGCCTATGGAAACAATGGCAAAGTGGAAAAAACCGTGTTTGCCGAACCGGAAAGTCAAGTGCAGGTGGATGCGGACGTAGGACCCGGCGCCAGGTATGCGGTGCTTGCCCTGAACGGCATCAAGCTGACAGAGGCGGTTTATGAGCAGTTTAATGCTGATGGTGCTTTCGTTGACGATGGCAATAAATCGTTGGGTCTTACAATACAGGTGGGAGGCAGTGATGTTAAGCCGGATAAGAACGGGTACATCGATGTATCCTCGAGTGACAAAGTAACCATCTCTTTCACGGCCAACAAGACTACGCGGGAAGAACCCTACGAATCAGAGGGGATAAATAGTGAGTATGCCAAAGAATATGATACCTGGCTGGTAGAAAATACAAACGGCTGGCTGGTGGAGCTGTATCCACTGACATCGACGGATCTGTCGGAAGACAGACTTACAAACGTAAACAGTATTGATGTTTTGAGTGAGACGGGGGCGGTTTTGCCGTCGACTCTGAATCGACAAGTGACCTATAAAAGGAAAGATGACACAAGTGCAGATGTGCATACAGAAACGCTCAATGGCTCTGACATGCGTTTTGTGATGATTGAAAATCTAAGCAACGCTGAGAGTATTCAACAAAAGGATAGTGGGTCATGGGAGCATCGTTTCACAGTGGCCGCTCTGCCCGTGGATGATTCTCTGGCGATAGCGAGCAACGTGAATCCGAAAAATAGGTATAGAAATGTATATTACCGTCGCGAACCATGGAAAGGTCTTTTAAAAGAACCTGAAAAAATAAGTGATGAAAACAGTGATGCTTATAAGGTTGGAAAATATGGGTTAGATGATGATGGAAATAACCTGAAGGAATTCACCTATAATGTTAAGGATTATGGAGATACTTACAATTACTATGTCAGTATCAGAGCGGATGATGGGAATAATTCTTTTAATACCCTGGGAAACAAGAAAAAGCTGCTGCCTATTACGTTTACAGGCTCCTACCGGTATCTGGAAACGGAAATTGAGAAAGTTTCCGGGGGAAATGCTGTATTAAGCGCAAAGAGACTTTCAGGAGAAACGGTTCCTTGGTACAAACACTGGGAGCTGTTGGCAGATGAGCGCCCGATAAGTGAAGAACCATCTGCACAGGTCTATCCTTATAAATATTACATAACAGAGGAATCAGTAAAAGACCGGATTACAAAATACCGTTCCAGATATTACGCCGCTGGGGACCATGAAGCCTCTGTGGAAATCGAACCGGTAACAAAAAAATTTAAGGTAAATGATGGAACCACGACGCATGAGGAAACGCTTACCTTGTATCAGCTGCAGAACGCGGAAAGCATCAGTACAGTAAAAATCGTAAATACGCCGCTGATTGATCTGAACATCAATAAGCTGTGGCTGCTTCACAAGGGAAAGGAGGGTTCCATCAAAGAGCAGGAACCTGAGGAAATTGTGATTACAATTTACCGGGGCAAAATGCCCTCTCCGAATACGGAGGTTAAGGATATTGAGGAATATGGGACGGTTACGTTCACGCCCCTTGTGGATGCCTCCGGTAAATATAACGAAACCTATCAGGTGAAGATCAATGGAGGTCTGCTGGAGGATGATCTTCCCGGCAAAGTAGATGAGATTATAGTTCATAAAGGTGCAGTAAATGAGACCACCGTGAAGAGGATTGCGTGGGAATACACACTTTCAGGGCTGCCGTTGTACGATGAAAAGGATGGATCGCAGTATCAGTATTATGCGGTGGAAAGCCCGTTAGAAGTAAATGTTGATCTTGGGGTATTCTACTCCACGGAGGACAGGAAGTTTACCGCTTCGATTGACGGGACAGATACGATTCTGTATCCTTTTGAAGGTGCATATCCGCCGGAGAATGAAACCGGTGTGATGACGTTAGGCATCGAAAATCGGATACCGCCGATACCATTCATGCTTCAGCTGGAAAAGATTGACAGCGATAATATTACGAAACATCTTCAGGGCGCAGAATTCAAGCTGGAGTCGAAGCGGGATTCTCAGCCGGACAGTGCGTATGAGGAGATAGCAACCGGTATCACAGATACACAGGGTCATATCAATTTTGATTTAGAATTAGATAAATTCCAAAATCTGGCATCGTACAAGCTATCGTATCGATTAGTGGAGACAAAAGCCCCGGAAGGATATGATCTGGATAAAACGCCAATCATTTTTGAGTTTACCGTGAATGAGGATGGATCCCTGGATTTGCCTGACGATAAAATTGGGAAAGGGGCTCCAAGTGCGTTTTACAGGGGTTATGAATTAATCGGACCGGACGAAACAGGCAATGACACCAAACAATATTTGCTGAGGATAACGCT
Organism: uncultured Lachnospiraceae bacterium; assembly: GCA_947630695.1. Lineage (GTDB taxonomy): Bacteria > Bacillota > Clostridia > Lachnospirales > Lachnospiraceae > CANRIM01. The sequence goes on from CANRIM010000035.1 coordinate 23,618, forward strand.
GGCCAACAAAAATCTAAGACCGCCGGTATCTCTGCCCAATTCCGGCGGAGGCGGTACGGGACTGTTCATAGTGCTGGGCGGATTGCTGATAATGTTTGCAGCCGTGGCTCTGATATACAAGCGACAGAGGCGTTTGGCCGTGTCAAGACAACGGATCGAGCATGTAAAGCGCGGCAGTCCGGGACCTCCCGCAGAAAGAAGGGGCGGCCATGGCTAAAGGACTTGCGGAAAAGTGGAAGCTGTATCTGAAGAACCTTCGGAATGTATGCCTTGTGATGCTGGTCGTGGCCGCCGTGCTTGTGCTCGTGGTAAACTTTGTGTTTCCTGTGC
>CANRIM010000036.1 GCA_947630695.1 uncultured Lachnospiraceae bacterium
ATGTAAACGAAAAAGTAATGATATAGTGTGATAGATATTCCTGCTGTTCGGGAAGTGAATCGGAACGATAAATTCCGGTTTGTCGGGAAGTGAATCAGAACGAAAAATCGGGATTTATGGAGGATTTGAATGATGGATAATGTTAAACGGAAACAGCAAGGTCTGCCATACCGCTATGATGATCCCGCGTTACTTGGCGACCAGCATATCTATCAAAACAAAATGACAGAGTATAACCGCACGCTTCCTACCGAGACGGAACTTCGGCAGAAACTCTTGCGGGAGGTATTTGCGGAAGTAGGAACAGGCTGCACAGTGGAAACGCCTCTTCATGCGAACTGGGGATGTAAACACGTTCATTTGGGAAAAGGGATATATATCAATTCAAATGTCACGTTTGTAGATGATGAGCATATCTATATCGGCGATTATTCCATGGTGTCCCCCAATGTTGTCTTTACAACTTCCGGGCATCCCGTTTTGCCGATTTTGCGGGAACATCACTACGTTTACAATCTTCCTATCCATATTGGGAGAAACGTTTGGATAGGTTCCGGCTCCCAAATTATGCCCGGAATTACGATAGGCGATCATTCTGTTATCGGAGCGGGGAGCGTTGTGACCCATGATATTCCTGCGAATGTAGTTGCCTTTGGCGTTCCCTGTCAGGTTATTCGTGAAATCGGTGAAAAGGACAGGGAGTTCTATTATAAAGACAGAAAACTTGACGTTTGGGAATAACCCGCAAAATTCTCATTTATCGAGGTAGTGGAGGTGTGAAATGAGTGACTCTGTTGATAAAACGAAACGCTCCGAAGTCATGAAAGCCGTAAAATCCAAGGGCAATAAATCGACAGAATTGAAGTTCATTAAACTGTTTAAAAATTTCGTTACTCTTGTGACGCACAATGTGACTGCCAAACCGAAAAAGCGAGACGGCAATCATCAATTTTGAATTGAGTTCCTCTCAATTGCCGAGAGGTGGAGATAATAAGAAAAGCTGATATAATAGAATAAGACCGGTCGATAGCATATTAAAATGTGAAAGGATTGATATTATGTCTTTCGGTGAAACGATAAAAGATCTTCGCCGCAATTCGAATATGACGCAGGAAAAGCTTGCGGAAATGCTGTCAATTTCTCCGCAGGCGGTGAGCCGTTGGGAGACAAACATTGCTATGCCCGACATCTCGCTTCTTCCGCCGCTTGCGAATCTGTTCGGCGTTACAACAGACTTTTTGCTCGGAATGGATACCTATCAAAAGGATCTTCGAAAAGCAGAATTTGATAAAGCGTTTTTTGAGTATTGGAAGCATGATGATAAAGAAAAAAATTACCGAATCGCCAGACAAGCGGCGACGGAATATCCCGGCAATATGGAATATATCGAATGGCTTGCCTCCGCGGAATACTACGTCGCTTTCCTTAACACAGACGATTCCGGACAAAAACGCTTGTTCGAAAATTCGGTGAGACATTACAATATCGTGTTAGACACTGCAAATGACCCGAAACTTTTGGATCGTGCTCTATATGGAATCGTTTTAGCCCTATGCATGCTTGAAAGAAAAGAAGAAGCCAAAGAGTACGCGATGTGTCTTGAAAACGAGACCCACAGGGCAGACGCAATTTGTTGGTGCCTTGACGGCGAAGAAAAAATCCGTCATTGCCAGAGTACCGCGGAGGAATATCTGAGCCGATTTCTTTTTCAATTGACATTTGCCTCAAAAACGCTTGAAGCATATGATGCTGTTGAAAAAATTCTCGCTATTCTATTCTCAGACGGGAATTACCAGCACTATCATAATACTCTGCAATATAACTCGTCCGCAAAAGCTATGATATTGTGCCGTGAATCCCGTTTTGAAGAAGCTGTTGCGGAACTGGAAAAGGCAAAAACTCATGCGGAAAAAATGGTCGAATACAACATGAAAAACAGCTATTGCTTTACCGCTCCGCTGTTTGATCATGTTTCAGGGGAAAAACCGGCAACGGATTCAGATGTCACGGACCTTGATGATTTCCATAGGATGCTGGATAATAACGCCTGCTTTGATCCTATTCGCGAGCGTGAAGAATTCAAAACTTTATACAAGTAGACTAATTCCAGAGAAACACCCTGCAAGATTTTGAAGTCTTGCAGAGTGCTTCATTTTATCTTCAGTCTATTTTTATTTTAATATCTCCTGTATCCGTAATAATCTCACATCTGCCGCCCTCTGTCGTTTTGGGGACGTCTATATGCCCCGTATCGGTTTGTGTAATAAACACCTTATCGGAAAGCAAACTGCCTGTAACATCGCCTGTATCCGTTTTGACGATAATTTCAGCAGCATCCGAGCCGTCAAATTTCACATCGCCCGTACTTCTCCTGATAGAAAACTTTTCTTCGGCTATCACATTCTTTATAGAAATATCTCCCGTACTTCCGCTTGAGATAACATTTCTGCACCGGGTATCGGACAGATATGTTTTGCCCGTTGATACGCCGACTGTAACATCTCCCGCGCAAGTCACGCCTGAAACAGTTACCTCGCCAGTGGTAACTTTAAGGTCAAGCGCGCCGGCGGAGATATTCTTAACACGAATCGCTCCCGTGCTCGTTTTTATTTTGACCATCTCGGAAGCAGAGCCGCAAAAATGAACGTCCCCTGTACTTAAAGAAATATCAACATTTTTGAACAGAAACGCATTCGGCGTTTCGATATCTCCGGTATGTTCATCAATAAGAAGGGAAGAGTAATCTGTTTTTGGAAGATAAACCGTTATCTTTGAAGAATCAAAGCTGAGTCCAATATAGTAGTACCAAGATTTTGGATTTGCATCGACAACAAGCGTATTATTTTCGACGGCGACGGAATGCTTTGCGTTTTCACCTTCATGGCACTCTACTCTGCACTTGCCGTCATCAGAAAGGGCAAAAACAATATCTGCGGTATCGGTATGGATAGAGATACTGTCAAATGCTTCGCTGACTTCGTAAGTGTTTGTTTCGTATTTCGTCGTTGATAGCTTGGTAAAATCCCATCCGAGAACGGTCATCACGCCTGCAAAGAGGACGCATCCGATAAGCACAAGAAAAGTCGCTGTAATAAGCCTTGCCTTCGTTGTTTTTTTCATTACGCTCCCTCCTTTTTCATAAAGCAATTCTTGATTCCTATTGCCATTTTCTTTGTGAGTATCAAGATACCTTTTGTTGCTGCCTTGCATCCATAAAACGAAAAGATAGAAAGACCGGTACAAACAATTCCTGCGGCGAGCATGGAAATACCGGAAGCAACGTTGCCGTCTATGGCAAAAATGATACACGACAGTACCCCGCCAATAGAACCGGCGGCAAGTGAAACAAATACTGCCCACAGGGAAACAATCACAGCCCATAGAGAAATATAAAGCGAGAGTATTACGGCAAATGCGGAAATCCCTAAGGAAAGCCATATGGGAGAGCCGAGAGTCAAAAGCACGATTTCACCTGCACTTAGCCGTCTTTTGGATTTTATTCTTTCCTTTGCGATTTTCGCAAAGGGTGTTTCCGCTACTACCTGTGTAACGATTTCATCGACTGTGCCTACTGCTGAAACTGCTTCTTCCTCAGCCAGACCTTCTTCCATCTGATCGTCAATCATTTCACTGTAAAACGCTAAACTTTCCTCAATATCTTCCTGTGGCAATCCGGACAAACCTTTACGTAGCTGCGCAAGAAATTCCTGTTTACTCATTGCCATCATCCTCCTTCGTTACAAATCGATATATAGATAGGATTTCTTTCCACTCGACCTTGAAATCTTCAATGCGTTTAAGCCCCTCATCGGTAATATGGTAATACTTCCGAAGTCTGCCGCCATGTTCCGCGGTGCGAACGGTCAGCATATTGGCTGTTTCTAGGCGTTTCAAAATGGTATATAAGGTCGATTCGGAAAGTTCAATATACGGTTTCATATCTTTTATAATCTTATACCCGTATGAATCTTCGCTTTTGATCGCCGCTAAAACGCAGACATCTAAGAGGCCTCGTTTCAACTGAATGTCCATACCATACCTCCTTTTACGCTATATATCATATTACGAAGTATTGGCTTTGTCAATAGCGTTAAAAAAAATCAAGAAAATAGCAGTAGTAATATTGGTTCCCTTTTACCATTGTTCTTGGTTCATGGCAAATTTGGGGTCGAAAAGGCCTTATTTTAAGCCATTTTTAGAGCAAATAATTTGAGGGAGTAAGGTTATTGTTATCAAAAATGTACTTGTCCATTAAGAAATCCCCCAGTATAATGTATTCGCACATATGCCACAGTTTCTCGATTGCCACACCTTGTTATTTGAAAGGAGGAAAAATATGGTTGTTGATTTTATGGGAGCGGCATTACCGTGGATTCTATTGGGACTGTTTGTAGCAATTAGTTGTTCATTTATGAGTAAAACGGAAAAATAAATTCCCGTTTTTCGGGAAGTTGATTAAAGTGAAAAATTGGGATTTTACGGAGAAAATCGTAAATGAATAGAGATGAGATAACAGCGGAATTATTCCGCCTGCAGGATAAGAAATATGCGGCCTTTCATACTAAGTTAATCCCGACGGTAGAAGCGGAAAGAATTATCGGTGTCAGGACACCGGACCTTCGTTCCTTTGCCAAGAGGCTATTCAAAGACGAGGACAAAGTTTTATTTTTGGAGTGCCTTCCACACCAATACTTCGATGAAAATCAACTGCATGCATTTGTGATATCATTGGAGAAAGATTTTTACAAATGCATTGCAGAAGTTGAAGCATTTCTTCCGTTTATTGATAACTGGGCTACATGTGATCAGCTTTCGCCAAAAGCTTTCAAAAAAGAGCCGGAGAAACTGCTTCCGTATATCTGTACATGGATCAGATCGGATCAGGTTTATACCGTCCGATTTGCAATCGGTATGCTTATGGAGCATTTCCTGGACGAGAGGTTTCATTCCAAATATGCGGATATGGTAGCGGCGGTCAGATCGGATGAATACTATATCAATATGATGGTCGCATGGTATTTTGCAACGGCATTGGCAAAACAGTATGCTTCCATACTTCCGTATCTGGAAGGAAAGAAGCTCGATGAATGGACACATAATAAAACGATTCAGAAAAGTTTGGAGAGCAACAGGATATCAACTGAGCAGAAAGCTTATCTGAAAACACTAAAAGTCTGACGATTTTCAGGTCGTTAATTTCCAAACAGGAAAAATTGCTTTGAAATTAATCCGGCTTTTTATAACTAATGACTCTTAAAAATCGATCCACATACTCTTTATCGAAATCACAGTTTTCCCAACCCTTTTTGTCCGCCTTTTTTGAGATTCCCAAAGCTGTCAGCGTCCGGTCAAATTCCTCCAATTCCAAATAAGTATGTTCCTCGTATCTCTCTATCTGTTCATTGGCGGTTGGCGTATGAAAGGTGACGGTTTGACCGTTTATTTCGATTTGATAGTAAAAGCTGCCCTTTTTCTTGTATTCCGTAAAGGAAAAGTTTTTGTCCCCGAATCCGGTTTTGATAGAATCCACATCGGAATATTTGTATTCCACGCCCATCGGCTGCCACGGCGAATACCGTATGATTTTGTCCTTTGTAACCGCAGTAAAATTGAACGCGCAGCAATACAGAGCAAGCAGCCATGCAACAATTACGGCAGTACGCCATTTCCCAAGGTGGTTCCAGATAAACAGAAGATCGTTTACGTCTTCCATCTCTTCCACAGGCTTCTTTCGGATCTTTGTAGCAATCAATACACAAAATAAAATTATCGGAAGGATAACAAGCGGAACAAGCGCCATCTCCGTGATCGGTCCGTGTTCAAAGAACAGATAATTGTCGGGTAGCGCCCATTGGGGAAACAGAGCCGTCGCTGCAATGACTGCCGTAATTCCCAAAACGAAGGCCGCAATCATCGCCGGAAGCAGCCAAATCATCTTACGATTTTTTCTTTTTACCCGCTCCCGGTTCTTCTTGTACTGATTGGCATAATGGATCCAGTTCCATGTGGTAAGCGCCGTGCAGATGATTGCGATAATCCCATTGAACATTAAAATATCTGTTCTTTCAGCCTGAATATTGTAAAACAGTGAAAAAACAGGCGCCATGAATATCAGCGTCTCTGCGATAGCGGTTATCAGATTGGGTGCAGCGAAATCTTTCACCTGTTCCTTGATCTCGCTCATTTCATCGCTTTCCAAAAATTCGATGATATCGTTATATTCCTCCAAGACCGCTTCGTTGTTTTCATAATCTTTAGCCAGTAGCAGGCAAAGGTTTCGTTTATCTTCGCAAAGATTCTCCTGCTCTGAAAATGCGTCTGCTTTTTGGTTCAGCGCTTTCTTAATCTCGTCGGCATCTATCGTCAAAAGTTTTTTAATTTCTTCAATGCTAAAACCTAAATAACGAAACATTTTAATCCATCTTAATCTGGAAACATCTTCATCTGTATAATTTCTATATGAGTTTTCTTCATTGCGTTCTACTACGATCAAATTCTTCGACTCATAATAACGTATGCTTTTCGCTGTCAATCCGGTCAGCTTCTCTACATCCTTGATTTTCATAAGTAATCGCTTTCTATTTGCTGATTTCTCGATAAGGATACACCTTAACCCAAGGGGAAGGTCAAGGGCTTTTTCACTTTTTTGCACAGATGTCTTTATTTTTTCTGCAGATAGCAATACGCTACCCGAAATTGATCGAATGAAACACCCGAAAGTCGTCCATAAGCCGATTTTGCTATTGATGTAAGGATATGTCTCATGGTAATCTTTTGATTACACCATTTCCGAATAGACCATGGCTTCACCTTCCGTCATCGGTTTTTCTTTTTAGGCTTTTGCTCCGGAAGTTCCTCAACCATAGCCCGGAAAAGCTCGGTCAAAAAAAGCTCTGTCGTCCACGTTATCGACGAGCAGCATTTCTTTTGCGCCTTCATATGGCAATTCAAATCGGAAAAGCACAGCACACAAAAGCAGGAAAAGAAATCCTATGGAGGAAAACCCAAAGTATCCCATTACGAATCCTTTCCGTTCATTTCCGCAACGAAGGCGGCGGGCTTGGCCGTCATCTCGACCCATGCGGGGAGAAAACCGCTTTTAATGGCGTTTCGCACGGATTTCACGTTCGACCATGCGGCGCAGTAAAACGGCACTTTGCCGCATTCCAGTATTTCCAATGCCAGCTGGCTCGTCAGCGCCGAGGCGACACCCTGCCTGCGGTAGGTGGGCAATACGTCAACGCCGATCTGCCACATACCATCGCAGTCGGCAGAACAGGCTGCCAAGCCGATGAGTACATTGCCGTCGTATGCGCCGACACCCAAAACATCCAGTTCCTTGCGTTTTTCGCAGAGTGCATTACTCCACTGCGGCGTGTAGAGCGCCGAAAAATCAGCGGGGTGCAGCAGCTTTATCTGATAGGGACAGTCCAAAGGTCGAAGCACACGAAGATCGGGCAGAAAATATTCCGCCATGAAGCAGATACGCAGATTTTCCTTTTGCAGTGCATCGTTCAAAACGTGCAGATTGGGCGTTTCAAAGCAATGCTCCACCGGGAAACGATGGATATAATCGGTCACGATGGCACGGTGTTTCTCGTTGATCGAAGCGACGATATTGGTTCCGTAGGAGATGAGATTGCAGTCCAGAGGGAGAGAAAGATACTTTCTCGCCTGCGGATTTGCGATCGATTGGACGACAACGTTTTCCGAGCGCAGAAAATCCTCTGCCTGACAGTTTGCGTCGATGGCCGATTGTTCCATGGCAATTTGCAGAATTTTCTCATTTGTAAAATCCATATCAAACCTCGTTTTATGCGTGTTACTGCTCTTTTGCCATTTTATTATAGTATGAAAATATCACTTTTTCTACCGCCAACAGTAAATAAGCTCCTGTTTTACGATTTTCTTTGCGCGATTGCAGATATCAGTAATAAAGACGTAGGTCATAAAAGAATCCAAACTGAAAAAGGCATTTATGAGAGGGAAGCCAACCTGTCGGCTATATTTTTGAACCATCCGCATTTACGGTATTCGTCGTAGGCATTGCAATTTTCAAGGTCGCTGCGCATAAACCGGATCACGCTTTTTGAATTCTCCGGCGCCCCGTCAATGTCCCAACCGTAAAGAAGCGGCAGGTTCAGCTGATGCGCCGACACCTTCGAGGATTTTATCGCGAGTTCGCAGGCGCGTTCCAGATGGTATTGCGCCACTGCCTCATCCCGGGCATATTCAGCGGCAAGGCTGTGAAGATTAAACATTTGCCGAAGGGTTTCAAATCCCGCATCGTCCTCCTTATAGAGTTCCTCAAAGAGCCGCGCCGCCGTTTCAAGGGTATCATAACATTGCTCTTTCTTCAGGACACCGTCCGAAACCAGCTTGACCACCATATAAAACAAATTACGGAAGGCCCAAAAGGTATAGAACCGCACATCCTGCAAAAGCGCAGTGCCGCTGTCAATCTGGCTGGATAACTTTTCCTGGCAGTGCATAATACTGCTTGCCTTAGACGCCCAATCGTCTGCAAGAGAAGAATTGCCGCATTCCGCATAGGTGACTGCCACTTCTTCAAGAGCCTGATTCTTATAATAGATGTCCCCATCAGAATAGTAAATCTCAGTTCCCAGCTCGATAATCTCTTTCTGGTACTTACGTTTATCGGTATCATAATATGCGGACATCAGCATTTCCTTGACCCGAATATCGTTGGGCAGCTTTTTATACGCCTCCTGCCAGATTTCAAGAACCTCGCGGCGATTTCCATCGCGGTACAGGGAACAGGCTTTTGCCTCATATTCTGAAAAGAGCCTGTTTTCATCATATTTTTCCACGCACAAAAGTTCATCCACTGTAATCCCGAAAAATCTTGCGATTTCCGGAAGAAGCATGATATCCGGCATTGTCGTGCCGTTCTCCCACTTTGAAACTGCCTGGAAAGTCACGCCCAGGTATTTCGCCAGTTTTTCCTGAGAAATCCCTTTTCCCTTTCTCAGGTTTTTTAATTTTTCAGATAAGGGGTTCATACGTATCTCCTTTTCAAAAGTTTTTTCTGTGGCCACAATTTTATTCTAATGCTGCGTTTGAAGCGTTTCAATAACCTGTCTTTTGAACTTCCGGTTTAACCGTTCAACTGCATGGAGAATATTCTATTTCCATTGAAATGCGTCACGACGGACAGAAAACCTATTATTTCGTGCATTATCATTGGAAAACAGTTCCTTTACAAAGAGAAAATAGAATATTATAGTGATAAATGGGATAAGAAACACTTTTTTGAATTGATCGTTAGTAGTACATATATGAATTTATCGGGGGAAAAGTATGAGCTTTAATTGGATTAACTGGATCAATATGGCGGCGGTAGTGTGGATTATATTAATAAATGTGATCGTTGCCCGAAAAGGACTGTCTGATAGTTTTAACAGTAAACATTTTATTGTCAATGTTTTTGAGCAAATAGGAAGATACGGGTGTATGGCTCTTATGATTCTTCCTATTTTCATAAGAGGTTGGAAATTTGGTTTTAGATCTGTAACAGAGATGCTTGTTTGGATATGCTTAACAATACTGTTGCTGGTGATTTATAGCTTTCTCTGGACAAAAAAAGCGAATGGCGGAGTGTTCGTTCTCTATTGGTTAGCATTTGTTCCCGTCGTTTTGTTCCTGCTGAACGGTATTTTACTTCGTCATCCTGCTTTGATCGCTGCCTCATTTGTTTTTGGAGTTTTTCATTTTCTCATTGTCAAAGAAAATATATAATCATATACGAAATCGCCATGCCTCCGATTTGGAGGGCAATTTTTTTAGAGTCGGAAAAAGACTTATTATTTAAAAATATTTTGTAAGCAGTGGTAAATTTGACCTGGTACATCAGTCGTCAAGCGCCGCCTTTAGTTCTTCCATGCTGTTGTACCCCTTGATGTTAGGATCACGGGATATTTTTCTGGCTTCTGCCATTGCATTAAGCGTTTTGTCACTGTATTGCGGAACCTCTACTGCAAAAGGCAGACCGCCGCGGAGGACACATTGATGCAGAAAAAGATTTACTGCGCTTGACATATCCAAACCAAGGTTTGAAAATAAGGCTGTTGCTTCACGTTTAATATTCGAATCAATACGAATTTGTGTTGGAGTGGTAGCCATGCAATCATCTCCTTTCGACTATGCTTTTATAGTATGCGTTTTGGTTTACGATGTCAAGCGTCTTGACAACACTTTCTTGCCACTTGTTTTCCATTGTAATTTGCGTAGTTGAAGGCCGGGGGTATTTTTAGTATACTCAAAGAAAAAATGATGTTCATTACAGATAAAGTAAATTTTCGGTTGCCAGGAAGCTGATCGGAACTGTATGAAAGGAAAGCTATTAAAATGAAAAAACAAAGAAGTATGTTTCAATGGATCTTGATTATAATTGGAATCATTGCAATTTGTTTCGTAATTGTTTTTGGGTGTATATTTCTATTTATGGGAGGATTAAATAAAGAGGAAATCATAACGGATACAAACAAATATCAAAAGGTCATAGGAGTTCATGCCAATAATAATTATAAAGATAAATGGGGAATGTCAGAAGCAATATTTCCAGAATCAATTGATGAATTCGCTGTTGAAGATTTTAAAATGGTTTATCTGGATGCATGGGATAAACAATATTTATCTTATTTGGTAGTAGATTATTCTGAAACGGAATATGAAAAAGAGGTTGAAAGGCTAAATGAATATGGAATAGAAGATTATATTGGTTATTATGGGGTAACAGGATTTACGAATTACAAATTACTGGCGATGGAATCTGATTCATATCAGGGATTTGTATATGCGATCACGGATGGTAACAGCAGAATAATATATGTGGAAATGATATTCTGTAATTACTTTATGGATATTAAATATAATGAACATATCCCGGAAGAGTATTTACCGGATGGATTTGATGCAACAATAAATAATAGTTATAAAAAAACAAGAAAATAATTATAAATTCAAATTTGTCGGAAAGCTGATGAAAGTGAAAAAGCGCCATTGGATTTACAAGATTACTTGCATTTTTCTTAAAATATGAATATAATATTAGTGAGAAAATAAGAAATTCTCACTTCTATTTGCAAAAAGGAGAGGATTATATGCTTGCTGAATTACGTCAAAAGTCACAGATTACCATTCCGAAGGAAATTGTCATTAAATTGGGACTATCAGAAGGTGACAAATTGGATATCTTTGAGCGTGACGGAGCTATTTATATGCTACCAGTTGTTGTTTATCCCAAAAAATATCTTGATGAACTTCGAGGAGAACTGAACGAGGTAAAAGAAAGGATTGCTTCGGGAGGACAGCCTGTATTTGACAATGTGGATGCTTTATTCGAAAAACTGGAGAATAATTGATGGCTTATCAGATTACTTTTACAAATCGCTTTGAAAAACATTTTAAGGAATTGACTGCGGAGGAAAAGAAACAGCTTCAAAATAAACTTCGGCTTCTTGCCCAAAATCCAATGCATCCGTCTTTGCGTACCAAGCGAATACAGGGAACTACTGACTTATTTGAATGCAGTGTTAATATGGACATCCGTATTATCTGGTACTATGAGGGTGATAAGCTGATTATCCTGCTTGATGTGGGACACCACGATATACTGGAGAGGTATTAAGTGATGGGATTTTGGATATTTATGTTGCTTGTGGATTTGCTTATTCCATTGACAATGGTGGGGTTTGGTAAACGGTTCATAACAAAACCTCCGCAAAAAATTAACAGTATATATGGATACAGAACAACGATGTCCATGAAGAACAAAGATACATGGGAATTTGCACATCAGTATTGCGGAAAGGTATGGTTCAGATGCGGATGGATATGCATTCCATTTTCTGTGATTCCTCTGATATTTGTAATCAATAACGGAATGGATACCATCGGGATCGTTGGAGAAATTGTCTGTGCAGTTCAGCTTGTTCCGCTCATTGGATCAATTTTTCTCACAGAATCTGCGCTGAAAAAGACGTTTGACGAAAATGGGATTCGTCGTTAATTCAGGTTTGAGGACCGGAGATGGAAATAACAGAGTTTTTGGAGGACGCAATATGATTATTGATTCATTTGACCCTGACAGTGAAGCGATTGTTTCACCGAAGGCTTTTTTTGGCGAACAAAGAAAAATCTGCGACATTGCCATAGGTACGTTTTCGAGAGAAATATATCCTGCCGTACTGGAACGGTTTCCAAATGAAACAATAGGGGAAATGCGGACGGCAAACTGGATCAGACCGCTGCACCTTTTGACTGTCAATGATAAGAAAATCGTCTTTTATCTTTCCGAAATCGGAGCATCCCGCGCTGTGTATTGCTGAGGAAATTTGCGTTTAAGGGAATCATCAACAAATAGAAAAATTGAAAAACTCTGTAAACATTGAAAGGGAACGGATTTTCCGCTCCCTTTTTTGCATTATTATTATACTGCAAAAAGTGCTGAAATACAAGACTGGTACTTATTTTCCGGAAGTGATATGCTTTGTTTCCAATGCATAAAAAGGGGAGGAATTTCTGTGAATAAGGACTGGATGATGTCGCTGCAGCAGCAAAACCAAGTGACCAAAGTTTTGGAAACGAATCAGAAGACAGCACAGTTTGGTCTGTCTCTGACGGCGCAGGATGCGGAACTGATTTTAGAAGAACGGAAAAATGTGCTGAAAGAGCAGAAAAGAGTGGAGTTTGGACAGGGCATAGTTCCTAAAATCATATTTGAATTCTGTGATTCGGATTATATTGACCAGAATAACTATGTGAATACCATAGTCCGGCTTCAGGAGATATTCTATTTATACAAGAATGAAATGCAGGATGAAATCACGGATGATGAACTCCTGCATTTGATGAAAGAGCAATTTGAAAAGCTTTGTTTCGGAGATTTGGAGTATCTGGAAGGAACATGCCTCGCTAATTTTGCGCAGGCGATTCGGGCAGGATATGAGGGTTATAAAGGCACGGACGGATACGGCGAATATGCCAAATTCGATGAAGAAAAAAGATGGGATTATGAATTATTTTGTCAGGCGCTGAATGCACTTTTGGGAGGGTGAGAAGCGATGCATTATACGATGGAAGAATTGGTGCCGATTGTAGGAAAACTGGCGGATCAATATACCTCCTGTGAGAGTACGTCCATCACATACGAAAAAGCGGATCAGCTGATGGAAGCGGTTTTATATTGTATTCACGAACTGGAGCAAGACGGCGACAATTTTGCAGTTTCTACAGACAGTATTTCCGCACAGCAGGCCTACGAGACAGGGTTCGCATGTGTTGAACGTAAGGTAAAGAAAGCACTGAATTTATATAACGCCGTCCTGCCGGATTTCAGGCATTATGAGAATCAGTGTTTATATCGTTCCTTTGTTTTGGAATTACCCCATTTTTTTCAGAGATATGATATCCGGTTTGCCCCGCAAGATACGATTCTGATACTGGATTACCCTGTATTAAAGAATATTTCCCAATATACCGGAATCGACAAAATATATGCGTATATACGGTGTATCTGTCTGGAGCAGGAATTTCTTGGCCTCTTTCCGGTGGAATATGTAACCGGCGTACTATCAAAGTATAAAGATGAAACCGACAATTTGTGCGAGATCGTTTTGGTTGACGTGATCCGACATATCTTACTGAAACGGCCTTTCAATGTATCTGATTGGACAAAAGAAGATCACATACAGATACAGGCGGTACTGATGGGAACGGTTGGTCACGGGGAAAGAAGCGCGTTGGAAGAAATCCTTGCGTCATTCGTCCGGAAATATTGTGGCGGTAATGTTGCGCTTCTGAAATATTTACTGGAAGATATTCGAAATATTGAAACCCGGATGATATGATCGTGCGGTTGAAAGCAGGGACTGTTTTTTGATATACTTAAAGAAACGTCAGGTTTGGAGGAAGATGCATTTATGAGTATAAATAAGGTGATCAGAGGCTCCCTGGGTGCAATCGTCACATTGATGATCGTTCAGGCATTCGCGCAATTCGCGGCAAGTTTGTTGGTTTTGATAAATGTTCCGGCAGGTATATGCAATATTTTAGCCGGGGTGATCTATGTTGGAGTAACTTACATTTTACTGAAACTCCTTGCGGAAAAATTACTGGACATAAAAATAGAGGAACTGGGGATGCCCGGATTTTCCTTGAAAGCCGTATGGATCGCGGTAGCGATATTATTGCCTGCTGTCGTAAAGGCCATTTATCTGGTCTGTTTTTCCGGAGAATATGTTTCTTCCGGGATGAATAACGGCCAGATCTTTGAAACATTAAGCGCCGGCATTGTTTTTACAGGGATCGCGGCAGGTTTTGTTGAAGAAATGGTATTTCGCGGTATTATTCTTCATTTGATAAAAGCAAGATGGAATATGACGGCGGCAGTTCTGGTTCCGTCCGTTTTGTTTGGATGCCTGCACATTATCGGAATGGATTTTTCCCTTGTAAGCTGTTTGATGGTTCTGATTGCGGGAACAATGGTGGGGATCATGTTTTCAATGATTGCAATTGAAAGCGGGTCTGTATGGAACAGCGGAATTGTCCATGCGATGTGGAATGTCATAATCATTGGCGGCGGTTTGGCAATAAACCAAAGTCCGGATAAATATTCAGTGATGACATATGTACTTCAGTCAAAATCATTTATACTGACCGGAGGTGAATTTGGTATCGAAGCATCCATTGTATCCCTGGCAGGGTATATTGTGGTGACGCTCGCTGCGATATGCATGATGAAGAAAAGCAAAACATCGAATTTTAATGAATAACAACTTGATATGCGGATAAAAATAATATATATTATTTTTAACGAGGTGAAGCTATGTCAAGACCTGATAATCTGAATGTAATAAGAGAACGAATTCAAAGCGCTAAAATCGGCTCTGTTTTTGTTGCATCCGATTTTGCAGATGTTTCCGAAAACGTAAAGGTCGGGGTCAGTCTCTCCCGGTTAAAAGAGGAAGGCATAATAAAGCGGGTTATGCGCGGTGTGTATTATAAACCCGAATACAGTAAGTTGCTTGACGAGTATATAGCTCCTGATCCCGACGATGTTGCACATGCAATTGCGCGTAATTACGGGTGGAGCGTTATTCCCTGCGGTGACACGGCATTGAATCTTCTCGGTTTGTCAACACAGGTTCCTGTCGTTTGGTCATACGTCAGCGACGGCCCGTATAAAGAGTATTCATACGAAAATACGTCAATTCAGTACAAGCATACTACCAACAAGGAGATTTCTAAAATCTCTCCAAAAACAGCGTTGGTGATTCAAGCGTTAAAGACGCTTGGCAAGGACGGCATCCGAAAGGAAACGGTCGAAAGAATAAAAGCGGGGTGCACGCCAGATGAACGGAAAGCAATGATGATCGAAGCGCAATACGCTACATCGTGGATTTATGAAGTAATCAAAATGATTTGCAGGTGAGAAAATGAGAAGAATTGCTGTCATTGAGGCGAAAGAGCGCGAGGCGCTTTTCCGAAGACAATGACTATGAGCATATGCAGAATATGATCTTTGACGAGAAGCCGGAGTTTGACTCAATACTGGTTGAGATTCAGAAACTTGAAAAAGAGATTAATGTTTAAATAGTCAACGAACATACAAATCAAGATTATGAAAGAGACCGAAATGAAATTAAAAAGGTTACCGTATGATTTCACGATATGTCAGGTGGCGAATGCAGAGGATATCGATTTGGATCGAGAGTTTTCGTTTGTCGCGAAGACGGACGAAGAATTGTCCCTCGTTTGTAAAACGGCGGACACGCCCCAATGTACGATTGTCCGTGATGACGGTTGGCAAGGGTTTCGCATTCAGGGAACTTTGGACTTTTCTTTGATTGGAGTCTTATCGAGAATCGCAGGCATTCTTGCAGAAAATGGAATTGCCATATTTGCAGTATCCAGTTTTAATACAGATTACATTTTTGTAAAAGCGAACAAGTTAGACAAAGCTATGGAAGTGCTTGCCGGAGCAGGCTATACAGTAGAATGAATTTCGGTTTGTGTGGAAACACATAGTCATCTTTTTCTAAGGGGACATATGAAGACAGATCTTAGATTATATAAAGTGGATATGAAATACATCCGTACGAATTATAGTTTCTTTTTCACTCCGACGGGTGGTTTTTACTGCATTGTATCACCGAACTTCTTAAAAACGGCAAGCTGAAGGAGCCTACCGAAGGCCAAAGAAAGTTCATGACCACACTGATTGCTAACGTGTGAACAAACAGGCCGCCTGTGATTTGCGGGCGGCCTAATTGCTGTATAAAAAAATTTTTGACCAAAGTTTAACCGGAAACGGTTTCGTTCCACTATATTAGTGAAATCACCGGTGATGATGAAACAAAGGAGGCGTAGATTTGGATCGGCAGGAACTTGACGCAAAGGTTGAAGAGACGGCAAAGACTCTTTTGTCTTATTGCAGCGCCCGAACATCGAACCATTTTGACGCAGAGGATTTGGCTCAGGATATTATTTTGGAAATCTATAAATCTTCCGGAAACATCCGAAATGCGGACGCTGTATATGGCTTTCTGTGGGCGGTTGCGGACAATGTTTATAAACAGTGGTGCAAAAACAAAGCAAAGCGCAAGGAATGCGAGATGACGGACAATTTATTCGATGAGGCGGACCTGCCCGAAGAAGATGATTCCGCGTTGTATCTGCTTCGCCGTGAATTGACGTTGCTTTCGGATAAGTACCGTAAAGCTGTTGTTTTGTACTACATGGAAAACCTGTCCTGCTCCGAAATATCAAATCGCCTCGTGGTAAGTGAAAGCATGGTAAAATATCTGCTTTTTAAGTCACGACAAATTCTGAAAGAAGGGATCACTATGGAACGAAACTACGGTCAACAGAGCTATAACCCCAAAGGACTGTCCCTGATGTTTTGGGGAAACGGAGCAAATCGGTATGGACACTTGTGTGACAGCAAAATATCGCAAAATATTTTATTCGCATGCTATAACGATAAACTCAGCGCCGAGCAAATCAGTCTGGAGATTGGCGTCTCCCTTCCGTATATGGAGGACAAACTGGCGGAACTTTGCGAATATGACCTTTTGAAAAAAGACGGAAATCGGTATTACACGAACATTGTAATTTTTACAAAAGACTTTTCACAAGAAGTAAATAACAAAACTACCTGGCTAAAAGAGAAAATTGCGGATATGCTGACCGAAGCCATTGCCAAATATGAAAAAGAGGTTCGCTCCATCGGCTTTTACGGAGCCGATATGAGCAGTAATTCCTTTGCGTGGCAAATGGTAAGTTTTATTCTCGATGGAGCTATCATATTCATTCTGCAAAACAAGTTGAAGATTGTATATCCCAAGGATAAATTCGGCACCGAATGCTTTGTCTGGGGCGCTGAGACCGACGGTCAGGCCCCGTTGAAATCGCAGTTTGGTTTTGGGATTTCCAATGTCTGTAACAGCGCCAAAGGTTTTGTGCAGTTTATGGATTTTCCTATCAACGGAGAAATGGTACATCATTACTACTTTAATTGGCAGAATGTTACGAACGTTTTCCTTGACATTGCAAGGGGGAATACCGCGCATTTCAGCGAAAATGACAAAGCGCTTGCCGCGGACATGGTGCGCAAAGGGTATGTCGTTTCAAATGAGGAAGGTCTTTTGGTAAATGCACCCGTCTTTACGAGAGAACAGCATGATGCTATGAAGAATATTTTTGCCGGTACAGCCGGCCAAATTGCAGATGAAGCCGAGAAGTTGATGGAAACGGTAACAAATATTTTGAAGAATCATATCCCCGTACACCTGAAAAAGCTTGCAAGGGATATGGCTTATCTACGGCTGTTTGAAGATACAATATCCGCTCCCGTCGCCATTTTGTACGAGCGTAAATACTTGCTTCCGTATAATGGGAACGGCATTCTTCCGACGACGTATGTTATTCTAAAATAAATCAGGTACTGATTGAAACGGGTGGGGTCTTGTGTTACATTATAAAGGATAGTCATAGAGCAAAGGAAGATGTGACTTTGCCGGATGAAATGAAAAGGGCAGTAACAAATGCGTATGTTCAGGAAACTTAAATACATACCAGGTATTATCCTGGGCTTTATAAAAAACGGGGGCACAGCTTCTGTTTTATATATTTTACTTGTACTTGTAAAATCATTTATTCCTTTGATACAGACTGTTTCCGTAACCAATATCGTTGGAAATCTGAACAACAACAGATTTTACGTATGGCTTTTGCTGATAATTCTGTGCCTTCTGTACTCGGATCTGCATTATAAAGTCATAGGCTATTTAGAAGAAAGTATAAAGTACCGTTTTTCTAAACGGATCGGCAATGCGCTTCTGGATGTTGCCTGTGATATACCCTATATTCGATTTGAGAACAGTGAAACCTATAATAAGATTTCCCGTGCTTCCGATGGGGCCAATATTTCGTTTGCGGCCTTTAAACATACACTTACGGTTGTTGAACGGATCATTGAAATTTTTTCACTTGAGATATATTTGATTCGTATTGCGCCGGGGGCGGCGGTCGTGGTCAGCGTGATTTTGCTGCTCAGCATTTTTGTGTGCGGAAAGACGGCGGATCTGAGCTGGAAAAGTAAAATCGGGACGACGGAACTGGAGCGGGAAATCGATTATACATTTGAAACGCTGGTTGCACATGAAAATATCAGTGAACTGAAGTTATTCCGTTCTTATGTTCCGCTGCGGGATAAATATCTGCGGAAAGTGAATGAATTGTTTCAGATTCAGCGAAAAACAACGCTGAAGAATATGATCTTGCAGAACATATCGACCGTATGTCTGGCTCTGGCAGGGACAGGCATTCTTTTTGTCAATATGAACGCTTTGATTGACAGGCAGATTTCGGCCAGCCTGTTTGCCGGTATCATGGTCAGTCTTTTGAACATGATGGAAAGCATTTCTATTTTTAATGTGAATTATTCCAATTTCACCAAAGCGCTTTTTCATTATGAAAATCTTCAGGAAATGATCCGTTTTGGTCATGAAGACATTTTGGACGGCGACAGTCAGAGATTGTCCGACAAAAATGAATATGCGGTGAGTATCCGGAATGTTTGTTTTTCCTATGACAAAGGTCTCCCGATGGTTTTGAATCAGGTTTCCTTTGATGTGCATAGGGGAGAATGCATCGTTCTGGTGGGTGAAAACGGCTGCGGAAAGAGTACGTTGATCAAATTGATTCTGGGACTGTATCCGCCGCAGCCTGGAAACATTTTTGTAATGGGCGCACCCGCCGGCGAATTATTAAATATGCCGCAGCCTGAGATTGCAGCGGTATTTCAGGATTGCATCAAATACAATTTGTCTGTTAGGGAGATTCTTTCCGCGGACAGAGACATAGCGGAAGAAAAATTGCTTCAGGTTTTAAAAGCAGTGGGATTATATGAAAAGATAGAATCACTTCCATATGGGTTGGACACGGTTTTGGGAAAAACCTTTGTAAATGCAACGGATTTATCAGAAGGGCAGTGGCAAAAACTGAACATTGCCAAAGCATTATTAAGCGATGCCGGAATATTGATTTTCGATGAACCGACGGCAAGCCTTGATCCTATGGTGGAGGCCGCCTTCTATGATGAGATCGTCAAACTAAAAGAGAACAAAACCATCATGATTGTCAGTCATCGGCTGGGTATCGTTAGTGTGGCAAACCGGATTGTTATGATGGAACAGGGCCGGGTCATAGGGACAGGCACCCATGATGCCCTTATGAAGCAATGCGGCGCATATGCCCGCATGTATCATAATCAGGCAAAATGGTATGAGGAGGAAGGCTTATGCGAAGCATAATCGGAATGCCTTCCGACGACATGGCAGGTGCGCCGGGGCGCGCGTGCCGATACCGAATAAAAAAGAAGGAACAGAAGTAGCAAAAGGAGCAGGACAGATGAAAAACAGAGTTTTAAAAGATATGATGACCACCGTCGCTGCTTCATTCAAACAGGCACCCTGGATCACATCCATATTGATGCTGCTTTCCGTTATACTTGGCCTGATACCCAGATTTTCATTGTTTCTGGTGGAGAAAATACAAACCTATGCCTTTTCTGCAGAGGAAAAATGGGGACTGTTTATATGCGGCATTCTTTTGTTATGGGGCTTCACAGATCTTTGTCAGCAGCTGCTGGGCGAATTGCGCGTCTATCTTTCGATGCATGTGCAGATCCGTCTGAAGATGCACTTTTCCGGGACATTGATTAATTGTCTCATGGAGGCGCCGGCTGAAAATTTTGAAAATCCGGAATTTCAGAACAGCATAAAGCGGGCTTCTGAGGCGGCCAATGGAGAAACGCTGTGGAATTATATCTTAACCATTTTCTTTCTGCCGGTAAATATCATTTCAGCGATTTCTGTGGCAGCCTACATCAGTCATGAAAATATAGTTGTTCTGTTCTTACTATGTCTCACGGTTTTGTGTCATTTTATCTGGCTGTTCCTGTCGCAGAAAGAAGAAGTGGATCAGGAAATTCGATTAGCGGATAAAAAGCGAAGAGCATCCTATTATTATAAATTTTTCTGGAAGCGGGCGGAGAATCGAAATATCCGGATATATCGGCTTAAAACTTTCATGAAAGGGAAATGGAGTGAGACCACGGAGGAGATTTATGAAGAACGAAGAAGAGTGCGGAAAAAATATCTGCGGTTATATCTGATCGTTTTCCTGTTTCTGTGCTTAACATTGTTTTTGGCTGTTCCCAGAAATCGATTTGCGGCAAATCCGGAAAGAATCGTTCCGACATTGTTGGGTTTTGTTTGCTTTTTGGAAGCGGTATCGCTGGCTATGGAAGATATCGTGTCCCTCTTTTCAACGGAAATCTATCTGCAGGATTATTTCTATATCACGAAGCAGATGCCCTGTGAAAATGTAGAGTCAGAAAACACAGACACGGAAAATACAGCAGAGGATGTCCTGGTTTCCATGCGGAATGTCTGTTTTGCCTATCCGGGAACAGGAGGGAAAGAAGTACTTAAAAATATCAATGTTGATCTGAAAAAAGATGATATTGTGGCAGTGGTGGGCGAGAATGGCGCGGGAAAATCCACCTTTATCAAACTTTTGCTCGGCATTTACCATCCCACGAAAGGAAGTATCACTTACAGCAGGGATTTTGCAGAGAAAAGAGATGCGTTTGCTGCGGAATTTCAGAATTTTATCAAATACGAATATACGCTTTTTGAAAATGTCGGTCTGGGAGATGATATTTTATACGAATATGATCAAAAAATCATGCAGGCGATCAAAAAAGCGGAATTGGAGGAGCTGGCGGAGACGTTGCCCATGAAAGAAAAGCAGAGACTGGGCAAGCTGTTTGAAAACGGCGTGGATCTTTCGGGAGGACAATGGCAGAAAGTAGGTTTGGCGCGTGCCTGCCTGCGGGACAGTCTGCTGGTGTCGCTGGATGAACCGACGGCAAATCTGGATCCTAATACGGAAGCAATGGTTTTTGATCTGTTTTTAAAGAAACATGACAACAATGCGGTGTTTTTCGCTGCCCATCGTATCGGACCCGCGAAAATGGCCAATCGAATCCTGGTATTTCAGGACGGCGAAATTGTAGAGGATGGAACACATGAGGCATTGCTGGCAAAAGGCGGTGTCTACAGAAAAATGTATGATACGCAGGCAAAGAGGTATGAGATCGATCCAAATAAGATTTAAATGGTTTTCATGAATATTGTTAAAAAAATTCCCCTTTGACAAAAGTTTTTTGTCTGTGATAAGATACGACGGTTGGAAAAAGTGGATATGGAATAGTAAAACATAAACGACACAAGTAGTGCTTTGCATGTAAATCTGATTACGGTACTTATGTTATCGCTTTCAGAGGATGCGAGCCTGCCTGTGTCTTTTTTATGTAGAATATCCATGTTGATTTTTTACCGTGAAAATCAGAAAGAGTCTGCAAATAAAAAGTCAAGCAGAAATTTGTGAACTTTGAAAAATTTATACAGGTTGAACGAAAAGCACAAAAAC
>CANRIM010000037.1 GCA_947630695.1 uncultured Lachnospiraceae bacterium
AGATATTTATCTAACGTATGTTCGATGAACGCCTGTTCTTCTATCCTTTCCGAACCTCGGAATTTCCTATATAGCAACGAAAGAGAGGAAACCTAAAGGTTTCCCCTCAAATACGTATTCACTTTATTTACTTCCTTTTCCCACACCTTTCACACTCGTCGTAGGCTTCTTCATCCACGATATATCTGTCTTCATAAACTGCATCATGCTTTATCTCACCAACTTTGACATCGTAGATAGAATAGTTCTGACAATTATCGCCAAACACCAGACTGGTATGCTGACCAGCCAATTCGTTACATCCAAATTCGCCGCCAAAATCAATACCGCAATCATCACAAATAAAATGTTCTTCATAATGTGCCGGTTCATCATATGCGTCATGGTGAATTGTATCGATCAGGAAGCGTGTTAAGACACAACCTTTTTGACAAGGATGAGCGTATGATACATATTCCTGCCAGTGGGCATATGCAGCTTTATATGCATCGGGCAGACTGCCATACTCCGCAGCGGTAAATTCCTTTCCACAGCCCTGACATACATAGCGATCCTCGTAGATTTCTTCATCCCAAGCATCGTGATGTGTCGCTTCTACCCATACTTCTTTATCGGAATAACTGGTGCAGTTGTTTGTTTTATCTCTTACATGTTTACTGGCTGAGTTGGCAGAACCCAGAAAATATCCAAAATCTCTGCCACAACCGTTACATACGGAATGGGAAGGTTCTATAATATCCTCAATATATGCTTCTTCTACCAGCACATTCTCTATGTGACCTTCTTCTTCATGGTGAATCCATGCGTGACCAAGTTTTTCCACCGTTTCGGTCTTTGTGGAAGTACATCTGGAACATTTATACTTAATCGTTCCGTCTTTATCGCATGTCGGATTGGTTTTGCTGCTGATCTGATAGTCATGTCCAAGCGCCGGTGCGTAGGTTTCCAAGTATACTTCCGTTCCATCGTCCGTCGTGCGGTAGGAATAGCACACTGTGCAGTGGTATCTCCGTAATCCGGTATTGACACAATCGGGCTTTCTGACTACCTCTGCCTCATACTGATGCTCTTTCTTCGGGATCTTTTCGGTGTACTGATGTCCGCATCTTTCGCAGATGTGCCGGAGTGTTCCTTCGTACATACAGGTGGCTTCGGTTTCTACCATGTCATAGTATTTATGACCCAGTGCTTCGATGTCGTCTGCTACGTAGGTGTGACCGCATGTGGTACATGTATATCGGGTTGTACCTTTGATCGTGCAGCTGGGTTCTTTTTCCACTTTGGAAGTGTACTGATGCTCATGCTGCGGCGGTTCTGTACTGCCCGGTTCGTCCGTTACTGCAGGCTTCGGCGTGTCCGTGGGCTTCGGAGCAGGAGTATCGGTAGGTTTTGGCGTGGGCGTATCAGTCGGCTTCGGGGTCGGAGTAGCAGTAGGCTCCGGTGTCGGCGTGTCCGTAGGTTTCGGAACAGGTGTGTCGGTCGGCTTCGGTACAGGTGTGTTGGTCGGCTTCGGTGTAGGTGTCGCCGTGGGTTCTACTGTCTCTGTAGCGTCTGGTGTGGCTGTGATTTCGGGTGATTCTGACGGCTTTGGCGTGGGTGTTGTACTCGTGTCCGGCGTAGTGGTTGGGGCCTCTGTTTCGTCGATTTTGGGCGTCTCTGCAGGCTCCGGTACATCGGTAGGAGTATCACTCACAACCGGTTCGTCCGTTTCATCCGGCTTTACGCTTTCGGTCGGATCTGTTTCTGCCGGATCAGTTACCGTAGGTTCGGTAGCAGCCGGATCGGTTACATCCGGATTCTCTGTGTCGGGTACTTCTGTTTCTCCTTCATCGGGTACATATAGTACCGGATCACTTAACTTCGCCGCCACTTTAAGGATTTCCAGTGCATCGGATGAATCGATAACCGTATCTTTCGTTATATCCGCAAGAACAAGTGGAAGTTCTTCTGCAATGATTTCCAGCTTTGCGGCATGTTTTAACACGATCAGCGCATCAGATGCATCTACTGAATTGCTGGTATCTACGTCGCCATAGTAATAGCCTGTATCGTTCTGTTCTTCGGCAAAGATGCCGTTTCCTGTCAATCCAGATAAAGCGATTGCCAGTGTAAGTAATGCTGTAACAAACAGATTCTTTTTCATTGTCTATACCCCCTTCCATCTGTTCTTTGTCGTATTACTTTCAGTTACAATTGCTGTAGTCTTTTAATTTGCTTTCGGCTGCTTCTGTTTTCTTCTGACTTGCGTAGTGCCTGTTCCCCTGACACCACTCGCAGCTTCCATGATTCCGGCAAGTTCTGTCTATCGCCTTTGCTCCCGTGTAGGGGCGGCGGTGTTCCTTGCCGTGTTCGATTGCTTTATATAGGCTCATGTGAACCACCGCCTTTCTGTATTTATTTTAGTGCTTTCTTTATCCCTCAATCGGGAATCTGTCGATCAGCTTTGCGGCTTTTTGCAGGATCAGAAGCGCATCGTTGGCATCCACCGTTTTGTTTCCGTCTACATCTGCAATACTTTCTGTTTCCGGTATGGATTCCACCAACCGTGCAGCGATCTTTAAAACAAGAAGTGCATCATTGGCATCAACGCTTCCGTTTCTGTCTGCGTCGCCGTACAAAATTCCCGTTCCTGGCTGATCGGATGCTGCAGGCTGGTTCGGGTTATTTGTTTCTGTTTCCTGCGGCAAAGGATCTTCTGTCTTTTCAGGCTTCGGTGAATCAGTAGGATTTGGAACAGGAGTATCGCTCGGTTTGGGTGTTGGAGTAGCAGGCTTTGGTGTAGGCGTTGCTGTAGGCTCTATCGTTTCCGTAACGTCCGGTGTGGGCGTAAATTTGGGCGATTCTGACGGCTTTGGTGTGGGAGCTGTCACATCCGGTGTAGCAGTCGGAACCTCTGTTTCGTCAATTTTTGGCGTCTCTGTAGGCTTCGACGTCGGAGTTTCTGTAGGCGTTGGTTCACTTACAATTTCCACGTATCCATTGGAAGCATACGAACCTTTTTTTAATGATGCCGAGACTTCAATAGATCCTTCATTTCCGGTGATCTTGATGGAATCACTGTCCATTTCAGCAAGATCCGGTGTCAAATTATTCCATGTAAGGTATCTGCTGTCTACGGTGAAGTATCTTTCCAGACCCGGATTCAGCAGCTGGTAACTCCATTTGACAACCTCACCGGGTTTGGCATATGTGCTGGTCAAGGTGATTTTTCCACGGAATGTGTATTCCTCCGGTTTGCCCCAGCTGAGACTGTTTCCTGTAGTTGCTTCCCCAAAGGTTTCAGTTGCCAGTCCTACTTCCTGTTCGAATGGCTGATCCTGCGGTGTATCAAAACTGCCGCTGGATGTCCTGCCCCCAAAGCACTGTGTCCAGTAATATTCTCCGTTGATTTCTACACATCCGATCCCGATGGATTTAAAGTCTTTCAGCAGGATGTTTTCTCTGTGTCCATCTGAATTCATCCAGTCTGTCATGGTGTCCTGTGCATTGTTGCGTCCATAAGCGATATTCTCACCGGACATCAGATTCTCTTTGTTGATTTCAAAGCAGGAGGAACTGTCGGGTCTTGTGTGTGCAAACAGTACAGACAATTCAGCGGCTCTCTGCATTGCGGATTCCAAAAGGGATTCATCCATTTCCAGTGCCGGAAGGTTCTGTTCTGCACGAGCCTCATTTACCAGATCCAGCACTTTATAGGCTTCGGTATATAGCCGTATGCCTGATACAGGGATTGTTTCCAGTTTCCACAAACCGTGTTTTCCAAACGGCGTAAGTTCTGTATTTAATGCGATCAGTGTCGTTTTCGTTTCGCAAGCATACGGGTGAACGTAGATTACTGATTTTGGAAGCAGGATCTTTTCCAGTCCGTAGCAGCCAAGGAATGATGATCTGGCTAATCCCTCGACACCTTCGTTTAATTTTACAGTGGTAAGTTTCCTGTCATTCAGGAACGACTGATAGAAAATTCCACATTTCAGCCCCAAGCAGGTGAATTCTTTTAAGTTGTAGCAGTTTCCGAAAACGCTATGATCCATATACGTGATGTTTTCCGGAAGGATTACGTTTTCAAGTGCTGAACATGCTGCAAATGTCCTTGTGCCGATTTTTTCCAGTTTATTGCCAAAATCAATGGACGTTAAAGAAGAACAGTTCTCGAACATGCCCATTGGCGTTTCCTTTAAGCCGTTTCCAAATGTTACTCGTTCAAGAGCGTGGCAGTCGCTGAACGTGTAGTAGTCTGTTGTTGTCAGACTGTCCGGAAGTTTTATTTCTTTCAGTTGCTCGCACCAGCTGAACACAGATCTTCCAAATTCCTGTACCCCTTCAGAAATCGTAAGTTCATTCAGATACCGACACCCGAAAAAAGCACTGTCTTCGATTCTTTCAACGCCGTCCGGAATAGTATAGGATGTTGTTTTACTTCCTGACGGGTATATCATAAGCGTCTTCATATCTTTGGTGAAAAGCACGTTGTCTTTTGTGGCAAAATACGGATTTTCCTCATCCACCGATATGGTTTCTAATCGTGTACCCATAAAAGCGGGATCGGAATACATGTGGTTCGGGGTACCTGTCATTGCCTGTACGTCCTTACCGAAGTGAAACGACTCTAAACCGGTATATGCCATGGATTGTCCTTTGAAAGTAACCGCCCCCGGTGCATCAAATTTTTTTAACGAGAAACAGTTTGCAAATGCGATGTATCCGATCTCTTTAACGGATTCCGCTAACGTAACGCTTTCAAGTGCTGTACAGTTAAAAAATGATGCATAACCGATACTTGTGATTCCGTCATCAACGATCACCGTCTTGATTTGTTCCTCAAGATCCGGCCACAAACTGCAAATCTTGTAAGAGTATTTAGATGTCCAATTTTTATTTGCATCCGGATCGTCTGACTTTAACTCTCCTGTTCCGGTGATACGGAGCGTTCCGTTGGAAAATGTCCAGCTGACCGTATCGTTGATCTTACCGGATTTTGTGTTCTGCGTGGTGGCTTCACTGGATGCCGCCATGTACAGGGTGGGAGAGTAGAAAGCTGTTTCGAAAAGTGCATTGCCCTCCTGCAAACCATTTTTGGAGGGTGCTTTCGCTCCATCTGTATAGTCCAAAGTGTAAACTTCTTTTTCTGTGTCGGTTTCGCTTGCCTGTGCGGTCATTCCGGGATTCAATCCGGTCGCTGCAAGTGCAAGTATAAGTAACATTGTCATTAAATTTTTTCTCATAAGCCATCTCCTTCCTTGTTTTCTTAATTGGAAAATAGCACGGCTGCCGCTTCCAAAGTCAATGGAGTATTTCCTTTGACAATATTATAATACAATATGTGTGCCTAATTGTCAATAGTAAAAACAAGAAAATGTGTGCCTTATTTTCCCCTTGCCAGCTTTCTTTCTATTTTGTTTAATTCTTTCAAAACCACCTCTTTAATGAATGCGTTGCAGCTTTTCCCGGTTAATTCTCTGATTCTTTCCTTTGTACCAAGTGGAAATTGACAATTTACACGATCTACTGTTTTTTGGTATCGTTCCACGGCTTCTCTTCTTTGCTGTCTCTGCTTTTCTGTATATTCTGCCATCTATAGTGCCCCCTTTTTTACGATTTTATATTATGTGTGTTATATTGTCAAGCAAATGTGTGTTTCATATAAAGATCTGTATGTGTGCTTTGCATTTACCTGTTTTTACTATTTGTAATATCGACAGATATCATCATAATGTTGCTGTGCCGGAGATGACGATGCTCTATCCCATGGTGGTGGTGACTAATTTGCTGCCGGACAAGATCACGGCGAAGACCAGGAATGACGGGTACAAGTACCGGGAACTGACCACATAGAAGTACTCAAAGTAACAAGGCACTTAAATCGAGCATTTTGCTCACTTTGTATTATATTTCGCTTACCAAAAAAATCAATACATTCTTAATTCTAAACGTCCCGGCAGACAAGCAGCTTGGGACGTTCTTTTTTTTACCGTGTAGACACGTGCTGTTTTCGCCGATTTTCGTGTTTCTTGTTCCCACCCTTATACCCTGCCTTTCTTTCGTTTTCTTTGAAAATCGATCAAATTCACGCCGACAGTTAGCGCTATATACATCATTTCCGCATCTGGTTCATACTCCGCATTCTCTCTGTCAACTGCTGCCGCTGTTCGTCGCTGTACTCTCTTTTCAAATATATCCTGATCCATGATACTGATATATGCGCACGAATACTTACATCCGGATTCTCTGCTCGGTGAGATTCTTTTCCTCCATGATCCTGCGGATTCTTTTGCCGTTCGTCCTCATATGAACACCTCCTTCCTGTTTTGATGAATAAACAGCATAAAAAAAGGGCCGCTGAACATATCTGCTCATGCGATCCTTTCCGGCTGCTGTGGGTTTTGCTCCACATGTCAATCTTTATGTCTTATGTATTTCTCATAAAAACTCAAATGTAAAGCAAATTTTGTTTCTGTCATACTTGCGTAAACGTCCTCCTTTCGGTGTGCGCTTTTACGCTTTTGATTTATTTTGATTTACTTTTTGATTTATTTTTGATATTTGAAATCTCTGAAAGTTAAAGAAATGGCCTAAATAAGCCTTTTTTCGGGCATAAAAAAATGGAGCATACGGGACTTGAACCCGTGACCTCCACACTGCCAGTGTGGCGCGCTCCCAACTGCGCTAATGCCCCATGATTTCCATATATGGCTTTTATTTAATGGAAGCAAAGGGGCTCGAACCCTTGACCTCCCGCTAGTCAGGCGAGCGCTCATCCCAGCTGAGCTATGCTTCCGTGGGTCTTATTATATAACATCTCCCCACCAGAAATCAAGTACCGGAACAAAAAAAGCGCCGCTTTACATCAGCGGCGCCAGAATTTTAATGATTCGACCCTCCAGCTTATAGCTGAGCTTCTCATTTTTAATAGTTTCCTTCGTGACGGTTCTGCACATGGAAAGCGTATCCTGAAAATCCCGTTCGATATCGGCGATGCAGTCCGCCTGATACAGATAGGTGGCGCACTCAAAGTGATGATACAGGCTCCGGTAATCCAGGTTGATGGTGCCTACCACCGCTTTGACGTCGTCGCTGACACATACTTTGGCATGCACAAAGCCCGGCGTAAACTCATAGATCTGCACCCCGGCTTTGACCAGCTCTTTGTAATGGGACTTCGCTAGTGCATACGCTGCCTTTTTGTCCGGAATGCCGGGCAGGATCAGCTTCACATCCACGCCGCGCTGGGCTGCGAACTTCAGCGCCGTTTCCAGCTCGCCGTCCAGAATCAGATACGGCGTCATGATATGCACATAGGTTTTCGCGCGGTTAAGAATGTCCATATAGACCGCCTCTCCCACCTTGTCCTCATCCAGGGGACAGTCCCCGTAAGGCATGACAAAGCCCGAAGGGGCGGCGGGAAGTTCGGTTTTGAAATCCGCACCCGTCAGATACACCGGATTTTTTTCATCGATATTCCACATCTGCAGGAACATCAGTGTAAAGCTTTTCACCGCATCGCCTTTCAGCATGATGGCGGTATCCTTCCAGTAGCCGAAGCGTTCTTTCCGATTAATATACTCATCCGCCAGATTGACGCCGCCATTGAAAGCGGTGTTTCCGTCGATGACCAGAATCTTCCGGTGGTCGCGATAATTATAATGAGAAGACACCACGGGTATAATCGGGGAAAATGCTTTGGCCCTGATGCCGTTGGCCCGCAGCAGACTGCAGTAGTTGGAAGGCAGCTGGGATATTTCGCACATGCCGTCATACATCATGCGCACGTCTACGCCCTGTTTGGCCTTTTCCACGAGGATCCGCAGGATTTCGCCCCACATATACCCTTCTTCCACAATAAAATATTCCATATAAATATAGCGCTCTGCTTTGGAAAGTTCCTCCAGCATCGCCGCAAACTTTTCTTCTCCGGAAGGAAAATACTTTACTTCCGTCTGATTATAAACAGGAAAACAGCCGCTCCGATCCAAATAGGCGGCAAGGGCCATTGTGCCCGAGGTATCGTCCCGCAGGGCTGCCAGCGGTGCTTCCGGTTGCGCAATGGCGTTTTTGCTTTCCTGAATACAGGCCGCCACCCGTTTCTGCAGCTTCCGGTGTCCGGCATTGGTCTGGGTAAAGCAGAACAAAGACGCCCCGGCCAGCGGCAGCACTGCGATGATAAACATCCAGGTCAGTTTCGCCGTAGAATCCATCGAATGGTTAAACAGATAAAAGACCATTCCGATGGTAAACAGTGCCCAGAATACCGCATAATGCGGAATAAAATCCCTGAGCCAGATATAAAAGCCGCCAATCAGAACCACCTGCAACAGCAGCAACAGGAAAATAAGCAGGAAGCGGCTGAACAGCAGCGGCAGCAGTCCTTTCTTTTTTGGTTTTGCCAGACGAAATACTTCTTCTGCAGGCATTTTGATCCCTTCTTTCCTCATGTACTCCCATCTTTATCGTCATATAAAATTCTTTTCAATTTTACCACGGTTTTGAATGTTTTTCCATAAAATGATATATTTTTTTCCTTGCCAAATACCTGTCTGAAATGATACAGTATTTTTGCCCCATGTGTATTAAAAAAGAGCAGCTTTATGCGGCACGCCCCGGTTGTTCCGGTGCGGATAAGCAGCCCACACAGAAAGGATTGATAAGCATGAAACATCATTTGCTACGAAACAGACTGTTATCTGTTGTGCTCGCGCTTCTGATGCTGTGTTCGAACGTGTTCTGCACCGTTCCCACAGCGGTAAGCGCTGCAGAACCGGATACAACGTCAATGAGACTCAATTACTACCCCTACAATGCACCGTTTACTGATCTGATGAAATTAGAAGATCAAAATATCAACATGCTCACCTGTTCGATGCGGAATTTAAGCGCCTTCAAGGCCGACGCGCAGGGTGAACCTGCGGATTACGATTTTACTGCAACCGTTACCCCTGATAACAGCGACCCTGAAGAAGTAAATATTCTCCAAAAGAAAGTGGTCGGCTATGACAAACATGTGGTTGCGCTGCAGATAGAGAATCCCAAAGCAGGAACCTACAAGGTCACGGCTAAGCCAAAGAATGGGGACGGCACAACATATACGGCAGAGATCAAGCTGATGGACGTTACTTTCCATGCGGCGGATGGACAGTTTGTCGCTGACAATACATCAGAATACACTGTCGTCGCCGCTGCCGGCGCGTCTCTCCGTACCAATATCAAGATACCGAAAATCACCCCGCCGGAAGCAAAGGATTTTCTCGGCTGGTCCACACAACAGGAGCAGACAAATTATTCCAATGTCATTTACACCGTACCGGCGGAGGGCGGAAATTTATATGCTGCCTATGGCGAAGAGCAAAAAACTGCCTATGAAATCCAGCAGAACGATGTAACGATAGCGCCCACAGGTTCCGGAACCGTCGATTTCGGCATACAAGATTTCGGTAAAAAGATAGATCCCATCGTCCTGAAGGTCAAAAACACAGGCAATACCAAGCTGAAAAAAATCACAAACAGTTCAACCCTGAACAACTTTAAGGTTGCGTTATCAGCGACCGAACTGGCGCCTGGTGCCAGCACTGATTTAACTATTACTCCAAAAGAAAATCTGGGTATCGGCACCTATGAAGAAACGCTGAATATCGACATAGACCGGCATTTTATGTTCATAAAAATCAAACTGACCGTCGGAACCCAGATGGAAGTTCGCCTGATCCCTGCGGATATGGAAAAAACCTATGGTGAAATAAAATCCGCTACAGATATTCCGGGTGTAGAAGTAAAAACACCGGGCGGAGATGACGCGGGTGTTTCCTTTGAGGATCTGCAGGTGACACTGGGCAGCGAAGGATTTTCCGCCGACGCCAATGCGGGCAGATCCTATGCCTACAAGATTGAATCCGTGGGCAATCCCAACTATCATGTCGAACTTGACGAGAATAAAGCCGGAAAGGTAAAGGTGGTTCAGGCCACCCCCATTGGCAACCCGGAAGCTCCCGGCCTGCATACCGGACAGAAGCTTTCCGAATCCCAGATCCACGGGACCTTTACCAACTCCGTTAATCCGGATATGCAGGTACCCGGAACGCTGCATTGGGAAAATGAAAACGATGTTGTCGGAGACCCAGGAGAGGAACAGCACCGCTGGATATTTACACCGGATAATCAAACCAATTATGCCGAATGCAGCGGCGAGACGACCGTCATCGTATCGGCCAGGAAAGCTACCACGCTGATTCCCAACCGTGCGGATACCAGCGCCACCACGTTCTATGAGGATTACAATAAGCATCCGAAAAGCATCTCCTTTCACACAGACCGGGAGGATCATACCGGCGACATCAATATCACCGTAGAGTATGCACCGGAAAATACAGAAGACTGGACAACAACTCCGCCCACCAATGCCGGCACATGGAAGGTTCGTGCCAGGATCCCGGAATCCGGCGCTTATGCCGCAGGCCTTTTTGAAGGCTTCCTGATCATCCGGCCGCGTGTGGTACAGTTTTCTGCCTATGTAGACAGCAAAGTATATGACGGCACCACCGACGCCACAGTCCATGTCGGCCTCAGCTATACCGTAGGCACGGATACCGTAAGCGCAAAAGCAAAAGGTTCTTTCACCACAGCCACTGCCGAAAATCAAAAAGACGTTTACGTGACGCTGACCGAACTGGTGGGTCCGGACGCGGGCAATTACGCGATACCGACCTCAAAAGAACGTAGGAAAGCAGACATTCTGCCCAGAGAAATTACGCTGCAGCCGGCGGACATTTCCAAAACCTATGGTGAGCCGGGCGTGATAACCTCGGATATGTTTACCGCCGAAAACCTTGTACCGGGAGAGTCCTTAAGTGAACTTCCTTTACAGTTCATCTGTGACGGAGCGCCGCGGGAAGCCAATGCGGATACCTATCCCATCACTGCCGTACTGCAGCAGGGAAATTATACGCTGAAATCCGAGAACGCCGGAACTCTGACCGTCAATAAAGCGACACCCGTTCTGCGTGAGGAGATTGAAACCAGTAATGGCCTCCAGGGCGGATATTTACGCGACGTCGCACTGACGGGCGAATTTATCAATCCCAAAAACCACGACATGACCGTTCCCGGAAAACTGGAATGGAGCAATCCCGATCAGGTACTGCCCAACACTGCTACCGCAGAAGCGGAATGGAAATTTACAATGGACCCGGCATATGCGAAGAATTACAACGCGCCTGACCCATCCCATGGAACCGTTACCGTTACACTGCTTGACACTGACAAAAGGCTCATTGATATTCAAGGGTCTTCGATCACAGAAACTTACGACGGAAAGCCCCACGAATACAAAGCATACGAAATTGTGGAAAAAGATGTGGATACGTCAGAAATTTCCGTGGAAGTGCTCTACCAGCAGATCCCGGATGAGTATGATCGTATGCTGACCTATCCGGATAAATGGACGGATCAGCCGCCGGTAGACGCAGGTGTTTATGCGGTGCAGATCACTGCCATAGCAGGAAAATATGCAGACCGGCTCGCAGACAATACCGCTCATGCAACCCTGACCATTGCCCATGCGACCCCGAAGCTGCAGACCATTCCTGTCCTGACGGTTCCGGAAGGCACTGCGCTGAAAGACATCACGATTCCGGGAGCACCCACAGGTGTTGACGGCCAGCCTCTTGACGGCACATATCAGTGGGAGATTGACCCGATGACGCCTGTGGCCAAAGACGGTGAAACCGTTCGCTTTGGATTCTTCCCGAACAATCCGAACTACAAACTTGTCTACGGCAGCGTTACCATCAACCTGGCGCCGGATGAACGTACTATCTCCGCTGTCATCTACAATCTGCCGCCCAATCTGGGATACAATGACTATGCAGTGGTAGATATTACAGAAAGTCAGTTAAAAGTCGGCGATACCGTAGCCTTCTATACCGACGCGGACGCTACCAATCTGGAATGTGATGCGTATACCATTTCCATTGATGATATCCAAACCGGAAAAGTCGTGATCGATCTGGATGAAGACGCGCTGTTTGATGATGATTACGTGATCTACGCACGGATTTCCAACAGCCAGAAAAATGCCGCGCATGCGGTTTCCTATAAGCCGGAGATCGGATTTACGGTTCCGGATAGTTTTTCACTGGATGCCCACGAGGCTGTACTGACAGCAAGCTGTACCGATGCTTCCTATAAAACGCTTCTCCAGGGCATGACTTGCCATCTGGAAACGTCCGATTTGGTAAAAATCGCAAAAGAAGATGCGGACGCACTGACCGTAACATTACAGGCCCTTTCGGAAGGCAGCACTACACTTACGGTCACCATGACCTTCCGGCATCCGGATACGGATCGTCATAGTGAAGAAACCATTGTTGTTTCCAAAAATGTACTCGTTCACAGTACGCTGCACAAACACACCGGCACCCTGATGCCTGCAAAAGAAGCCACCTGTACAGAACCCGGCAATCAGAGTTACTACGTCTGCGGCTGCGGCATGTGGTTTGAAGATGCAGACTGCAGCAGACAGATCGACAACCACGAAAGCATTCAGACGCCGGTCAAAGCGCA
Source organism: uncultured Lachnospiraceae bacterium (assembly GCA_947630695.1). Classification (GTDB taxonomy): domain Bacteria; phylum Bacillota; class Clostridia; order Lachnospirales; family Lachnospiraceae; genus CANRIM01. The sequence goes on from CANRIM010000037.1 coordinate 12,553, forward strand.
TTCCTGGTCCGAAGACTATAAATCAGAAGATGCGGATGCTGACAAGCATTATCACGTCTGTACCGTATGCGGTAAAACAGACGCCGGCGCACTGCATGAATGGAACGTGGATGCTGCTACGGAAAAAGACGAAAAACGCTGCAGGATCTGCGGATATCTTGCTGAGGCAAAACTGGATCACGTACATCAGGGTACCCTGGTTCCCGCAAAGGAAGCCACCTGTACAGAACCCGGCAATCAGAAACACTATATCTGCGACTGCGGTATATGGTTTGCTGACGAAGCCTGCAGCATTCCCTTTGAAGATCATACGCTGGTTGCGATTCCGGCCAACGGCCATACCTGGTCTGAAGGCTACATGACCGAACACGCAGATACGGAAAAGCACTACCATATCTGCGCCGTATGCGGCGAGAAAAACGAAGGCGCACTGCATGAATGGAACGTAGAAACTGCTACCGAAGCAACCGACAAGCACTGCAATATCTGCGGTTATGTTGCCGAAGCAAAATTGGATCACGTACACCATGGTACCCTGGTTCCTGCGAAAGATGCAACGCTTACAGAACCCGGCAATAAGAGCTATTATATCTGCGACTGCGGCATATGGTTTGAAGACGAAACCTGTACTAAACCGATTGAAGATCATGAAAGTGTTGTGATTCCGCCCATCGGTTTGGGAGATGTCAACATGGATGGAGTGGTGAATGCTGCAGATGCCCTTCTGGTTTTGCAGCACGCCGCACGTCTGATTACCCTGGATCCAGCTTCGCAAACTATTGCAGATGTAACAAAAGACGGAAGCATTGATGCGAGCGATGCATTGGAAATTCTGCGGTACGCAGCCAGACTGATTTCTTCTTTTAACTAAACGCAGGCAGACAGTCTGTCAAAAAATCATAAAACAGGAGCCGGAAATCCTTTGGATTTCCGGCTCCTTTCATTTTTACAGGTTTACAGGCCGCATGCGGATTTTAAATATGAAAACATTTCTGTACGTCCTTGTAAGATCCCAGCACGATCAGTCTCTGTTCTTTCCGCAAAATCGTTTCATGGGTAATGGCCGCATCCAGCGTATCTTCAAATTTCACCGCCATAATATTGATATTATGTTTTTTCCGGATATCGATCTGCCCTACACTTCTGCCGTCCCAGTGTTCCGGAACCGAAACTTCAAAAATCGCATGGCTTTCATCCAGTTCCACATAATCGAATATATGTCTGGTTCCGTAGCGCATGGCCGTCCATTTTGCCAGCTGCTTTTCCGGATACAGGATCTCATCCGCGCCATTGCGCAGCAGAAACTTGGCATGAGAATCCGTCACTGCCCGGGATACCACCAGCCGGGCGCCCAGATCCTTCAGATTGGAGGTGGTTTCCAGAGAGCTCTGGAACTCATCTCCGATCGTAACGATACAGCTGTCAAAATTGCTGACCCCCAGCGTTTCCAGAAATTCCATATTGGTACTGTCCCCGATCTGCGCATTGGTCACATACGGCAGCATCCGGTTCACCCGTTCCTCATCCTGGTCTACCGCCATCACTTCGTCGCCCAGCTGATTCAGCTGCATGGCGATATGCGCTCCAAACCTTCCAAGTCCGATCAATAAAATTGATTTCATTTTTTCCTCCTGTTATGGTTTTGTATCATGTGAAAAACATTACTTTTTTAATCAGCTCTATCCGACGGTGATTTTTTCCACCGGCAATTTGGACAGATTCTTGTTTGTATTGGACACCGCCGCGTAAATCAGCGTCAGGCCGCCGACCCGGCCAAAAAACATCAGCACAATCAGTATGATCTGGGAAATGATCCCCAGCTTTGTCGTGATGCCCAGAGTCAGTCCTACCGTACCGATGGCCGACGCGGTTTCAAACAGGCAGTCCCCATAGGGCAGTTTTTCCAGGGTGCTGATCACCAGTGCGGCGCCCAAAAACAGCGACAAATACAGCATTCCTATCGTAGCCGCCTGCCGCACCGTATCTTCACTGATCCTGCGCCCGAAGAAATGGGGATCCTCTTTGCGGCGAAATACCGACACCGCATTTGCAAAAAGCACCGCCGCCGTCGTGGTCTTCATACCGCCGGCCGTGGAGCCGGGAGAGCCGCCGATCAGCATCAGAATAATAAACAGGCTTTTTCCGGCGCCGCTTAAAGTCCCCAGATCCATCGTATTAAAGCCGGCGGTTCTTGTGGTCACCGACTGAAACAGAGAGGCCAGCACCCGTTCTTTGCCGGAAAGGCCGGCATATTCATAAAAATAGAAATAGATGGCAGGCAAAAGAATCAGAATCGCCGATGTAACCAGCACAACCTTGCTCTGCATACGATACTGCCGGATATGGTGCCGCTTTTTGCGGATATCATCCCAGGTCAGAAATCCGATGCCGCCAATCACGATCAACAGCATGATGACTGTATTAATGACCCAGTTTCCGGAAAAAGACGTCAGGGAAGCAAAAGGCACTTTTTTCGTTCCCATGATATCAAATCCGGCGTTGCAGAATGCGGACACCGAATGAAACAGCGCCCGCCAGATACCGCCCCAGCCGAACTCTTTGCAAAATGTGGGCAGCATCAGCAACGCTCCTATCAGTTCAATCGTCAATACTGCACGGATCACAAAGCTGGTAAGCCGCACGATGCCGCCTGTTTTCGGCGCCGCGATGGCTTCCTGCATCGTACTGCGCTGCATCAGGGATATTTTTTTCCCGGAGAGCATCACAAAAGATACGGCTACCGTCACCACGCCCATGCCGCCGATCTGAATCAGAATCAAAATCACGCTCTGCCCGAATATAGACCAGTAACTTGCGGTATCCCGCACAATCAGTCCGGTAACACAAACCGCAGACGTTGCAGTAAACAAAGCATCATGAAAGGGCGTCATGATGCCGTCTGCAGACGCAAAGGGCAGCATCAGCAGCAGCGCGCCTGCCAGTATCACGCCCGCAAATCCAAGTATGATAATCTGAAAGGAACTTAAGTGTTTCCTGACGTGCATTTTTTTCGGTTCCATTTCCTTTTCCATCACTTTCCGCTTATCACTCATTGAGACGGCCTTTTCTTATTGATCCTTCCTCGATCTGAGCATCTGATACAGCCACCTGCCGGAAGCGCTTAAGTCCGCTTCTGTAAATCCGCCGGTCTTTGTGCAGCCGGGCTGCAGCACCGCAGATGCTTCATTTTTATTAGAAAGATTCCACGCCACATAACTGATGCCGTACCGATCCATTGTTTCCACCCACAGATTGGCCTGGGCTTCATCGATTTGCCCGTTTCCGCTGGCATCACAAATGCCGTATTCCGAGACGAAAACCGGCAGTCCTGCTTCCACCGCCGCCGTCATTTTACTTCTCAGATCATCCTTATGGGTTGCCGCATAAAAATGCAGGGTGTACATTATATTATCATATCCTGTGATGGGATTTGCCGCGGCTTCGTCCACATATTGGGACCAGTTGGGGGTTCCCACCAGAATGACCGCGTCCGGATCATTGGCGCGAATCACCGGTATGATTGCTTCCGCATAAGCTTTGATTTCGCCCCAGCTGGTTCCGCCGTTGGGTTCATTGCAGATCTCATACAGCACATGATCCTTCTGTGCATAAGTCTGCGACATTTCCGTGAAAAACCGTTTTGCTTCTTCCAGATACTGATTGGGATTGCCGTCGGAAAGAATATGCCAGTCGATGATCACATACAACCCTGCGCTTTCTGCCGCACTGACGCCGTTTTTGACCAGTGTCTTCAGCGCCTCCTGATCTCCGCCCGTACAATATCCGTCATACTCCGCCGTATACATGGCAAGGCGAATCACATTCGCGCCCCATTCATCTTTCAGCTGCCGGAAGCAGGATTCGTTTACATAATCCGGATACCAGGCCAGTCCATGGGTGCTGATACCCCGCAGCTGCACCGGATTTCCCTTTTCGTCCGTCAGCCGCCCGTTCTGCACCTGCAGTTTCCGAAATCCGGAGGTTTCCGCAGGCGTTTGGGTTTCTTCCGGCGCCTGTGTGGAACTGTTTTCCGTAGAGGCCGAGGCAGTCGGATCTTCCGTGGGCGCAGCGGTTTCTTCTTTTTCGGAAGGCTTTTCTGTCGCTGTCTTTTTTACAGGATCGCTGCCTGTCTTCTGTTTTCCGCAGCCGGCTGTCAAAAGCAGTCCCAGACACATGCATAGTATAAAAATAATTCTTCTTTTTTTCATCATCATTTGCCGTTTTCCTTTTATCATAGTCAATTTACAGAAAAAATACAATCCTTTTTCATAGATCCCCGCCCGCGCAGGCTATTTCAGGAAATTTACCGCAAGGATCGCAGCGCCCAGGACAGTCAGGACGATACCCACCGCCCGGTTGAGGGTTTTTGCGCTGGCTTTGTTTGCAAACAGGGCGGCGATTCTCGCCCACAGCAGGGTAAAAGCCACGCAGAAAATGAGACACCACAGATCCGGCATACCGCCGATGGCAAAATGACTCACCGCTCCGGTCAGCGCCGTAAATGCCATAATAAAAACGCTGGTGCCCACGGCCGTCTTCAGTTCATACCCCAGAACGCTGGTCAGCAGCAGAAGCATCATCATACCGCCGCCTGCGCCGATGAATCCGCAGATAAAGCCTACCATCGCCCCGCAGACAATGGACTGTATGATGCGCTTTCTCCCACTGACGTCCGCCATGGCTTCTTTGGTGGTCATGACGGGTTTAACGATAAATTTGATACCCAGCAGCATGGTCATAAAGACAGAGAAACTTCCCATGGTGGTATTGGAAACCCGACTGGCCACCCCGCTTCCCACCAGTGTGAAAAGCAGCACCGTCGCCATCATGACGAGACCGTTTCGAATGTCCAGATTTTTGTTTTTTCCATAAGTATAAGCGCTTACCGCACTTGCCAGGACATCGCTGGCCAGCGCGATTCCTACCGCTTCATAAGCCGGAATGCCCAAAAAAGTAATCAGCATGGGACTGATGACCGCAGCCGCGCTCATGCCCGCGAAGCCGGTGCCCAGTCCAGCGCCGATGCCTGCCATAAAGCAGACAATTGCCTTGATCAAAAAATTCATTTGTCATATTCCTCGTTTAATAGGTATCAGCACACGCGCCTTATGGCGCACCTGCCATGTCGTCGGAAGGCATTTAAAATTATGCTCTGCATAAGCCTTCCTCCTCGTATAATTAGGCTGCGCATCTTGCAATGACAATCTTACTCCGCAAGCAGCCAATCGATCAGGTTTTCAGATTTAATCCCTTCATAGGAGTTTTCCAGCCCCGGATCCAGTGACAGCACGATTTTTTCGTAATTGTCACGTATTTTTTGCAGGGGCGCAAGCTCACGTTTTCTTACATCTGCACTGTTCATGGATTCCGTCACTTGGATATATTTCCTTCCCTCTGCGGCAGTTGCGATGAAATCTACTTCCATGTTATCAATTTTTCCGATTGCAACGTCATATCCCCGGCGCAGCAATTCAAAATAAACAACATTTTCAATGGCATGGCCGCTATCCCGATTTCGAAACCCCAACAGATAATTCCGCAGTGCAATATCCACAATATAATACTTACCAAGGGTTCGGAGATAATCTTTTCCCTTGATGTCAAATCGTTTGATTTCATAAAAGAAATAGCTTTCCATCAGTGCATGGACATAGGCCTGCACTGTATGAGCGCTGGGCGCGCTTTTTCGCTTTCCCTCCGTAAGCAAGCCTTCGCTCATCAATGTATTGCCAATGGATGTCATCGAAATATTAGAGCCGATATTATCTGCAAGAAACATGATGATCTTACGAAGCAAGATCGGATCTGTAATTCGTTTCTGCCCCCGTCGTTTTTCCCGTTCCAGAATATCCCGAACCACAACCGTAGAGTAGATTCCATCCAGAAGAGCAAGCGCTTTTTCCTGGTCGAATCCTACTTCGGCAACACCCGGCATTCCGCCAAAACGCATAAACGCATCAAAGGCTTCCCGCAGTTCATACCTTTCCCCGTTTTGATCAACGATCTGTTTATGCGTACCGCCAAATACACTCTGGATTTCCCGCACTTCAAAATTGTGAAAAGAAAGAAACTCACGAAATGAAAGCGGCAGCATCTTAATCTCCACACATCTGCCGGAAAGATAGGTGGAATATTCAGAAGAAAGCAGATATGCATTGGAACCGGTGACATAAATATCGCAGCCCAAATCCACCCGCAGTGCATTCACCGCGTCCTCCCACGCTTCAACTCGCTGAATCTCATCCAAAAACAAATACATGCGTTTTTTCGGTACCATTTGCTGCTTTACATAAGTGTAAACGTCATCCGCAGACATTTTTCGAAACACATTGGACTCAAAGTTCATTTCCACGATCTGTTCCGGCAAGATACCCGTTTCTGTCAAATGTGCAGCCATCAGTTTCAGAAGGCTGGATTTTCCGCATCGACGGATTCCTGTGATCACTTTTACGGGTTCGGTATCCTGAAAGCCAATCAGTTGATTGAGATAATGATCTCTGTTTTTTAATTTGTGCGATCCTATCATGGCATACCCCTCCTGTTACATACAAATAACGTAGCATAAACTTTTGAAACAATCAAGTGTTTGCACTAAAATGCATAAATTTCGTAATTTCGCTATATTTTGCAGTCTTCAACAGCAAACCTTCCGGGCAAACGGATTGACTATTTCTTGCATTTCCCATAAAATGATGCCAGGGGCAAAAGTCTCACAATCCTAATATGCTTGCATATCAGGGAGTGGGAGACCTTATGCCTCGTCCCAACATGAGGAAGAAATGGGGCAGTGGCCCCATGGATTCCGAATGGTGGGCAGGATTGTGAAAGTGCGAAGCACGGAACAATCCGTATGGCATCATTTGACCCAAGCAAAAAACGCCAAGGGCAAAAGTCTCACAATCCTGATATGCTTGCATCTAAGGAGGCGCACGGATGACAAACAAATATGAAATCTCCTGCGGCGCGGTGGTTTTTACCCGCAGAAAGGATGAAATTCTTTATCTGATCATTCAATCCCGGGAGGGCATTTATGGATTTCCCAAAGGCCACATGGAGGGAAATGAAACGGAAATCGAAACCGCGCTACGGGAAATATACGAAGAAACCGGCCTGCAGGTAGAAATCGATCCTGAATTTCGAATCGAAGACGCCTATCCGCTCCCGCGGAAACCGGGCGTAACCAAGCGTGTAGTTTATTTTGCGGCGTCCTATGACAAGCAGGAGATCCACATTCAGAAAGAAGAACTGCGCAGCGCCTCCCTGATGCGCTATGAAGACGCCATGGCCGTTTTCCAGTTTGAAGGCAGCCGGCGAATCCTGCAGGCAGCGGATGCGTTTTTGCGGGGAAACGATTCCCTTGAAATCAAAAATCAGGATAGATTTTTCTATCCTGATTTCAGACTGTAGACAAAGCGGCTCCGGAACATACATTCCAGAGCCACTTTTCTTTTATCAAACGAATTGCATCCAAAATAGAAATTTTGTGCTTCCCGCTTTTCTCTGACAGTTTCCATCCTGCCTTGATCTTTGCTAACTTTTTCAAATTCATACATGCAAACGTAAGCCCCACCTTCATTTCCATCCGGGCTTTTCCGTACATCTGTGTATATCGAAAACCGTGATTCTCCTTTGCTGTTCCAAAGAGTCTTTCTATTGTTTCTTTCCTCTGTGCATATAAATCCTTCATCCCCAGTGTCTGACGGATATCTTCACAGATTTCCATGTATGGCTCCCATATGTGCCGGGTTACTGTCTTTACATGGTCTCTGTTCTCAGTACACTGGGAAAGATAGGGACATCTCTCACAGACTGTTCCACAACTCTTATATTCCCGATAACCGTCCCTGTTTGTTGTGTAGTATGTCAGGATCTTATTGTTGGGGCAGATATAACAGTCATAATACTCATCATATACATACTCATATTTCCTGAAAAAGCCATCTTTGGTCATGGGTCTTTTGTAGGGCAACAGTGGCCGGATTCCATCATCTATCAAAAGTTTTGCAATTGCCGGCATTTTATATCCTGCATCTGCAATCAGTGTTTTTATACCCATATCCCTGATTTTATCATACAGACTTTTAAAAGTTCTGCTGTCATGCTGATTCCCAGGGTGAACCGTATAACCAAGGATCCAGCCATTCTTATCACAGGCAGTTTCTATTGCGTAGGCAAATACATTTTTGTGTTCCCCTTTGCGGAACCATCCGCTTTCAGGATCCGTAGTACTGTATTTTATTGTTTTCGTATCCTCCGAAATGCCATCTGTTAATCCATCGGCATTGTCCCCGCCAGATGGCGTGCTGCCGTTGTCATCGCCATCTTTGTCTTTTTTTTCTTTCAGAGGTTTCTTCCCGTGAGCTTCCCTGTCTTCGTTAATCTCTTTCTTTAAAAGTTCCTCATAGAACAGAGCTTCCTCGTGGGCAATGCGTTTCTGCACCTTTTTGCTATTGGCTCTTGCCTTTACATGGGTAGCATCTACAAAAAACTCTGCAGGGTCAACGAGTTTAAATTTATAACACTCCATCAGAATATGGGAAAATATCTGCTCAAAAAGATCCGTATCCTTAAAGCGTCTGGTATAATTTTTTCCAAAAGTGGAAAAATGCGGCACTTTATCCATCATATCCAGACCAAGAAACCATCGGTAGGCAACATTTACCTCGATCTCCCGGCAGGTTTGCCGCATACTTTTAATTCCATAGAGATACTGGATAAAAGGAATTTTAATCAGCATCACAGGATCCATGCTTGGACGACCATTGTCCTGCGAATATTTTTCAAACACAAGATCATAAATGAAGTTCCAGTCGATGGCCTTGTCGATGATCCTCAGAAGATGATCCTGCGGCACCATGTCATCCATACAAAACATCTGTATCTGTTCCCTTTTTTTATCTGCATTCTGCGTCATCATAAGTAGAAGCACCTGCCTTGATCTGATACCTTTATTATACAAAAAAATGCCAGAAAGTCAGCATAAATACTATACTTTCTGGCATTGAACATAGAAAAGCCCCGCACGAAAGTACGGGACTTTGTCTACAGTCTGAGTTGTCGACAAATCGTCGACAACTCATTTTTGAATAATCCGGACGGAAATCCATCGCCTGTCCGGCAGGTGGAAATCACTAATCCGTTTTAATGGAAATCAGCATTC
>CANRIM010000038.1 GCA_947630695.1 uncultured Lachnospiraceae bacterium
TCTGTCTCTTAGACATGAAAAATCCCTCCTGGTAGATTTTGGATATTTCCATTGTCTACTTTAGAGGGATCATATCAAAGTGAACGGTTTCCAGATTTTTTAATCTTCTAACTGATCCGGGCTAACCGCTTATCGACAACGCCCTTTTCTGTTTTCATTATAGCGGAATCCCCGGTTTTGTCAAGTGTGCGTATGTTTTCCCTGCTGCAGGGAAATGTGCATGCGGGGAAGAAGGGTGTTCATGCAGATAGAAGGTGGTTCCCGTAAAAATCTTTATTTTTCACAAAAAACTTTTTAGAGAATGACGAAAGAAAAAAATGTTATTTCGTTGTATACTATCCAAAAATCAATGAGGGGGATAAAGGGATGAAAAAAATATTCCGGGGGATTTTTCTTGGAATCCTGCTTTTAGGCTGTTTGGCGGTTGTGTATTATATTGTGCACAGTATATATGTAGAAAACCATAAGACGATCGAAGAAAGAGCTTACGACGTCGCGGTCTATGTGTGTGAAAAGGATGTTTTAAGTTCCATTGACCCGATTTTTGAAGACTATGATTCGGATTATGTCAGGTGGGTGAATGAAGATCAGATCGAAGTGAAGGTGATCTATCATACATACTACAATGGGATCCGAAAAGAAGTGCAGTATAAAGTAAAAGTAGATGTGGAAGACGGGAAATGCTATCCCAATGTTCCGGAAAGAGTGTTGGAATGATATCATGATTCGAGCGTCAAAAGTGATTACGGATTGTTACGTTGCTTCGCAGCTCCCACAATCCTACCCAACATTCGGAATCCATGGGGCCCTAAGCCCCACTTCTGCCTCATGTTGGGGCGCGTCATAAAGCTTCTCAACCAACGGTATGCAAGCATACCGTGGATTCGAGCTTTTGACGCTGTAATCATATCATAATTTCATTCACGAAAATGATGGAGACAGGGTGCCTCGTCAATGTATTTGAAAACATTGACGGGGCATTTTTGGTTAAAAATGATGTGAACTTTTTCGCCGTTTTTTGTATCTAATTAGAAAAGGGGGTGAAGTGCGGATGAATGGGGATAAACGGCAGGAACCGCTGCTGTTTGCGCAGCAGTGGGATCAGGTGAAAAACAAATTGTTCGCCATGGCGCTGGTTTATTTGAAGCAGTATGAGGATGCAGAGGATGTAATACAGGAAACGGCTTATGCTGCGTATCGGAACTATGGGAAATTAAAAAGCGCAGACCACTTTGACGCATGGATTACCAGCATTCTTATGAATCAGTGTCACAAGCTGTATCGCCGGAAGGCAAAGCACACGCGGCTGACGGAGCGTTTACTGCAGGAATCCGAAGAAACAGGCATTTCACCCGTATATTCCGGAGAAGAACAGGCGCTGATGGAGGCGGTACATGATCTGCCTGAAAAATTGCGCCAGGTGGTACTTCTGAAATATTTCAGCGGTTATAAAATCAGCGATATTGCCGGGATTCTGAAAATCCCCGAGGGCACGGTCAAATCCAGACTGCACAACGCAGTACGGCTGCTGAAGGAAAGGATGGAAGGCGTATGATAATGACAGAACAGAAAATGGAGAATCTCGCTCGGGGAATTGTTTTAAAAACCAAATGTCCTCAGATAGATTTCATGAAATCGGCGTATCATAAGGACGCAGGAAAAGCGGCTGATCATGAAGAAAAACGCGGAAAAATCCGGTTCCTGCCAAAACCGGTCTTTTTACTGTTTGTGCTGATCTGTCTGGGATGCGCGGTGCCGGTGTATTATTTTACCTGTAAAAATACTGCATTTCGCTCCATGGAGAAAAACGGATATGTGACGGTGCTGAATCAGACGCAGGAAAAGGAAGGCGTTACACTGAAAACAAAAGCCGTTCTGACGGACGGATTTACAGTTTATGTACGGATTCAGGTGAAGGGATTATCCTCCGAAAAAACCATCGAAGAACAGATCAGGACAGCTTATATTGAAGCCCCGGGGACGCTGAAACAGAACGAAGATGGCGCAGATGGACCGCTACATCGGGATATGGTCGATGATCCTGTCTTGCCGCAGATTTCGGAAGACCTGGCAGAGGACGAAATGATTCTGGAGTTTCCCTGTTCCGTGTCTGATTCGGAACCAAAGCTAACTTACCATATTTCCTTTGCCGGCATGACGGAGGAATTTGTGGTGGAGGATATTCCGCTGACCGTGCCGCCTGTGGTGGAACGGGACACGTCGGATATGTATCTGGTGTTCTCTCTTCCATATGGAGAAGGGAGGATAATGCACATCACCTATACCGGGCTGACGACGCGTTTCGAGATCGAATGGACATTGTCCGATGATGCTTTTGCTAAAATGAAACAAACGCTGGCGAATTACAGGGCGGAGTATATCAACGGAGGCGAACGTCGGACCGATGTATTGCCCTGTCCCGACCTGTACCTGTCCGGAGATGAGGACGTTTCCTGGCTGTCAGACCAGTTTTATTTGAATCAGGCGCTGGATCCGTATGCGGATCTGATTATTCAGCAGAAAGACAGAAAAACCGGAAAAACAGTGGACACGCTGCTCAAAGTGGAAGGAATGGAGCAGTAAACGACATTTGTAAAACAAAACATTGACATCTGTAGAAGGGAAAAATATACTTGTATTATCACAAGGGAAACCTGAATATGGAGGAAGCATCAGAACATGCCAACAAAAAAATCGCAAAGAATTCGACGAATTATATATGGGGTATGTGTGTTGTGCTGCATTATGATGGGGATTGCAACTGTGCTGATCTGGCCGGACGGAAACACCGGATGGACCTATGATGTGCACAGATTTGAGCGATCCATTATGCCGCCGTTCTACTCCTATAAGGAGGCGCTGCATTTTGCGGCTGCGTCATACCATTATCTGATGATCAATATAGGAATGTTTGTTCCTCTCGGGTTCGTGCTGCCTGTGGGAAATACATGGTTTCGAAAGTTTGTCAGAATGGTGGGAACTGCCTTTTTTCTGGCACTTTTTATGGAACTTGGCCGCTGTCTGGCGACGTCCACGGCAATAGATCCGGACAATGTGGTGAATCATATCGCAGGCGCGATGATCGGATACGGTGCGTATGTTATTTTTGAAAAAAAGGCGGTACAGTTTCGCAAAGAAGGGCAGACCGGGCAAAGCCGTTCCGGAGGTGCGGTTTTTCTGTATCAGATCCCGCTGTGTGCAGTGCTCATCGTTCTGATTGGCATACCGGTACTTCACGGGCATCGGGAACTGGGGGATATGAGCCCTTATGAGGTGATCATTCCGTTTCAGAGCAAGACGATTTCCGTAAATACGGAAAAAGACTGGAGTGACGAGACGGCGGAATTGCCTGTCTGTAAAATCAAACCGTATACTGAAAGAGAAGCTGCCGCATGTGCGGGGCGGATCTTTGACAAGATCGGGGAAACGATGAAAGAGTCGTCTGTAAGGACATCGGATGGTACGATGTATATGCAGTTTCAGACGGAAGAAGGCTCTTTGTTCTTTATGACCAGTCACAACGGAGAATATGATTTTGAACGACCTTCGGGGTACACCCAGGCGCATCCGCTGGAAAATGAAGATGGTACGCCGGTGACTGCAGCAGAGCAGGAAGTGCGGGATGCGCTGTCGGAACTGGGAATAGAGGTTCCGGTGGGCGCGGTATTTTCCGCAGAGGAAGTGGAAGAAGATGGATATCACTATTTCCGGGCCAATATGCTGGAAGAAGCCGGGTTTATTTATCACGGGGATTTGCGGTGTCAATACACAGCGGACGGAAATATTGCCGAGGTAAGAAGTCGCATGGATCAGTTTCAGGTGGATCGGACGGCTGCGGTGATCAGTGAAGCAGAGGCTTACTGGCAGATTTGCAGCGGCATGTTTTATTGGACGGACATGGACAATCATATCAAGGCGCTGCCACGGGAAATTCAGGTGCAGGATTGTACCATTTCTTACAAAGCGGATACGAAGCACTTTTATCAGCCGGTATATGTATTTCAATGCAAGATCAACAATCTGCCTGATGAGATAACAATACCGTGTATACAATACCAAAAGCCTGGTCAGAAATATAGTGAAACTAATAAGCAGCAGGAGGCGGAAAGCCCATACGTCATTGGAAAACATGTTTCGGTCAGCAAAGCGGAGATCGAAAGCGCAGCAGATTTCTATGAATTAAGCGGTTTGGAAAGGGAAGAAGCAATGGAAAAAGCCATTGCATATATGGAAGAAAGAGAAGCGCTTTATTATGCTGCGGTGAAGCACGGCTTCCATGTTACAGATGAAGAGGAGGAAACATTTGAAATTGTTCCGGAAAGCGTGTTCGAGTAAGCCAATGTCGTCAATTTAAAGAATATTTATTAAAAAATTGCAGTTTCATTGCATCAATGTTATTCTTAAAACAAGGCTTTTTGCAGACAGAATAATGATGATTGGAGTCATAAATCAATGGGATATATTTTAGACTTGAGAAAAATAGAAGGCGTTGGACGCAGGCCGCTTCAAATGGTGGGGTGCGGCGTATTTCTCTTTGATGAGCAGAATAGAGTGCTGTTAGAACAACGAGCGGATGACGGCACCTGGTGCGTGCCCGGAGGAAGCATGGAACTGGGCGAGACACCGGAAGAAACGGCAAGACGTGAGTGTATGGAAGAAACAGGATTGCTTGTAAAAGATCTGCAATTATACAATGTGCAGTCCGGAGAGAAGTGCCACTTTACTTACCCCAATGGGGATGAAGTGTACGCAGTGGATATTAATTTTATCTGTAAATCCTTTGAGGGAACATTAAAGAGACAGGAAGAGGAGGTGTTACAGCTTCGGTTTTTTGCAAAGGAAGAACTGCCTGAGAATTTGGGTGATAATGACAGAGCTTTGATTGAAGAAATTTGGGAAAAGGGAGACATAACATGTCGCATGTGACAGTGAAATTATGAGGAGATTCTATGAAATAAATAAAGAAAACTCTGTGTTGATTTTGTTTCCGCAGAGTTTTTACTTGAACAGTTCCGAATGACTTCCTAAACGATAGAGCATCAATACAAGCGTATGATTATAGATTTCGTAAATGAGCAGCCAGTCCGGGCTAATAGAGACCGTTTCAAAGTTTGTGTAAACTCAAAAAACTGACATAAGAGTTGTGATAAGTTACCAGAGGGCAGAGCCATTTTTTCAGGTTCCGCCCTCTGTTTGGGATAGATCCTTTCGCTCATTGAGAAACAGCGCCCATTCCTGTTTCCGCTTTTTGCGCATTCTCGGCACACAGACACCACCTCCTGTTTCCGTTTCTGCCGGAGAATAGAAAAAGCCCTTGCTTTCCATCAATTCTCGGGGCGATTTTGGAGTATAGTGCTATGTACTTTTATTCAGTTGTAGCCATACGCCAAAATGGAGCGTCTGGGGAAGAAAAAGACCGTTGACTTTTCGCCGGGGAGTCGGTGTGTCAACGGTCTGTTTTTCAGCATTTTGTTGTTGGGGTTGTTGGAAATTTGTCACCCGCAGGAAACATCCGAAAAGTTCTACGCATTTTTACATAATAGCAAACCTTATTTACCATTATAATTCTAAAAATAAAATAAATCTTCAAACTTCTTATCCAATGCGATACATAGGATAAGAGCCAATTTAGCAGTTGGATTAAACTGACCGGTTTCAATGGAGCTTATCGTGTTTCGTGATACACCCACCATTTCAGCAAGTTGTGTCTGAGAGAGACCGGCTTCGGAACGAGCCTCTTTAAGACGGTTTTTCAATATAAGTTTATCATCCATATCGCCCACCGCCTCACAGGATTGTAGATGATGCAATGAGATTATAAATATGATATCCGGCGCCAGCCGCAACAATTACCGTATATGCAATCACTATCAAAAGCTCGTGCTTATGTCTTAGTTTAATATATTTCACCCAGTATGTTGCCAT
Source organism: uncultured Lachnospiraceae bacterium (assembly GCA_947630695.1). Lineage (GTDB taxonomy): Bacteria > Bacillota > Clostridia > Lachnospirales > Lachnospiraceae > CANRIM01. The sequence goes on from CANRIM010000038.1 coordinate 5,926, forward strand.
ACTCGGACTGAAAACAAGCGCCCACATTCCCCAATTTTGACCGCCGCCCACAAAGATTTGTACGGAAAAAAAGATTACGGCAAGAACTGCCATTACGATGACCCCACACGAATTTGCCTGTTTTAACACCTCGATTTCATAGACATCTTTGTTTTTATTCTCGGCTCGGCTTTTTGCTAAAATTTCTTCCTTGTTCATAATGGAAACCTCCAACTTGTATTGCCAAGTTTTATTGACATATCCTCGTTATAGCACTGCCAAGTTTTCTTGTCAAGAAGATTTTGAAAAAATCACATATTGTTCAAAAACCATTTAGATTGCCCCTTCGACTATACTGCCGACTTTATGACTTCTTGAACACCTGCTGAAAAGGAAAAGCCGCCATCGGTTGACAGCGGCAATTCCCCGTGGGACGTGTATCAAAGGGTTATGTATTCGTATTCAGTTGTAGCCATACGCCAATCTGGAGCGTATGGGAAAGAAAAAAGCGTCCAAGTTTTTACATTTGAATGCCTTGATTTAATACCTTATATGGTTTGCTAATCCTCTATAAGCAGGAAGTTATAGGGGGTTAAGATTCTTTTCTTTTTTCTTAAATGCATCTGGACTGACTTCAACGTTTTGACCCATAACAAGCTCCTGCAAATTATTACAGCCACCAAACACCCACGAATGTATTTTACGTATTCCACTGCCACAAACAACTCGTTTCAATCTTTTACAATCAGAGAACGCAAAGGGTGGCAACGATGTGAGCCTGTCTGGTATTATAATCTCTTCAAAACTGGAACGAGCAAATGACATTCCCCAAAGAAAATAGAGTTGAGATGGCAGTTTGATTTGACGTAGATTATCGCACCCAGCAAAAACAAGTTCCCCTATGTCTGTAACAGAGTCAGGGATGTAAAGAGAAGTGATTTCGGAATGCCCTCTAAAGAGATTGTCATATAAAACCGTGATAGGAGCCCCGCAACAGGTGTCCGGTATGGCAACATTCGCCTCATCTCCCTTGTACTCCATAATGCAATAGGTGCCATCTTCAATTAACTTGTATATAAAATCCTGCATGATCTGCTCTCCTATAAATAACTTAGTAATCTATCAATCTTCCGTTGTCATTCCAATCGCCATACATCACACCATTTTTTGTATTTTCAACCAGTTTTTGTAATCGACTTTGAAATAATTTTGCCTGCTTTCTTTTGATTTGAATCGTATCTATACGAACACGCTGATATAGTGGGGGAAAACTTTGAAAATTGCGCCAAACCTCTGCATCATCTTGCAATGCCTTCAAAATATCGCTGTCAATTACAAAACCCTTCTCCGTCATATCAGGTAGCACAGCACGACCAGCATCTGTCATTCGCCCCAACCGTTCCATTCTGCGACAACGTTCTTTGTTCAGTTCAGACCACAGGCTTCCCCTTCTTCGAGGAGCTAACCTTTGTGCAGTCACCCCATTATCCATTTTCTTTGTGGTACTATCAATCCAACCAAAGCACATTGCTTCTTCCACTGCATCAATGTACCAAAATGTTTCATCATCAACCGGCCGACCACGCTTGACGATAACCCAGCACTCGGTTTCTTTATCGTGATTTAATAAAAGCCATTGTCGTAGCTCATCTCGATTTTGAGCTTTCAATAAATTTCTAAATTCCATTCGTTTAATCTCCGTAATCTCGATTGTCAATCAGTCATCCATTTTAACTTTTATTATACCACCCAAATATGAAGAAATCTACCGCAAGCAATGGTTTCCTCGGTGAGAATACTCCCTTCGACTATACTGCCACTTTATGACTTCTTGAACACCTGCTGAAAAGAGAAAGTCGCCATCAGTTGACAGTGGCAATTTCCTGTGTTGCAGGGTAACAGTTGTAAATCCAATCATTGTAAACGACCTCTGCGGTTCGGTTGTAGATATTGTTCATAGCCTGCACCCACTTCATCGTCTATTAAGCTCCCAATGGCACAGAGAAAAACCAAAGGTAACAGGGCTGGGCACGTATTATTTAGTGCAACAGCCCTGTTTTTCTATTGTAGCATAGAAATCAAAATAGATCATTTTTGAGGATCTGCATAAGAACTGAATGGGGTAAATTTGACTTGACAAATATGCATTGTATATGTATTATATACATATAATAAGGCGGTAAAAAAATGAAGTTTGAATGGGATGAAAATAAAAATCTAATCAACCTACACAAGCATGGAATTTCTTTTGAGGAAGCAGAAACTGTATTTGAAGATACATTTGCCATTTTATTTGACGATCCTGATCATTCAGAACACGAAGAACGTTTCCTGATTATCGGAATGAGCTACGAAAAAGGGATTTGTATTGTCAGCCATTGCTATCGTGGAGCAGACGAAACAATAAGGATTATATCCGCAAGAAAAGCCACCAGAACAGAGCAACTCGTCTATGAAGAGCAGTTTTAAGGAGATAATCATATGCGTGAAGAATACGATATTAAAAACCTGAATCCAAGGAAAAATCCATATGTAAAGGATTCGAAAAAACCTATCACCATCAATCTGGATGAGAGCATAGTCAGTTATTTCAAAAAGGAATCCAGCAGTGTTGGTGTTCCTTATCAGACGCTAATCAATATGTACCTGAGAGATTGCATGGTAAACGAACGTCATCTTTCCTGGAAGTAAAATGTTTGTGGGTATGGTATGAAGTTTTCCTTTGTAAATACAATATCAGCAGACATTTCTTACCTCGCTTTCCACAATTTTCAGCGTCATTTCCTTTCGATCCGGCCTTTGTGATTGCGAAAAAAATCAATCCGAGGTGTACATTTTCGGCGTCATATGTTATGATACCAGCGGTAAAAATCGGACAAAGGAGATGTTTTGACAGATGAAACTGGGAATCATCGGGCTGCCAAATGTAGGAAAGAGTACGCTGTTTAACGCGCTGACCAATGCGGGCGCGCAGTCGGCCAACTATCCGTTCTGCACCATCGATCCGAATGTCGGCGTCGTGCCCGTGCCGGATGAACGGCTGGACAAGCTGGCCGCGCTGTACCATTCGAAAAAGGTGACGCCCGCAGTGATTGAATTTGTAGATATCGCGGGATTGGTGAAGGGTGCCTCCAAAGGCGAGGGCCTCGGCAACCAGTTCCTTTCCAATATCAGAGAAGTGGATGCCATCATCCATGTAGTGCGCTGTTTTGAGGATGACCAGGTCATTCATGTGGACGGCAGCATCGATCCCTTACGGGATATAGAAACCATCAATCTGGAACTGCTGTTTTCGGATCTGGAGATTCTGGAACGCCGGATTTCGAAGGTGGCAAGGAGTGCGAAAAATGACAAGGCAGCCGCAAAAGAGCTGGATCTGCTGAATCGCCTGAAAGCCCATATGGAAAACGGCGGGCTGGCGAAAACCTTTCCGCTGAGAGACGATGAGGACGAGCAGGCGTTTTTTGCCGGCTACAATCTGCTGACTGCGAAACCCGTGATTTACGCGGCAAATGTGGAAGACAGCGACATTGAAAACGACGGCGCGGACAATCCGATGGTGGCGCAGGTGAAGGAGCTTGCGCAGCAGGAAGGCAGTGAAGTATTTGTCATCTGCGCGCAGATGGAACAGGATATGGCGGAAATGGACCCGGAGGAAAAGGCCATGTTTCTGGAAGAACTGGGCATCGGCGAAGCCGGCCTGGACAAGCTGATCCGCGCCAGCTATTCTCTGCTGGGCCTGATGAGTTTCCTCACCAGCGGCGAAGATGAAACGCGGGCCTGGACCATCAAAAAAGGCACGAAAGCGCCCCAGGCTGCCGGAAAGATCCATACGGATTTTGAGCGCGGGTTTATCCGGGCGGAAGTGGTAAATTATCAGGCGCTGTTAGACTGCGGCTCCTATGCGAAGGCCAGAGAGCAGGGTATCGTGGGGCTGGAAGGCAAGGACTATGTGGTGCAGGACGGCGACGTAATCCTGTTCCGATTTAACGTCTAGTTTAAAGAAAAAGAATTAGGAAGGAATGTCCATGGATTACAGTATTGCTTTTCCGCATCTGCATATTTATTTTGATCATGTGGGCAAGAGCGTAGAGATCTTCGGCATCGAGATCGCCTATTACGGCATTATTATTGCCGTCGGACTGGTGGCGGCGCTGATCTTCCTGTCCTATGAAGCAAAGCGTCTGCAGGAGGATGTGGGGCTGTATCTCGATTATGCCATGTTTGTGGTGGTATTCGGCTTCATTGCCGCCAGGATTTACTACGTGGCCTGTTCCTGGGATTTATATAAAAATGATCTGCTGTCCATTTTTAATTTCCGGGCGGGCGGTATCGGCGTGTACGGCGGCCTGATCGGCGCGTTTATTACGGCGCTGATTTTTACGCGGGTGAAGAAAATGAGCTTCTTCAAGAGCGCGGATATCGCCGTGCTGTGTATGCTGATTGCCCAGATTTTTGGACGCTGGGGCAATTTCTTCAACCGGGAGGCCTTCGGAGAATATACCGATTCCCTGTTTGCGATGCGCCTGCCGCTGGACGCGGTGCGCTATTCGGATGTGACGGAACAGATGTGGGCTCATTCGGCGGACGGTTACATTCAGGTGACGCCCACGTTTCTGTACGAATCCCTCTGGAATCTGGGACTGCTGGCGGTTCTGCTGTTGTACCGGAAGCATAAGAAGTACAACGGACAGATCATGCTGCTGTATTTCCTCGGATACGGGATCGGCCGGTTCTGGATTGAAAGCCTCAGAACCGATCAGCTGCTGATTCCATATATCGGACTGCCCATTTCCATGGTGGTGGCGGCGCTGACGGCAGCAGTTTCGCTGACGGTGCTGATCATTCTGCGTGTGAAAAAGAAAAAAAATCTTGACACAGGCACCGTAGTATGCTAAAGTGCATATGTTGTTTTACAAAATAAGAGAAGAAGAGTATCCGCTCTCACCTTAGCACGGTTTCACAAGTGACTCGGGTTATCTATATGGTATCGTATTTTTTTGATGCAGCAGGCGGATATTCTTTAATATCCGCTTTTTTTGCGTTAATGGAGGTGCGAGTTATAAGCGATTTATTAATCAATGAGCAGATTCGTGAAAATGAAGTCCGGCTCATAGGGGAACATGGGGAACAACTTGGTATTATGTCTTCGAAGGAAGCGTACAGGATTGCGCAGGAAGCGGAGCTGGATCTGGTGATGATCGCGCCTGTGGCAAAGCCGCCTGTCTGCAAGGTGATTGACTACGGCAAGTACAGGTACGAACAGACCCTGCGGGAAAAAGAAGCAAAAAAGAAACAGAAAACCATCGAGATCAAAGAGATCCGGATGTCGCCGAACATTGATACCAACGATCTGAATACAAAGATCAATGCGACGCGCAAGTTCCTTGAAAAAGGAGCAAGAGTGAAGGTAACACTGCGTTTTCGCGGACGTGAGATGGCACACGTATCCACCAGCAAGGTTATCCTTGATAATTTTGTGGATGCACTGAAGGATGTGGCCGTGATTGACAAGCCGGCCAAAATGGAAGGCAGAAATATGTCATTGTTTTTGTCCGCTAAAAGATCATAAGTACGAGGAGGAAGGCTTATGCGAAGCATAACTTTCAATGCCTTCCGACGACTTGGCAGGTGCGCCCTTGGCGCGCGTGCCGATACCTTAAAGAGGAAGGCTTATGCGAAGCATAACTTTCAATGCCTTCCGACGACTTGGCAGGTGCGCCCTTGGCGCGCGTGCCGATACCTTAAAGAGGAAGGCTTATGCGAAGCATAACTTTCAATGCCTTCCGACGACTTGGCAGGTGCACCCTCGGGCGCGCGTGCCGCTACATTAATAAAAGGAGGATTTATCATGCCTAAATTGAAAACCAAGAGAGCAGCAGCAAAAAGATTCAAAGCAACAGGTACCGGCAAATTAAAGAGAAATAAAGCCTTTAAGAGTCATATCCTTACAAAGAAGTCCACAAAGAGGAAAAGAAACCTGAGAAAAGCAACTATGACGGACGAAACAAACGTAAAGAACATGAAGAAGATTTTGCCTTATATGTAAGGGTTATCGAAGAGGAGGAAGGCTTATGCGAAGCATAATTGGAATGCCTTCCGACGACATGGCAGGTGCGCCTGGGGCGCGCGTGCCGTTACCAAATAAAAGGAGGATTAGAATATGGCAAGAGTGAAAGGCGCTTTAAATGCCAGAAAGAAACATAATAAAGTATTAAAACTTGCAAAGGGATATCGCGGCGCAAGATCAAAACAGTATAGAATCGCAAAGCAGTCGGTGATGCGTGCGCTGACCAGCGCTTATGCCGGCCGTAAAGAAAGAAAGAGACAGTTCAGAAGCCTCTGGATCGCAAGAATCAACGCGGCAGCCAGAATGAACGGCTTATCCTACAGCCGCTTCATGTATGGCCTGAAGCTGGCCAATGTGGAAGTGAACAGAAAGATGCTGGCAGAGCTGGCCGTCAATGACGCAGCGGCATTCACCGCTATGGCGGAGACCGCAAAAGCAGCGCTGGCAAAATAATCATATCGAGCGATGAAGCGCCCGGACAAATTTCGTCCGGGCGTTTTTTAAGTGTGTTTACGTCAGAAAATGAAATATGGAAGCTATTTTCTGTAATTCAGACATGCTGATTCCAGTAGGCAGAAATCATGGCATCGTCGTCCTAAAGGAGTGGATGTTCCTTTTTCTATCCGGTGATGATATACAATACCGGCATTTTTGAGAATTTTATTCTGTAGCTTCTTTATAATCCTGTATTCTGCCTGAAGAAGTGCACGGTAGTTGGGATTCTGTTCTTTTTGAATATTCACATATCGGTATAATCCATCGGATACAGGAAACATATTATTCAGATTGAGTACGGCATAGTCTTTGATTTTAATAAAATCCACACGTTCTTGCATTTTTGAATGTTTTGGTTTGAAAGAGGAGAGCGGGGCAAAATAATCCATGTTATGTATCTGCAGAAGAATTCCGATATATTTTCGCTCATTTTTTTGTCCACGTTGTTTATTGTGGAAAAAATGTGGTTCGAAAGAAGAAAGATAATCGATGTAACGATTATTGATTTCATAAAAGCATAAATTCATACAGAGAGTCCTTTCTAAAATAAATGGCAAAAGATTTTCTTAAGTAAAAAATGGGGGTCAGTTTCCTGTCCCCCACTGTTATATTCGCATTCCGAGCAGCGAAACGCTCACTTATAACTCTCTCATTTCAGGGCTGAGATACACCCGCTTATAACTTTCTCATTTCAGGGCTGAGATACACCCACTGTTAAAATGACCGAATTGGTCATTTTTATATACTTTTATTATATGTAAAATCCGAAAAAATGCAATAGTGAAAGCATAAAATTTTGCATAACTTTTTTGTAGAATTTAATACTTCGTCAGCACCACGGCCTGCCTGCCCAGCGCCTCGTAGGCATTGCTGACGGCAGTCTTCTCATACGAAACCAGGCTTCCCGTTTGCGGGTCGTTGAGATAACAGCAGCTTTCATCATAGCCGCAGAGCACCATGCAGTGTTCGCCGCTGATCCAGGTAAAGGTTTCGCCGGTGTGCAGCCGCCAGCATTTTCCGGCTTTTGCCGGCTGCATTTGTGAAGTCACCCATATCAGTACCGGCCGGTTTTCATCAATATAACTGCTGCACAGATCGGCCAGCGTTTTTCCCTGCAGCACCTCGGCCATACAGCTGGGACTGTTTGCGTTGATGGCGGCGGCCACCGGCCGGGCATAGCAGCCGTAGCCGCTTTTCGAAAAGGGATCTCCCACAAATACCTGGTGAGGATCCGGTCCGTACAGCTGTCCGTTTTTCTGATAAAAACCGTTGTCTTTGGCCAGCCAGGACGCGGCAAAGGTTTCCATATCCACGGATTCCCCGTAATACCCAAGCACCATGACCGCAGCCGCAGCCTCGCAGCCGGTGGGGATCGCCGGAAACTGGCAAAGCGCGGGCACCGGAATCAGCTTTTCTTCTGCAGCAGCAGGGGGAATGCTTATTTTAAGCCGCGGACTTTTTCCTTCACTTTTTCCGGCAAAAAGGAAAACCACGGCGATGATCGAAAGCAGAAACAGCAGCATACATTTTCTCATAAAAATCCCCCCTATATAGTGTAATCCGCAGAAAGAAAAAAGGTTTCTGTTTTTGCAAAAAAAAAGTTTCAAGGACAAAACGTGTCGGGATTTTTTCACGGTAAATTCAAATTTGATTCAAATTTTATTCAATTTTTTCCAATAAGATGGGCAAAGTGAATTTCAAAGAAATACGGAGGAGTATGGAATGTACATCATAAAAAATGCATGGAGAAATGTACTGCGTGCTAAAGGAAGAAATATCCTGATCGGCATTATTATTCTGGTGCTTGCCTGCGCCAGCTGTATCGGACTGGCAATCCGGCAGGCCGCCGGCGACGCCGAACAGGGCACCATGGAAAATCTGAAGGTCACAGCACAGATTTCCGTGGATAGACAGGCGATGATGCAGAACAATGCGGATGCGGAAGGAAAATTTGACCGTTCTGCTTTCAAAGGATTCGACAGTATCAGCCTGTCGCTGGAGGAAATGTTGGAATATGCAGAAGCGGATACCGTATCTGATTTTTATTATACGATCAACTCTGCGCTGAACAGCGATCAGATCGAAGCCATACAGACTTCCAATCGAACCGAAAAAGAAACGCCGGAAACCGACGATGCAGATGCCGCCCGGCCGGACATGCCGGATGACATGGGCGAGGGAACCAAAGCGCCGGACATGGAAGGCGGTATGAATCCGGGCGGAAGGGATATGCGCTTCGGGACCAACGGCGACTTCACGCTCACCGGCGTTTCCGGGGAAAACGCCATGACGGAGTTTATCGAAGGTAACGCTTCTGTAACAGAAGGGGAAATGTTCGAAGAAGGCACGGAAAATTATGATTGTATCATTTCAGAAGAACTGGCGGCGTATAACGACCTGTCTGTGGGAGACGAGATCACATGTTACAATCCCAATTCGGAGGATGAAACCTATACGCTGCGGGTCACGGGACTTTATCACAGTGAGCAGAACGCGGCTGTGGAAGGAATGTTCCGCCAGAGCGACCCGGCCAATACGATTTATATGAGTTATGTGGCACTGAAAAAGATGACGGAGGCGTCGGAGAGTACGGCAGAAGTTTCGGAAAATGATTTCGGTATGCAGATCAGTTCCGCCATTGCTTCCGATATTTCGGGCACCTATGTGTTTGACAGCGTGGAAGACTACAACGCATTTTCGGAAGAAGTTTACGACATGGGACTTTCAGAGGAATATCAGGTGGTTTCTCAGGACGTCAACAATTATGAGCAAAGCCTTGTGCCTCTGCAGACCCTGCGCAAGACCGCAGGATATTTTCTGATCGTGATTCTGGTCATCGGCGCGCTGATTCTGATGGTTTTGAATATTTTCAGTATTCGGGAACGCAAGTATGAGATCGGGGTGCTGACCGCCATCGGCATGAAAAAATGGAAGGTGGCGGGACAGTTTCTGACGGAAATCCTGATCGTGACGCTGGCAGCGGTGATTCTTGGCGCCGGAATCGGCAGCGTATCTTCCGTGCCGGTGGCCAATGCGCTGCTGTCCGGGCAGATCGCTTCGGAACAGGAACGGGAAAGCAGCATAGAGCAGTCCTTCGGTCGGGACCGGATGCCGGAAGGCGGCGCGCCTGGACAGATGCAGGAGGAGGGCGGACACAGAGGCGGTCCCTTCATGGAACAGGCCGGCGCTTACATCAGTGAGATCAAGGCCAGCGTCAACTTAACGGTCCTGGCAGAACTGCTGGCGATCTGTATCGGTCTGGCACTGGTGGCCGGGGCTGCCTCCGTGATTACCATTATGCGCTATGAACCGCTGAAAATTCTTTCCAACAGAGACTAAAGGAGGAGAGGGAAATGTCTGTTTTAACACTGAATCACATCGATTTTGCATATGAAAAAAGCATGGTTTTAAAGGATTTAAGTTTTACCTTTGAAAGCGGAAAGGTTTACGCGGTGACCGGAAAAAGCGGCGCAGGCAAAACCACGCTGCTTTCGGTTCTGTCGGGACTGGCCGCGCCGGATGGGGGAGAAATTCTGTATAACGATCAGGATATGCGGCATATCAACCGTTATGATTTCCGCAGAAAATATGTCGGCGTCATTTTCCAGAGCTACAATCTGCTGACCAAACTGACGGCGGTGGAAAACGTGGAAACCTCCATGGACATCGCAGGGGTGCGGATGAAAAACAAGCGGGAAAAGGCTTATGCGCTGCTGGAATCCGTGGGACTTGGCAGAGAGGAAGCCGACCGGCGGGTGCTGAAGCTCTCCGGCGGACAGCAGCAGCGGGTGGCCATTGCCCGGGCTTTGTCTTATGAACCGGAATTCATATTGGCAGATGAGCCCACCGGAAATCTGGATGAGGAAACCCAGGCGGATATTCTGTCTATTTTCCGGAAACTGGCAGACGAAGGCAAGGGCGTGATCATTGTGACCCACGCGAAACAGGTGGCGGATGCCGCAGATGTGGTTTATGAACTCAAAGCAGTGCACGAAGCATGACGGAATTGGGCAAATTGATGAAAAATACTTGATTTTGACCGGTAAATATTGTATAATCACTCCATATATGGGGCGGCTTAGAATGCGTTCTGCCGCCCCTTTTTGTTGGGAGGAAGGAAATGCCTTCCGATGACATGGCAGGGGCGCCCTGAAAGGGCGCGCGTGCCGCTACAAAATAAAAGAGGAGACTGATACATGAAAGGTTTACGAAAGATACCGGCGCTTCTGCTTCTGCTGGTGCTGTTGTCTGCGTTCTGCACCGTTACGGCGGCAGCGGCGGAAACAGCATTTTCGGTGGAAGTGGACGGAGAAGAAACGGAATATGACCTGTCAGATGCGGAATCCGCAGGCGCATACGTAGACAGCTACGCGGACAACGTCACCAACGACAGCGATTTTGACACCCATATCGAGACGGCGCTGGCGAAGGTACGGGAGGATATCAAAGCATATGCTTCCTTCTGGTCGCTGCTGCCGCCCATCATCGCCATCGTGCTGGCACTGATCACAAAAGAGGTATATTCCTCGCTGTTCATCGGCATCCTGGCAGGCGGAATTATCTATTCCAACGTGGGATTCGAGACCACCATGGTACATGTGTTTAAGGAAGGGTTCATTGATACGGTGGCGGATTCCTACAATATCGGTATTATTATTTTCCTGGTGCTGTTGGGCGCGCTGGTTGCCATGATGAACCGGACGGGAGCTTCTGCAGCCTTCGGGCGGTGGACGACGAAGCACATCAAGTCCCGGGTGGGCGCCCAGCTGGCCACCATGGTGCTCGGCGTTCTGATTTTTATCGACGACTATTTCAACTGTCTGACCGTGGGTTCGGTCATGCGTCCGGTGACGGATAAACACAACATTTCCCGGGCAAAACTGGCGTATCTCATTGACGCTACGGCGGCGCCGGTCTGCATCATTGCGCCGATTTCCTCCTGGGCCGCGGCAGTGGCGGGATTCGCCAGAGGCGCAGGCGCGGAAAGCGGTATGTCGCTGTTTGTCAGCGCCATTCCTTACAATTTCTACGCGCTTCTGACCATTGTCATGATGATCTTTATTGCGCTGACCAATTTTGATTACGGTCCCATGCGGAAGCATGAGGCCAACGCCATGAAGGGTGATCTGTTTACCAGCGGCGCGATGGCGGAAGTACAGGATGAAAAGGCCAATCCCAAGGGGCGGGTCTGCGATCTGGTGATTCCGGTGATTTTTCTGATTATTGCCTGTGTCATCGGCATGATTTATTCCGGCGGCTTCTTTACGGTAGGCGAGGACGGGTACCGCAACTTCATTACGGCATTCTCCAACAGCGATGCTTCGGTGGGACTGGTACTGGGTTCTTTCGTAACCATCGTATTTGCCATTATTTATTTTGTATGCCGCAGAGTCATCAGCTTTAAGGATTGTATGGATTCCGTACCGGAAGGCTTCAAGGCCATGGTACCGGCCATCATGATTCTGGTATGCGCATGGACCTTAAAGACCATGACGGATTCTCTCGGCGCGAAGATTTTCATTTCCCAGCTGATTGAAGGTTCGGCAGGGGGCCTGAAGCTCCTGCTTCCGGCGATCATTTTCCTGATTGCGGTAGGGCTTTCCTTTGCAACGGGCACTTCCTGGGGTACCTTTGGTATTCTGATTCCCATCGTTTTGAGCGTATTCAGCGGAAGCGACGGAAACATTACCATTATCGCCGTATCTGCCTGCATGGCGGGCGCGGTCTGCGGCGATCACTGTTCTCCGATTTCCGATACCACGATTATGGCTTCGGCCGGTGCGCAGTGCAATCACATCAATCACGTGTCTACCCAGATTCCTTATGCGATGACCGTCGCCGGGGTTTCCTTTGTGGCATATATTCTGGCCGGATTCATTCAGAACTGGCTGGTGGTGCTGCCCCTTTCCATCATTCTGATGCTGGTGGTACTGTTTGTCATCCGGATGATTCCATCGAAAAAATCGGAATAATGCTGTCAGCTATATAGCGTAAAAAAACGCATCCAGACCTTTGTAGTTTGGATGCGTTTTTAAGTTTAGGATGAAAACATATCCTGATCGTCGTCGGGATCCTGCTGTTCATTGGCATATTCCACAGGACCGGCGGGACCGGGCCGCGCATTGAGAATGGACTCGTTCAGCGTAAACATCCGGTTATCCAGCTCTGCCACAATGTCCGCACAGCTTTTCAGCTGATTGGTCATGTGCTCCGGCGCGTGTCCGGCGAATTTGTAATTGATTTTGTGCTCCAGGCTGGCCCAGAAATCCATGGCAACCGTGCGGATCTGAATCTCCACCTTGACGTCTCTGCAGCATTCCGAAAGATATACCGGAACCGATATGATCATGTGGTAGCTCCGGTAGCCGTTGGGCTTGGGATGCTTGATGTAGTCTTTGGTTGTCAGAACCTTGATATCCTGCTGTCCGGCCAGCATGCCGGCGATCCGGTAGATATCCGGCGTGAAAGAGCAGACAATGCGGACGCCTGCAATATCATTTATGTATTCCGTCATGTTCTCGATGGTGACTTCGAGATGCTGCCGATGCATCTTGTTGACGATGCTCTGCGGCGATTTGATGCGGGAATTGACATGTTCAATGGGGTTGTTTCTCTGTATATTGGTAAATTCGTCCGTGAGAATTCTGATTTTTGTTTTGATTTTACTTAACGCTGAACGATACAGGAACATCGTCAGCGTCCATTGGTCATGCTGGTCCAAATCTGAATAGTGATCTGCCAAATAAAAAACCTCCTTTTTGTCATTTTTAACAATTTTGACCCGCCTGCGGCCGATCTCAATTATCATTATTATATTATCAGATTGTGTACAAAATGTGTATTTGGGAATAATTACGAAAAGTTAAAAAAATCAAAAGAAAATCTTAAGCAAAATGACAAAAGAAGCATCCATCCATACCGAAATGCAAATTAACGATTAGAATTAACAAAATTGTTAATTCTGAAATAAAATCGTTAATTCTTGATTTTTTTCAGGACGAAATCGGCAAACTCAAAATGACGATACCAAATAAGCCGAAAAGCGCAAATCAGAAGTTTATCAAAGCATAAATTCCGGGGAGACCGAAACACATCTTAGCATATGTAACAATTTGCGGAGGAACAGTATGTTCTATAAAACAGGCATCGACTGATTGAGCCGATGCCTGTTTCAATGTGTGTTTTAAATTACATCCTTATGAACACGCAGTATTACCGTGCCGCTTTTTCCGCAAAACTCGTATCCACAAGGGCGTCATAGGGAACGTCTGCTTTCAGTTCCCCGGCGTCCTTTAAAATATCAGTCAACAGATTGAAGGCATCTTCAGTAAAAATCAGATCTTCTTTCCATGTATCCTGCTCATAATACCGGCGGATAATGGTGGTCAGCGACGTGAGATCGGTTTCCTGAAACTGCGGCGCGATTGTCTTCGCAATTTCTTCCGGGCTGTGCTGCTGCACATAGTCCATGCCTTTCTGCAGGGCGTCGGTAAAGGCCTGGATCAACTCCGGCTGTTCTTCAATCAGGCTTTTTCTGGCGCAGAAGGCCGTGTAGGGCACATAGCCGCTGTCCACGCCCAGAGAGGCGACGATATGGCCGGCCTGCTGGGATTCCAGGGAGGTGGCGAAAGGCTCAAATTCCACGGTATATTCGTATTCGTCACTGCCGATAAAAGCGGCTGCGGTGTTGCCGAAGGAAACGCTCTGATCGATATTCACTTCGGCGGGGTCGATGCCGTTTTGCTTTAAAATATACTCGAATACCATTTCCGGCATACCCCCGGCACGGCCGCCCAGCACCACCTTGTCTTTCAGATCGGCCCAGGTAAAGTCGTCGTCCGCTTCTCTGGCTACCAGGAAATTGCCTGCTCGCTGGGTCAGCTGGGCGAAGTTGACGGCGTAGTCCGTTTTGCCCTGGGTATAGACGTAGATGGAAGCTTCGGAACCCATGAAGCCGATGTCCGCGTCTCCGGCGATCATGGCGTTCATTACATTATCCGCCCCGGCGCCGTTGTTCAAAGTCAGGGCAATGCCTTCTTCCGCAAAATAGCCCTTTTCAATCGCCACGTACATGGGCGCGTAGAAACACGAATGGGCCACTTCGCAAAGCGTGACGGGAACCGCTTCCTGCACCGTATCCTTTTTTGCTGCCGGTTCTTCCTTCTTGCCGGCACAGCCGGTAAAAAGCAGAAGTCCCGCCATGAGAACCGAAAGCAGCATCAGAAATTTTCTTTTCATAACAGACTCCTTTTTCGATATACCTTATGATATTCAGACGCCGGGGTTTTGTGCATCAGGATCAATATATTGCACTTGTGACACCCGAATCATAGCATAATTATCTTCAGAAAATAAATCGGTAGCCGTGGCAATCGAATTTGAATAAATAATTCAAAAAAGAAAGTTTAAACCTTCTTATTTGATTTGTGAAATGACTGTCAAGATATTGAAAATATCACATTAGCGTGATAGAATATTTATATACATGATTAAACGTGTGCACGGCGGTATGACTATGGCTGTCAGTTATAAGCGACTGTTCCATCTGCTGATAGAACGGGACATGACCACTACCCAGCTTCAGCACAAGGCAGGATTTTCCTCAAATATCGTTCCCCAGATGAAACAGAACGGCTATATCTCTTTGGATACAATCGAAAGCATCTGCCGTGCACTGAACTGTGGTGTGGATGATATTCTGGAATTTGTGCCAGATAATACGGAGGAACTGTAATGGATAAAAAAAGAGTTAGCTTGATTAAACAACAGTTTGACCTGGTTATTCATAGCGAGGCAACCTCGAATGTTGAATTTTGGTATGCCCGGGAATTAATGCCGCTGCTTGGCTATGAACGTTGGGAAAATTTTGATAAGGCAATTTCACGTGCGATTGAGTCCTGTGAAACGAGTGGAATCGAAGTATCTGACCATTTTCGTGAGGTCACGAAAATGGTTCCCTTGGGCAGCGGAGCGCAAAGACCTGTCAAAGATTATATGTTGACGCGGTATGCCTGCTATCTCGTCGCTCAGAATGGTGATCCCAAAAAGGAAGAAATCGCATTTGCACAAAGCTATTTTGCCGTACAGACCAGAAAGCAAGA
>CANRIM010000039.1 GCA_947630695.1 uncultured Lachnospiraceae bacterium
CCTTCGGAATGTATGCCTTGTGATGCTGGTCGTGGCCGCCGTGCTTGTGCTCGTGGTAAACTTTGTGTTTCCTGTGCTGAGAATTTATGGAAGCTCCATGAGCGCCACGCTAGTTGACGGCGATATTGTAGTTGCTCGCAAAACTACAAAATTAGACTATGGAGATGTCTGCGCTTTTTACGGAGGAAGCCGGATTCTCTGTAAAAGGGTGATTGGTCTTGCCGGAGATGAGATTAACATAGACGAAGAGGGCAATGTCTTTGTCAATGGAGAGGCACTCGACGAACCCTACTTAAAAGGCAAAAGCCTTGGGGATTGTGACGTGGAATTTCCTCTCACAGTTCCCGAAAACAGTTATTTTGTACTCGGTGATAACAGAAGAGCGTCGGTGGATTCCCGCAACAACATTATCGGATGCGTGCCGCGGGAGCAGGTGGTTGGAAAACTGCTGTTCTGTTTTTTGCCATTCCCCAGTATGGGAAAAATACATTGACCTGTCAGGTCACAAAAATATGAAATTGGTAACAAAATCTTTGCAGAAAGGAAGAAGAAAATGAGAACCAAAATTGTGAAACGTATGGTAACGCTTGTATTGGCGCTGGTCATGGTATGCACTACATCGGCCATCGGCGTGCTGACAGCCGGGGCGTATGAGACTACGCCGGAGATTACCATTGTGCCCTCGCCCTCTGGAACGACGTTGACGCCTGTTACACCTGCAGTGGTTGCTGCTGACAAAGCCGAAGCCCTGACAAAAAGATTTGTGGCATATCAGGTGTTTTCCGGAAGCGTGACAGCCACGAATGATGAGCTGGACAACGTAGATTGGGGGAACGCGCTTGTCATTAGTGACGATACAGATATGAATGCAAAGTATGCCGCGGTGAAGACGCTGATGAACAAGCTGGCCACCACCGACTGGGACGGAAACCCCGGCACTTCGATTACGATTGAAGGGGGTAAGGTTACTTATTTGCCTGCCGAAGGAACTACTGATCAGGCAGGAAGAGCGTTTGTTCATATTTATCTGAAGATAATGGATGCGATCAAGGAGGCTGATGGAAATACTGAAAAGATCAAAAATGCCGCCAGGACAGCCGCCCAGGAAGTTGCGCAGGTTCTTGACGGATCCTACAGTGAAGACGGTATCATTGTCGAAAACCTGTTTAAAGATGCAAAAAGAACTGCGGTCACTTCTTATATGCAGAAATTTGCGCAGGCAGTGAAAGATACGGTGACTGCCAATAGCGGAAACTATGTAACAACGGATGGCGAAACTAAGAAATTCAGAAAATATGAGTCCGCATGGGAGTCCGCTCAATGGAAGATTACCGGCATTCCGGCAGGCTACTACTTTATTGACGATACCATTGCGCTGGATGCGGATCTGAAGGGAGATGCAGTTTCTCCTTACATGCTGGACGTATTTAAGAGCGTACCGGTTACGATCAAATCCGACGCGCCTACGCTGGATAAGACGATTACCGGAGTAACGGATCTTGCAGGAGACGGCAGCAGTCATGTTTCCGATACACATATGTCCGCTGCGGCTGATATAGGCGATACGGTCACCTATCAGTTGGTGGGAACGCTTCCCAGAAATCTGGGTACATTCTATGACAGCTACAACTATGCGTTTACCGATACGCTGAGCAAAGGACTTACCTTTGTGAACGCAGATACCACCGTTGACGCGAATGATGTAAAAGTGGAGATTGCTTTGAATGAGGGGCATAATGCGTGGATTACGGTTACGCCGGCTCATAATTATTATGCAGTAACCCTGAGTCCTGATGGTGCCACAGGGAGCAATATACTTACGGTAACGTTTGCAGACCTGATCCAATACTTTAAGGCTACGGGTAACGGATATGGTACCGACCGTCAGGCAAACAATGAATATAAAAACGAAAGCTACAATTTTGCCAATATCAAATGGGAAAACGTACAGATTCGGGTAACATACAGCGCAAAAGTAAATACGGATGCGGTAGCAGGTACTGCCGGTAATCCCAACACCGCCTATCTGACCTATTCCAATGATCCCAATGTGGAATCTGGAGGAAAAACCTCTACGACAGTAGAAGAGCAGCCCAAGGTCTATACGTTCCAGCTGGAATTAAATAAGATCGACGATAAAAAGACACCACTGTCAGGGGCCGAGTTTACAATGAGCAAACTGGCGGGGGAAGCGCGTAAATACGCACAGTTTGACAAGCAAGAGGATGGCTCTTATGTCATTACCGGATGGGTGACTTCTGCGTCGGGAGACAAGACAACATTTACTACGGCAGGGAAAAACGTAGTCATCAAAGGTCTGGATGAAGGCACCTATCGTTTGGAAGAAACAGCGGCGCCGGCCGGTTATGATAAGGTAGATCCCTTTGAAGTGAAAATAACCGCCGGAATGACAGAGGCGGGAGAATATAACGGTACAATTGATGCTGCAGATGCAAGTAACATAGTGACTTTCCCGGACAACAGATATCCGGATGGGGATGCGACACTTGCAGCCGGCTTTATCGATGATTTTGGCGCAGGCAAGGTGGTTTTGGACGTGACGGATATGGAGGCTTCTGTTCTGCCTCACACCGGCGGTTCCGGCGTGTACTTCTATTACATAGCCGGCGGCGTTCTGGTTGCTGTGGCTCTTGTACTTCTGGTAGTCAGCAGAAGAAGATCCAAAAGAAGCGCGTAAACAAACTGTCTGATCTGCCTGATAAACAGGCATAATACTTAAACTTGCTGTACAGAGGGGGACCGGTGGCCGCAGGGGGCCTGCCCCTGCGATACACCGGAACTCCTCTGATACAGCGGTAAGGAGAGATCCGTATGAAACAGCGGATAATGACTTGCTTTGTGATCCTGATCCTTATTGCGGGGCTGTCCTTGCTGCTGTATCCATCCATAAGCAATTATATCAATAAAGTAAGGCATCGGCGGGCGGTCTTTGACTATACGTCGGAGGTGGAGACGCTGAGCAACGAGCAGTATCGCCAGATCCTGGAGGCGGCAAAGGCGTACAACGCGGCGCTGGCTGAAAATCCGGTTTCGTTCATGAGAATGAGTGATCAACAACGTCTCGATTACGAAAGCCAGCTGGATATTACCGGTACGGGGATCATGGGGTATATCACCATTGAAAAGGTGGATATTTCCCTCCCCATTTATCACGGTACCAGCGAGGCAGTGCTGAAGGAAGGCGTAGGACACATTGGGGGTTCGTCGCTGCCGGTAGGAGGCGAAAGCGCCCACTGCCTGCTGTCGGGACACCGGGGGCTGCCCTCTGCCATGCTGTTTACCAATATCGACAAGCTGGATCGGGGAGATACCTTTGCCCTGCATGTGCTGGAAGAGACATTTGTGTATGAGGTGGATGACATCCGGGTAGTAGAACCCCAGGACGTAAGCGCTCTGAGAATTTATCCGGGAAAAGACTACTGCACGCTGATCACCTGTACGCCCTATGGGATCAATTCCCATCGGCTGATTGTACGGGGTGTGCGCAAGCCCATTTCTCCTATGGATGAAAGAATGGAGCTGCAGTCCGGAGCAAAACGGGTCAATATCCTGCTTGTGATAGCGGCGGTGGAAGTTCCCGTGCTTGTCATCACCCTGCTCGTGATGGCAGTATCCCGCCGTCGGCGGTTGTCAAAAACAACAAACTCTGAGGTGAGTGAATGATGAAAAGAAGGTTGCTTACAGGCCTTGTGTTATCGCTGGCTATGATTTTTTCCATAATATTCGCGCCGTCCGGCGCCCCTGTTTATGCTGATCCGGCGTATTCGCTGACAGTGAAATTCAATACGGAAGCGGGGGACGTGTCGGGCTCGGTCTTTCGGGTGTATCGCGCGTTTGATGATTCCTATGATCCGGTGGGCGCTTTTGCGGACTATCCGGCGGATCTGGGAGATCTTGGCAGCGAGGCCATGAACAACCTGGCGGCGACCCTGTCGGCCTATGCCGCTGACCATAATATCGCGGCGGATCAGGAAAAAACCTCCGACGCAGCCGGAACGGTCAATTTTGGCGACCTTGTGTCCGGCCTGTATCTGGTTACCGGTGAATCGGTGCAGAAAGGGGATGTGATTTACACGCCCAAGCCCTTTATGCTAAGTGTGCCGTACCGTTCTTCGGAAGGAAACTGGGTGACGGATGTGGTTGCGGAAGTGAAGTACGACAGTGTGGAAATCGAAAAAACGACCATTGATCTTTCCGTGGAGAAAGTATGGGTGGACGACGGTGCTGCCGCCAGGCCCGCGGAAGTAAAAGTACGGCTCCTGAAAGACGGAGCGCTTTTGGAGGAAGTAACGTTAAGTCAGCAGACCCAGTGGAAGCACACATGGGAAAAACTGGATGGCAAAGCGCAGTATCAGTTGACGGAGGAAAATGTACCGGACGGATATCAGGTCTCTGTTGCCCGTGAGGGCAACCGGTTTGTGGTGACCAACCGCTATCAGACGGTTTCCCCGTCGCCTTCTCCCACGCCAACCCCCGGAACCACTTCCGGGCCATACACGGAAGCGCCTTCCGCAAGCCCCAACCCGCAAAAGTCTGAACTGCCGGGAAGTTCTGCGCCGCCTGCTTTGGTGACGCAAACCGGAGCGCCTGCAAACACAACGGATCCCGGTGCGCGTCTGCCTCAGACGGGCCAGCTGTGGTGGCCGGTTCCCATTTTCCTTGTGGCAGGTATTCTGCTTGTAGCGGCAGGCAGAAGGTCAGGGGATCATGAGCAGTGAAGATAGAAAAAAAGCGTCGGAACAAAAAAGCCAGTATCCGGAAAATCCTTGTATGGGCAGGGGTTTTCTGTATTGTCGTCGCCGCTGCCCTCACCGGTTATAATCTCTGGGAAGACGCGCATGCGGGCGCCCAGGCGGAGCGGATCGTTTCTGCACTCAAGGAAAAAAGAGACGCAGCGGCGGAAAAAAAGGGTTCTTTTTCGCCCGCTGTTCCCACCGAGCTGCCGGATTATGTGAAAAACCCCGATACGGAAATGCCGGTGACAGAGGTGGACGACTTCCGGTATATCGGAACCCTGACGATCCTTCCTTTGGAGCTGGAACTTCCGGTGATGGATGACTGGAATTACACACGGATGCGGATCGCGCCGTGCCGGTATGTGGGTTCCGCCTATCTGGACAATCTGGTTATTTGTGGACACAATTACAAATCCCATTTTAGACGGCTGAACAGGCTTCAGAAAAATGATGAGATCCTGTTTACCGATACCGCGGGGAATGTATTCCGATACGCTGTGGAAAGCATAGACGAACTTTCTGCCACGGCCATTGAGGAGATGACCTCCAGCGCTTACGATCTGACCCTCTTTACCTGTACGGTAAGCGGCCGCGCCAGAGTCACCGTCCGCTGCAACCGGATCAGAAACTGAAAAAGAAATTGAAAATGTGCTGAACTGACGGCAGAAATCTCTGTCGTCAGTTTTTAGTTTGCCCGCCATAGGCGGGTTCCTCCTTAGTACATTTGCAGCAGACACATGAAAATCGTACAAGGATTGACAAATCCCTTTTTAAAATGCTATAATACCTATCATTTCTATATGAAATCTATGCAAATATAGGCGGCCAAAACAGACATATAAAAACCGAATTTTGGTCGGCGGCGTTTGCGAGAGGTACCGAGGATAAAATGGATTTGAAGGAGAAGCTGATCAAACAGCTGAAGTTTTATCACTTTGCTATGGATATTCATTTACAGTTGTCTGATGCAAAAGGAACGGTTTTATGTACATACGGGGAGCCGTTTTCCTATTGTAAGATGCTGCGAGAGGCCTGCGGCAGGCAGGAATTTTGCGGGGAGACCCACAGCGACGGATGGAAACAGGCGGTGTGGCTGAAGGATGGCTACATTTATGACTGTCCCTGCGGACTGGTGCATTTCTCGGTTCCGGTGATCGTAGGGGACCGGCCGTTATATCATATATTGGCCGGGCCTGTAGCGCTGGAGTATCCGGACATTATGCTTATAGACCAGATCATAGAGGCTTACGGCTGTTCGCTCAATTATCGGAAGCGGCTGTATGGCGCGATCAGCGGCGTACCTGTGGTGGAGCCGGGCCGCCTGCAGTACCTGAATGAACTGCTGTATGCGCTGGTGAAAAATCTGGCGGATAGCTGGCACATGGAGAGCCCTGAAGAAAAGGAAGAGGCGGAAAGCAAAGAACCGGTCTGTCAGCCGGTAATGAAAAATGCCCTTCGTTACATAGAAGGGCATTATCGGGAAAATATCAGTCTGGGACAGGTGGCGAAATATGTGGGCCTCAACCCGACTTATTTTTCCACCCTGTTTAAGCAGGAAATGGGCATCAACTTTTCCCAGTATCTTTCCAAAAAACGCATAGACGAAGCGTGCCGGCTGCTGCTGGAGACGAATATGTCCCTTGTAGCTGTGGCCGCGGAACTGGGGTTTGACAATCAGAGCTATTTTTCCAGAATATTCAAGCAGCAGCTGGGTGTGTCGCCGAAGCTGTACCGGCAGAACGGGGGTAAATGACGGAATGCCTGCTCCGGGATATTTGCCTGCACATTTACGAAGGATCCATTTCAAAAGTGGGTCCTTTTTTTGTGCGGGAATTTCCCGCGGCGTTGTACCGGGACAGAAGGGGAATGGTATGTGCTGCCAGAGGTGCAGTGATGGGAGCAGCCCGGTTCCAGTCTGACAGATCCGATTTCAGTATATGGCAGTCCGGCGCAATCGAAAGGATTTGCCGTTGGATTTGTTCCGTTTCTTCCGGCGGCAGCAGATCTGTCTTTGACAGAAAAATCAGGGGACTATTGCGCAGCTGCGATTCAAAAAAATCTTTGGACAGCAGCATGCGCCGTGCAAAAGAACAGGCGTCCACCACCGATACCACATGGTGGATCTGTGCTTTGTCCGGCAGCAGGCGCTGCACAAGAGGCAGCAGATCCGCCAGCTTTGCAGTGCCTGTGGGCTCAAGAAGGATTCGGTCGAAGGTTCCCCGGCGGGCAATGTCCGTTATGGCCTGTTCCAGCATGTCAGAACGGCTGCAGCAAATGCATCCCGTAGGGATTTCCGTTACGAATACGTCGGGACGCGACACGGCAGAGTCGCGCGCGTCCCGGACAGCCTGCCGGGAAAGGCGTATCTTTCCCTGTTCATTTTCTATCAGTGCTATGGCTTCATCAGCATAGACGGTATGCAAAAGCCGCAGGATCAGGGTTGATTTCCCGGACCCCTGAATACCGGAGATCATATCTACGCGGATCATATTTGTCAGATCCCGTACTCTGAGGGACGGTACTTTGTGTCGTCTAATTCTTTTTTCATTTCTGCGATGAATTCTTCTTCATTTTCGGGAATATCGTCTACCTGCTCCTGCAGCATGCCGATCCAGTTTTCTTCCCGTTCGTCCAGCTGCAGCTCTTTGTTATCCACAGCCCGCTGCAGGATATCCAGAGAGCGTTTGGCGGTATTCAGTGTGCGCAGGAAAGGATCCTGGGTCTTAACGATCTCCGAAGCGATTTCAAATACGACGTCAGGCTTCAGCATATATGCCTGGGGATCCAGATAGCAGTCAGATTCCACCAGCAGATCCCGCATCAGACGGGCATAGCCTTTTTCTGTGGCCTTGTTCATAAGGCGGCAGTCATAAATCAGCTGTTCCGTAGAGACCACGGGAGCAAAGCCGGAGAGGAGTTTCACCTGCTGCACGGATTCATTACTCCACAGATCTGCCACTGCGGCGGCGATGTTGCCAATGGGGCTGAAGTGGGCGCAGGCGGCGGACTTGCCTTCCAGGGCAATGGGTGTGCCGGTGATGGCCTTCAGGTATACATTTTCATAAGCACAGTCCTTGCTGGGACCTACGGCACCATTTTCGATGGCAACCAGCGCTCTGGGCGCAGTCAGCGCCCGCATGACGGCGGCATATACCTTAGGGATAAAGCCCTGTTCCGCCAGCACCATGGAGGTGTTGGCAAATCCGCAGGCAGAGTCTCCGGCAGGGATAGCGCCGTTTTCATTGGCAATGGCTGTGATATTGGTCCAGAGCCATTTCATATCCCTGGCCCCCAGGCAGCCCAGCGCAAAGATGGAAGTGCGCAGATCCGCGTTCATAATGGCTTCGTCGTTGATCTCTTTGCCGCCGGTAGATTCAATGGCAAGAAAATCCGCGCCGTCTTTTGCGGTTTGCTCAAAAATCTTCACCATAGATTCCCAGTACTGGCCGCTGCGCATGATGGGCGGCCGGCTCATTTCCCGCAGATCGTTGGGCGTCATGCGGAAAACACTTTTCAAGCCATATTTTGCTTCATATTCAAACATGGTACTGCGCAGGATCTTGTGGATTTCAATACCCCATTCCGGGTGCTCCGTATATTGGGGCAGGGTCTCAAACTCGATGACCAGTCCGGGGGCATGAAGCTGCAGCGCTTTATCCAGAACACCGGTGATGATCTCCTGATAGATGCGCCTTGCTTCCGGCAATGTTTCTTCTGTGGCGTTCATAGCCGGCAGGGTGAAGTTCACCTCGGGGTAAAGCGTGCCGCCGCCGATGACCATGCCGTTTTTACATGTAACGGGATGCGGGCATACACCGTAGAGAAAATCATCCACGGAATCATAAGCCAGTTTTGTAAATTGTTTCGCCATGGTTTCAGCCCTCCTTAATTCTTTTTGGAAAGAAGGTATTTTTTAGCTACGTCAGCTGCATCGCTGGCGTTGGACGTGTAGGCGTCGGCGCCGACTTCATCGGCAAAACGCTGGCTTACGGGAGCCCCTCCGATCATAATGTAGTACTTGTCCCGGACACCGGCAGTTTCAAAGGCTTTGATCACGTCGCCGATGGCGGGCATGGTGGTGGTGAGCAGGGCGGAAAGGGCTACGATATCCGCGCCGACTTCTTCCGCTTTTTCTACAAATTTCTCATCAGGTACATCGATGCCCAGATCGTATACGGTAGCGCCCATGCCTTTCATCATCATGGCCACCAGATTTTTTCCGATGTCATGAAGATCCCCTTTTACGGTGCCGATGACTACCGTACCGATGGTCTCAACGCCGGATTCCGAAAACAGAGGCTCTATGATCTTTACGCCGGCGGACATGGCCCGGGCGGCCACCAGCATTTCCGGTACAAAGATCTGGTTCTGGCGGAATTTTTCCCCGACTACGCCCATGGGTGCGATCAGGCCTTCATCCAGAATCTGCTTTACAGGGATACCTTCCTCCAGCGCTTCATTTACAAGCTCCTTTACGACTTTCATTCTGCCCTTTTCTACGGCAAGGGCCAGTTCTTCCATCTGCATAAAGCTTCCTCCTTAAATAATTATGTAGCGGCACGCGCGCTCGAAGAGCGCACCTGCCAAGTCGTCGGAAGGCATTGCAAATTATGCTTCGCATAAGCCTTCCTCCTATAGAGTTGTCAAAAGATACTTTCATTATAAAAAAGGCGGGAAAGAAAGTATTTCAAATGGTTTGGGGGTTTTGTTCCATTTGTTGGGAAAATAGACCGGAAAGGACAGCCAATCTGAAAATAAAACCAAAGTTTTTACTTTTTTTCAGGTGGAGCGGCACCGATATGAATGATATCGCAAGAAATAGAAGTTTTTAAATTTCGATGATTCCTATTGACACAGTAGGTAAATCGAAATACAATACCGGTATCTGTTAAATTTGGGAGGAAAGATCGAAATGTCTAATGAAATTACAAGAGAAGCAGCATGGGAGCTGCTTTGTCAGTGGAATAAAGAACCGTTCCATTTGCGGCACGCCGTAACAGTGGAGGGCGTGATGCGGTATTTTGCGAAAGAACTTGGATATACCGATGAAGAGGATTTTTGGGGCATCGTCGGGCTGCTTCACGATCTGGATTTTGAGAAGTATCCGGATGCGCATTGTGTGAAGGTGCAGGAGATCCTGCGGGATTTTGGCGCGGATGAACGGCTGATTCATGCAGTCGCCAGCCATGGGTATGGACTTACGGTAGACATTCAGCCGGAGCATGAAATGGAAAAGGTCTTGTACGCCGTGGATGAACTGACCGGACTGATCGGCGCGGTGGCCATCATGCGGCCCTCCAAAAGCGTATCGGATCTGGAGCTGAAATCTGTTAAGAAAAAATATAAAAGCGCAAATTTTGCGGCAGGTTGCTCCCGTGAGGTGATTGCGAAAGGCGCGGAGATGCTTGGCTGGGAGTTGGACGATCTGATCAGCCGCACTATCCTCGCTATGCGAAGCTGTGAAGCGGACTATGAACAGTATTGACATGAGAAAAGTGCCGCTGAAATAATGATGTTGGTGTCAACTATAAATATGCCTGAAAGTTTGTTTTTGCAACAGGAAAAAGTTGTCAGAGTTTTGCCCGTAAGCACTTGTTTGTATCAAGATGCTTACGGGACTTTTTTACTTATTTCCCGGCTTTTTCGCTTACTTTTTGCACGATTGCATCAAATCGGGGATCATTCTGCAAAAATGCATATTTTTCTTTGCATGTTTTGTCAAGAAGTTCATTATACAGATCTACATAAGCGCTGTTGGACCAGGCTGAGCGGGGCAGCGTTTCTAAGCCGTTTTGCATTGCCGAATCGTAATGTCCATTTTCATCATAGTTTTGGAATCTTTCCGCGAAGGCAAAGGCAGCTTCAAGTTCGGATAATGCATTTTCCTTGTTGCCAAGTCTGCACCATAATGCTGCTTTTGTATAAGCGCACATTCCGGCGGTCATATTTTCGGCCATCAGATTTTCCCCAAATATGATGGTTTGCAGCTTTAAGAAACTGTCAAGAAGATTGATTTGTTCCAATGGCGGGAGAATGTCTCTTTCTTTGTAGGGCCAGATGCCGCAAAGGCTGAAAATACCTGTACAAATGTAGTTGTAGTACATCCGGATAGCGTCTTTGACAAAATCAGCGCGCTCTGCCCCGTCTTTCAGTCCCATATGAATGATCTGGTACGGCCGAGTCTGAGAAAGCTCAGGAAGTCCGTTGACAATTTCCAGGACTTTTTCTTTATCACCCAGTTTGTGGTAAGTCCGGGCAAGCATGGATTGATAACTCGTGTACATGGTGGTGTCAGTGCTTGTTTCAAGGATGTTTTGCAGGATTTCCGCAATCTCGGTCAGGTTTTCTTCTTTTGTACGGATCATATAAGTGGCACGCTCCAATGCATGTGCAAGAGCAAATTTTAATTCCTCGCTGCCCGGATATTCTTTGCAGGATTCCCGTGCCTTTTCTACGGCTTCTGCCGCTTTCCATTCCCTTTCGAGACGGTAAACTTCATCGCAAAGCTGACGGATTCTTTCATCCGTTTTCCGTATATTGACGCCGAGCAGCTCGTCAGTGGTCACATGGTAGAAATTGGCAAGCACGGGGAACATGGAAATGTCCGGCACAGCAGCGTTTGTCTCCCATTTTGAAATCGCCTGGAAGGATACGCCCAACTGATTCGCAAGCTGTTCCTGTGTGAGATTGTGTGCAGTACGCAGGGATTTTAATTTTTTTCCAATGTCATACGTCATGGTCTTGTGTCCTTTCAATTAAATTGAACCGGTTCTGAAATATAGTGTATATGACGGAAAATGCGGTGTCCAGCGAATACTGTTTGAAAAAAATTCAACTGTCGTTAGAATTTTCGTGCATATCCTGACGCCAAAAATGATGCTCCGCCGCTTGTATTATTTGTAATCAGATAATTTTATTGACTTTTACGCTTTTAAAATATATAATATCAAGCATAAAAGTTAATAGAAAGCAGATGATGATCATGGGAGCAATGGAACAGATTATTAAAATGGCAAAAGAAAATAATGGAACAGTTACCACTGCAATGGTAGTGGCAGCAGGGTTTTCCCGTGGAAATATCAAGTATCTTGTGGATAAGGGAATGTTTGAAAAATCTGTCAGAGGCGTTTATACCTTGCCAGGGATCTGGGATGATGAGCTATTCAATTTACAGAATCGATTTAAAAGAGGAATTTATTCTCACGAAACAGCATTGTTTTTGTGGGATTTGACAGACAGAACCCCAAATAAATATTGTATGACTTTTCCGATGAATTATAATTTGACAAAACCAAAGCAGGAGAACATCCGATGTATGCAGTGTAAAAAAGAGTTCTATGATTTAGGAATCACAGAAGCAGTCACGCCGGGAGGTAATACGGTAAAAACATATCGGGTGGAACGTACACTTTGTGATATCTTAAGACCGCATAGTTGTGTGGACATTCAGGTGGTGACGGAAGGGTTTAAGCGTTATGCAGCCAGAAAGAATAAAAATATACCGTTGCTGTCAGAGTATGCAAAAAAACTAAAGGTTGAAAGAAGGGTTAGAGCGTATCTGGAGGTGCTGCTATGAGAAATGCAATGCAGCTAAAAGCTGTCATAAAAAATATTGCAAAGGAAAAACATATATCGGCACAGCTTGTGATGCAGAATTATATGTTGGAAAGATTACTGGAAAGAATCTCTGCTTCAAAATATCAGCGGAATTTTATTTTAAAAGGCGGATTTTTGATTGCCGCAATGGTAGGACTTGATACGAGAGCTACCATGGACATGGATGCTACGATAAAGGGACTGCCTGTAAACGAATCGACTATTCGGGAAATATTTGAAGAAATCTGTAAAATAGAATTAGCTGATGACGTCTCATTTCATTTTCGAAGTATCGGAGAAATACGTGAAGGGGATCAATATGCGGGATATCGTGTTTCGTTATCGGCAGATTATCCGCCGATGGCAGTTCCTTTGAAATTAGATATTACTACGGGGGATAAAATCACGCCAAAGGAGATTACATATCGGTTTAAACTTCTTTTGGAAGACAGAAGTATTTCGGTGTTGGCATACAATTTGGAAACGGTAATGGCAGAAAAAATAGAAACGGTCATATCCAGAGGGGATCAGAACACACGACCGAGGGATTATTATGATATATACATATTGACAAAGCTGCAGTATTCAAACATAGATATCGGCACGTTGAAAGAAGCATTGAAGGCAACTGTAGAGAAGCGAGGTTCAATAATGGTATTGAAGGATTATCGTAAAATTATGGATATTGTTAAGAATAGTGAGATTATGCAGAAACAGTGGGATAACTATCGAAAAGATTTTGAATATGCGGCAGATATCGCATTTGTGGATGTGTGTGATACGATAGCACAGTTGATGGATAAAATAGAAATTTGAAAAAAGATTTTTCGCTCAAAAATGAATCAGGAATATTGTGGCAATGGAATTGCCATGCAGAGGAAAAGGCCGTAAACATTTGCGTTTACGGGCCTTTTTTCAATGGCGCATTCGTGTGTTTTCCACGAGCTTTCGCAGAAGTTCTTCCGATTTTCTCCCGGGGGACAATTCCACACCAGTCATAACGTCGATATAGTCCGGCCGGAACCGTTCGATGATGTCTGCGGCGTTTTGATAGGTAATCCCGCCGCCGATCATCACTGGTTTTTTTGCGCTTTGTATCGCGCCGCTGATATCTCCGCCTACGCCGGAATCGATACGGCTGCCGCCGGCGCTGGCATTGTCCGCATCGCGGCTGTCGAAGAGCGCGGCGTACAGATCGGTTTCATCGATACGGCGCAGGATTTCAAGGGGGTCTGCGGTGCCGAACATTTTCTCCCGCGCCGCTGCACCGTTGGGAATGCTGCGGATCGCGCGTATGTTCATTTTTTTCAGTTCGGATGCGGTTTCTGCCGACTCCTGCAGGGTCTCCCTGTGATGGATCTGGATATAATCCGGATGGAGCGCGTCGGCAACAGCGAGGATCTTTTTCTTTCCGCCGCCGGTGACGACGGCCGTCTCGCCGCTGTGCCGTGCCGCGTCGATCAGAGGCCGTGCCTTTTCCAACGTCATGTTCCAGGGGACATCTTCCGGGTATTCCACGACGAAGCCGCGGATATCGACGGCGTATTTGTCAAAGAGGGCGATGCCTTCTGTATCGGTAAGTCCGCAGACTTTGAGCCCGGTTTTTGCCGTAAGTGCGCGATACATCTGGACGGGGTCAGGGGCCTGTAGAATCGCCGTTCCCACAAGGACAGCGCCGGCGCCTGCCGAAACCGCCTGCCGCACCTCGTCCCCGTTTCGTATGGAACTCTCGCTAATGACAAAACTCCCTTGGGGGGCTTTGGAAATCAGCCCTGCAGTGCGGGAGACGTCTCCGTTGTCCCGCTCAAGGCGGAGGATATCACGGTTGTTGATGCCCACAAGTTCCGCGCCCAGCTCTGCCGCCCAGGCCAGTTCTTTGGCGGTGTGTGTCTCCACAAAGGGCGTGAGTCCGTATTTCAGTGCTTCATGGTAGAGCGTGTTGAGACGTTCGCGTCCGAGAGTGGAGTACATCAGGAGGATGGCGCTTGCCCCGGCTTTGACCGTCTCGCGCAGGTCTTTCGGTTCGGTTACGAAATCTTTGCGGAGTACAGGCACGTCGACTGCGGCGCAGATCCTGTGCAGCAGTTCCATAGAACCGTGAAACTCTTTTTCTTCCGTGACCACCGAAAGGACGGGAGCGCCGGCCGAAACCAGTGCCCGCGCCAGTGCGACGGGGTTGCGTCCCCGCAGGAGATCCCCCTCCTTGGGGGAAAAGCACTTGATATCCGGTATAACGAGATTTGTTTTCCCTCCGGCATGCTGCCGGAGAACTTCAAAAAAATGCATGGTATTACTCCGTGATTTCATTGGAACGCTGAATGAGCTGCTGCAGCTTTTCAAGCGCTTTGCCGCTGTCGATGATTTCTGCTACTTTTCTGATGCCGTCGGCAAAATTTTCCGCTTTGTCGCCAACTACCAGTGCGCCTGCCGCGTTGATGAGTACGGCGTCCCGCTGGGAACCGGTGATGCTTCCGTCAAATACGCCCAGAATGGTTTTGGCATTTTCCTCCGGCGTGCCGGTTTTAATGTCCTCCAGCGTGCAGCGCTTGAGCCCGAAGTCTTCCGGAGCGATGGTGTAGGAGTTAAATTCTCCGTCTTTCAGTTCGATGATCTTTGTTTTGCCGAGCAGGGATATCTCATCCAGCCCGTCTTCGCCGTGAACGAACATGGCGCGGGTGTAGCCGATTTCACGGGCAACATAGGATACCTGCTCGAGAAGCTCCGGCTTATATACGCCAAGCAGGTGCCGCGGCGCAAACGCCGGATTGATCAGCGGACCAATGATGGTATAGAAGATGGTCTTGATGCCCAGTGCCGATTCGGGTGCCAGCACCTTGCCCATGACAGGGTGAAAGAGTGGCGCATATATGAAGGCAATGCCGATTTCCTCAATGAGCTTTGATGCCTGATCCGGTGTGAGGTTAATATTCACGCCCAGCGCCTCCATGACGTCAGCGCTGCCGGAGAGGCTGGATATGGAACGGCTGCCGTGCTTTGCAATGGGAATGCCTGCGGCTGCAGCCACAATCGCGGTAGCGGTGGAAATGTTGTAGGTGCTGAGCCCGCCGCCGGTGCCGCAGGTGTCCATCATCTCTGCCGAAATCTTCGGAGAGAGGGGAATGCAGTTTTTGCGCATGGCCTTTGCAATATAGGCGATCTCATCAAGGGTTGTGCCTTTCATGACGAGTGCAACGAGAAAGCCGGAGATCTGCCCTTCAGTGAGCTTATCTGCGTTAATGTCGGAAATGATTTCGAATACTTCCTCTTCGGTCATGTTTTCGCGGTTTGTCAGTTTTTGAAGAATGTCTTTGTACATAGCGTTTGCTCCTTTCGTTTTTCTGAAAAATATTTGCAGAGGGGAAAGGGCGGAATATAAAAAGACCCTGCCCCAAATGCTGGGACAGGGTCGTAAAAATCCTGCGGTGCCACCCGGCTTGACGTATCATACGCCCACTCATGCATACTGACATATGCCGGCCTTTGATTACGGAGAGCCGCTCCGTCTCACATACTCCGGGTCACCCCGTTTCCGTTTGCCCTCAGAAGTCCATTCGTCCTTATGCTTTCTGCCGCGATCACAGCACCCGCAGCTCTCTGAAAGAAAGGGAATAAGGCTACTCACTCTTCCTCAATAGTTTAGGAAAGTTTAGCATATCGGAGGTATGACTGTCAATCATTTTCGGGATGCAGAAATGGAAATATTTTGTGAAATCTCCGGAAAAGTTGCTATTTTGCGGCATTTCCGTTATAATGTATTGTATTCAAGGGAGTCGGAAAAATGAGGAAAAAATTTGCAGTTATTATCCTGCTTGCCGCAGCTGCGGTACTGTGCTGTACGGCTTGCGGCAAAAAGAAGCAGCTGAATGCGGATCTTTCCGCCCATGAGGCAATACCACTGTGGGAAAAAGAGGCACTGCCGTTTTCGGATGCCTCGGATGTGGTGCCGGAACTGCTGCCTTATCTGGCCGACACATCGGAACCGGCGGCTTGTATGATCGTCTGTCCCGGCGGCGCGTATGCAGATCTGGGAGAACAGGAAGAATATGCGCTGGACAATGAGGGGATTCAGCCGGCGCAGGCATTGAATGAAAAGAACATCAGTGCATTTGTGCTCAGATATCGGAAAGCGCCTGCTGATCACAATGCAATTATGGAGGATATTCTGCGGGCAATCCGTGTTGTGCGTTATTATGCCGAAGCGCTGCACATTGATCCGGAACGTGTGGGTGTGATGGGATTTTCCGCAGGCGGGCATCTGGCGCTGATGGCGATGGAACATTTTGATATGAAGACCAGTCACACGGATGACATTGATGACGAATCGGCCAAGCCGACTCTGGGCGTACTCTGTTATCCCGTGGTATCGCTGGAAGAAGGCATGACCCATGAAACCACCCGGAGCAATTTCCTGGGTGCGGATGAAAATGATCCGGAAATGGTATCTTTTTATTCCGGAGAGCAGGGCACCAGAGAGGATATGCCACCGTTTTTTGTATGGCACTGCAAAACGGATCGCGCCGCGCCGGTGGAAGGGACGCTTGCCCTGACGAAAAGCGCTGAGGAAAAGGGCGTGGAGGTACGGAAGCAGATTTACGACTCCGGCAGTCACGGCGTCGGTATGGCCAAGAATATGGAGACCCTGTCGGGCTGGTTCGACGAATGTGTGTCGTGGATGAAAGAACGTAATTTCTGTAAATGAAAAGAATCATTTTCCCAAAACTTAGAATCGGAAATTGAAGCGGAAAGGATTATAAGGCCATGAAAAAAACAATCGTAGTTCTTGTAGTCGCCCTGTTATTTGCATTTGCGTCCCAAAAAGTTTATGTAGTTACGGAATGGGAAGAAAACAACGGTACATTTGAAACGCCGATTTCTATCAAAACGCCGGTATACTTAAAAGACGCCCCTGTAAAAATTTACTGTACCTTTGACGATAAGGGGCAGGCGCTGAAAGAGATCCGGAGAAGATGCAGTAATGTTTTAAATATTATTGCGGAGGAATGTCATATAAAAAGTGCAATCAATGACAGAAACTGGCAGGAATATGAAGTCGGCCTGGTTGAGCATTTCGGAAGGCCTGTAATGCAGGACGAATTTTACGAGGAAGCGGATCTTTTGGATTCTTTTTTTGATATCTATGAAAATTATGATGATAATAAACAACAGATAAAGGATTATATAAACGAAAAAATTTTCGGGTGATGCATAAAGAAAATGAAGTTTTACGAGGACGGGGACTTCCGTTCAGAATCAATATCTGTAGGAATTTCACCTTATTTTTAAAACCGGGCGCTGATTGTTTCAGATCAGCGCCCGTTCTGTATTTTACTTCAGATGTTTTGTAAAGAAGCACTCCAGCTTATCAAAGGGAATGGCATCCTTTCCGCCGCCGTCGTACAGATCGGTGTGAACGGCATCCGGAATAATCAGCAGTTCTTTGTTGTCCGTGTACTTGCTGTCTTTTGTCATAGCTGCGTATGCGTCCTTCGAAAAGTAGCAGGAATGCGCCTTTTTCCCGTGCATGATCAGCACGGCGCTTCGGATCTCATTGCTGTACTTCAGGATGGGCTGATTCAGGAAAGATTCGCAGCCGATCACGTTCCAGCCGCCGTTGGAGTTGAGGCTGCGGGGATGATAGCCCCGTTTGGTCTTGTAGTAATCATAATAATCCTTTACGAAAAATGGTGCATCCTCCGGTAATGGATCCACAACACCGCCGCCGAGAGTATATGCTCCCGCTTTTAAATCCGCAAGCCGCTGTGCGCACATAGCCGCCCTTTTCTGATACCGGGCTTCCTCGCTGTTCTCACTGTCAAAATAGCCGTTGGCATTGACTCTCGTCATATCGTACATGGTGGAGGCTGCGGTCGCTTTGATTCTCGTATCCAGTGCCGCCGTATTCAGCGCCATACCGCCCCAGCCGCAGATGCCGATGATACCGATGCGGTCGGGATCGGCCTTCTCATGCAGCGACAGGAAATCCACCGCCGCCATAAAATCCTCGGTATTGATGTCGGGCGACGCCATGTAACGGACATTTCCGCCGCTCTCGCCGGTAAACGAAGGGTCAAAGGCAATCGTCAGAAATCCGCGCTCCGCCATGGTCTGGGCATACAGTCCTGCCGCCTGTTCCTTGACCGCTCCGAAGGGGCCGCAAACGGCAATGGCCGGAAGTTGGCCTTCCTTGTCTTTCGGCGCATACAAATCTGCCGCAAGTGTGATGCCGTAACGATTCACAAATGTCACCTTGCTGTGATCGACTTTTTCGCTTTTTGGAAAGGTTTTATCCCATTCCGACGTCAGTTTCAGTTCTTCTTTTTTCATGATACCCTTACCGTCCTTTCTGCGTCCGACTTTTTTGCTGTGTACAGTATAGCACATTGACATTTTCTGCGCTAATGGTCATAATGAATATTATGGTATTCTTTATTGGAATATCACAATCATGAACGGAGAGCACCTATATGGAAATTCGTACCTTAAAATATTTCCTTGCCATTGCAAGAGAAGAAAACATGACCAGGGCCGCAGAACTCCTGCACGTTACGCAGCCCACGCTTTCCAAGACGATGCGGGCATTGGAGGAGGAACTGGGGAAAAAGCTGTTTACACGACACAGCTTCAGCATTTCTCTGACCGAGGAAGGCATCCTTCTTAAGAAACGGGCAGAGGATTTGGTTTCGATGGCGGATAAAATCATTGGCGAATTTGTTTCATTGGACGATATTACCGGCGGAGATATTTATTTTGGGCTGGCGGAATCATATCAAATTCGTTACCTTGCGCAGGAGATCAAGCGTTTCAAAAAGATTTACCCCGGACTGCGCTATCATATCAGCAGCGGGGATACGGAACAGGTCACGGAAAAGCTGGACAAGGGGATTCTTGACTTTGCCGTGCTTGCGGAGGAACCGGATACGGCGAAATATGATTATCTTTGTTTTCCGGATGCTGATGTATGGGGGCTTGTGATGCTGCGTGATTGTGCGCTTGCAAAAAAGAAAAGCATTTGCGTCGACGACCTTGTGGGATTGCCCTTGTTTTGCTCCCAACAGGGTTGGGAAAAGGACATCGCTCATTGGTGCGGGAAACGCATCGATGAATTACATCTGGAAGGTTCGTTTCGCCTCTCTTATAACGGGTCTCTATTTGTACAGGAGGGACTGGGGTATCTCCTGACATTTGACCACCTGATCGACACAAGCCCCACAAGCGGTCTTGCGTTTCGTCCATTAACACCTTTGCTGAAGGCAAATATGTATCTGATCTGGAAAAAGCATCAGGTTTTTACGCCGATTGCGGAGAAATTTTTGGATGAGGTATTTCGTACATGTCGAAAATGATGCGATTTTGACGAAACAGATACTCCAAAATGATGCAAAAATATGAAGATGGATGGTCCAAAATGATGCATTTTCCTTGATGAATGGCTGAAAATATGCTACACTGACAAGGCGTTGCAATGTTTTTATAATTTTTAATTCAGAAAGGCAGGTGAATGATATGAATATTTACGTCGAAATAATCGGGAATACTTGTCATTCACATTTGCTTTTTCGTTAAACTTCATTTGTGAATCATAATGCGAAGTGTTCTCGTTTTTTCGAGGACACTTTTTTTACGGAAATTTTTCAGAAATGAGGTATTAAGAATGAAAGAACTAAAATTTATGCAAATCGAAAAATCCAACACAGAGCATTATGAGATGGCAAAAAATTGTGGATACCTTTTAGCAAAGAACTGGATGCGCATGAAGGGATAACGGAGACGGAAGAAGAAATACTGCATGATCTTTCCAGGCGGATCAACATACAAGGAAGCAGACAGGATATGCATTTTGAACTTGCATTGGCAGACAACGAACCCATTGGGATCGCAATGTTTGCAATAGATACAGGAACCGTCTATGGCTTGCTTGAAAGCGGATATGGCGTGATCACAGGCCTTTATATTACTCCCGCATACCGCCGAAAAGGGTATGGAAGGGCGTTTTTCGAACACGTTGCGCAGACGCTGAAAACGGCAGCATAATTCGCGAACCAAATTATTGAAAATGTGAATATTAAATGGTAGTATGAAGACACATAAGTCGTTATGGAAAGAGGGATAGCTATATGAAAACGGTTAAAACAAGTAATGGAAGGAAGATAAGTATAGTTACCGGTGCCGATCAAAACCATGTCATTTCACATAGAGATATGGAAATGGACAGGCGGGCAAAAAAAGCTGTACAGGCGGCTGTTGAAAAAGCGGATTTTTGTAAGAAACCAATTGCCAAGTATGATAAAGCGGCAAAAAAGGCTTACATTCAATACGCGGATGGAGTAAAAAAATATGTTGAATAAAAAGCCGATGGTACTGTTTTTTGCCGGGCCGAATGGTTCGGGGAAAAGTACAATTACACAGTATTTTGAAACAGTGGGTTCCTATACAAATGCCGATGATGTTGCGGCTGCGACTGGCATGAGTAATGCAGAGGCTGCAAAGTTTGTAGATGAAAAGAGGTATGCTTCGTTAGATAAGTCTGCAAATAAAAAGTCAAGCAGAAATTAATGAACTTTGAAAATTTTATACAGGTTGAATGAAAAGCACA
>CANRIM010000040.1 GCA_947630695.1 uncultured Lachnospiraceae bacterium
GCAGCCACCGAAAGATGGCTTGTTTGTTGTGCGCATAAAGTTATGGATACCCTCTACCTCTCATTTTCAATCTTTTTCCTCTTTAAACTGACTGTCAGTCCGTCTCCCACCGGCAAAACCACGGTCTGCATCTGCGCGCTGTGGGTCAGTGCATACAAAAAATCCCGCATCCGGGTATGGGTCGTGCGGTCCCGGTGGACAAGCGCATACCGGGACAGGCTGACGTTTCCGTCCTGCAGCGCATTGTCCGACACCAAAAGGCCCCCCGGACTTAAAAGCCTGCACAGATGGGGCAGAAATGAAAGGTACTGTCCCTTTGCGGCATCCAGAAAAATAAAATCATAGCTGCCCTCCAGCGACGGCAGGATTTCATGTGCGTCGCCTTCCAGCAGCCGGATCCGTTCTGCATAAGCAGATTGTTCAAAATGATGTTTTGCGATGGGAATTCTTTTTTCGCTGTTTTCAATCGTTGTGATCTTTGTCTGCGCTGGCGTACACCACGCCATAAACAACGCAGAAAAGCCGGTGGCAGTTCCTACCTCCAGAATCCGCGCCGGCGGCTGCTGCAGCAGCAAAAATCTCAGATACTGCTGTACGTCTTTTCTGATAACAGGCACATAAGTTTTATGTGCCTGTTCTTCTATTTCATTCAAAAATTCCGGCAGATCCGGATAGAGTGAAATCACGTATGCATTTAATCTTTCATCTACAAGCAATGCCGACTCCTTTCTGTTTCAAGGCCCCGTCTGCAGCATTTCCAGAATCCGGCTGGGCTTCATGGCGCTGTTGAACACATAATTGCCGCCCACAATGCCGTCGCTGCGGTCACTTAAGACCGCCTGCAGATAAAAGAGGGTTTTGTCTTCGATGATGCCGGCGTCTTCCAGCTGCTCTCCCACCTTGCGGGCAGTGCTGCCTTCCATGACGAAAACTTCCACATCTTCATTGACGCCGCCTTCCGTATAGGCTTCATCCATAAAAATGGCCCGGCCGTAGCTGTAGGCATATCTTGCGCCCTGAAAGACCAGGATCAGCAAAATAATCCACAGAATACTGCGCAGCAGTATAAAAACCAGTTTGGAAGAATCATACTTTGCCTTCATCAATCATTCCTGCCATTTCTCTTTCTTTTTCTGCCGTGCATCCGCGGTTCAGACATCCATCATAATCGGAAGGATCATAGGACGGCGTTTGGTCTGTTTCCACAGATAACTGCCTGCCTCATCCCGAATCAGATTTTTGATCCGGTTGCTGTCACCGGTATGATTGTGCATACAGCGATCCAGCACATCCATGACCACCTGTCGGCAGCCTTCCAGCAGATCCTCTGACTCCCGTACATAGACGAAGCCGCGGGAAACGATATCCGGCCCCGATACGATCTGCCCGCTTTCGTAATCCTTGCTCATCACAATAATAACAATGCCGTCGTCCGCCAGCCGCTGCCGGTCCCGCAATACGATGTTTCCCACATCGCCGACGCCCAGCCCGTCCACATAAATGGAGCCGCAGGGCACTTCGCCGGTGATCCGGGCGCTCTCTTTGCTCAGCTCCAGAACCTGTCCCGAGCTGAGAATGAAGATATTTTCCTTCGGGATACCCAGCTCCGCCACAATCGCCGCCTGGGCTTTCAGATGCCGGTATTCCCCGTGCACGGGAACCGCATATTTCGGTTTCACCAGCGTATACAGCAGTTTGATTTCTTCCGAACAGGCATGTCCCGATACATGGGCGTCCTGGAAAATCACGTTGGCCCCCATGCGGGACAGCTCGTTGATTACTCTGGAAACCGCTTTTTCATTGCCGGGAATGGGATTGCTTGATAAAATCACCGTATCTCCGGGCTTGATAATGACTTTTTTATGGATATTGGCCGCCATTCTGGACAGTGCAGCCATGGACTCTCCCTGAGAGCCGGTGGTGATAATCACGGTTTTTTCATCGGGATAGTTCCTGATCTGTTCCACATCGATCAGCGTGTTTGCGGGAATCCGCAGACAACCCAGCTTCGCCGCCGTCTCCATGATGTTCACCATACTGCGGCCTTCCACAACCACCTTGCGGCCGTATTTATAAGCCGAATTGATGATCTGCTGTACCCGGTCCACATTGGAGGCAAAGGTCGCAACAATGATCCGGCTGTCTTTGTGCTCATCAAACAGGTGATCAAAGGTACGGCCCACGGTCTTTTCCGACATGGTAAAGCCCTGACGCTCCGCATTTGTGGAATCACAGAGCATGGCCAGCACGCCTTTTTTGCCCAGCATCGCAAAGCGGGACAGGTCAATGGCGTCGCCGAACACCGGCGTATAGTCTACTTTAAAATCACCGGTATGAACAACCGTTCCTGCCGGTGAGGTAATGGCAAGTGCCGCCGCATCTACAATGGAATGGTTTGTTTTGATAAATTCTACTCTGAAATCTCCTGCGTTGACACTTTGTCCGTGTTTTACAACTTTTCGCTTTGTCGTCTTTAATAATTCGTGTTCTTCCAGTTTATTTTCAATGATGCCCATCGTCAGCCGGGTGGCATAAATGGGAGCATTGACCTCTTTCAATACATAGGGAATTGCTCCGATATGGTCTTCATGGCCATGGGTAATAAAAAATCCTTTGACTTTCGTAATATTTTCTTTCAGAAACGTAATGTCGGGGATCACAAAATCGATACCCAGCATATCGTCCTCCGGAAATGAAAGACCGCAGTCAACAACGATAATGCTCTCGCCGTACACAAATGCGGTAATATTCATTCCGATCTGCTCCATTCCTCCTAAAGGGATGATTTGCAGTTTTTCCAATCCTTTCATTCCACCTTTCTTTTATTCGATATCGTAATCATCCAGTAATTCTCTGAATACCGCCGCGACTGCCGCAAGTTCCGTCTCATCCTCCACGATCTCATACCGTGATTCGCTGTCCGTATCTTTGGCAGTGTCCCGCAAAATAAAGGAAAGCGCTTCGTCGCTGTCTTCGTCTGCAACCAGCAGATAATTGGTGGCATTCACTCTTGTGTCTGCAATGATATAAAATGTTTCCTCCGTTTCATCCGGATATGTAATAAATTTGACCTTTTCCATACCGCTACCTCTGCGTACAGTCTAAGCATTTGACAGATAATCCAGATAATTCTGCAGAATCAGCTCGGCGGCAATCCGGTCCACCAGCGCTTTTTTCCGTTCCCTGCTGATATGCCCTTCCGCCATCGCCCGGTGTGCTTCCACGCTTGTCCGCCGTTCATCCCATAAAATGACCCTGCAGCCGGTTCGCCGCTCCAGCGCCTGTGCCACTTCCTTTGTTTTTTCACAGCGGATGCCTTCGTCATTGTTCATATGCCTTGGATATCCCAGCACAATGGTATCCACTTCGTATTCCGATACCAGCTGTTCAATGCGCGCAAATGTACGGCGCAGTTTATTTTCCGCGTCCCTGCGGATGATCTCCAGTCCCTGGGCGGTAATCAGCAGAGGATCGCTCACCGCGACGCCCATGGTCTTTGCGCCGTAATCCAGTCCGAGTATACGCATATCGTCACCAGTTCTTCGCTTTGATATAAGTCGAGAGCATTTCTTCCACCAGCTCGTCCCGCTCCACCTTCATAATCAGGCTTCTGGCATTCTGATGCGAAGTAATATACGTCGGATCTCCGGACATAATATAGCCCACGATTTGATTGACAGGATTATATCCTTTTTCCAGCAGCGCGCCGTATACCTTTTCCAATACAAGCTGCGCTTCGCTTTTGGGATCGATCGGGATTTTGATTCTCTGGGTATTGCGCATGTTGTCCATACTGTATTTCACATCCTTTTTCTGTAAACATCCATTGTTTCCCATCTCGTGGTCAGAGCCTATACTCCATTTTATTTTACCATATGACGAGGAAAAAACAAGGGGCAGTTTCTCAAAGACACTGTCCGCACAGAATATCCTCCTGCAAATTTGCGCCGATCCTTACCGGTAAAAGCTGATTGTGCAGATCTTCTTCGCTTCTTACGGCAACGCGCAGATAATCCTTTGTCCGGCCCAGCTGATAACAGGCGCCATCCGCCTGCAGCGCTTCCTCAAACAGCACTTCCGCTGCCCTCCCGATTCTCCGCATTCGGAATGCGGCGGCATTGACGGCCCCCAGCTCTGCCAGTATGCGGCTCCGTTCCTTCTTCACCGAAGCGATCAGCTGGCCGCCCATGGCCGCAGCAACGGTGCCTTTACGCATGGAATACGGGAAAATATGGGTTTCATAAAACCGAATGCGTTCCAGAAAACGCCGGGTTTCCTCGAATTCTTCTTCCGTTTCCTGCGGGAACCCCGTGATAACGTCTGTGGTCAGGGCGGGATCATCAAAAGCACTGCGCAAAATTTCGGTCTTTTCAAAATATTCTTCCGGCGTGTAATGCCGGTTCATCCGTTTCAGCACCCCGGCGCTTCCGCTTTGCAGCGACAGATGAAAATGGGGACAGATTTTCGGCATCTGCGCCAGCGCTTTCACAAAACCCGGCGTAATGATTCGCGGTTCCAGACTGCCCAGCCGGATCCGCGCAATCCCATCGATTTCGTGCACCTGCTGCAACAGCGTTAAAAGATCTGCGGACCCGCACAGATCCTTTCCGTAAGAACTGATATGAATGCCGGTCAAGACAATCTCCCGGTATCCTTTCTCCGCCACATAGCGGACTTCCTTCAAAATATCTTCCGGCGCCCGGGATCGGATGCCGCCCCGGACGTAAGGAATCAGGCAATAGGTACAAAAAGCGTCGCAGCCATCCTGAATTTTGATATCCGCCCGGGTATGCCCCACCGGCGCCGCCAGTTCAAAATTTTCATAGGCAGGATGCTTCTCTTTCCGGATATCCGTAACCCTGTTCTGAAAGTCCTGCACAGACAGCGCCTGTTCCACGGTGGCCACAATATCCTTCTTGCCTGCATTTCCAATCACCAGATCCACGCACGCGTCCGCCGCCGCTTTCTCAGGATCCGCCTGTACATAGCAGCCCACCGCCACAATCAGTGCCCGGGGATTCTGTTTTCTGGCCTTGTGCAGCATCTGCCGGGACTTCTGGTCCGCCACATTCGTTACGGTACAGGTATTGATCACACAGATGTCGGCAGGTTCCGAAAAATCAACGATCTCATATCCTTTTTCCGCAAAAGCCGTCTGCATTGCCTGCGTTTCATAGGAATTCACCTTACAGCCCAAATTATGGAAAGAAACTTTCATATTCAATCCGCCAAACCCCATTTATTTATTGACATTTTCCCAAAACTCATATACAATTTAACCAGAATTTAACATCTGGGAGGTGTCATTATGAAAACGGTATCCATTTCACTTAATTCCATCGATAAGGTAAAATCATTCGTAAATGCCATTACCAAATATGAAAATGATTTCGATCTTATCTCCGGAAGATATGTCATTGATGCAAAATCCATTATGGGTATTTTCAGCCTGGATTTGTCTAAACCCATCGATCTGACCATCCATGCTGCTGACAATATGGACGAGATCATGGAAGTGATTGCGCCTTACGTTGTCTGAGTTTTCAAAGATGCAATACTACATACGGCTGCTTTTTTCAAGGCAGCCGTATTTTTTTGATTACAGCGTCAAAAGCTGCGAAACCACGGTATGCTTGCATACCGATGGGTGAGAAGCTTTATGACGCGCCCCCAACATGAGGAAGGAGTGGGGCTTAGGGCCCCATGGATTCCGAATGTTGGGCAGGATTGTGAGAGCTGCGAAGCAGCGTAACAATCCGTAATCACTTTCACAGCGTCAAAAGCTGCGAAACCACGGTATGCTTGCATACCGATGGGTGAGAAGCTTTATGACGCGCTCCAACATGAGGAAGGAGTGGGGCTTAGGGCCCCATGGATTCTTATTGAAAACACTGGATCAGTTCCGCTTCCGCGATGGCTTTCTCCATCAGTTCGTCAATCACGTCTTTTAAATTTTCCTCTGATTTCTCAATGACTTTCAGATTCGGTTTTGTGACGGGATGCTTTGCCACGAAAATGGTACAGCAGTCCTCATAAGGCAAAATCGAGGTCTCATAGGCGCCGATTTTTTCCGAAATATTGATAATATCCTGTTTGTCCAGCGCCGCCAGCGGCCGGTACACCGGCAGGGTGCACACCGCGTTGGTACAGGCCAGAGACTGCATGGTCTGGGAGGCCACCTGTCCGATGCTTTCCCCGGTGACAAGTCCCAGACACTCTCCTTCTTTCGCAAAATGCTCCGCGATCCGCATCATATAGCGGCGCATGATAATAGTCAGCTCATCGTGAGGACATTTGTCATAGATGGCCAGCTGAATATCCGTAAAATTCACCACATGCAGATAAATGGTTCCGGTATAGCGGGCAATGATCTTTGCCAGATCCACCACCTTCTGCTTGGCCCGCTCGCTGGTATAGGGCGGCGCATGAAAATAAACCGCATCCAGCGAGACGCCCCGCCGGGCGATCATATAGCCGGCCACCGGCGAATCGATGCCGCCGGACAAAAGCAGCATGGCCTTGCCCGCCGTTCCCAGAGGCAGTCCGCCTGCCCCCGGCAGAATCAGCGAATACAGATAAATGCTCTTTCTGACCTCTACCACCAGCTCCACTTCCGGCGTATGCACATCCACCTTCCATTCGGGAAAAGCGTCTAAGATCACGCCGCCCATTTCCCGGTTGATCTGCATGGAATCGTACGGATAGGCCTTCTCCGACCTTCTGGCACAGACTTTAAAGGTTCTGGGGCCTGCCGGATACATTTGGGAGACAAATTCCACCAGGTTCCGGCCCATTTCCTCCAGCCCGCACTGAGGGATTTCCACCACCGGGCAGATGCCGGAAATACCGAAGATCCGGGATAGACAGTCCACCGTTTCCTCATAATCGTATTCTGCCAGACAGTCAATGAAAATCCGGCCCTGTTCCTTATAGACCTGAAAACTGCCTTCCAGACGTTTCAGCGAATGCCGGATATGATTCACCAGGCTGTTTTCAAACAAATAGCGGTTTTTCCCTTTCACGCCGATTTCGGCATATTTGATCAGAAATTTTTTGAAAATCATCGGTATGCTCCTTATGAGAAGTAGACCACGTCGTCCGCAATCTTTTCGGTGGGTTCAATGGAAACGACTTCCAGCACCGGCCCTTCTCCACCGTATAAGCGGTTATATTCCTTCGTAACTTTTGCTTTCACATGCACCCAGTCTCTGGGCTGATAATCCGCCGCCGTAAAGCAGCGGGCAATCAGTCCGATATAACGGATGTCTTCCGCGCAGCAGGTCATGGCAAAACGTCCCAGCACCAGATGTCCCTTGGGAATGTCCCTGCCTTTGTATACGATGGCCTTAAACTCCGCTTCCACTCCGTCATATTTTTCCGGATTTTCCATCAGATCCAGATACCAGATGCCGAAATCCGCCTCGTCTATCTGAATCTTGCCGGAGGAAATATCATAGCCCAGATTTTCCGCTTCCGGCGCCAGGATGCGTCCATCCGTGGTTTCATACAAAATCTGAACGCCCCGGTTGACGGCCTTGATATTTCTGCGGAACAGGGTCTGATCCGTATCATCGCTGCAGCGGTTAATGACGATCAGATCCGCATAGGTCACCTGGGAAATCAGGAAAGCCTTCATATTGGTCAGATACATGGAAAACATAGTGGCGTCGATGGTGGTTAAAATCTGCGCCAGGATCCAGCGTTTCGGCAGCGTGAGATTCAGCACCGTATTGATGTTCCACATACCGTTGAACTCGATCATGACCTGCCGCGGTTTGTACTGCACATTTAATGTATGGAGCAGTTCCTCCGTCAGATCCTCTTCATTTT
This sequence comes from uncultured Lachnospiraceae bacterium, assembly GCA_947630695.1. GTDB lineage: Bacteria > Bacillota > Clostridia > Lachnospirales > Lachnospiraceae > CANRIM01. Next base: position 7,831 of record CANRIM010000040.1, read on the forward strand.
CCACGTCCACGGAAAAAGCGTTGGCCTTTTCCATCAGGCTCTGATCATAGGGCACCGTACCGTCCTCGCAGCGGATAATCAGGGTTTTTCCGCCGGCCTGAAATTCCGGATCTTTGATGGTATCCATAATAAACGAAGTTTTTCCGCTTTCCAGAAAACCGGTAAATAAAAATACAGGTACTTCCATGGCCTTCACATCCTTTTAAATCGAAAATAATGCTTTGATCTTATCCTCAAACAGCTCTGTGCCGATAACGCAGATCCGTCCGGTGTAATCCGGGCTGCCTGCGCGGATTTCGTATTCCTCCGGCACCATATCAAATTCGTACCAGCCGCCTTCTTTGGATTCTACCATGCCTTTGGCGCGCAGCACCGTACCACAGCTGCCCTCAGAAAGGGTCTTCAATATCTGTTCCAGTTCTTCCTTCGAATATTTATTGACGGTTTCCGTACCCCAGTCGGAGAATACCTCATCGGCATGATGATGGTGATGATGATCATGGTCGTGATGTTCGTGATCATGGTCGTGGTGATGGTCATGGTCGTGATCATGGTCATGATGATGCTCGTGCTCATGCTCGTGATTATGGTCATGCTCGTGATCGTGGTCATGGTCATGATCGTGATGGTGTTCATGGTCGTGATGGTGTTCATGGTCGTGATGGTGTTCATGGTCGTGGTCATGCACTTCCTCTTCATACCCCTCCATCAGCTCGTCCACCAGATCGATGGTTTCCTCCATCACCTGGGCGATCCGCTTTCCGTCAATATCATCCCAGGGGGTGGTAATGATATGGGCCTTCGAATTGTGTTCTTTCAGCAGATCCACCGCCGTCTTTAAATCCGCTTCCTGCATCATCTGCGTCCGGCTGACGCAGATCGTACCGGCATATTCGATCTGATTTTCAAAAAACTCTCCGAAGTTTTTCAGATAAACCCGGGTCTTTTTGCCGTCCACTACGGCGACGGCACTGGCCAGCTGCAGGTCGCAGGCGTCTTTCACGCCTTCCACCGCATGGATGACGTCGGAAAGTTTTCCGACCCCCGAGGGCTCAATGATGATCCGATCCGGCGCATAGGTATGGATAACTTCCGAAAGGGCTTTCGCGAAATCCCCCACCAGCGTACAGCAGATGCAGCCGCTGTTCATTTCGGAAACCATGATGCCGGCATCCTTCATAAAACCGCCGTCGATGCCGATCTCGCCGAATTCATTTTCAATCAGAACGATCTGCTCGCCCTGATACGCTTCCTTCAGCAGCTTCCGGATCAAAGTTGTCTTTCCGGCGCCCAGAAAGCCGGAAACTATCGTTACTTTTGTCATTCTATCCCTTCTTTCCGCCTTTCAGATAAAATCCGCAAGGCAAATATTACTGATCAGAAAACCCGCATCCGTAAAAAAGAGACGGTCTCCCTTCTTCTGCAGGTATCCGTTGTTCACATGCTTTTCTATTATATTACCGTATCGTTCCCACAGGTCAAGTCCGAATTTTTCCCTGAAGCCGGAAATACTGACGCCTTCCTGCCGCCGCAGTCCCAGAATCACAGTTTCCGCCATGGCTTCTTCCGCAGACATGGGCGCATCCCCTCTTAAAAACCGGTCCGGCCAGAGCCGGGGCGCTTCTTTGAAATACCTTTGCAGATCCTCAGGGTTTTCATAACGGCACTCTCCCACCAGAGACGCCGCCCCGAGGCCGAACCCCGCATAGGACGTCCGAAGCCAGTAGCCGTCATTGTGCCTGCAGTAAAACCCATCTTTTGCGAAATTGGAAATCTCATACCGGTGATAGCCGCACGAAGCAAGATAAGAAACCGCATACAGATACATGTCGGTTTCCTCATCTTCCGAAGGCAGCAGCGCCTGGTCTTCGCCCCGTTCCTTTGCCTGCATGGCCTTGTGATACTGCGTATAAAAAGGGGTATTTTCCTCTATGATCAGCGAATAGGCGGAAATGTGGGTCAGTCCCAGCTGCGCCGCGGTATGCAGACTGTCTTTCCAGACTGCCATGCTCTGCCCCGGCAGGGCAAACATCAGATCCGCGCTGATATTGGAAAAGCCCGCCGCTTTCGCATCCGCGATCACGGCAAAGGCGTCCTGTTTCGTATGGATCCGGCCCAGTGTTTTCAGCATTGTATCGTCAAAGGACTGTACGCCGATGCTCAGCCGGTTCACCCCTGCCTGCCGCAGCGCCGCCAGCTTGGCAAGATCCGCCGTCTTCGGATTGCACTCCACGGTGATCTCCGCATCCGCTGCGATAGAAAAATGCTGCCGCAGCAAAGAAAGAATCTCCGCAAGCGCCTCTGCGGGCAGCGCGGTAGGGGTCCCGCCACCGAAAAAGACGGAAGTCACCTCCCGCCGCTTCGCCTCGGGGAATCCCGAAATTTCCTGTGCCAGCGCTTCCATGTACTTCTTCTGTGTCTCCCCGGAGGCGGGAAAAGACAGAAAATCACAGTAACCGCATTTTGCAAGGCAAAAAGGGATATGAATATATATTTCCATTTGTTCCATTTTTATCCTCTGCCTGAGGGGAAGGGTCAGTCTTCTTCCAGTTTCAGCACACTCATAAAGGCTTTCTGCGGAATTTCCACATTGCCGATCTGGCGCATCCGCTTCTTGCCTTCCTTCTGCTTCTCCAGCAGCTTCTTCTTTCTGGTGATATCGCCGCCGTAACATTTGGCCAGAACGTCCTTGCGGACGGCCTTGACGGTTTCTCTGGCAATGATCCGGCCGCCCACCGCCGCCTGAATCGGAATTTCAAACAGGTGCCTGGGAATCTCCTCTTTCAGCTTCTCGCACATTTTTCGGCCCCGCTCATAGGCGGAATCCTCGTGTACAATAAAGGAAAGGGCGTCCACCTCTTCCCGGTTGATGAGAATATCCAGCTTCACCATATTGGAACGTCGGTATTCCTTCAGCTCATAATCAAAGGAGGCATAACCCCGGGACCGGGATTTCAGCGCGTCAAAGAAGTCGTAAATGATCTCATTTAAAGGCAGAATATACTTGATCAGGGCTCTGGTTTCTTCCAGATATTCGATGCCCACATATTCGCCCCGCCGCTCCTGGCACAGATCCATGATGGTGCCGATATACTGGGAACTGACAATGATTTCCGCGTCCACCACGGGTTCCTCCATATATTCGATTTCCGAAGGATCCGGCAGATTGCTGGGATTGGTCAGTTCCATCACCGTGTGGTCGTTTTTGTGTACTTTGTAAATTACGCTGGGGGCCGTAGTTACCAGATCCAGATTATACTCCCGTTCCAGTCGTTCCTGTACGATTTCCAGATGCAGCAGCCCCAGAAAACCGCAGCGGAAGCCGAAGCCCAAAGCCGCGGAAGTCTCCGCTTCATAAAAAATAGCGGCGTCGTTTAACTGCAGCTTTTCCAGCGCGTCCCGCAGATCCTGATAATGGGCGCCGTCTGCCGGGTAGATGCCGCAGTATACCATGGAGTTGACCTTTTTGTAGCCGGGCAGCGGTTCCGGACAGGGACGCAAATCCTCGGTAACGGTATCTCCCACCCGGGTGTCCCGTACATTTTTAATGCTGGCTGTAAAATAACCCACCGCGCCGGCGGAAAGCTTCTCACAGGGAATAAACTGTCCGGGGCCGAAGTATCCCACCTCCACCACCTCCGCCACGGCTTCGGTGGCCATCATCCGAACCCGGGATCCTTTGCGGATCACGCCGTCCATCACCCGGACAAAGACAATGACGCCCTTATAGGAATCATAAACGGAGTCAAAAATCAGCGCTTTCAGCTCTTTTTCGGGATCCCCTTCCGGAGCCGGAATCCGTTCCACGATCTGTTCCAGCACATCTTCAATGTTGATGCCGTTTTTGGCGGAAATCTGCGGCGCATCCTGGGCCTCGATACCGATAATATCTTCAATTTCATTAACCACCCGCTCCGGATCGGCGCTGGGCAGGTCGATTTTATTGATCACCGGAAGCACTTCCAGATCATGGTCAATGGCCATATAGACATTGGCCAAGGTCTGGGCTTCGATGCCCTGGGCGGCGTCCACCACCAGCACCGCGCCTTCGCAGGCCGCCAGCGACCGGCTGACTTCGTAGTTGAAATCCACATGGCCGGGGGTATCGATCAGATTGAAAATGTATTCCTCCCCGTTATTTGCATGATAAATGATCCGGACGGTCTGTGCTTTGATGGTAATGCCCCGTTCCCGTTCCAGATCCATATTGTCCAGCACCTGCTCCGACATTTCCCGGCTGGTCAGCAGACCGGTTTTTTCGATGATCCGGTCGGCCAGCGTGGATTTGCCGTGATCGATATGGGCAATGATACAAAAATTTCGTATATTTTTCTGTGGAATATCCTGCATGATCTTCCTCTCCTTTAAGATATCAGCATCGGACTGTCAAAGTCGGACAAAACCGCCTTCATACAGCTTCTGCAGGGACAAGAGTATGCCCAGCTTCACATGGGGCCATGTCAGGCCGCCCTGAAAATACACCGCATAGGGTTCCCGGATGGGCCCGTCTGCAGAAAGCTCGATAGAGGAACCCTGTACAAAAGCGCCGGCCGCCATAATGACCTTACTTTCGTAGCCTGCCATATCCGAAGGCTCCGGCACCACTGCGCTGTCTACTGCCGCGGCCGCCTGAATGCCTCTACAGAAGGCGCACATGGCTTCCTCTGAACCCAGTACCACGCTTTGGATAATGTCATGCCGTTCTTCTCCTGCGGCAGGAATCACCGGAAATCCCAGCGATTCATAAATGCCGGCTGCAAAGACGGCGCCTTTTAAGGCCGCCGCTACTACCACCGGCGACAAAAACATTCCCTGATAAAATGAAGGCAGCATGCCGATGGAGGCGCCCACTTCTTTTCCCAGGCCCGGTGCGGAAAGCCGGACCGCGCATTTTTCAATGCAGTCCTTCTTTCCCACAATATATCCGCCCACCGGCGCAAGACCGCCGCCGGGATTTTTAATCAACGAACCTACGCACAGATCCGCGCCCACTTCCGTGGGTTCCTGCATTTCCGTAAATTCTCCGTAACAGTTGTCCACCATGCAGATCAGATCCGGCTTGATGCTTTTTACAAACGCGATCAGTTCCCCGATCTGCTGCACGGAAAAGGAAGGCCTGGTCTGATAGCCTTTGGAGCGCTGGATGGTCACCAGCTTTGTTTCCGGGCAGATCGCCTGCCGGATGGCTTCGTAATCAAAGCTGCCGTCGCTTTTTAAATCCACCTGCCGGTAGGTAATGCCGTATTCCGCCAGAGATCCGGCGGAAGGCACGATGCCGATGACCTTTTCCAGGGTGTCGTAAGGTTTTCCCACCGGGGAAAGCAGTTCGTCCCCGGGCCGAAGCATTGCCGCCAGCGCAATCTGCAGCGCATGGGTGCCGCACATGATCTGGGGCCGCACCAGCGCATCCTCCGCGCCGAAGACCGAAGCATACACAGCTTCCAGCGCATCCCTGCCGTAATCGTCATAGCCGTAGCCCGTGGAAGTGCCCAGATGCATTTCCGCGATTTTATTTTCCTGCATGGCCCGGATGACCTTCAGCTGATTGTACTCCGCCAGATCATCATAGCCCACGAAACGTTCTTTTAGCCCTTCCAGTATACGGGACGCATACCCGATGACTTTATCATCCAGTCCGAAACTTTTATACTGTGTTTCCAGACGCATCTGTAATTCCTCTTTCTCTCAAAATATCGCACATGGCGGCAAGCATGGCGCCGTCATCGTATCCGTAGGCCTGCTTGTCCATCCAGATGACCTCTTTTTCCCGGCGAAACCACGTCAGCTGCCGCTTGGCAAAATGCCGGGTATCGCGTTTGATGATCCGCAGGGCCTCTTCCTTTGTCAGTTCGCCCTCCAAAAAGGCCAGCAGCTCTTTGTAGCCCAGTCCCTGCATCGATACCATATCTTTTGTAAGTCCCGCCGCTTTCAGCCGCCGGACTTCGTCTAAAAGTCCTTCCTCCATCATCTGATCCACCCGGTGGTCAATTCGGGCATACAGCTTTTCCCGGGCGTCCGTCAGGACAAAATACGCAAAGGCGTAGGGCGATTCCTTTGCTCGCTGCTGCGCATTGTGCTCGGAAAGGCGCCGGCCGCTCTGTTCAAAAAAGGTCAGGGCCCGCACCACGCGCTTCACGTTCTGGGGCGGAATATTTTCCGCCGAAACGGGATCCTTTTCGGCAAGCAGACGATGCAGGGCAAAGACACCCTCCCGTACCGCCATGTCCTCATACTTTTTCCGAAGTCCGGCATCGTTTCCGTTTTCCGTAAAATCAATATTGTAGAGGACGCTCTGAATATAAAAGCCGGTGCCTCCCACCAGCAGCGGGATGCGCCCCCGGCTGTAAATCTCTTCCATGGCGGCCAGGGCGGCCGTCTGAAAACGGACCACGTCAAAGCTTTCCGTCGGCTCCAGCACATCGATGAGATGATGCCGGATCCCGGCCATCTCCTCCGGTTTGATTTTCGCAGAACCGATGTCCATGCCCCGATACACCTGCATGGAATCCGCGGAAATGATCTCCGCGCCGATGGCCTTTGCAAGGGCGATGGAAAGGGCCGTTTTCCCCACGGCGGTGGGTCCCGTCAATATAACAAGGGGTTTCTTTTTCATATCAGGTCCGACCAAATCTTTTTTCTATTTCCTGTTTTGTCATGGAGATCATCGTGGGCCTCCCATGGGGACAGTGATAGGGATCCTCCAGCTTCATCAGCCCGCGGATCAGTTCCTGCACTTCCGCCCCGGAAAGCCGCATATTGCCCTTCACCGCCGCCTTACAGGAAATGGTGGCGCATCTGGCCAGCAGTTTTTCCAGCCGCATGCCCCGTACCTCATCCAGGGAATCCAGCAGTTCCCGGAAAGCCTCCGCGCTGCCCAGATCCGGCAGATCCAGCGGAACGGCAGACAGGGCAATTTCCCGTCCCCCGAAGGACGAAATCTCAAATCCCAGTTTTTCAAAATCCGGCAGATATTTTTCCAGCCGCCGTTCCTCCATGGGCTGCAGGGAAACGATCACCGGCGGGGAAATCCGCTGGGTAAAATGTTGGCCGCTGCGCAGCTTTTCCAGCAGCGTCTCATACAGCAGCTTTTCATGGGCCGCATGCTGATCCAGCAGATACATTTTATCTTCCAGCTGCAAAATCCAGTAGGTATCAAATACCTGTCCGATGATCCGGATATCCGGCAGGGCGTTTTCCCGCAGCAGCACCTTCTCCGGCAGCCGGATCTGCCCGGCATCTGTCCGGAGTTCGGCCGTTTGTTCCCGGCTTATTTCCGCAATTTTTTTCTCTTCAAAAGGTTCCGGCGCCGCAGCATCTTTCAGAGTCTGAGGCCGGGGCGAAAGGGCCTTTGGCAAGTAGGAAAAGGCCGCCTTTTCCGCCCGGGGTTTTTCTGCTTCCTCCGCCGGTTCTGAAATCTTCTTACTTTCCGCAGCCGCAGTCTGCGGCTGCAGCTGCACCTGGGGAATCCATTCTTTGTTCTGCAGGGTTTTGCGGACACAATCTGCCAGCAGTTCGTAAACCTCCGCTTCATTTTTGAGCCGCAGTTCCATTTTTGCCGGATGTACGTTGACGTCCAGATCTTCCGACGGAACTTTTAAGTCAAGTACATAGACCGGATACCTGTGCTGCATGAAAAAGCCGCGGTATCCGTCCTCCACCGCATTTTCGATCACTTTGCTTTTGATGTATCTTCCGTTGATAAAATAATATTCATAAGAACGGTTGCCTCTGCCGATCTCCGGCCGACCGATATAGCCGCTGACGGAGGCGAACGCATTTTCCGCCTTCACCGGAACCAGATATTTTGCAATATCTCTGCCCAGTACCCGGTAAATGCTCTCCATCCTTCCCTGTTCCTTTGCATTGCCGTAGGTCAGAAGCCGGACTTTTCCCTGACTGACAAATTTAAACCCGATTTCCGGATGGGACAGAATCACCGCCTGCATCAGTTCCATGATGCGTCCCGCCTCGGCATTTGCGCTGCCCAGATATTTTCTCCGGGCCGGCGTATTATAAAACAGGCTGCTGACCACGATGGTGGTGCCGTTTGGGATCCCCGCGTCGGTACATACCACTTCTTCGCCGCCGTGAATAACGTAGCGGGTGCCGCTCATGGCCTCCTTTGTCTTGGTCAAAAGCTCCACCTTTGCTACGGAAGCAATGCTGGACAGAGCTTCCCCCCGGAACCCCAGCGAATGTACCGAAAAAAGATCCTCAATGGTCCTGATCTTGCTGGTGGCATGCCGCGTAAAGGCCAGAGGCACGTCCTCTTTCATAATGCCTTTGCCGTTATCCGTGATGCGGATATAGTTGATCCCGCCATCCCGAATTTCCACGGAGATTTCCGTCGCCCGGGCATCGATGGCATTTTCAATTAGTTCCTTCACCACCGACGCCGGCCGCTCGATGACTTCCCCGGCGGCAATCTGATCTATGGTTTGTTTGTCCAGCAGCGCTATATTTCCCATTTTAATTCCTTACAGACTGTCTTTCAGCCGTTTCTGCAGTGCATACAGCCGGTTCATGGCTTCAATCGGCGTCATGACACTCAATTCCATATCTTTCAGTTCATTGATTATATCATTTCTTAACATATCGGACAAGGTCATCTGGGCATCCGGCTGCTTCTCTGCCGCCGGCGGCTGCACGAATCCGGTCTGCACCGTAATGTCCGCCCGTTCCAGCTGTTCGGCCAGTTCCTTTGCCCTGCCGGTCACCGATTCCGGCACCCCGGCCAGACGAGCCACCTGAATGCCGTAGCTTTTGTCCGCGCCGCCCCGGATGATTTTCCGCAGGAAAATGATATCGTCCCCCTGCTCTCTGACGGCAATACAATAGTTTTTGACCCCGGGAATCTTTCCTTCCAACTCGGTCAGTTCATGATAATGGGTGGCAAACAGGGTCTTGGCCCCCAGCAGCTTCGGATCGCAGATGTGCTCGATGACGGCCCAGGCAATGGACAATCCGTCGTAGGTGGAAGTCCCCCGGCCGATTTCATCCAGGATCACAAGGCTGTTTTTCGTCGCGTTCCGCAAAATATTGGCCACTTCGGTCATTTCCACCATAAAGGTACTCTGGCCGCTGGCCAGATCATCGGAAGCCCCCACCCGGGTGAAAATCCGGTCCACGATCCCGATATTTGCCGATGCGGCAGGCACAAAGGAGCCGATCTGCGCCATCAGCACAATCAGCGCGCACTGCCGCATGTAAGTGGATTTTCCCGCCATGTTGGGTCCCGTAATGACGGCTGCCCGGTTCTCTGCATTGTCCAGATAAGTATCGTTTTCAACAAAATGATTTTCTTTCAGCATCTGTTCGATGACGGGATGCCGGCCGCCTTTGATTTCGATGATGCCCTGGGTATTGATCTTCGGCCGGACATACCTGCCCACGGCCGCCGCCTGGGCCAATGAAGCAAACAGATCCAGCCGGGCCAGGGCTTCTGCCGTCCTGCGGATCCGCTCGATCTGCCCGCCAATCCGATCCCTCAGCTCGGCAAACAGGGAATACTCCAGTGAAATCAGCTTGTCCTCCGCCCCCAGGATCAGATCCTCCAGTTCCTTCAGCCGGGGCGTAATAAAACGCTCCCCGTTGGTCAGGGTCTGCTTTCTGCTGTAATCCTCCGGCACCATGTGCAGAAAAGAATTGGAAACTTCCAGATAGTACCCGAATACCTTATTGTATTTGATTTTCAGATTCCGGATCCCCGTCCGCTTCCGTTCCGACTCCTCCAGTTCTGCCAGCCAGCCCTTGCCTTCCGTTCCGGCGGCCCGCAGCCGGTCCACTTCTTCAAAATAACCGTCCCGAATGATGCCTCCATCCTTCATGGCCAGCGGCGGATCGTCGCAGACCGTCTCCGCAATCCAGCCGCAGATATCTTCCAGCGGATCCATTTGCTCATAAATCTCTTTCAGCAGGCCGCCGGGAAAGTCCTCCAGCAGCCGGCGGATATGGGGCAGCATTTCCAGAGAACCGCGAAACGCGGTGAGATCTCTGGGATTGGCAGTCTGGTAACTGATCTTCGTCAAAATCCGTTCCAGATCATATACCGGCTGCAGATATTCCCGCAGTTCTTCCCGGAGAATATGGTCGGAAAGCAGGACTTCCACTGCATCCTGCCTGTCCGTAATTTCCGCCGGATCTAAGGACGGCTGCTCAATGACGCTCCGCAGTTTTCTGGCGCCCATGGCCGTCTTCGTATAATCCAACACGCCCAGCAGCGCGCCTTTTTTCTTCTTTTCCCGCATGGTTTCCGTCAATTCCAGATTTCTTCTGGTAAAATTGTCCAGCACCATGTATTTTTCAATGCTGTAGGTTTCCAGCTTCGTAATATGGGACAGATCATTTTTCTGCGTCCGGAACAGATATTCCAGCATGGCGCCTGCCGCCATCACCGCCGCGTCCATATCGATGAGACCGATGCCTTCCACGGAAGCCGCCTTAAAATGCCCGCAAAGCCGCTTCTTTGCTTCTTCCTCATCATAATAGTCCGGCTCCAGCGCCGTCATCAGCGTCATGCAGCGGTCTTTGATTTCCTGCAGATCGACGCCGCACATGACAAAGGTCTGGTTGTAAATCAGCTCCGCAGGGGCGTATCTGTATATTTCATCCAGCAGTTTTTCCCGGCCGCTCAGTTCCGTCACCGCAAAATATCCGGTGGACACGTCGCAGACAGCCAGACCGAAATGATCCGTCGCATAGCAGACGGACATCAGATAATTGCAGCGGGTATCATCCATATTTTCCGCAGACAGATTGGTCCCCGGCGTCACGATCCGCACCACTTCCCGTTTCACCAGATCTTTCGCCAGCTTCGGGTCTTCCACCTGCTCGCAGATGGCCACCTTATACCCCCGCTGTACCAGCCGGTTCAGATAGACGTCCACTGCATGATAGGGAACACCGCACATGGGCGCGCGCTCCGGCAGGCCGCAGTTTTTGCCGGTCAAGGTCAGCTCCAGTTCCTTTGCCACCCGCTCCGCGTCTTCAAAAAACATCTCATAAAAATCACCAAGGCGGTAAAATAAAATACAGTCTTTGTATTCCGCCTTGGTTTCGAGATAGTTTTTCATCATGGGAGATACCTGGTCATAGATATCTTTTTCTGTCGTACTGTTTGCGTTCATACATGCCGCAAAGCAAACGCTTTGCGCCTCTCCTTTCCTGTCAGCCCAGCAGATCGATGCCCTCCGACTGCAGCCGCCGGTACAGCCCGGCCAGGGGCAGTCCCACCACATTCTGATAATCGCCGCGGATCCACCGGATATTTACCATACCGATGCCCTGCACCGCATAGGCGCCGGCCTTGTCCATGGGCTCCTTTGTTTCCACATACCGCAAAATTTCCTCGTCGGACATCCCGTACATGCAGACATCCGTGGTTTCGTAGAAGGTTCCTCTTGTTATATTTTCGCCCTTTTGCAGGATATACGTCACGCCGGTATACACCTGATGCACATCATTCTGCAGGCTCTGCAGCATACGGCAGGCGTGAGCCTTATCCTTCGGCTTTCCCAGAATGCTGCCGTTATGATAAACGATGGTATCTGCGCCGATCACCAGCGCCTGTTCCTGCAGCCGTCCTTCCTGACTGCAAAGGGCGAAGACGTTTTCCGCCTTCTGGGCGGACAGGTCGCACACCAGTTCCTCCGGCTTTGTTTTGTCCGTCTTTTCCGGCATATGGCTTACGACGACTTCAAACGGTATTTTTAATAACGCAAGGATCTCCCTTCTTCTGGGAGATCCGCTTGCAAGTATGATCTGCACGTTCTTTCTCCTGTCTTTAAGGTATCGGCACGCGCGCTCGAGGAGCGCACCTGCCATGTCGTCGGAAGGCATTGAAAGTTATGCTTCGCATAAGC
>CANRIM010000041.1 GCA_947630695.1 uncultured Lachnospiraceae bacterium
AATATTCTTTTCTGCAACACTAACGGCAACTCTTTTGCCGGAGGCTTTAGAAGTGGAAGTTAACTTTTCACTTCACCTGTATTAATAAGACAACGGAATCTCGCTGCTGCCCATGGCCTGCAGATCTTTCGAAAAAACACCTGTCAGCTTTGCACAATGCTGCAAAATTTCCAGCGCGTCATTTGCATCCGTAACGCCGTCCCCGTTGACATCCGCGTTTTGACCCCTCCGGTCCGGAAGCCGGCCCAGCTGCGCAGCATGCTGTAAAACCAGAAGCGCATCCGCCGCATCCACAGTGCCGTTTCCGTCGGCATCTCCGGTCAGCTGCTTTTGTTCCGCTTCCGACACATTGACGGATGGCGCATCTGCTGACGGGATATTTTCCGGCGGTGCTGCCGTTTGCGTATCGGAAACCGCTGCGCTTCCTTTGTCGGTTTTTATATATCTGAAATCGTACAGGGAATAGGGATTAACCAAAAGCGTGCCGTCATACCCGTACAAAGGATCGATGATCAGCAGATTTTCTTCCGTCATATTCTCCGGGTTTTTCACATTCCGGTATCCCACCACCGTAACCCAGTGCTGGGAATATTTCGTCTTCACATGGATAATCACCGGTCTGCCCGTGTTGATCGAATCATAACACGCCTGCAGTACCTGCTGTCTGTTTTCTGCCGTCACGGACACATAGTCGCCTTTTGACCAGACACAGAGTACGTTGAATTCCGTATCGCCGTTTTGATTGTATTCACTGAACGAATGTACGGTTCCATCCAGAATGGTTCTGCAGTATGCCAGCGCATAACAGGAACAGGCTTCTCCCTTGCTGTCCTGCTTTCCCACTGCCTGCAGTTTTTCCCGATCCAGCGGCAGCTGCCGGCCGGCGGCCTCCGCATGCACCGTAAAAACCGTACAGACAAGAATCACACAACTCAAAAATAAGACCTGGATTTTCTGTTTTAACATCAGTTTCCTCCATTTCCACAATTTGCAAAAAACGGATTATATTTTAACATATATCTAATGCCTTGTCAAAATATCCGCTATTCCTGCATCAGCGCCGTCTGGATGAGGTACATTTCGCTGTACCGGCCCTTCTTCTTCAGCAGCATCTCATGGGTGCCCTGTTCCACGATCTTTCCGTCCTGCATAAACAGGATCCAGTCGGCGTTGCGTATCGTAGAAAGCCGATGGGCCACAATAAAGCTGGTCCGTCCCTGCATCATATAGGAAAAGGCCGTCTGAATCTGCATTTCCATGCGGGTATCGATAGAGGACGTGGCTTCGTCCAGAATCAGCATGGGCGGCAGGGCCAGCATGATCCGGGCAATACACAACAGCTGCCGCTGCCCTGCGGAAAGGGAATCCTCGCTGATAATAGTATCCAGTTTGTCCGGCAGATGCCGGATAAATCCGTAGGCGCGGCTTTTTTTTGCCGCCTCGATCAGCTCCGCTTCCGTGGCGTCTTCCTTTGCCAGCAGCAGATTGTCCCGTATACTGGCGTTTTTCAGCCAGGTTTCCTGCAGCACCATACCGAAATTGCTGCGGATGCTTTCCCTGGATACAGTTTCCGCATCGACGCCGGAAATATACAGTTTGCCCCGCTGCGGGTCGTAAAAGCGCATCAGCAGATTGATCAGCGTCGTCTTGCCGCAGCCGGTGGGTCCTACAATAGCAATCCGTTTCCCCGCCGCCACCTGCAGATTCAGATCCTCGATCAGCGGCTTTTCCGGGAGATAGGAAAAATACAGATGCTCCAGCCGCAGACTGCCGTCAACACCCCCCAGCTGCTTTGACCCATTGGCCTCCTCCGCCTCATCCAGCAGCCGGAAAATCCGGTCCGCACAGGCAATGGAATTCTGCAGCTCCGTAATTACCGATGAAATTTCATTAAACGGTTTCGTGTACTGGGTGGCGTAGCTTAAAAAGGCAGACAGTTCGCCGACGCTTAACCCCCCGCGCAGCACGGAAAATGCACCGAATACACAGACGCCTGCATACACCATGCTGTTGACGAAACGGGTGGTGGGATTGGTCAGGGAAGAAAAGAATGTGGCTTTGCAGGAACATTTCCGCAAACGGTCATTCAGCGTCTGAAATTCCCCAATCAGGTCCGCCTCTTTGCAATAGGCGGCCGCCACCTTCTGATTGCTGATGATTTCTTCCATGAAACCGGTCTGTTTTGCCCTTGCCTGGGCCTGATCCAGAAACATGGCGTGGGTTTTTCCGGCGATAAATGCGGCGGTAAACAAAGAAAGGGGCGTGATCAATATGACAAACACCGCGACTTTTACATTCAGGACGATCATAAAAATCAAGGTACCCAGAATCATCAGTACCCCCTGAAACAGCTGGGACAGTCCCAGCAGCAGGCCTTCAGAAACCGCTTCCGCATCCGCCATGGCCACACTCAAAAGTTCTCCTGCCTGATGCCGTTCGATGTAGGAAAGGGGCAGGCGCCACAGTTTATCAAACATAGCACGGCGCAGGGCCGATAACGTCCGGTAGGTCACCCGGTTGTTTAAGAGGCTCACCGCCCACTGCAGCACGGTATTGGCAAGGATCACCTGGGCCATGACGATCAGAATGTCATACAGCCGGTCAATATCGACATTGCCGTCAGCCAGCGTATCCACCGCCCGGCCGGTCAGCACGGGGAAATACAGGGTCAGTGCCGCCGTCCCCGCCGTAAACAGCAGGGAAAGGAACAGCAGCCATTTTTCTTTTGCCACAAACTGTAAAATACGGACAAAAGTCCGCATGGAGCCGCGCATTTTATTTTTCATGGGATTCACCTCCGTTTTTCGGGAACTGGGCATAATAGATTTCCTGATATACGGCGCAGTTTTCCAGCAGCTGCCCGTGGGTGCCTATCCCTTCGATCCTGCCGTCTTCCAGCACCAGAATCTGATCACAGTGCAGGATGCTGGACACCCGCTGGGATATGGTAATGGTGGTCTTCCCCGCTCTTGCCTTTTCGATGGAGCGGTTGAGCCTTGCCTCCGTCAGATAATCCAGCGCGGAGGCGCTGTCGTCTAAAATCAGGATATCCGCGTTTTTGACCAGTGCCCGGGCAATGGAAAGCCGCTGCCTCTGGCCGCCGGAAAAATTCCTGCCTTCCTGCTCTACCGGCGCATCCAGTCCCTTTTCCAGGGCGAACTCCGCCTGGGCGTCTTTTAAGGCGGCAATCATTTCCTCCCGGGTGGCGTCTTCCTTGCCCCAGCGGAGATTGCTTTCAATGGTCCCGGTAAACAGCACGCTTTTCTGCATCACGATGGCCATGTCCTGCATCCGCGCTTCCTTGCTGTATACGGACAGATCTTTCCCTTTATAATAAATGGTTCCCTCTGTCGGCGCATAAAAACCGCACAGCAGGCTGACCAGCGTGGTCTTGCCGCTGCCGGTGCCGCCGATGATACCGATGCGCTGCCCCTTTGCAATGGAAAAGCAAAGATCGGAAAGCACATCCGCATCCGCGCTGCGATAAGAAAAAGTCACATGGTCAAAACGGATATAATCGCTGTTCTCTTTCCCGTGGATCTCCGAAAAGGTCTTTGCACTGTTGTTTTCCAATTCCAGAAAATCCGCGATGCGGGAAGCTCCCGCAAAGGATTTGGACAGGGTAATAATCAGATTTGCAAATTTCAGCAGTTCCACCAGAATCTGGGACATATAATTGATCAGGGCAATCACGTCGCCCTGGCTGATCACGCCGTTTTCCACCGACACTGCACCGGTTTTCAGCAGCATAATGATGCCGAGATTGACGATCAGCAGGGTCAGCGGATTCATGGCGGACATGATCCGGCCGGAAATCATCTGCCAGCGCTCAAAGGCCGCATTGTCCTTTTCAAACAGATTTTTTTCGCTCTCCTCTTTTCGGAACGCCCGCAGCACCCGGATGCCTTTCAGATTTTCACGAAACGCATTTGTCACCACGTCCAGCCGGGCCTGTACCTTTTTATACAGATAAATGCCGGCAATCATCAGCGTAAATACCACCACAAAGAGAATCGGGATCACCACGGTAAAAACAATAGCGGAACGGACGTCTACGGTAAAGGCCATGGCCATGGCGCCGAAAACGATGAATGGAGACCGCAGCAGCAGCCGCAGCGCCAGATTCACGCCGCTCTGCAGCTGATTGACGTCAGAAGTGATCCGGGTCAAAATGGTGGATGCGCCCACCCGGTCCAGATTGGAAAACGTCAGGGTCTCCACCTTTTGAAAAATCTGCATCCGGATTTTCGCAGCGAAGCCGGTGGCCGCGTTGGCGCTGAAATACTGGGCCGTAATGCTGAACAGCATACCGCCGAGGCCCAACAGCACCAGTACCCCTGCCATCCGCCAGATATATGCGCTGTCGGCATCTCCGATACCCGTATCGATGATCTTCGCCACCACCAGCGGCACGATCAGTTCAAAAATCACTTCAATCAGCTTGAAGGTGGAGCCGATGAAGCAGTCTTTTTTGTATTCCTTCAGATATTTCAGCAGCCGTTTCACAAATTTATCTCCATTTCAGATGTATTTTTATGCATTGTTTTTTTATATTTTGTTCATCATATCAAATTTCATGAAAAAAAACTATTCCATTTTTCTTTCTTTTGCTGTATAATTTTGTCCATTAAAATTTACGGAGGAAAATGATTATGTCTTATGTTGATGAAGTGATTGATCTCGTCATTGAGAAAAATCCCGCACAGCCTGAATTTCATCAGGCAGTCAGAGAAGTGCTCGAATCTCTGAGAGTTGTCATCGAGCAGAACGAAGAAGCTTATCGCAAAGACGCCCTGCTGGAGCGGCTTGTCAATCCCGAACGCCAGCTGATGTTCCGCGTTCCCTGGGTAGACGACAAGGGCAATGTACAGGTCAACACCGGTTACCGTGTACAGTTCAACAGCGCCATCGGCCCCTATAAAGGCGGCCTGCGTCTGCATCCCAGCGTAAACTTAGGTATTATCAAATTCCTGGGATTTGAACAGATTTTCAAAAATTCCCTCACCGGCCTGCCCATCGGCGGCGGCAAGGGTGGTTCCGATTTCGATCCCAAGGGAAAATCCGATCGTGAAGTCATGGCTTTCTGCCAGAGCTTTATGACCGAACTGCAGAAGCACATCGGCGCGGACACGGATGTTCCTGCCGGCGATATCGGCACGGGCGCGCGTGAAATCGGATATATGTACGGCCAGTACAAGAGGATCCGCGGTTTATATGAAGGCGTACTTACAGGAAAAGGCCTGACCTTCGGCGGTTCCCTCGTCAGAACGGAAGCTACCGGCTACGGTCTTCTCTATCTGACCGATGAAATGTTAAAGACCAACGGCATCGACATCAAAGGCAAAACCGTCGCCATCAGCGGCAGCGGCAACGTGGCGATTTACGCAGCAGAAAAAGCCATGCAGCTGGGCGCCAAGGTCGTTACCATGTCGGATTCCACCGGATGGATCTATGACGCGGAAGGCATCGACCTGGCTGCCATCAAGCAGATCAAGGAAGTAGAACGCGGCAGACTGACCGAATATGCGAAATATCGTCCCAACAGCGAATATCACGACGGCCGCGGCGTATGGAACGTCAAAGTGGACATCGCCCTTCCCTGCGCAACCCAGAACGAACTGCATCTGGAAGACGCAAAAGCGCTGGTTGCCAACGGCTGCATCGCAGTTGCAGAAGGCGCCAACATGCCCACTACCATTGACGCAACGGAATATCTGCAGAAGAACGGCGTTCTGTTTGCACCCGGCAAGGCTGCAAACGCAGGCGGCGTAGCCACCTCCGCACTGGAAATGAGCCAGAACTCCGAACGTCTCTCCTGGACCTTCGAAGAAGTAGACGCGAAGCTGAAAAACATCATGGTCAACATCTTCCACAACCTGGACAATGCCGCAAAGAAATACGGCTGCGCAGGCAACTATGTTGCAGGTGCAAACATTGCCGGATTTGAGAAGGTTGCCACCGCTATGACGGCACAGGGTATTGTATAATCCCGGTTTACTGACGGAAATTAAAAGCAGAGAAAGTACCCTTCGTTCTTTTCTCTGCTTTTTTTCTGCCTTCCGCCCGGCAGAAGCATTTCTTTTTCCCCGCAGATATGGTATACTGCAGCTATCATTGATATCTTACCTAATACCAGGAGAACCATGTATCATGTATCAGAAAAACTGCAGGATCCTCGGCGCCGCATCTTTTGACGGCTTTTTCTATCCGCTGCCCTATGCGCTGACCATTGCGGCAGACGGCGGCTATGCCCATGCCAAAAAGGCCGGACTGCGGCCCGACATCGTTGTGGGGGATTTCGATTCCCTGGGCTATATTCCGGAAAATGAAACCATTGTACGCCACCCGGTGATGAAAGACGAAACGGATCTTCTGCTTGCGGCGGATCTGGGCCTGCAGCAGGACTGCGATACCTTTTTCATTTACGGCGGCACCGGCGGCGCCCGCCTGGACCATACCATCGGAAACATACAGATTCTGCTGTATCTGGCCAAACGGCATGCCCACGGTTTTCTGGTAGGTCCCAAAGAAACCATGACCGTTATATACAACGAGGGGATTTCCTTTGACCAAAGGGCGGAAGGCACGGTTTCCGTCTTTTCTCTGAGTGACGAAAGCCGCGGCGTCTGCGAGCGCGGACTGTTCTATCCGTTGGAGCAGGCCACGCTGACCCATGATTACCCCTTGGGCATCAGTAATCAGTTTCAAAAAAAAGACGCCCTGCTCTCTGTCGAACAAGGCGCCTTACTCGTCGTATGGGAAGGGCGTTTCCTTCCGTTTGTCTGATCAATAATCCCGCTGTGCCAGCCAGTCCGCAAAGTCGGATAAAAATCTGGTTTCCGTAAAGGCTGTTTTCAGTGCCTGCTTTGCACTTTCTGTTTCCTTTTCAACGATTTCCTGGCATCGCGCAAGTCCCAGTTCCGTTACAAAGGTGGATTTCTGGTTCTTTGCGTCTGAACCCACCGGTTTCCCCAGTTTTTCTTCGTTCGCAATCACGTCCAGCATATCGTCCCGTACCTGAAACGCCAGTCCGATGGATGCCGCGTATGCCTTTGCCGCGTCCATCTGTGCCTGACTGCCGCCGGCCGCGGCCACACCCATCATACAGGCAGCCTCTAAAAGCGCTGCGGTCTTCTTTTCATGAATATCTTCCAGTTCCGCAATGGAAAGCTTCCGGTGGGGCGTATCCATATCCAGCAGCTGGCCGCCGCACATGCCGTTTCTTCCGGCAGCTTTTGCCAGAATTTCTCCGGCCAGCACCTTCTTTTCCGCATCCACCGGCGCTGAAAGCACTTCCTCAAAAGCCGCTGTCTGCAGCGCGTCTCCGGCCAGCATGGCCGTTGCTTCCCCGTACACCTTATGGTTGGTGGGTTTGCCTCTGCGGAAATCGTCGTTGTCCATGCAGGGCAGATCGTCATGAATCAGCGAATAGGTATGCAGCATTTCCAACGCCGCGCCAAAGGCCAGCGCATCCTTTTTTTCACCGCCTGCCGCTTCACAGAATGCGAAGCACAGCGCCGGGCGGATCCGTTTGCCCCCGGCCATCAGGCTGTATTTCATCGCCTCAATCAGCTGCTGATGTGAAACGGTTTCCCTTCCGAAAAAACGAAGGATCTCTTCTTCCACTTGTCCGGCGGATTCTTCCAGTATCTTTTCTGTATTCAAAGCAACCTCCAAACGATCCCTTTAGTTTGTCGGAAAACCTGCAGGATTCCACTCATCATTTCCCCAAAGCCATTTCCATGCGGCATACTTGCCGCCTACGGTCATATCACTTTCAGAAAGTACCTCTTCTCTTGTCGAATCTACCAAAGCTTCCAAATCCAGCGGTTCCCCGTTCAGGTTCTGACTGCCTGCTTCAAAGAACCGGGCTTCCTCTGCCTTATGCAAGTCTGCTTTCTCGCCCATATCCGCAAAGCGGTCATGTCCGGTTTTGATATGTCCGTCCATTTTGCAGTCCCAGAACAGTACCATGGCATCCTGTCCCCAGGGTCTGCCAAGGGCATAGGAAGCGTCCGCCGGCGCTGCTTTTCCCTCTGCTGTAGCTTCCCGGGTGATGGTGCAGTGATGAAACAGCAGTCCGTAAGCGGTCTCTTTCGGTGTGGAGCCTGCCGTCACATAGCCGCCGCCATAGGGACAGTTGATGGTACAGTCCTCAAATACCGCCGTACCGTCTCCGTAAATGAAATCCACAGTGCCTTCAATATAACAGTCTTTAAAATACGACCGCTGATTGCCGTTGGGCAGCATCAGAGTATCCTGTCGTCCCAGGAATTTGCAGTTTAAAAATACCGCTTTGTCCGCCTGGCAGCGCATGGCCTGTGCCTGACACTGGTTGAGGGTCGGATCATTCTGCTCGAAACGCGCCAGCGCTTTTGCATTGGCTTCCGCATTCCCCGAAAGCTCGTCCCGTTCTTCGTCCGGCAGATATAAATTGTAGGAATTTTCAAAAACAATATTCTCCGCTTCAAAGGCAGTGGCGCCTTTCGCAATATTAATAGTGCGGATTTTATCCGCCCCTGCGATACTTCCATGACTCTGATAGGTAAATCCGTCTGCCAGGAAATAAGTGATCTTCACATCCCCACTGCCGCCGGAAGCATTATGAAATGATACATAGGGCGCCGTCAGTTCCAGATACTCCCGGTAAACGCCGGGCACGATATCCAGTGTGATCCGCTCCGTCTCGTCTGCCGGCGGATTTTCATTGACGTAGGCCAGCGCCTCCTTCATGGAATGGAAGCAGCGGTTGTCATGGCTGTACGCCTGATTGTCCACAATCAGCGTATGTTCATCCGCAGGCGCAGCGTAGGTATACATGCCGAAGGTCTCGCCTTTATGATAAACTGCCAGATGCAGCATCAGCTTCACATCTTCCTTATCAACCGTGCCATTCAGATCGACATCGGCGGTTTCCGTTGCCGTATCTATCTGTGCTGCCATTTTCAAAATACCAAGCGCATCCCGCAGGGAATATTTTTTGTCCCCGTTTACATCACCGCGGTACAGCTTCTGATACTCCGCCGCCTGTGTAACCACAGCGCATCCCAGCACCAGAATCAAACTTAAAATCAGTAAAACAGATATTTTTTTCAAACGCATGGTGATTGTCCTTTCTGTAATGTTATAATATAAAAAAGTATACATTTTTTCGGCGGCAAGCGCAAGTATTTTTCATTTTCCCGATTGAATCCCGGCAGATTGTATGCTATACTCCCGCATATACATTTGCACAAAAGGATCAGACATTTATGAATATCATTATTATCGGCTGCGGCAAGGTCGGCAGCGAGCTTGCCATGCAGTTAAGTCAGGAGGATCATGACATCTGCGTCATCGATCAAAACGACAGCAGAATCCGGAAACTGACCGAATCCTATGACATCATGGGCATCAGAGGAAACGGATGCAACTACGCGGTTCTGCAGGAGGCGGGCATTGCCAATGCCGATCTGCTGATCGCCGTTACAGAGTCCGATGAGCTCAATCTGCTGGCCTGCGTCATTGCGAAAAAAGTCGAAAAATGTCACACCATCGCAAGGGTCCGGAATCCGGTCTATGAAGCGGAAAGCGATCTGCTGAAACGGGAACTGGGCATTTCCATGATCATCAATCCCGAGCTGTGGGCAGCGCAGGAAATGTTTTCCGTGCTCTGTTTCCCGAATGCCATTGAGGTGGATACCTTCTCCCGGGGTCAGGTACAGATGATGCGTTTCCGTATACCGGCCGGCTCTGTCCTGGATGAGATGCAGATTAAGGAAGTGTCGCAGAATCTCAATTCCAATCTGCTGATCTGCTCCGTAGAATCCAAAGGTGAAGTATGCATTCCCGGCGGCGACGTGGTGCTGCACAGCGGCGATATTATCACGATTTTCTCCAGCCGCAGAAATGCCCTGGACTTTTTCCATTCCATCAAAGCCAGTAAAAATCCGGTGAAAAACACGATGATCATCGGCGGCGGCAATATCACGATCTATCTGGCGCGTATGCTGACCCGGGCGGGGATCCAGGTAAAAATCATCGAAAAAGATTCCAGAAAATGCGAAGCCCTCTGTTCCGTTCTGCCGGAGGCCACCATTATCAACGGCGACGGAAGCGACAAAGAAATCCTGAAGGAGGAGCGCATCGGCTCCATGGACGCCTTTGTGGCGCTGACCGACTTTGATGAAGAAAACATTCTGCTCTCTTTGTTTGCCCAGAAAATGGTGGACAAAAAGGTGGTCACAAAGATCAATCGGCTGCAGCTCAACGAAGTCATTTACAATCTGGATCTGGACAGCGTCATCTATCCCAAAGACATCACCACGGAAAAAATCCTGCAGTATGTGCGTGCCAAAAACAATTCTTCCGGCAGCCATATTCAGACGCTTTACCGGATCAATGAGGACCGGGTCGAAGTCATTGAGTTTTCCATCAAAAACAAATCCTCGATTACCAATACGCCCCTTTCCGACCTGAACCTGAAAGACAACATCATCGTCGCCTCTATCATTCGCAGCGGGAAAATGATTCTCCCGAAAGGAAAAGATATGATCCTGCCCGGCGATTCCATTATTATTGCCACCACCCGGCTGGGACTGGATGACGCCAGAGATATTATTAAAAACTGAGGTTGATCTGCGATGAATTTTAAAATGATACGTTACATTCTCGGCAACGTCTTAAAAGCCGAAGGCGTCATGCTGCTGCTGCCAGCCGTAGTCGGACTGCTTTATCAGGAAAAAAGCACCTGGGCTTTCCTGCTCTGTGCTTTTCTGTGCTTCCTGACCGGCTTTTTCCTGTCTTTCAAAAAGCCGAAAAATCCTGTTTTTTACGCGACAGAAGGGTATGTTTCCGTTGCGCTGTGCTGGCTCGCCATGAGCCTCTTCGGCGCACTTCCCTTTGTGGTCAGCAGCGAAATTCCTTCATTTACCAATGCACTGTTTGAAACCGTCTCCGGTTTTACCACCACCGGCGCCAGCATTCTTTCCGACGTGGAAGCCCTCTCCCACTGTATGCTGTTCTGGCGGAGCTTCACCCACTGGATCGGCGGCATGGGCGTACTGGTCTTCATCCTGACCATTCTGCCGCTGCGCACCGGATCCCATGTTTATCTGATGAAAGCGGAAAGTCCGGGCCCTTCCGTTGAAAAGCTTGTGCCCAAAATCCAGAACACTTCCCTGATTCTTTACGGGATTTATTCCGCTCTGACCCTGCTGGAAATGATCCTGCTGTTTGCAACAGGAATGCCTTTGTTTGACGCGGTGACCATTAGCTTCGGTACCGCCGGCACCGGCGGATTTGCCGTGAAAAACAGCGGTCTGGCAGACTATGCACCCCATCTGCAGAACATTGTCACGGTGTTTATGATCCTGTTCGGCGTCAATTTCAATATTTATTTCCTGATGCTGATCAGACGATGGAAATCCATCCTCAAATCCGAGGAAATCCGCCTGTATCTGGGCATTATCCTGGCTTCCGTCGCTGTCATTACCGGGTATATTTACAATATTTACGGATCTTTGTCCGCAGCGGTTCGCCATGCGGCATTTCAGGTTGGTTCCATTATTACCACCACCGGATTCAGTACCACGGACTTCAACACATGGCCGGCGGTGCCCAAAGTCATACTGGTGACGCTGATGTTTGTCGGCGCCTGCGCCGGCAGTACCGGCGGCGGCATCAAGGTATCCCGGCTGATCATCTTCATCAAATCCCTGGGTACGGAACTGTTTCATTTTTCCCATCCCCACGGTGTGAAAAAGGTGAAAATGGACGGCAATATCGTCAGCGACAATGTTACCCGGAGCGTGCACACCTATATGGCGGCTTATATTCTGATTTTTGTATTTTCGCTCCTGCTGATTTCGCTGGACAACATGGATTTTGAAAGCAATTTTACCGCCATTGCGGCGACCTTTAACAATATCGGGCCCGGGCTTTCCGCCGTGGGGCCGACGCAGAATTTCGGATTCTTTTCCAATCCGTCCAAATTTGTCATGATCTTCGACATGCTGGCCGGGCGGCTGGAACTGTTCCCGATGCTGATCCTGTTTTCACCCTACACATACAAACGCTGCTGATTTCTCAGCAGCGTTTGCTTTTTCTTTACCTTCCCGTCAATATTCATTTTCGTAAAGCGCCATCAGCTGTTCTGCCAGCGCCGGGTCCGTCCGGAAGTAGAATCTTTTCCCCAGCATTTGCCATTTCACATATCCGTCACTGTACAGTGACACGGTCATTCCGCTAAATCCGTACACCGAACTTGTCAGTTCTATCCGTACGCAGCAGTGGCTGTAGGCTTCATCAAAACCTTCTAACGCAGCGCCATCATATGCATACAGAACGTCCCAGTTCTTATCATTGTCCGAAAAATGCTTCGGATTTTCGGCATCAGGAAGCTCGATATCCAACATCCGTACCGTTTTACGCAGCCAGAGATCCTGCATAAACGAAGCCATATCCTTTGGCTGATAGGACAGGTTGTATACCAGATAATAATTCCATGGATCAATCTGAATCGCCAGCGCCGCTTCCTTTGCAATATGCTTCACGGTATATACCTGCACCATTCGCGTGAAATTCAGATGTTTTACCTCCGTTTCCCGAATATGCAGCGGCATCATTCCCAGTGACTGATCCAGTTCTAAATCCACCAGCGAACTTTCTCTGACGACATAAAGTCCGGAACTAAAGTTTAGTGTAAAGCTCCATCTGGAATGTTGCATGAAGTATTCTTCGCTGACGAATTTATCCGGGGTCTCCGTGGGTACGCTTTCATTCTCATCTACAACCTGGTCATGCCCCTCCGTCGGTCTTCCGGCCATCGGATAATCATCCAGTCCGCCTCCCATTTCCGATGGTACCTGTGCAATAAAATAGGTCCACATGGACTCCCAATCCGGTTTTTGCGTGGGCTGAGCTGTGACATTTGCCGGAATGTCGGTTTGCGGGGGTTCCGGTGCCTCTGTTTCAGGCGCCTGCGTCCCGGTGGTTCCTGTCGGCTGCGGAATCCCTTCGGTATCCGGATTTCGATCCTGTATTCCCGGCCTTTCCGTTTGCGGATTCTGCGGCTGACCGTCTGGAACGATCAGAGGCGCAGGACTGCCTGTCACCGGCGACGGTATTTCCGTCTGCGGGTTCCCTGATGCAGCAGGTTCTGTCGGGCGGCTGCTTTCTGTACTGTACGGCGCTTCTGTCTGTCCAGGCGCCTGGGTCTCTTTCTCCGCCAGTGTACCGCCTCCGTCGCCGTTTCTTCCAAACAGATGAAACGCAGCCAGCGTAATCACAAGGCAGAGACAGGCCGCGGCAGCCGCCCAACCGATATATACAAAATAATTCTTTTTCTTTTCCGTATCGTCCAGATGATCGTACTCCAGCAGCAATGCCTCATCCAGATATCCGATGGCGTCCATTATCATTTCTGCTTTCATAATTCGATCCCGCCTTCCTTCATCAGATACGCTTTCAAATCCTGGCGCATCCGGTACAGCTGCACTTTCACGTTACTCTCACTCAGATGCATTTTCCCGGCAATATCTTTCACTGAATCCATGTAAAAATACCGGCCGACAAAAATATTCTTTTTCTCCATCGGCAGCGTATTCAAAAACCGGCGAATACATTCCGTAACATACATCTGATCCACATGCGCATCCATGGAATCTTCCGCATACTCGCACTCTCTTAATTCTTCCAGCGCGAGGGTATATTCGGAAGCCTTCTGCCGGGAGGTGTTCCGGCGGCGAAATTTATCAATGGAAACGAATCGCGTAATCCGTTTTAAAAACACCGACAACACACCGGGGCGATTGGGCGGCATCAGATTCCATGCCTTCAAATATGTGTCGTTGACACACTCCTGGCTGTCTTCGCGGTTCAACAGAATATTTTCCGCAATTTTCAGCAAATATTTTCCATATTTCATTTCTGTTTCGTTGATGGCCCGTTCGTCTCTTTGCCAGTACAATTCAACAATCGCTTCATCCTGCATCTTTTGTGACCTCACAA
Organism: uncultured Lachnospiraceae bacterium; assembly: GCA_947630695.1. GTDB lineage: Bacteria > Bacillota > Clostridia > Lachnospirales > Lachnospiraceae > CANRIM01. The sequence continues at coordinate 13,990 of CANRIM010000041.1, forward strand.
TATTTTACTATTGTTTTTATGGCTTTTTTTCTTTTTAATAAACACTATTCTATCCCTCTATAAAGAGAATCGCAATTTTTATTACTTTGGTTACAGAAAACTAAAAATATTTGTCATAGTTCGCAAGTTATCACAAAAATGCTTGCATTTATTTGTGATAACCTTCGAACTATGATTTTTATTTTTTTAATCTCGTTGATGTCAAAATGCGCATTTTTCATCCGCATATTTTTCATAAAATGAAAAAAACCTTGAAAAATCAAGGTTTTTTCGCATGCCGCAGACCGGAATCGAACCGGTACGATGTTGCCACCACAGGATTTTAAGTCCTGCGCGTCTGCCAGTTCCGCCACTGCGGCAAAAAATGGGACCTATAGGGCTCGAACCTATGACCCTCTGCTTGTAGGGCAGATGCTCTCCCAGCTGAGCTAAGATCCCGCATTTACATTAAAATTAGTACAAATCGGGTAGCAGACGCATAAAAATCGAACTTCGTTCGATGGCGTCTGCGCAGGCACTAAGGGATCTTCCCGCAAGCGGGCCCCTCCTTAGTACAAATCGGGTAGCAGACGCATGAAAATCGAACTTCGTTCGATGGCGTCTGCGCAGGCACTAAGGGATCTTCCCGCAAGCGGGTCCCTCCTTAGTACATTTACCGACCCAGATGGGACTCGAACCCACGACCTCCGCCGTGACAGGGCGGCGCTCTAACCAACTGAGCCACTAGGCCAAATTTCGCTTTTAAAAATGGACCTTCAGGGACTCGAACCCCGGACCGACCGGGTATGAGCCGGTTGCTCTAACCAACTGAGCTAAAGGTCCAGTTTCAGCGACGTGAATTATCATACCACACCTTCCGGTGATCCGCAAGTATTTTTCAAAAAATCAGAAAAAAAGCTTCCGCAGCCGAAAGCCCGTACAGACGTAAAAAGAGCCTTATAAGAAGAATCTTCCTATAAGGCTCCCGGTTCATCACTGTGTTCTGAGTTCTGCACCCATCTTCTTTTCCAGTTTCTTCATTACCTGCCCGGCGGTACTTTCAATTTCCTGAGAGGTCAGCGTTTTTTCCTCCGATCCGATGGTCAGCCGGATGGTCACCGACTTCTTTCCTGCCGGAATCTGTTTGCCTCTGTACTCGTCTACAAAAGAAGCATCTTTCAGCAGCGCGCTGGCTTTTTTCTTGCCCATGATGGCGTCAAAAATGTCGTCCCAGACCACATTCACATCAAATAGCATGGAAATGTCGTAATCCGTCTCCGGATACGCGGCAAGATGCGTAAAATGATTGCTTCTGGACTTCAGCGGCTGCAGCAACGTGGTATCCAGTTCAAAGAGCATAACCGACAGATTTTTAATGCCGCACTCCATGGAAACCTTCTTGGACACCAGGCCCATATCGCCGATTTTCTGCTCGCCAAGGTACAGATTCAGCCATACATATGCGTCCGCCCATACCGGTTTTTCCTCTTTCCGGAATGTATAGGCTTCCATATGGGTATAACGCGGCATTTCGGCAAGCACGCCCTTCGCCTCCCTGAACAGGGTACGGATATCCTTTACACTGCTGGCAAAAGCCGCACCGATATGACGGCGCTGTTCCGGCAGTGATTCCGCCGGATCATAAGCAGCCGTATAATTCCGGTCAAAAAATACCTGCGCTTCTTCAAAGATTGCAAAATCATTAAAATACCGCTCATTTTTCATCACTGCTTCGCAAAGATTGGGCAGCAGCGACGAACGAATATAGGACAGATCCGGTGCCGGCGGCGTTGAAAGTTTCAGGATGCCGTCTGTATTCTGCAGTACAGCCTTTACGTACACATCATTCATCCAGGGATAGGTATAAACCTCCTGCATACCGCAGCGAATGGCCAGATACTCCTTGATGCTGCGCACGAGGCTTTTGTCCTTCTGGTTGATGGCGCCCGTAAATGCAGTGGTAAAGGAGGTAGCGTCAAAATTATCATAGCCGTACATTCTGGCCACTTCTTCCATCACATCATCCTGAATGGAAATATCGCCGGTAGAACGCCAGGAAGGTGCGGTCACATGCATACGGTCGCCGTCGATCTGCACCGCAAATCCCAGTTTCTTTAGCTTTCCCTGTATTTCATCGTCGGTCAGAGATTTTCCCAGCCGTTTTGTCAGCCACTGCAGACTCACGTCAATCTGCGCCGGCTCCAGCTTATTTACATAATTATCACAGAAGCCTGTCACCTGCAGTTCCGGATATAATGTCTGAAAATACTGCATGGAAAGCGCCAGCGCCTGCTCGCATCGCTCCGGGTCAATGGCCTTTTCATACCGGGAAGAGGCTTCCGTCCGTGTATCATAACGCAGTGCCGTCCGCCGGATGCCGCTTGCTTCAAAGTTGGCGACCTCCAGGATCACGCGCTTTGTCTTCGGTAAAATAGAATCCTTTGCGCCGCCCATGACGCCGGCCAGAGCCACCGGGCCTTCGGAATCCGTAATAACCAGGTCATCTTCCTGCAGCGTCAGCTCATGATCGTTCAGCAAAAGCAGCTTCTCTCCCTCCGCCGCATGGCGCACAACAATGTGATCCGTAATATTGTCCGCGTCAAAGGCATGGGTAGGATTTCCGGTAGCCAGCATCACATAATTGGTAATATCTACCAGTGCATTGATGGGCCGCATCCCCGCCTTCCAGATCCGGTTCTGCATCTGATACGGTGAAGGTTTTACCTCCACCCCGGACATCTCCACGCCGATATATCTGGTGCAGCGTTCGGGATCCTTGATGTCAACATGAAAATCAGACGAAACCTCCGGCTGAAACGGCGGTATCTCCGCCAGCGGCAGATTGTACAGCGCCGCAATCTCTCTGGCAATCCCGTAATGCCCCCACAGATCCGGGCGGTTGGTCATGGATTTATTATCTATTTCCAGAATAATATCGTTCATATCCAGCGCATCCGCCAACGGCGTCCCTGCCGGTACGTCAAAATCGGACAAATCCAGGATTTCCGCCTCCTGCGCAGGCGGGAACAGATCTCCCAGCCCGATTTCCTCGGAAGCACAAATCATACCAAATGATTCCACGCCCCGGAGTTTTGCATTTTTAATAACCACAGGCTCGCCCTCGCCATGCCAGCGCACCACCGCGCCCGGACAGGATACGGCGACCCGCATGCCAGCTCTCAGATTGATGCCCCCGCATACGATGTCCTTGACTTCTCCGCCGCCGATATCTACTTTACAGACCCGCAGACGATCCGCGTTGGGATGGGGCGCCACTTCCATGATCAGGCCTACGATCATCTTATCGAATCGGCGGGCCAGATCCTCCGCGTCCTCTACTTCCACCGTGGACATGGTCAGATCATACGCCAGCTTTTTCAGATCCATATCCTCGGGAATTTGCACATAATCCTTAATCCATGATAATGATAACTTCATCTTTTCTCTCCTTATCTGAACTGTTTCAGGAATCTTAAGTCAGCGCTGTGGAACAGCCGTACGTCGTCTACGCCATACCGCATCATGACCAGCCGGTCCAGACCGATATTGACATAAAAACCGGTATATTCCGCCGGATCCAGTCCGGCAGCCCGCAGCACATTCGGATGCGGAGAGCCCCCCGGCATAACCTCGATCCAACCCACATGCTTGCAGACACTGCAGCCCTTGCCGCCGCATACCTGGCACTGCATATCGATTTCAAAGCCCGGTTCTACAAAGGGAAAAAATCCGGAACGCATCCGTACCGGCACATCGGTTCCGAAAACCTTGCTGAGAATACTTTTGATCATCACTTTTCCCGATGTAAATGTAATGTCCTTGTCCACGATCAGCGCTTCATACTGGAAAAACGCTCTTTCATGGTGGGCGTCCGTCGTCTCATTTCTGTATACCCGGCCCGGATAAACAAAACGATAAGGCGGTTTGTGGGTCTGCATGTAACGGACGCTTCCGCCGGTCAGGTGAGGACGCAGGCACAGCTTCTCACTGGTAGCGCCGCTGTCGTGTCCTTCCAGCCAGTAGGTGTCCATGCTCTCCCGCGCAGGATGGTTCGGCGGGAAATTTAGTTTATCAAAAGCATAAAATTCACTGGTGATCTCGTCTTCTTCAAATATTTCAAAACCCATGGAGCGGAACGTATCGTTCAGATCATAACACATCTGCGTGATCGGATGCAGCGCCCCCGCGGAAGGCAGAATACCGGGAACGGAACAGTCAAAATCCGCAGGCACTTCCGAAGCTTTCAGCTTCAAAGCCATTCTTTTTTCCTCAATATGTTCCTTTACTTCATTTTTGGCCTGATTCAGCAGCTTTCCCATTTCGGGACGTAAGGAGACATCCAGCTTCGGGAGTTCTTTCATCAGCGAGCTTAGACTGCCCTGCTTTCCGATAAATGCACTCTTCATATTCTGCAGTTCCATTTCGCTGACAGCTGCAGAAATCTTCTCCTTCGCTTCGGATAAGATGCTGTTGATTTTGTCTTTCATTCTGTTTCCCCTTTCTTTTTAAGGTCATGCCGATTGTATAAAAAACATCGCCGCCTGTTATCGCACAATAACAAGGGACGATGTCAAATCGCGGTTCTACTCTGTTCTCAGAGTATATTCCTTGCCCAAACTTCGATTATTATGACACAAATCATATTTTTTTTCAATAGCTTCCAGCCCAATCCGCAAATGTTTTGCAATATTTTTACTATAACAGGTATTGTTTCTGCCTTTGCAACAGCAAAAACCCGTAAGCAACCATCGCTTACGGGCTTTCCTTACCTCCCCGAGTAGGGCTCGAACCTACAACCCCGCGGTTAACAGCCGCGTGCTCTACCATTGAGCTATCGAGGATCATTGAAGCAGAATAGACAGACAACTTCTGACCTTCCGTCTTCTGTGTCTGCTTCCGCTTTCTATATTTTCTCGTGTACCTTCAAAACTGCATATAAAATTTCGATAATCATTTCTGCCACTGTACATCTTCCTGTACTGGCACCAAGGAATCCTCCCGCAAGCGGGTCCCTCCTTGGTACAAAGGTCAAGCATTCGACCGATTAGTAACAGTCAG
>CANRIM010000042.1 GCA_947630695.1 uncultured Lachnospiraceae bacterium
GAGGAAGGCTTATGCGAAGCATAACTTTCAATGCCTTCCGACGACTTGGCAGGTGCGCCACGGGCGCGCGTGCCGCTTCCATAAAACAAAGTATAAGGAGGAAGACGAAATGACAGATGAAAGACTGGTTCCTTACGAGGAAAGAATGGAAAAAGCGATCACCAGCCTGAACAGCGAATTTATGACGATTCGGGCAGGCCGTGCCAACCCCCATGTATTGGACAAGATCAAAGTAAACTATTACGGGTCCATGTCTGATATCCAGCAGGTGGCCAACGTCAATGTGCCGGAGGCGCGCATGATTACGATTCAGCCCTGGGAACCCAAGATGGTGAAGGAGATCGAAAAAGCGATTCTGGCGTCGGATCTGGGAATCACGCCTACGAACGACGGAAAGATCATCCGGCTGGTATTCCCGCAGCTGACCGAGGAACGCAGAAAAGAGATTGCCAAAGGGGTCAAGAAAAAAGGCGAGACCGCGAAGGTGGCAGTCAGAAACATTCGCCGGGATGCGGTGGAATATGTAAAGAAGATGAAGGATATCAGTGAGGACATCGTGGATGAACTGCAGGAGGATATCCAGAAAATGACGGACAAGTTCGTCAAACGGATCGACGGCATGGTCGAAGAAAAGACCAAAGAAGTATTTACGGTATAAAAAGAAAGCAGGAGAAGATTCACGCCCGGCGGTGTGAATCTTCTGAGCGTTATTCAAACAGTGCGGCGTAAAAGATCAGGCATCCGGAACCGTCCGGAGGCTTTTCTTTCAAAGCACGGGGAAAGGAATGTATATGAATATTCCCGAACATGTGGCAATTATCCTGGACGGCAACCGCAGATGGGCAAAATCCAAAGGTATGCCCGTGTCCTACGGACATGTGCAGGGGGCCAAAAATCTGGACCGGATCGTGGAAGCGGCTTACAATATGGGGATCCGCTATCTGACCGTCTACTGCTTTTCCACGGAAAACTGGAACCGTTCTCCGGAGGAAGTAGAGGGACTGATGACGCTGCTTCGGCAGTATATGCGGACAAGCCTTACAAGGGCGAAGAAAAACAACATCCGCTGCCGGGTCATCGGGGATATCACCCGGCTGGACGAAGGACTGCAGACCAGTATTCGAAAACTGGAGGAGGTTTCCAGCGCATATACGGGCATCAACCTGACCATTGCCATCAATTACGGCAGCCGGGACGAAATCGTGAGAGCCTGCCGGAAACTGGCCGAAGCCCACATACCGCCGGAGGAAATCGACGAACAGAAAATCAGCGCCTGCCTGGATACGAAAGAACTGCCGGATCCGGATCTTTTGATCCGCCCCGGCGGGGAACAGCGGATTTCCAATTATCTGTTGTGGCAGCTGGCATACGCGGAGATGTATTTTACCGATGTGCCCTGGCCCGCTTTTGCGCCGGAAGATCTGGAAAAAGCGGTAGAATACTACGCCGGCAGGCAGCGGCGCTATGGCGGCGCCTGAGAAAAGGAGCGAAAGATGTTTTGGACCAGACTGCTCAGCGGGATTCTGCTGATTATACTTGCGGTGCTTACGATCCGCGCAGGTGGCATCGTATGCCTTGCCACTATGTTTTTGATTTCCGTCATCGGACTGGACGAGTTGTTCCGGGCTTTCGGAATAAGGGAGACCGGTGCGGGAAAACATAGGAATGCACTGGAAATTGCCGGGTATTTCTTCTGCGCGGCGTATTATGCCATGCTGTATCTCTTCGGACTGAAATATGTCTGGCTGTTTGCCTGCGTATTTCTGATGGCGCTGCTGTTTTTGATGGTGATTGCCTATCCGGGATACAAAGCGGAAAAAATCGCCATGACGTTTTTCTCGTTCTTTTACGCGGTGGTGCCCATTTCCTTTATTTATCTGACGGCGGAAACCCTGCAGCACGGGAAGATCCTGGTATGGCTGATTTTTTTCTGCAGCTGGGGCGCCGACACCTGTGCCTACTGTGTCGGTATGCTGACCGGCAAGACCATCGGCAACCACAAGATGACGCCGAAGCTCAGCCCGAAGAAATCCATTGAAGGCGCGGCCGGCGGCATCATCGGCGCGTTTCTGCTGGGACTTTTGTATGCGGCAGTGGTCAACCGGATCGGAGAGGCTGCCCATCCGTCGCTGATGTACGGACTGATCTGCGCGGCAGGGGCTTTTGTATCCATGTTCGGCGATCTGGCGGCCTCCGCCATCAAGCGGGAGTACGGCATCAAGGACTACGGCAAGCTGATTCCCGGGCACGGCGGCATTATGGACAGATTTGACAGTGTGATTATTACAGCGCCCATCATCTATTATCTGGCGCTGCTGATACGATAGACAATACGGAGAAAACAGTGACAAAAACAATAGCGATCTTAGGATCTACAGGCTCCATCGGCACCCAGGCCCTTTCCATTGCGGCCCGGCATGCGGATATCCGCGTGAGCGCCCTGACCTGCAGATCCAATATACAGCTGCTGGAACAGCAGGTAAGACAGTTTCATCCTGCTGTGGCGGCGGTGTTAGATGAACAGGCGGCGGCGGATTTAAAAGTCCGGCTTTCCGATCTGCCGGTACGTGTGCTGGCAGGCATGGAAGGACTGGAAGAAGCGGCGGTACTGGAAGAAAACGATATGGTGCTCACCGCTTTTGTGGGAATGATCGGCATCCGGCCCACCATCGCGGCCATAGAAGCGGGCAAAGACATTGCGCTGGCCAACAAGGAAACGCTGGTAACGGCGGGGCATCTGATCATGCCGCTGGCAAAGCGGAAGAAGGTGCGCATCCTGCCGGTGGACAGCGAGCACAGCGCGATTTTTCAATCCATGGAAGAAAGAAACAGAGCCTGCGTCGAGAAGCTGCTGCTGACAGCCTCGGGCGGGCCTTTCCGCGGTATGCACAGGCAGCAACTGCAGCAGGTACGTCCTGCCGATGCGCTGGCCCATCCCAACTGGAGCATGGGCAGCAAGATCACCATTGATTCCGCCACGCTGGTGAACAAAGCCCTGGAGGTAATGGAGGCGTCATGGCTCTTTGAGGTGCCTCAGGAGAAAATCGAAATCCTGGTGCATCCCCAGAGCATTATTCATTCGATGGTGCAGTATGCGGACGGGGCGGTGATTGCCCAGCTGGGGATGCCGGATATGAAACTGCCCATTCAGTATGCGCTGTTTTATCCGGAGCGTAAAGCGCTGGACGGCGCCCGGGTGGATTTTTGCGCGCTGGGCAGTTTAAGCTTTGAACGGCCGGATTTGGAGACCTTCCGCGGACTGCAGCTGGGACTGGACGCAGGCCGGCAGGGCGGTTCCATGCCGGTGGTGTTCAATGCGGCAAATGAAGCGGCGGTGGCAGCCTTTCTGGCGGAAAAAATCAGTTTCCCCGGCATATGGGAACTGATCGAACGGGCCATGAAGGCACATGCGGTACTGCCGGAGCCTTCGCTGGAAGAAATTTTAAATATTGAACAGGAAATCCGCATAAAAATAGAAGAATGGTTGAAATGACTTCATTGTTTTTGCATGAAAGGCAGTTTGGAATATGAATATTGTATTTGCAATTATCATTTTCAGTCTGATTATACTGTTTCACGAGCTGGGACATTTCCTGCTGGCCAAGGCCAATCATATCCGTGTCAGCGAATTTACGCTGGGACTGGGCCCGACCCTGGCAGGCTTTACGAAAGGCGAGACGAAATACTGCATTAAGCTGCTTCCCTTCGGCGGCAGCTGTGTGATGGACGAGGACGTGGAAGCGGACGCTGCAGACGACCGGGCCTTTAATAACAAAAGCGTCTGGGCGCGTTTGAGCGTGGTGGCGGCCGGTCCCGTCTTTAACTTTATTATGGCATTTCTGCTGGCGCTGGTGATTATCCTGATCATGGGATATGACGAGCCCAGAATCACATATGTGGAGGAAAACGGTGCGGCGGCAGCGGCCGGTCTGATGGAAGGAGATCAGGTGCTGCGTCTGAACGGGTCGAAGGTGTATCTGTCCAGAGATATTTCCTTTGCCCAGACCGTATATCCTTCGGAATCCATGGAGCTTGTAGTCGCGCGGGAGGAAAACGGAAAAACCGTCGAAAAGGAAATCCTCGTTGCGCCCGAAAAGCAGGAGTTTTATCAAATCGGCATGTATATTGCCGAAAACAGCACGAAAATTGACAGCTTTACCGATGTCAGCCCTGCCCGGGAAGCAGGCTTAAAAAGCGGGGATGAGATCCTGGCCGTCAACGGAGAAACCGTTGGCAGCGATCAGGATATTATTCAGAAAATTCGGGGCTCTGAGGGAAGCAGGCTGATCGTCACGGTCCTGCGCGGCGGCGCAGAGCTGGAGATTTCGGTGACGCCGGAGAAAGTGACTTCTTATTCCCATGGCTTTGCCAGCGACAACAGCGCCAGCCGGGTGAAGGGCGGTTTCTTCCACGCCCTGCAGTACAGCGCCTATGAGCTGCGCTACTGGATTAAAACCACGGTGCAGAGCCTGCGGATGCTGCTGACCGGGCAGGTTAGCTTCAAAAATGTATCGGGGCCGGTGGGCATTGTCAGCGTTATCGGAGACACCTATAATGAGAGCAAAAAAGACGGCGCGCTGTATGTCTTTGTCAACATGCTCAATCTGGCGATCCTGCTGTCCGCCAATCTGGGGGTCATGAACCTGCTGCCGATTCCGGCGCTGGACGGCGGGCGGATCCTGTTCTTCCTGCTGGAAATCATCACCCGCAGGCGGCTCCCGCAGAAGGTGGAAGGTATGATCAATATGATCGGCTTTTCCCTGCTGATGCTGCTGATGGTGGTGGTACTGGCCCATGATGTGTATAACTTATTTATATAATATGAAAGTGCGAAGCACGAAACAATCCGCAGGGCATTTTTTCCTATTCCCTTTTACGACAGGAGAAGTCCATGACAAAAGAAATTAAAATCGGAAACCATATCATCGGCGGCGGTCGGCCGGTGGCGATACAGTCCATGACCAATACGAAAACAGCGGACGCGGAAGCCACTGTCAGGCAGATCTTAGCGCTGGAAGAAGCCGGCTGCGAGATCGTCCGGGTGACGGTCAATGACGCGGCGGCAGCGGCAGCCATCCCGAAGATTCGGGAAAAGATCCATATTCCGCTGGTGGCGGATATCCATTTCGATTACCGGATGGCGCTGGAAGCCATCAAAAACGGCGTGGATAAAATCCGGATCAACCCCGGCAACATCGGCGGCAGAGAACGGGTAAAATCTGTGGTGGACGCGGCGGCGAAAAAAAGCATTCCCATTCGGGTGGGGGTCAACGGCGGATCGCTGGAAAAAGCCCTGCTGGACCGTTACGGCAAAGTCACGCCGGAAGCGCTGGTGGAAAGCGCTCTGCGGCAGGTAAAGGAGATAGAGGACTGCGGTTATGACAAAATCGTGGTCAGCATCAAATCCTCCAATGTGCCTTTAAGCATTGCCGCCCACAAGCTGCTGGCCAGGGCCACGGATTATCCGCTGCACATCGGCATCACGGAGGCGGGCACCCTTTACAGCGGCAATATCAAATCTGCGGTGGGACTGGGCATTTTGCTCTATGAAGGCATCGGCGATACCATGCGGGTGTCCCTGACCGGAGATCCGACGGAGGAGATCAAAAGCGCCAGGGCGATTCTGCGCAGCCTCGGCCTGCGCAGGGAAGGAATCGAAGTGATTTCCTGCCCTACCTGCGGCAGAACAAATATTGATCTGATCGGTCTGGCCGGTCAGGTGGAAGAAATGGTGAAGGATTTTCCGCAGCTGCAGATCAAAGTGGCTGTCATGGGCTGCGTGGTCAACGGCCCCGGGGAAGCGAAGGAGGCGGATCTGGGCATTGCCGGCGGCAACCGGGAAGGGGTACTGATCAAAAAGGGACAGATCATCCGGAAGCTGAAAGAATCGGAATTTCTGCCGGCCCTTCGGTATGAACTGGAACACTGGAAGGACAATGGATAATGGAAGCGAAAAAACTGGCGGAGGCTTTTCCCACCTTTCAGGCAGAGGCCTCCCTTGCGGATATTACAAATGCGATTTTTGTTGACCGTCTGTCGGTCAACCGGAAAAATAACCGGGCGACGCTGCAGGTTTCGCTGAAAGAAACGCTGGATGCGCGCAGTCTGGATGAGGTGAGCTATGCGCTGCAGACGCAGATCTTCGACGATCTTTCCCTGCAGCTGTATGTAAAAGTGGCTCCGGACAGCAGGATGAAGGAAGAACCTGTTCCGGAAATAACGGAAGCTTTGGCAGCGGAAGCGCGGGCAGCGTCGATGGCGGAAACGGAAACAGCCCCGGCGCAGGCGACGCCGGAAACCAAAAGTATTTCTACACCGGATTTTGACGCGGCCTACGAAAAAGAACTGGAAGAAATCCGAAAGAAAGCGCAGGAAGCCATTGCCGCTGCAGGGAAGAAAGAGGCAAAGCCCGCGGCGGGCGGCCGAAATCCAAAATACCGCAGCAAATATGCGCCGGCAGATCCGAATGTACTCTACGGCCGGGAAAAGAAGCTGTCCTTTACCACGCTGGCAGATCTGACGGAGCCCAGCGGCGAGGTGGCGGTACACGGCCGGATTTTCGAGCTGGAACCGCGGCTTCTGAAAAGCGGCGAAAAATACATGCTCTCCATGAGTATTTACGACGGAACCGACAGCATTGTATGCAAATGCTTTATTAAAACCGAAGACTGGGAAGAACTGCAGAAAACGCTGCAGGTCGGAACCTTTGTGGAAATACAGGGCCGGGCTGATATCGACAGCTTCGAAAAGACACTGTGTATCTCTCCGGTCAGCGCCATTAAGAAAACCGAAAACTTTTTTACGAAACGCAAAGACGAGGCAAAGGTAAAACGTGTCGAGCTGCATTTTCACAGCAATATGAGCGAACACGATGCGATCCCCTCCGCTGCCGAGATGATCGCCCGGGCAGTGGAATGGGGGCATGACGCCATGGCGGTGACGGATCACGGCGTGGTGCATGCCTTTACCGACGTGCTGAAATACTTAAATAAGAAAGAAATCAAGAATCTGAAGCCGATTTACGGGCTGGAAGGCTATATGGTGGACGACCTGACGCCCGTTGCGCGGCGGGCGAAAGGGCTGCGGCCCGGCTGCGATACTGTGGTATATACCCTTCGGACCACGGCAGAATACGCCCTCCATACGGAACTGTTTGAACTGGGCGCCGTCAAATGCAAAGACGGAAAACCGGTGGCGCAGTTTCAGCGCTTCATCCAAACCGCGAAACCCCTTCCCGTGCAAAAAATCGATGAATATCATATCGACGCCGACGCATGGGCACAGGCAGAGGAAAAGGAAACGGTGCTCCGGGAGTTTCTGGCATTTGCCGAAGGCTGCCTGCTGGCGACATATACGCTGGACCGGGATCCGGACTGCCTGGAAACGCAGCTGGAATCCTGCGGCATCACCGAAAAGCCGCCGATGCTCGATCTGACGGGTGTGGCCAGGATCTGCCTGACAGAGCTGAAAGGTTACCGGCTGGATCAGACGCTGAAAAGCCTCGGCATCCCGGTGCGGACCCGCACAAGGGCCTGTGAGGACGCGGAAGCTGCCGCGCTGCTGTACGGCAGGCTGGCGGAGATGATGGAAGCGCAAGGTCTGACAGATCTTTCCGCACTGAATGACAAGGCAAAAGAAAGCGACAGCTTCATCCAAAAATCCCCCCGGTACCATATCATTCTGCTGGCGGCCAACGAAATCGGAAGAAGCAATCTGTACCGGATGGTCTCCGCATCCCATACCCGGTATTTTCATAACGTACCGCGGATTCCCAAAAGCTTCATTGCCGCCCACCGGGAAGGCATTTTGATCGGCTCCGCCTGCGAAGCGGGGGAACTGATGCGGGCCGTGCTGAAAGGCAGAAATGAAAGACAGCTGGAGGAAGTGGCCGCATTTTATGACTATCTGGAAGTCCAGCCCATTGCCAACAACGGCTTCATGCTGCGGGAAGACCGCTACGACATGAAGACAGAGGAGGATTTGAGAAACTTAAACCGCAGGATCGTGGATCTCGGTGCACAGATGAACAAGCCGGTGGCTGCCACCTGCGACGCCCATTTTATCGATCCGGAGGATGAAATCTACCGGAAAATCATTCAGGACAGCCGGGGATATGCCGGCGTGGATGAAAGCACGCCGCTGTATTTCCGCACCACCGACGAGATGCTGGCGGAGTTTTCCTATCTGGGAGAAGAAAAGGCCTACGAAATCGTGGTGGAAAACACCCGGAACATCGCCGACCGGATCGCGTACATCTCTCCGGTGCGCCCGGACAAATGCGCCCCGGTGATCGAAGGCGCGGAAGAAGACCTGAAAAATCTCTGCTACGGCACGGCCGAAGCCATGTACGGAAATCCGCTGCCGGAGGAAGTGTCCACCCGGCTGGAAAAGGAACTGCAGTCCATCATTTCCAACGGATACGCCAGCCTTTACATGATTGCGCATCTGCTGGTGAAAAATTCCAATGAAAACGGTTATCTGGTAGGTTCCCGGGGGTCGGTGGGCTCCTCCTTTGTGGCCACCATGGCGGGCATCTCCGAAGTCAACCCGCTGCCGCCCCATTATTATTGTCCGGCCTGCAAATATCACGACTTTGATTCGGAAACGGTCCGGTCCGCAGGCAGCGGTTCCGGCTGCGATCTGCCGGAGCAGAACTGCCCCAAATGCGGGCAGCCGCTGAAAAAAGACGGATTTTCCATTCCCTTTGAAACCTTCCTGGGATTCAAAGGCGACAAGGAACCGGATATCGATCTGAATTTCTCCGGCGAATACCAGACCCAGGCCCATGCCTATACGGAAGTGATCTTCGGCAAGGGCCATACCTTCAAGGCGGGAACCATCGGAACGCTGGCGGAAAAAACCGGCTTCATGTATGCGAAGTCCTACTATGAAAAGCGCAATATAGTGAAACGCCAGTGCGAGCTGACCAGAATCAGCCGGCATCTGGTAGGCGTGCGCCGGACCACGGGACAGCATCCCGGCGGCATCGTGGTGCTGCCGAAGGGAGAGGAGATACATACCTTTACCCCGGTGCAGTATCCGGCCAACGACGTATCCAGCGGCATCATAACCACCCATTTTGATTATCATTCCATTGAACATAATCTGTTAAAACTGGACATTCTGGGCAAGGATGATCCGACGGTGGTGCGGATCATGCAGGATATCACCGGGATCAACCCGGAAAGCATCCGGATCGACGATCCGAAAATCATGTCTCTGTTTCAGGGGACGGAAGCCCTGGGCATTACGCCGGAGGACATTTCCTGTCCGCTGGGCTGCTTGGGCATACCGGAATTCGGTACCGATTTCGTTATTCAGATGCTCCTGGATACCAAACCGAAAAGCATTTCGGATCTGGTACGGATTTCAGGACTGTCCCACGGCACGGACGTGTGGCTGAACAATGCCCAGACACTGATCAAAGAAGGCAAGACCACGCTGGAAGGCGCCATCTGTACCCGTGACGATATCATGCTGTATCTGATGGAAAAAGGCATGGACCCGGCGGAGTCCTTTACCATCATGGAATCCGTCAGAAAGGGCCGGGGGCTGAAACCGGAATGGAAGGAGTCCATGTCCGCCCATCAGGTGCCGGACTGGTATATCTGGAGCTGCGAACGGATCCAGTACATGTTCCCGAAAGCCCATGCGGCGGCCTACGTCATGATGGCCTGCCGGATCGCGTATTACAAGATTTACCATCCGCTGGCTTACTATGCTTCCTATCTGGCCATCCGCGGCACAGGCTTCCGGTATGCGGAAAACGCTTTCGGCAGGGAAAAACTGGAACGGCATTTCAGAGAACTGGAGGCACTGGCAAAGGAAAGAAAGCTGACGGCTACGGAGCAGGAGGAAATCCGGGATATGAAGCTGGTGCGGGAAATGTACGCGCGGGGCTTTTCCTTCGCACCCATTGATCTGTATCAGGCAAAGGCAGACCGCTTCATCATTACCGAAGACGGGAGAATCATGCCATCCTTGGCAAGCATCGACGGTATGGGCGCCAAAGCCGCGGCGGCCATCTGTGAAGAAGCCGCAAAAGGACGATTTCTTTCCCGGGAAGACATGATGAACCGCTGCAGGATCGGCAAGTCCGCCATCGAGACCCTGGCCGGTCTGGGCATTCTGGACGGCATGGCCGAAAGCAACCAGATCAGTATTTTTGACCTGTTTGGAAATTAGTAATAATTTACAAATGTACCGAAATTTGTTATACATTTTGACGGGCAAAATCACTTGATTTTTCGGTCTGAATTCATTATACTAATAACGATTATACAATAAAATGCAGTTAGTAGAAATGCAATTTTAAATCAGGAAAGGAAAACAGTCATGAAAAAGATGAACAGAACAAAAGCGGCAAAAGCTGCGCGTTCAGGCATCACTGCTTTACTGGCAGTCGTCATGGCAATGCCGGTTTCCGCGCTTACCGCGGCAGTGACCGCAGCGGTCAGCCCGGAACCTGCAGTTGTGGAGGCGGCAGACGTGGAAGTGCCCGAGCCGATCATGGAGCTTGATTTTGAAAAAGGCTTCCAGGGCGAGGCCAAAGAGAACGAGCTCAAAGTTGTGGGCGTGGGTCCCCGTCTGATGTTTGAAGAGCGCAAGGAAAACGGCGCTTATCCGGTAGAGAACGGAAAATTGGTTTTTGAATGGACGGACAATCCGGCCATTGAAGGCACCGAGGGCAATTACCACTATGTAACCGGCGTAGTCGGCAACCAGCCCACGACCTATGACGATCCTGAGATGGGTAACGTATTCCGTCTGGATTCCACGATGAAAATCGAAGAAAAAGTAAAAACGAAATCCGACAAGGTGGACGATACGGTTCCGATCGGCAGTGTCATCCAGGAGGAACTGACAGCGCACAGCGCGGTTCAGATCAAGAATCCTTTCGCCGGTTTGGACTTGACGGAGGATGAAAGCCACTGGAAGAAAGATCTCGAAAAGCTGCCGAATGGCCCTCAGTGGGAAAAAGGCGTATCGATTGCTTACTGGGTAAAGGTTCCCGAGCCGCGGGAGGCGACACCGACCGATAAGGCGGGTGCGGTCTTAAACGACAGCGTACTCTTTACCTTTGAGAACATTCAGAGAGATGACAAGGCTGATCCTTCCACACTGGATCCCAACGGTGAGAATGTTACATATCAGGTAGATGATCTTGCAAAGCATGAGGCAGCGGAAGCCTACAGCGATGATGATCCGCAGTACAGGCTTGGGACCAGAGAAACGATCAAGGCAACAGAAGGCAGCGCGTATGACGCAGCAAACAGTAAAGACTATATTGTAGCGGAGGATTACGGTCCGCTGGTGCGTCTGAATCCCAAATATGAAGGTTCTGCCACCAACAAGGTTTACTTTGAAGTAAAAGATGGCGACGCCAGGTGGAACGGTTCTGAGCAGGTAGGTCCCCTTACAACGGATAAAGGCGAGACCATCTATCTGTATCCGATAGGACCGAACGTTTACAATGAATTCAAGGAGCTTGATACGACCAAAGGCAGCATGGTCAGAAGAGGCTATGTTAACGGCTCCCTGCAGATTGCGGCTTCCGACACCTTCCATTTCATGGAAGACGACTATACAACAGAAGCGATATCCGAGACCCAGTCTAAAGCAATAAGGGGCGCTACGGATCTGAACCCGAAAACTGCAAAAGAAGGCGAATTTATTGAGCTGCGGGACAAGAACCTCTTTTATTTCATTGGAGATAAAACAGTTACCGATGCGCCGGATGAGTGGCATTATGTAATCTGTGTCATGAAGAATGACGAGGTCAGGTTCTATGTGGACGGCGAAGCGTACACAGATATGGACGGCGTTTTTGGATATACGACTGCTTCACCGGCATTTCAAATGGAGAATGGCAAAAAGCATTTCAATAAAGGCTTTGGTATCCATACACCCTGGCAAAGAGGAAGCGTATGGAGCGGTGTACGCGAATGGTCTGCAGACGGTACACTGAACGACGGACCTTCCAATGCCATGGCACAGACCATGATGGAATGGATTTCCGATGAAGATACCGTGCTGTATCTGGGCAATCAGGGCTGCGCAGCACAGATGACCGATCAGCAGATCGGTACGCTGGACGGCGTATTGATGGACGACATTAAATTCTTCAAGGTACCTCTGACGGAAGATGAAGCCGCAGTGCTGTACAATCAGTCAAAAGATGAAAAAGCCGGCACCACGGAGATTCCCCAGCCGGTTCTGCAGATGAACTTTGACAATGCTGATGTGGGAAGTATCCCTGCAGGCCTGACAGGCTTCGACGCCAATGATACATCCACCGGCGACAAAGCCGTCAAGGCACCTTCCGTAGTCAATGAAGCAACATTCGGTAAGGTACTGAAGCTGCATACAAGCAAGGCTACAAAGACAAGCGCGCTGAAGTTTACAAATCCGTTTGCAGGCAAAGACCTTACCGGCGCAACCATTTCCTACTGGTTCAGAAGTGTTCCGGATAAGAACGGTAATATCGGCGAAGGTGTTACCGTAACGTTTGCCGATGAGCCGAAAACCATTTCACATGATAAAATGCAGGCGGACGCAAAAAAAGAGCCTACAAGAACCGGACTGTGGGCAAACAACAGCTGTGACGCGATGTTTATGGCGGGTGTTGACACATCGGTAAACGGAACGCTGAAAAACCACTATCAGCAGTCCACGAAGAAGAACGGCAATACAGATCCCACCGGAGCCGGCTATGATGAGGAAGCGGATAGACTGGAAGATGAGTGGAGTAAGAGACTGGCATCCACTGCAGAGTGGCATTATGCAACCATGGTTCTCAAGAATTCCGGCATCTACATGTACTTTGACGGTAAGAAACTGGACAACAATCTGGAAGATCCCCAGGGACCTACGTTCTATGGCCCGAGATTCTACGACGGATATTATCATAAATATCTGGATTCCTTCTCAAGCATTCGCTTCGGTTCGGACAATGCAGGCGCTACGCCGCTGATGACATTCCTGACCCAGGCAGATACCTCTGCCTACTTCGGTATGATGTATGGCATAGGCAGCAGCATGACATACAGATCAACTGTGGAAAGTTATATCGATGATGTTAACTTCTATGACGTGGCGCTGAATGATGAACAGATCGAGACTCTGTATACAACAGCGCAGGCAGATGCCAAGTCCAAGAGTGCAGTTGCCGGCATTACAGTAGATACGCCCGACTGGCAGGCAGGCGGCAGCGATACCCCGAGTGATCCGACACCACCTTCAAACACTGTTGGAAGCAGCACATCTGGTACACAGAACGCTGACGGCAGCTTAAGCATTCCTTCTGTAGATAAAGAAGTTACCGTTACACTGGCTGCAGGCAGCTATCCGGCGGACAGAGCAGGTGATATTCATCTGGAATACATGAAACTCGGTACAGCGGATAAAGCAGCAGAGTATACTGCAGCAAATGCGGCATTGAAAGGTGCCGGCATTGATGTGGATAAGCAGGTCGTTCAGCTTTACGATATTTCACTGTCACTGGATGGCGCTCCGTATACCCCGACGGCTCCTGTTTCGGTATCTATGGCTCCGGCCGGATATACTGCGTCCAAGATGTCGGTTGTTCGTATGGCAGATGTGAAGGCCATGTCAACCAGCGTATCCGGTTCTGCAGTTGTATTCAGCACAGATGCGATGGGACGTTTCGCAGCAATGCAGCAGAAAACCGGCAGCACCAGCGGCGACACCTCCAAGACAGGAACGTCTAAGGCAGGCCAGACAGGCGACGCAGCTTCCGTAGCAATTCCGTTTGTTCTTCTGGCAGCAGCCTTCTGTACGATCGTAGTGATTCGCAGAAAAGAAGAGGCGCTGGAAGACTAAGCGCAGATAAAGTTTAAATGAATCAATCTTTAATGCCCTGCCGCTGAAATCAGCGGCGGGGCATTATTCTTTTCTTGAAGAATTTGCGCCTGTATGGTATCCTATTACTAATATTTTTTGAAAGGGATGTCGGATATGCTTGTTGAGCAAAAGAAACGACAGAAAATATCATCTGCCTGCCTGCAGGCACTGGGCATTGCGCTGCTTGTCAGGCTGCTGCTCAGTGGTCTGATCAGGGGATTCAGTACCGATATCAACTGCTTTACCAGCTGGGCTGATTCCCTGTTTTCCAACGGAATCGGAGGATTTTATTCTTCCGGCGGGTTCTGTGACTATCCGCCCGGTTATCTTTATGTGCTGTGGCTGTTGGGCGGCCTGCGGAAGCTGTTTGGATTGACGGATTATTATGCGTTTGCTTCGATGCTGCTCATTAAATTTCCTGCAGTGCTTTGCGATGTGATTTCGGGCCTGCTGATTTACCGGTTTGGCAGAGAAAAGATCGGCGAGGCCAATGCGCTGATTTGTACGCTGCTTTATCTGTTCAATCCGGCAATTATCATCAATTCGGCGGCATGGGGACAGGTTGACTCTATTTTTACACTGTTTGCGGTATTGACGATTTATTATATTTATAAAAAGAAGATGCCGTATGCGTATATCGCGTTCTGTATCGGTATTCTGATCAAGCCCCAGGTCGCATTTATCGCACCTGTTCTGCTTCTGGCCATTATAGAGCATGTCTTTATGGACGGCTTTACATGGAATAAGTTTTTCAGAAACCTCTTTGCCGGGCTGGGCTCCATTGCCGGACTGTTTTTGCTGATGCTGCCTTTCGGTATCGGTGATGTGATTTCACAGTATGTGAGTACGGTGACTTCCTATAAGTTTGCGTCGGTCAATGCGTACAACTTCTGGGCGATGCTGGGCATGAACTGGAAAGATCAGACCACAAAGGTTCTTGGACTCCCGGCATTGTTCTGGGGCATGTTTTTCGTTGTGTGCGTGTTTGCATTCACCATATGGTTCTGGTGGAAGCGGAAGAAGGACCGTTCGAAATATTTCTTCATGGCGGCCTTTCTGATTACGGGCATATTTACGTTGTCGGTGCGCATGCATGAGCGGTATATGTACCCGGCGCTGATCCTGCTGATCCTGTATTATGTGGTCAATCCGCAGATCGAAACGATATGCCTGTACTTTGTGTTGTCAGCGGTTCACTTCCTGAACGTCATACATGTGTTTGTAGGTTATGATCCGGAAAACTATGACTGGGATGATCCATCCAGAGCAATCATCGGTGCTTTCATGACGCTGGCGTTTGCTTTCATGGTATTCTGTTTCTTCCGTTTCCTGAAACAGAAGGGATCGGGGAAAAATATTGCGTTAAAGCAAATTTTTTCTCTGCGGAGCAAGGAAGCGGATCCCCAAAGCAAAAAGCATCTGTTTACGTCCCGCCCCATGGCCAGGATCGAAAAAAAGGACGTCCTGATTATGCTGGTGATTACACTGCTGTATTCCGCAGTCGCCCTGTTTCAGCTGGGGGACCTGCAGGCGCCGCAGTCGGGCTGGACTGCGAAAACGGCAAACGAGCAGTATGTCTTTACCTTTGATGAACCGGTCCGTATTCAGAAAATCTGGTATTATCTGGGAAATTATCATAATGCGCATTACGACTTTGAAGTGCAGGATGCGGACGGCACATGGATCAAGGTACTGAATGATCAGGAATTTAAAAGCGTCTTCAACTGGTCGGATCAGGAGTTTACACAGATTGTGGAAACCAAGGCGGTGCGTATGACTTCCCTGTCGAATCAGGCTTCCATCTGGGAACTGACTTTTGTGGATGAAGACGGAAATTATATCACGCCGTCTAATCCGGAAGTCTGTCCCGCGCTCTTTGACGAGACGGATCTGATTCCGGAGCGGGAATCCAAATTAAACGGTACGTATTTTGATGAGATTTATCATGCCAGAACCGCATGGGAATATACCCAGGGCCTTTACAGCTATGAGTGGACCCATCCGCCCCTTGGAAAGATATTTATCATGTGCGGCATTCTGATCTTCGGAATGGTTCCTTTCGGATGGCGGATTGCCGGTACCATCTTCGGTATCATTATGCTGCCCTGCATTTATGTATTTGCAAAAAAAATGTTTTCGAAGCGATGGATCGCCACCACCGCCATGCTGATGTTTGCGGCAGATTTCATGCATTTTACACAGACCCGGATCGCCACCATCGACGTGTTTGTTACGCTGTTCATCATCCTGATGTATTATTATATGTATAAATACACGCAGATGAGCTATTATGACAGGAAGTTCAGCAAAGTGATGATTCCGCTGGGACTGTCCGGTATGATGATGGGCTTTGCCATGGCAAGCAAGTGGACAGGCGTTTATGCGGCCTGCGGCCTGGCGGTGATCTTTTTCGCAGATCTTTGGCGCAGGTACGGAGCATACCGGTATGCGAAAACAAAACCGGAAGGGAGTACAGACGGTATTTCCCACAGCAGGGTGATCCGGGAATTCCCGCTGCGCACGAAACAGACGATCCTGTTCTGCTTTTTGGTTTTCATCTTTTTACCGCTGCTCATTTATGTGCTTTCGTACATTCCGTTTGTGAGCCGGGAAGGCCAGACTCTGCTGCAAAAAGCGTACAAAAATGCGATCGATATGTATAATTATCATTCCAATCTGGTATCGGAGCATTCGTATTCCTCCAAATGGTATCAGTGGCCGCTGATGACACGGCCCATGTGGTATTATTCCTATCATGTAAGCGATACGGTTTCGGAAGGTATCAGCGCCTTTGGAAACCCGCTGATCTGGTGGGCAGGCATTCCCGCATTTTTCTACGTCTTATATCGGATGATCAAAAATCGCGACAGAAACGCAGGCTTTCTGGTGATCGGATATCTGGCGGAATATCTGCCCTGGATGTTTGTGGATCGGACAACCTATATTTACCATTATTTCCCGTCGGTGCCTTTTGTGATTCTGATGCTCTGCTACAGTTTTCAGCAGTTTGTCAAAGACAATGCCCGTCGGAAATATGCGGTATTTGTCTATATCGCAGGGGTGATCATACTGTTTGCAATGTTCTATCCGGTGCTGTCGGGATATCCGGTGGACAAAAACTTTGTGTTCCGCTGGCTGCAGTGGTTCAAATCCTGGGTTTTAGTGACGTAAACGGAAAAATTACTAATTGATTTCAGCGTAAAATACAGATGAAATCCGGGTATTCATCTTGATTTTTTGTAATGTGTCTGATAAACTGAAATACAGGATTACATGCTTATTTCTGAAAAATACAAATCAAAAAGAAAGGAAAAAAACATGAAACTGAAAAAGATCATCACGATCACACTGATCGTTTCGCTGCTTGCAACGCTGTTCAGTATGATTGCGTTTGCCGAAGGAGAAAAACCGAAGGTGTATCTTGAAGATGTGACGGTTTACCAGGTCGAGAGAAGTAAAACGGAGCTGGTGGTTCCCATCTGCGTGGAAGGCGAGATCGACATGCAGTGTTTTGATATTACGGTAACGTATGATAAATCCAGTTTGACCCTTGTCCGGGATGCGGATAAGACATTCGTCAACATGCCGGATGGGGAATATTCATATTATGAAATGAATACCGATACAGACGGAGAGGTGGTTTTTGCCGGCGTGACGGTGGATGAGGCCATGAAAAGCAAAACCGGGAAGATTGGCCAGCTGACATTCACATCGAAGAAAAGGATCAGCAAGGATGGAACAACAGCCGAACTGGGACTTTCGGTGGCGGAACTGGGACTCGGAACGGAAGTTGCCGATATTGAGGTAAAGGCGGATGCGACGATTACCATGAACAGCAGCGAAGATCCGAATGCAACGGAACCGTCTGATACGATGATTGGTGATGTAGATCAGGATAAAAATGTTACCGCGTCAGATGCACTGATGATTTTGCAGCATGCGGCCAAGCTGCATACGCTGGAAGGAGATCGATATACGGCGGCAGATGTAAACGGCGACAATGTTGTGGATTCCGGCGATGCGCTGGATGTGCTCAGATATGCGGCGCGTTTGATCAATCATTTTGGCAATTAGCACAAACATTTTTTGACAGAAAGGACACATATTTCCGGTAAATTGTGCAATTTTAAGGTTGACAAGGAAAGGTCTATTTGGTAGACTACACTTTGTAAACGCATTGCACTTTTTATAAAAAAAGAAAGGAAGAGATTACAATGAAAAAGTTATTAGCAATCGTTATGGTTGCAG
>CANRIM010000043.1 GCA_947630695.1 uncultured Lachnospiraceae bacterium
TTTTTTGTAAGATATTCATAAGATTATTATGACAGAAGCCGGCACAAAAAGAAACCCCACCCCTCAAGATTGAGGGGTAGGGGAGTTGAATAGGCGAAGCCTATTTTTTATGCAGTCCGAAACCACTTTCGAAAAAAGCGGTTCCCGGCATAAATTCCGGTTGAATTTGGTATACAAGATATGGTATGTTAAAAAAAATGCACAGACTAGATGGTGGGATATGCCCCGGTCTTTGCATCAGGAAAAGTTTATTCATACCATGAAAATAAAGAGAGGAGTATGCGAGTATGAAATTATGGAAAAGAGCAGCTGCCTGCTTCCTGGCGCTGACGTTTGCACTGTCACAGAGCACGTGGGTTTCCGCGGCAGACGGCAGTACAGCCGGAAACGCTGCGGCCGGAAACGGGCGGGTCAATGTGGAAATCGGCCCGGCGCTGGTGCTGCAGAAATCCGTGGACTTTACGGTGGGGTTAAGCGGCCAGCAGGCCCAGACCATTACCCTGGCGCCGGATCTGCAGCAGCAGAAAAGCAAAACGGAAGTCGGGTTCAAAAACCTGGCCAACGGCGACTATACGCTGACCATTGACGCACCCGGATTCCAGACCTTTACCCAGCAGGTTACGGTGAAGGACAGCGTAAGTACCATAAAAGTCACCACCGGATTTGTGGACGGTCTGGATTATGCGGACAATTTTCCCAATCCCGGCGTTATTCTCATCGGGGATGTGAACGGTGATAAACAGATAGACGACGCCGACCGCCGGATACTGACGGACGCCATTGACGCCGGAACGTATTCCGCGGAAACCGACCTGAACGGCGACAAAAAGACAGATCTGGCGGATCTGGAATACCTTGCAAAGGGATATCAGATCCCGCCGGCCTATACGGCGGCACAGGAGGAAAAGTCCGTGCCCGCGTCTTATGTGAAGCCTTCCGTAGGCGTCGGAACGGAAATCAGAGGGGACGGCAGTCTGGAAAAGCTTCTGGAAAAGGAAGGGACTGTCGTACTTGCGCCGCCGCAGGAATTACTGCGTGACGAAAACGGAGATCCCGTAAAAGATGAGAATGGCAACGACGTTATGGTGGACGTTCCCATCTCTGATCAGAACCCGGTTTCGCTGGAGTTTACGATTCCGGAGGACAATGTGGAGATGGACGGCATCGTCATTGAAGCAGACGACGGCAATCCCATTTCCAAGGCAACGGTGGAAGTGTCTTTTGTGAATGAAAGCGGAGAGCTGGTGTCAGAGATACATGCCATTGACAGTACGGTCAATTATCTGACGAAGGAAGCCTCGCAGGTGACGGTTACGCAGGATGTCCACGGCAACATTCAGGTGCATCTGGGCGGCCAGGTGGCGGTCAAGAAGGTTTCCCTGACCATTATGGGCATGCAGAACAACAATAACCTGGCGGAAATCTCCAAAGTCGAATTTGTCAACGGCATGGAAGAACGGATCCCGGAACCGAAGATGGATATTCCGGAAGGACTGACGGCAAATGCCGGCAGCAAGTCCATTTCCCTTTCCTGGGATCATTGTGTGAATGTTACCGGATATGAGGTCATGATCAAGCAGGGCGATCTGGAGGAAAGCTACCTGACCAGCGGCAACACGTTCCAGCTGACCCGCTTCAATAATGACGATCTGGTGAACTACACGGAGTACACCATTGCCGTGCAGTCTTTGAACGGTACCTGGAGAAGCGGATTCTGCGCGCCGGTGACGGCGACGCCGAAGCCCTCGTCCAGACCGGACAAACCGGACAATTTTTCCACCACCGGCGGCTACAAATGCATCACCGCCCAGTGGAAGGACATGAGCAAGAAAGATACACAGTCCTACAATCTGTATTACAGAAAGACCGACGATCCAAACGCTGCTTATACAAAGATCGAAGGACTGAAGATAAACAGATACCTTATCGAAAACCTGGAAGACAACATCGAATATGAGCTGTATGTGACCGGCGTCAATGAGATTGGCGAAAGCGATCCTTCTTTGCACGAAAAAGTAAAGACGACGACGGCCAATGCGGCGAATATCCCTAAGTATCACCTGATCAATACCGGGGAAAAAGGCGCGCATCCGGATCATATCACCAACGTGACCCATGGTGTGGCGGACAATGCATGGATGGCGGACAGCCCTTTGGATAAGGACTCCGAGACAAGCGCATGGGGCGTGGTAGACAAGGATCCGAAGTCCTATTACATCAAAAAGAACTGGGATGACGGCGGATTCAATGGACTGAGCCTCGGCAGCTGTCTGACCTTCGAGTTTGACGAAGTTTTCAAGATCGATACCATTGCGTTCCAGCAGGTGTACCCCGGCGACACAGGCATGTGCTACGCCAAGGCCCGGTACTGGGATAAGGATGGTAAACAGCATGATATCGGTTCCATCAGTATTTACAGGAAGACCGACGCAGAAAACCGTATGTATTATATGCTGAAGCTCCCCTATCCGGTAGAGGCAAAGAAGTTCCAGTTCGGCATCGGGCGTTACCTTGCCACGGCGGAACACAATCAGACAGGCGTCAATATCGCGGACGTTTATTTCTATCGTTACGACACGCTGCAGGATGAGATCAATGCCCTGTATTCCGACGACCTGCACATGGTTCTGAAAGAAAACGTCGGTATTGATGAGATCAACGCGCTTCGTGAAAAGGTAAAAACGGTGGATCCTGTCAGCCAGGAGCACAATCCGGAAGAAGCACTGCTGCTTGCCGACCTGCAGACCGCAGAGGATATCCTGAACAACAAAAATCTGGATCCTCCCGTTGCGATCCATAATACGATCACAACCAACGATCGGGACCGCGGATTCGGCGGACTGAACGCATGGCAGCCGGCAGGCGTCAGCGCGGCGGCAGAAGAAGAGATCGTGGTCTTTGTAGGACACAATTCCAAGAGGACCGGCGAGAGCACCAACCTGCAGCTGATTGCCACACAGTATCATGCGGAATCCAGCCCCATGAGTAAAAAAGTGGCAGACTTGAAGATCGGCAAGAATACCATTACGATTCCGAAGATCTGGAACAAGAGCCAGTTCGAATCCGGCGGCGCGCTGTATATACAGTACACCGGAAATAATACGAACGACCGTTATGCAGTCCGTATCAGCGGCGGTACCCGGGTGCCGGAGCTGGATCTTTACAAAGTAACGGACGGCGCGGAAAAACAGAAACGGGCAGAAGAGTATATCACCGCGCTGGATGCATATGTCAACGATATGAAAGCCACCCATGAAAAGGTACATGCAGCTTCGAAAAACGGCAATATCAATCTGGCTTATGACGAGGCAAACTGTATCCTCGGCGCGACGGATATTCTGCTGGACAATATGCTGCTTTCCATTCCGGCACAGCAGGTTTTGAAGGGTCTTGAGGGCAGCAATACAACAGAGGCAAAAGCAAAACAGCTGGTATCTTCCATGGATGCGATGGAAGAAATGATGCATCTGTTCTATCAGCACAAGGGTTTAAATAACAACGCCACCGTAAAGAATCAGGACAACAAGGACGTGGCCAGTGAGACAGACTATTATCCGAAACGGCATCTGAATATCCGGTATCAGCGGATGTTCTCCGGCGCATTCATGTACGCGTCGGGAGACCATATCGGCATTGAATATCCGGAAACGGCAGGCCTGATGAAAGCGGTGCCGGTACAGTCAGAAGACGGAAAATACAAGAGCGGCGGCTACTTTGGCTGGGGCATTGCCCATGAAATCGGGCACTGCATCAATCAGGGCGTCTATGCCGTTGCGGAAGTAACCAACAACTATTTCTCCGTGCTGGCACAGGCAAAGGAAACCAATGAGAGCGTCAGATTCTCCTATGAGAACGTCTATGACAAGGTCACTTCGGGCACAAAGGGCAGCGCGTCCAATGTATTTACCCAGCTGGGCATGTACTGGCAGCTGCATCTGGCCTATGACGACGGCTACAACTATAAGACCTACGACGATTATCAGGAACAGCTTGATAACCTGTTCTTCGCAAGAGTGGACACCTATGCGCGGACGCCTTCCAGAGCGCCGCAGGCAGAGGCCAACGGCGTGAAACTGGAGCTGACCAACAGCGACAAGGATCAGGATCTGATGCGCCTTTGCTGCGCGGCAGCGGAAAAGAATATTCTGGAATTCTTTGAACGCTGGGGCAAGACGCCGGACGAAGGCACCATTGCCTACGCAAGCCAGTTTGAAAAAGAGAACCGGGCCATTTACTACGTCAATGACGAAGCCCGCGCCTACAGAGTAACGCACAAAACGGAAGGCAGCCAGCTGAATGCGGACGGCACCACGGAAGCTGTGGGCGCATCCACAGGCGCAAAAGTAAGCGCCGCCAATTCCAATCAGGTGGTGCTGACTTTAAGCGCCGATAAGATCCCGGCAGATTCCGTGCTGGGCTATGAAATCGTCCGCAGTACGATTTCCGGCGGCCAGGTGGAAAAGGAGCCTGTGGGCTTTACCACCGAAAATACGTTTACCGATACGGTGACGACACTGAATCACCGGGTTGTGACCTATGAAGTAACCGTTGTGGACAAATTCCTGCACCGTTCCGCGGTGAAGGTGCTGGATCCCATCAAGATCGAACATGACGGCAGCATGGACAAAACCCACTTCAGCATTTCATACAGTGATATTCTGCCGATGAACCAGGTAGAAGCAGGGCAGGGAACCGATGAAGATCCCTGCGAGCCGAAACCGGCGGATCCGGCAGCCTATGCACTGGATAACAAACCGGAAACCGCATTTGAGGCACTGGTGGTCAGCTATTCCGAAATCGTTCTGGAATTTAACAAACCGCTGGTGGTTTCCGGCCTGAAATATACGGCGGGCAGCGGAAAAACGATCACAGATTACATCATTTCCGTACGGAATGAAGACGGCGAATGGACCGAAGCGGCCAAAGGCAGCTTTGACGGCAGCGGCATCGCTTATTTTGCCAACGCAGACGGAAAGTATGTGAGCACTTACCGGACGACGGCGGTCAAACTGGCCATTCCCGGACAGACCGGAGATACCGTTTCCATTGCGGAACTGGATGTGGTAGGCCCGACCGGAGATAACGTAGATTTCAGAAAAGCAGGAGATACCGGCACAACGGTCATCGGAAAACTGTCCGCGGATTTCAAATACGGGCAGAATGCAGCCGATGTGATTCCCAAAGACTCCATTGTCTTTACCGGAAGCTACAAAGGCAGCCCTGCCTACAATGTGGTGCTGCTCTATGATCAGAACGGCAAGATCGTGGGCGGCGCAGACGAGAAGGGCAATCTGAAAGCCGCACAGGTCATACTGGCGGAGGTGCCCGATACAGGAAAGATCGAAGACGTTTCCGACGGCACCTGGATTTACTGGATAGAGCCGAAGGATCAGGCCGGTTTAAACGGCGTAGAGAAGGTGCGCGCGGAACTCTACCGCGTCAACGACGCGCTGACAAACGAAGGACAGCGCCTGGTCAGCGATTCCCTGTTTGAAACCATGCCGAAGAATCTGCCCGACATCACCTTTAGCGGCAATATCATACCAAAGAACAGCACCGCGTCCGCAGCGCATCTGCAGACGGGAGTAGATGCGGGTCAGACCCCCCGGGCAATCTTTGCGGCGGCAGCGCTTCCCTCTGACGCCTGGGATGTGCGGCTGGCGGGTGAAAAGGACCGTGCGGATCTTTCCGTCCAACTGCCGGAAGGCACCACCGCGGCCAATACTTCCCTGCAGCTTAGTCTGAAAGCGGAGCAGAAAGCCGGTACCGCCAAACTGCAAATGGCATTTGCGGAAAATCTGCCGGCAAAAATCGCGGAATACCGTTATCATGCGGACACCGGTATTTTGAATGTGTATCTCG
The DNA here is from genome assembly GCA_947630695.1 of uncultured Lachnospiraceae bacterium. Taxonomy (GTDB): domain Bacteria; phylum Bacillota; class Clostridia; order Lachnospirales; family Lachnospiraceae; genus CANRIM01. Next base: position 5,863 of record CANRIM010000043.1, read on the forward strand.
CGGGAACCACGCCGCTGTTTGCGGAGCAGTCCCTTGCCGTAGGCACGGTGATCGCTTCTTCGGAGGATGAAAAAGGCGCCACGGCAGAGGTCAGTGTAGATCCCGCATCCGTGAAGACGGTGGAAAACAGAACGTCGCTGGTTACGAAGGAAATTCAGAGTACGGCCGCGGCCACACTGATTGTGGGAGACGGCGGACCGATGATGTACGGCGATATGGACGCAGACGGCAGCATTACTTCAAACGATGCTTTGATCGTGCTTCGCATTGCAGCCAAACTGATGACGCCGTCAGAGACAGATCTGCGGAAAGGCAATGTTGACAATAAAGAAGGCGTTGATGCAGGCGATGCGCTGTGTATTCTGCAGAAAGCAGCGAAGCTCATCGAGCGGTTTCCGGTAGAGGAACCGCAGCCGGTGGAAACGGAAGCGCAGCAGCCAACAGAAGCGGAAGAACCGCAGGCGGAAGTACCGGAAACATAAAACACAGAGGATGACCGGTTCCTGCCGGTTTTTCCCGTATGGAAACAAAACCCCCTGTAAAGTGCAGGCTGATGGAAAGCCCGCAGCTTTGCAGGGGGATTCTTTTGTTGCATCCTTAAGTAATTAATGATATAATGAAAAACGTAAAAACGCATATGAAAATTTAACATTGATTATGTGAAAAATAATTGATATGAAGAAATGGGTCTTCAAACGAGATATCGACAAATTTTTTATGATATGGATGTTATTATAGATGTTACTGTATCTAAAAAAGGCGGCGATGAGAAATGAAACAAGAAAGCAAACACGAAAGAAAGGGGAAAAAACATATGGCAGTATTCACAGCAAATTGCGATAGAATGTTTTCTGTAGGGTCGGAAGATGCATTCAGACAGGCCGTAAAAAAGGATATGAAAAAAAGGCAAAAGGCAGATGAAACTGTCGCAAAAATTTCTAAAGCAATCAAGATTGAAGGAACATGGGCATCGGATGATAAAGCATGATTACGGATCAGAATATTTCATTTCTTTCAGAAAAGTTGACCCGGAAGATTCGGAAATGCTGAAAGAGTTTGAGTGCGAATATGATGCGATCAGAGATTTTATTCGTTACCAAAGCATTAAATCACGAAAAGATGTGTCGTATATTTTCATAGATGAAGAAAATAAAATCGTAGTTGGTTTTTGCGCGATCTGTTGCTCCGGTATATCTGCAATCAAAACAAACGAAAGTGTCGGCAATTATGTCGGAATTATACCCGCTATAGAAATCGATTTCTTTGCGGTTGACAGCAGATACAGGAATCTGCCCTTAACGGCAGATTCCAAGAGATATGAAACCCTCAGCAGCGCGTTATTTTTGTTTATGATCCAGCAAATCAAGAGAATCGCTTCTACAGAAGTAGGTGCAACCCATATATGCCTGTACGCAGTGCCCAGGGCAAAAAACTTTTATAAAAGAAGTGATTTTGTTGAGTACGATGAAACGATGGTGAGAGATCAGGATCCGTTTTTGAAATCTTGCATCCCCATGTTTTATGAAATTTAACCCTGAATACGATATTCACATAATGCATAAAGCAAGGCATACAAAAAGCGTATGCCTTGTTTTTTGTTTTCCCTGTAAAATTCTGGCGTTTATGGACAAACTTTTGCCGGAAATTACTGTCAATTCGCATAAAATTGTGAATAATAGTTGAAATTGCGGGCATTTGGGAGTATAATCAATCATATTTTTATATTATATCTTGCAACGTGATTAACATATAAAAGGGGGATTTTTTATGGCTTATATGCGGCTTGGCGATTTGCTCACCTCTGTTGGCCTGATCACCCCTGAACAGCTTCAGCACGCGCTGGATGTTCAGAAGGGAAACCACAAACGTTTGGGAGCAGTGCTCATTGAAGAAGGCATCATCAGTGAACGTCAGCTCATCGAGACGCTGGAAATGCAGCTCGGCATAGATTTTATTGACCTTGGCAAGGTTCAGATCCCGATGGAGCTGGCGCACCTGCTGCCCAAGACCATCGCAAAGAGGCACAGTGTCGTGCCGGTACGCCTGGTAAAGGATGAACTGGTACTGGCCATGGCGGACCCGCTGAACTTTGTTGCGATCGAAGACGTGCGCGCCGCCACGCGTAAGCGCGTCATTCCGAATATTGCCTCCGCCGTAGCGGTAGACCGTGCCATCGCGGCGCTGTACGGCAGCGAGGGCGCGACCCGGGCCATCGAAGAAATGAAGGGCGAGAGCGGCATGCAGGAGATCGCCGCCACCGGAGAGACGGTGGAGGAAGACGTACAGGCCGCGCCTACGGTTCGGCTGGTCAATTCCATCATTGAGCGTGCCGTTGCGGAACATGCCAGCGACATTCACTTAGAGCCCAGAAACGGCGAGCTGATCGTCCGGATGCGTATCGACGGTATGCTGCGGGTGGTGCTGACCGTTCCCAGAGAGCTGCAGAACCAAGTCATTTCCCGCCTGAAAGTCATGGGCGGCATGGACATTGCCGAACGCCGGCTGCCCCAGGACGGCCGTGCCGCAGTACGGGTCAGAGGCAACGACATCGACCTGCGTCTGGCCACACTGCCCACCATCTACGGTGAAAAAGTGGCGGTCCGTTTGTTCAATAAATCCGCGCAGCTTCTGACGCCGGAGGCGCTGGGACTTTCCGGAGACAATCTGGCGCGCTATCAGGCGCTGCTTGCCAATGCAAACGGCATGGTGCTGATCGTCGGCCCCACAGGTTCCGGTAAATCCAGTACCATGTACACCATGATCCGCACCCTCAACAGTGAAGAGGTGAACCTGATCACCCTGGAAGACCCGGTAGAGTACGACATCGACGGCGTCAATCAGGTACAGATCAATGAGAAAAACGGCATGACCTTCGCAAACGGCCTCCGAGCCGTACTCCGTCAGGACCCGGACATCATTGCAGTGGGAGAGATCCGTGACGGCGAAACGGCGGAGATCGCCATGCGTTCCGCCATGACCGGACATCTGGTATTAAGTACCGTACATACCTCTGACGCGGTTTCCGCCATCGACCGGTTGATCGATATCGGCGTGGAACCTTACCTGATTGCCGAAGCTTTGAACGGCGTCATCAGCCAGCGGCTGGTACGGCGCATCTGTCCCGACTGCCGGGAGGCATACGAGCCCACGGAGGCGGAAATGGCCACCATGCATATTGCACCGAAGCCGGGCATAAAATTCTATCGCGGATGCGGATGCGCCAACTGCTACCACACCGGCTATCGCGGACGTACCGCCGTGTTTGAAATCATGATGCTGGATCGGGACGCAAAACAGGCCATCAACGCCGGAAGCCACCGGAAGGGCATTACCGATATGCTGAGCCGGGCGCGCTACAGCACCCTGATGGAAAATGCCGCAGAACTTGTACTTGCAGGGGAGACCACCTCTGCCGAAGTTGTGCGCGTATTAAATTCTACCATTGAATAATAAAACGGCAGCGGGAAACGGCTGCTGTTTGTGATACGTTGATTTGTGAAAAAGGAGGTTTTCGAGTTATGCCCCTGCCATTACAAGAGCTGATTACCACTGCCCGCGCATCGCGGGGTTCCGATATACACCTTGTGCGCGGCCTGCCGCCCCGGATGCGGGTGGACGGCGTGCTGACCGACATGCCCGGCACGGCGCCCCTCACAGCCGAAGACTGCGAGGCATACGCCCGCCTGATGGCCGGCGACGCTTACGAGGACATGTCCGAAATCGGCGAAGCGGATCTGGCCCTGACATTTCCGGGAGACATCCGCTGCCGTATCAATCTGTTCCGGCAGCAGGGCGCGGTATCAGCCGCCATTCGTCTGCTGGCCGAAACCATCCCCAATCTGGATGATCTGGGCCTGCCCCCGGCAGTACAGACACTGCCGTCCTTAAACCGGGGCATCGTGCTGGTCACCGGTGAAACCGGTTCCGGTAAATCCACCACCCTTGCGGCGATGCTGGATCGGATCAACCACACGGCAAATGAGCATATTATAACACTGGAAGACCCGATTGAATATATCTACACGCCGGACCGCTGCATCATCAACCAGCGGGAAATCGGCACCGACACCCGCTGCTATTCCGACGGCCTGCGGGCTACCTTACGTGAGGATCCGGACGTGATCCTCATCGGTGAAATGCGTGACCTGGACACCATCGAAACGGCGCTGACCGCAGCAGAAACCGGACATCTGGTATTTGCCACGCTGCATACCAATTCCGCCGCTGAAGCCATCGACCGTATGGTAGACGTGTTCCCGGAAGGACGGCAGAAGCAGATCCGCCTGCAGCTTTCCACCACCCTGATGGCGGTTTTGAGCCAGCAGCTCCTTCCACGGAAGGAAAAGGGACGAGTGGCTGCCTGCGAACTGATGATGGTCACACCGGCCATCCGCAATCTGATCCGGGAAGGAAAGACCCCGCAGATCGCGTCCGCCCTGGCTACATCGGCGTCGGAAGGTTCGCTGACCATGGACAACTGCCTGATCCAGCTGTACCGCAACCGGACCATCACGGCGGAAACCGCCTGCGACGCGGCCCGGGACAGCGAATATGTAAAACGAAATACCAGGTTTTAACGAAGGAGGTGTTTGTTTTTGACCACCTATAAATACCGTGCCCAGGCGGAGGACGGCAAGTCCTACACCGGCGTGGTGGAGGCTTACGACGAATATGCGGCCATCGAAAAGCTGCGTCGTACCTATCCCATCATCGAACAGCTGGCGCCCGTCAAGGAAAAGAGCGGCGCCAGCCTGAGATTCAACGAACCGCTGTGGGTATCCGACCGGACGCTGTCCGTGGTGTCCAGCCAGTTTGCCATCATGCTGCGGGCCGGCCTGCCGATGCACCGGGTAGTGGAACTGATTGCCGCCCAGACCGGCGACCGCCTGATGAAGCGCATCCTGCTGGCCTGTGCGGCGGATGTGGCGGCGGGCTACAGCCTGGCGCGCAGTCTGGAGAAAAACGGATCCAAGATACCTGCGGTCTTTATCGAGACCGTCCGGGCCGGAGAGGAATCCGGTACCCTGGAGCACAGCTTCGAACGGCTCCAGAACTACTACGACCGTTCCCACAAGATGCGGGCCAAGGTACGTTCCGCACTGACTTATCCGATTGTCGTGATCATTCTGGCCATCATTACCATCTCCATCGTTATGGTGGTACTGGTGCCCCAGATGATTTCTTCGTTTGCAACCCTGGGGGCGCAGCTGCCGCTGCCTACCCGGATTCTGATCGGCTTTTCCAATTTCATGGGCCGGTTCTGGCCGCTGCTTTTGATCCTGGCTGCAGTGATCGGCGCAGGGCTGTATATGTACGGCCGTACCGAAAGCGGAAAGCTGAACTACTCCAAACTCCGGCTGAAACTGCCGGTGCTGGGCAAGATCGCCAGGATGAACAACGCCGCCCAGATCGCCAATACCATGTCCACTTTGCTGGGGGTCGGCCTGCCGGTGAACCGTGCGGTGGAAATCGTCAGCCGTGTGCTGGACGCCAGATCGGTAGCGGCGGATATGGAGCGCTGCGTGCCGGGACTGGAATCCGGCTCCACCCTGGCGGATACCCTGGAGGACGTGGACAATCTCCCCGGGATGCTGGTGGAAATGACCCGGGTAGGCGAGGAATCCGGTTCCATGGAGGATACCTTAAATACCGTGGGCGGTTTCTATGAAGGGGAGGCCATGCGGGCTTCCGACCAGGCCCTGGCTATGCTGGAGCCGCTGATTACCATCATCCTGGGCGTCTTCGTGGGGTTCATCGTGATTTCCATCTACATGCCCATGTTTACCATGTACGGCAGCTTCGGCGCATGACCGGAGCGAAAAAAGATCCGGCATAAGGATCAAAACCTGTTTTTGTCATTTCTCCGGCACACCCCGCCCGGAAATGAATATAGATGCCTTCCCGGTGAAAGAACGGGGAGCAGATGTCACATAGCAAATGATTTAAGGAGGAAAAAAACATATGTTTAAGAAATTAAAAGAGCGCAAAGGCTTCACCCTGGCTGAGCTGCTTGTTGTTATCGCGATTCTGGCGATTTTGATCGCTATTGCAATCCCGGTATTCTCCAAGATGGTAGCAGAGGCAAACCTGCGTGTGAACCAGGCTAACGTGCACTCTACCAAGTCCGCAGCGGTTACGAAGATTCTGACCAACTTGGATAATAAGGACGATAGCAGCGTGACTACTGCATTGCAATTAAATGCGGGAGTTGTGAAACCCACCGATACATCGGCCGCTGCTAAGAAAAAAGGATGGATTGCACTGGCTGACGTGGACAATGCCGGTAATATCACAAACCTGCGTGTTTATGCATTTGATGGTAGTGCTAATAGAGATGTGTCTAAGTACAAAGATGCAATCTGGACAAAAAGCAGTATGAAAGAAACAGATATTAAGACGTACAACGATGCTAAGACGGATCAGGATTATTATGAAATGCCTGCGGATGTCAATACAAGCAGTACATTTGCCACTGTAAAACCGACGTCAAAGAGTTCTACTAGTACTAAGGCTCGTACTTATTATACTGTTCAGACAATTATCACCGATTTGGATCTGAAGGCAAAATAATTTATTCAAATCCTATTGGAGACAGTTCTCTGATACCTTACGTTTACCGGCGAGGGGTGCGCCGGCAAACGAACGGGGGAAAGGAGCCGAAACGCTTCGGCTGTTTTCCCGCGTTTCTCATCCACAAAAAAGCGCCTCTAAAGAGGAAGATAAGACATGCAGAAACATTCATGGCAAACTGAAATCGACAGTCCCGAAAGGGGCTTTACCAAGGTGGAAGCGGGGCTGCTGGCGGCGATTTTCGTGATCGTCGTCGCCGTGGCGGTGCCGGTCTGCCTGCATTTTGCGGCCCGGACCCGGATCCGGATCAATCTTTCCAACATGCAGACGGTGCGCACCGAAGCCTTTACACGCATTCAGACCGGCCTGGGGGAGCGGGACAGTACCACCCCGGATTCCCGTACCATCAATGAGGGCCTGACAGAAGGGGCCGGCTGGGTGGCGGTGGCCCAGGTGGACCGGGAAGATGCGATCAGGGATATCCGCCTGTACGTGGTGGATGAGATCGGAGATTACCGAGAGGGCATTTGTCCGGAAAAGGTGACTGCGCCCATTAAAAAGGGGGACGAAACGCCCCTTTACACCGTGCCAAAAAAGGAACGGTTCACGGATCCTTTCGCCCACGTAAAGCCTGCCGCAGGCTATGAGAAGGTGTATACGGTACAGGTCGTCATCACCGATGTGGACAGTGATATTTTAAGAAGATAAGCGCCTGTTTTCAGGGCGCCGGAAAGGGGGCGGAGCCGCCTTGTCAGTCAGTTCTATACAGACGGCCGCTTACATATATCTGATTTTTATGGCTTTTGTCTGCGGCGCCTGTGCTGGCAGCTTTGTCAACTGCGCGGCGCTGCGGACGGTGCAGGGGGAGAGCTTTCTCCGGGGGCGGAGCCACTGCCCCCGCTGCGGGCATCACTTACGCATCTGGGATCTGTTTCCCCTGGCCAGCTGGCTGGCGTTAAAGGGGCGCTGCCGTTACTGCGGCGCGCATGTTCCCGCCCGGTATCCCCTGACGGAGCTCATCGCCGGCCTTGCCTTTGGAGCGGCGGCGGCCCGGTTCGGTTTCAGTTTCCGGACCCTGCAGCTGTGCCTCCTGTTTGCGCTGCTGCTGGCGCTGGCGCTGATCGATCTGGATACCATGGAGCTGCCCGGCATACTGCTGCTGCTGGCAGCCATCCTCTGGGCCGTCTTCCTGCCGCTGCAGGAGGATGTGCTCCATACCGCCCTGGAGGGCGTCCTGGGCGCCGGGGCGCTGGGGATCGGACTTTTGCTTATTACATTGCTGTTGGATAAACTGTTGAAACGGGAGAGCATGGGCGGCGGCGATATCAAGCTGTTTGCGGTGCTGGGACTCTATCTTGGCCCGGCCCAGGGCCTGCTGCTGGTACTGCTTTCCTGTATTGTAGGCCTGGTGTTTGGCCTGCGGCCTGCCGTCCGGGGAAAACCCTTTCCCTTCGGACCCTCCATTGCGGCGGCGGCTGTGCCGGTGCTGCTCTTTGGGGGGCAGATCGCAGACTGGTACCGGAGCCTGTTTCCCGGCGTATAAGCGCCGAAAGCAAAAAGGCGTTGTCAGTAACGGACTTAGCCACAAGTCCTGAAAGGAGTGGTCATAGCTATGAACCAAAGAAAAGAAAAACGTGTCGGCATTGAGGTGGGCAGCCGGGATCTGCACATCGCGGTATACGAAGGCGGGGAGATCTCCCGGGTCTATACCGAAGGGCTGCCGGAAGGCCTGGTGCAGAATGGAAGGGTCCTTTCCTTTGAAGCCTTGAGCGACATGCTGAAAGATATGCGCAGGCGCTACCATATCCGCCCCCGGGACGCGGCGCTGGTGCTGCCGCCGTCGGTCTGCTATTGCCGGCGGTTTACCACGGCCGTCATGTCCGCAGCGCAGCTGAAATTCAATCTGCCCTATGAGTTTCATGAATATATCAGCGGCGCAAGGGAGGATTATTTTTACGATTATGCCCTTGTCAGCGGCGCCGGAGAGGAAAAGGCGGAAGGGCTGGACCTGATGGCCGCCGCGGTGCCCAAACAGGTGATCAGCGATTACGCCGACGCCTTTCACCGGGGGGGATTCTGGCTGAAGACGGCCATACCCGACGAGCTGGCGCTGATCAATCTGGCCCGGGCCGGGGGAGATACCGCCCACAGCCACTGCATTCTGGATCTGGGACACAGCGCGGTACGGCTGTATATGTTTGAGGGCGACCGCTTTGAGAACTTACGTTCCCTGGATTTCGGCCTTTCGGCCCTGGATCAGGCCATTGCGGAGCACTACAACGTGGATATCCATATCGCCGTAGCCTACCGGGAAGCCAATCATGAAGGCTGCCTGGCGCTGCCGGAATGCCGTGACGTGTACAACGCCATTGGGGTGGAGGTCTTAAAGGCCGTCAACTTCCAGCGCTTCAGCACCGGCGGACAGGAACTGAAACACATCCACTGCTGCGGCGGGGGCGTTTTGAACCCCGAACTGCTGGAAGTGCTGCAGTCGGCACTGGAGCTGCCGCTGCTGGATATGAGTGAATTCTGGCCCGGCCTGCCCGAAGATACCGCAAAGGACGCGTCCCTTGCCGCTTCGGCCGTAGGCGCGGCCTTACAGTGAAAGGAGGCGCCGCCATGAGTATGCAAACCGCGGAAGCGCCGCGCGCTGTGCGCAAAAGAAAAAACGCGGAACTGCCGACAAAAACTACGCTGAACCTGGTGATCCGGGAAAAGAGCGAGCTGGCTCCCAGCCGCTGGATCCCGGCAGCCATTCTGATCATACTGGCTGCCGCTTTGTTCAGTAAATTTGCCGTTGTGGACCGTTTTGCCCGTCTGCAGGAGATGGAAAACAAGCTGGCGGACAAACAGGGACAGCTGTGGGCGCTGGAGGATTCCTATGCGGACTTTGACGAGGTCAAGGCGCAGTACAACCAGTACACCTACAAAGGGTTTGACCGCAGCATTGCGGATCGGCAGGCGATTTTGGACCTGCTGGAGCAGGAGATCATTCCCTACTGTGAGACCCAGGCCATCTCCATCAGCGGCAATAACTTTTCCACGACGCTGACGGGGCTGACCCTGGATCAGGTGTCTTCCATGATGGCCAGGCTGGAGGCCAATCCCCTGGTGGAAGGGGTGACGGTGACTACCGCCGGATATGACGACGCGGATCCCACCACCCGGCCCTATGCCACTATGAACATCGTGTTTACCAACCCGGAGGCGGCGGACGCTGCTGCAGAGGAAGGAGGCGCCCAGTAATGTCGCAATTTATCAAACATCGTTTTTCCCGCCGGGAAAAAGCCCTGGCGCTGGTGCTGATCGTGGCGCTTCTGGTGGGCCTGTACTTTTTCGCCGTGCATTTTCCGGTGACCCGGGGCATCAGCCAGGCGGAACAGGATACGGAGGAAGTGGACGCCCGGCTGACCGAGGCCCAGGCCAAGATGGCGGAGTATACGCAGATGCAGCAGGAACTGGAAGAGATCCTGGCCCAGCCGGCGGATCAGATCACCATTATGCCGCCTTACAACAACATCGAAACCCTGATGCAGCGGCTGGACGTGATTTTTGCCGGCACCAACGCGCAGTTTAGTTTCGGGCAGGCCCAGATTACCGAGGGCGTGGCCGCCCGCTCCATCAGTTTCCAGTGTACGGCGGCAAGCTATCAGGAAGCCCGCCGCCTGCTGCGGGATCTGACAGGCATGGGGTACCGCTGCCTGATCAACAGCTTTTCCTTCAATCCCGAAAGTGACACAAGTCTTTACAGCGGCCCGCTGGATGTCAGCGCCAGTGTGACCTTTTACGAGTACGCCGGGGAGCCGGAGGAAGAAAGTGTTGAAGCTGCGGAGGAGTAAGGGCCTTTGCGGGAAAGAAAGGGCTGCAGCTGCGAAAGGCGTAAGGGCCTTTGCAGGAGAGAAAGCACTGCAGCTGCAAAAGGCGTAAGAGCCTTTTTTAAGAAACTGTGAGATGGGAGGTGTTCGGGCCTGATGGAACCGTCGAAGCATGGGCTGCGCCGAAGAGGGCGCATATGGAAAAAACTGCATACCAGCCGGGGCGCTTCCATGATTTTTGCGCTGGCGGTGTTTATGCTCTGCATACTGACCGGCACGGCGGCACTGACTGCCGCTTCAGGTAATATGGGCCGCTATACCCATCTGGAAGGGGAACAGCAGCAGTATTTGTCTGTGGCGTCGGCCCTGGAGCTGATGAGCGGACAGATGGAGCCTGTCGCTGTAAAGGTGCAGTATGTGGTGAAGGAGGAGTGGGAGTATGTTGCCGGCGCGGATCCTACATGTAACTATACATATGAGCTGAAGCTGGTGGATCCGGCGGTACTACCGGCATCGTTGAACTTCTATCAGAAGATGCTGCTGATGAACTGTGTGCCGGATGAGTGGTATACAAACACAAGTGGTGTACCGGGGGCTCTGGAGAAACCTAATGTAACCACGTTAGCTGCCGGGAGTAAAACCTATACGATCCGGCTGTCGGAGGATAATAAAGATGAACCCTGGGCAGACACCCTCTATCCGGTGAAAGCAAAGGTAAACTATGGCGTGGAGGATGCAGTCACAGGTGCTTTGGTACAAAATGATTATACGCTGGAGATGCATTTGTATGCCGATCTCAGCAATCCTGCTGTCCCCGCTGTGGACACCGAGAAGCCCTATCCGATCCGGGTGGTCTGGCCCGGCGCTGTGTCCACCGATTCGGTGGAAGACGTGAAAACGGAGGGGGATCTGACAGGGGTATTCAGCAGAAACCCGGGAGCAAAAGGCACGCGTACGACCACCACGACCCTGACCTGTACCCTGGAGTGGCCTGCGGAGAACCGCGTGATTACTTTTGAATAACATTGGAAAGGAGACGGCTTGCGATGAAAAAAAAGAAACCTTCGCCGCTGCGCGGACGCAGGGGAGAGACCATGGTAGAAGTGCTGGTGGCGATGCTGGTTGTGGCGCTGGCCGTGATGCTGCTGGTGTCCATGGTGACCACCTCCGGTCATGTTAATATTGCCGCCCGGAACAAAGACGCCCAGTTTTATGATGCGTTAAGTAAAGTAGAAAAACAGGACAGTGGAGCGCAGAAGACGCCTGCTGCTGCAGGAGAATATAAGGTGGAGATTGAGGAAGATGGCGGCGCCACGACGGAAATTCCCGTGGACGTCTACTCGTCGGACCATCTGACCCTTTACCGCGCGAAACCCTGAATATAACAGCATAAACGGATCCGACAAAGCAGGGATCCTGCAAAAACAGACCGGAGATGCCTCCGGTCTGTTTTGGGTTGAGTATCATTTCAAACAACTCTTCATCAGCAGTGCCTGATCTTCCTTTGTGACCTTTAAGCTCTTCATGGCTTCCTCCATA
>CANRIM010000044.1 GCA_947630695.1 uncultured Lachnospiraceae bacterium
TATTCTTTTCTGCAACACTAACGGCAACTCTTTTGCCGGAGGCTTTAGAAGTGGAAGTTAACTTTTCACTTCACCCATTAAATTGGTCGTTTTTTTCAGATTTTTAATAATTTTTCACAATAATTTTTTTTAAAAAGTGCTGGCTTCCGTTACAAAAACAAAAAATCTCCCGCAAACATAACAAAACAGAGTCATCAAATCTACAAAATCAGATCTGATAACTCTGTTCTTGTTCAGTCTGTTTCTTCCAGTGCAGTACAGGCTTTCCGAATCTCTTCATAGGAAAACCCCCTGCCGGAAAGGTAACGGTACAGCTTCGCCCGCTCTTTTGCGTCCGCAGTCTTTGGGTCGATGCCTTTCTTCTGCATCAGTCTGCAAATCGCTTCGGTGGCGTCTTCCTCCTGATAGGCTTCGCGGCAGTCGTCTAAAATTGACTCGGCAATGCCTTTGCCGCGCAGTTCATAGAGCAGTGCCCGCAGGCTTTTGGCAGTCTTTCTGCCCTCGATATAATCTCTGGCATAGCTCTCGTCGTCCAGATAATGATAGGACTTCACATAGGCAATCACGCTGTCAATGGTTTCGCTGTCATACACACCCGGCTCTGCCAGCTTGTCCCGCAGCTGCTTTTCGGTACGGGGCATCCGTTCCAGCAGGTACAGGGCTTTACGCTTCGCAGCAGAAAGCTGATCCCCGGTCTGATCCTGTGCCATGGCTTAGCTTTCCGTTTCTGCTTCCGCTGCATCCGCAGCCGCTTCTGCGCCGCCGATATGATAGTGGGCCCGCACAGCCGTTTCGATTTCCCGGGCAACGTCCGGATTTTCCGCCAGAAACTGCTTGGCGTTTTCCCGGCCCTGACCGATCTTCTCTCCCAGATAGGCGTACCACGCGCCGCTTTTCTGCACTACACCAGCAGCGGCGGCCAGATCCAGCAGATCGCCCTCTCTGGAAATGCCCTTGCCGAATATGATATCAAACTCCGCCTCTCTGAAAGGCGGCGCCACTTTGTTTTTCACTACCTTGGCTCTGGTCCGGTTACCGATGACTTCGCCGTTTTGCTTTAAGGACTCGATCCTGCGGATATCCAGACGAATGGAGGAATAAAACTTCAGCGCCCGTCCGCCGGTGGTGGTCTCCGGATTGCCGAACATAATGCCCACCTTTTCACGGAGCTGATTGATAAAGATCACGATGCAGTTGGTCCGGCTAATGACGGCGGTGAGCTTACGCAGCGCCTGAGACATCAGACGTGCCTGCAGTCCCACATGAGCGTCGCCCATATCTCCGTCGATCTCCGCTCTGGGCACCAGGGCCGCCACGGAGTCTACAATAATAATATCCACTGCGCCGGAGCGCACCAGTGTCTCCGTAATCTCCAGCGCCTGCTCGCCGTTGTCCGGCTGAGAAATGTACAGATCGTCCAGATTGACGCCGATATTGGCCGCGTATACCGGATCCAGCGCGTGCTCTGCATCAATAAATCCGGCGATGCCGCCCCGCTTCTGTACTTCCGCCACCATATGCAGCGCCACAGTGGTCTTGCCGCTGGACTCCGGCCCGTAGATCTCTACCACCCTGCCCTTAGGGACGCCGCCCACGCCCAGCGCGATATCCAGGCTGAGGGAACCGGTGGGAACCGTCTCCACATTCATCTGGGTGCTCTCATCGCCTAAGCGCATCACCGAACCTTTTCCGAAATTCTTTTCTATCTGCGCCAGAGCCGCGTCCAGCGCCTTTAACTTTTCCTGAGATGCCATAAACTACTCCTTTGTTGTCCGACATTCGAACATCTGTTCTAATGTCATTATACTTGTCCTTTCCTGATTTGTCAAGAAATTTTCGCTTTTACCATCGTCCTGTGCTATCAGCTTCCATTTTTACACAAACGGACAGGAAATGCAAGCGGCGATTATTTTGGCATCACAGATTCCGCCTTCACGCTGTACGGAATTTCCGCTTCCTTTATATCTTCTGTCACAGGCTGTCGTCTATGATATCAGGATACGTATCAACGCTATACGGAAATTCCTGTAACAGGGTGTCCACGTCATAGTCCAGCGCCCGCAGTTTTTCAAGCAGCAGTTTTGGCGGCTTCGATTTGGAAAAAACGCTCAGATCATATTCTTTTTCCTTCGTGGATATATAGGCCGACAGGCAAAGCACATCCGACGCCTCCTGTTTCCCGCTTTGCGCCTCCTTCCAGGCGTCATTTTCCCTTACATCCTGCAGCATAAGCCGCACCAGTTCCTGGGCTTCCTCCCCGAAATAGTTTCCGCCGGTTTCCCCGGAATACAGGGAACATTTTCTGACCTGGCTGGCGTCAAAATCCTCTCCCAGTGTCTGGCAGATCAGATATTCCGGATCATAGACCAGATCGTCATATAATGATTTCAGCCTTCCGTCCAGGGCGATTTCCGGCAGTCGATAGCTGCGATACAGCATTTTGCCGTTTTTCAGCGTATAGGTCAGTTTGATATCTATATACGATGTAATATCCTCCGGCGTCACCTTCTGGTTTTTCACAAGATCCAGCAGATAACTGATCCCAATATAAGAATCCTGATCCAAGGGTTCCAGCGTTTCTACCGCTTCTGCAATGGCCTGATGCAGCCTACGCTGTTTCTCAATCAGCTGACTGTTGTGGGATACTTCATTCCCGGTGTAAATGCCTTCGATCTGATCTGCTGCCGGCACTTTGGTTTCCACTCCCAAAGGATCCGCCTCCAGCAGGCCGAGGAACGCCATCACCACCACCGCATAGACCGCAAAGGGTTTTCCCGCCTTCAGAAGCAGCCGGCGTTTCCCCGAAAACAACAGCGTCAGCAGCAAAAACGCCGCCGCACTGACGCATAAGGTCAGCAGGCACATGAAAAGCAGACGCCGCGAGGAGGCTCCCGGGAACAGGAACAAAACGCCTTTAATAACGGAAACGGAAAGCAGAAACGCCAGACATGCGCTAAGCAGCCAGCGAACCGGCGCAAACAGCAGGATCCGCCCGGTGCGTTCCGCCCTGTACTTTCGATACAGCAGATATACGGCCGCCAACAGCAGCAGCCCCGCCGCAAAATAAAGGCCATAGACTTTCCAGTCAATGGTTAATACCGAAGGCTTCTGTAAGTACAGGTCTTTGTACTGACCGCTTCCGGCCTGCCATGCATAGGGATTCCGGTAAAGTACGTTCCCGTCGGAGAGCTTTTGCTGCGGGGAAAGCCACAGCATTTTCCAGGGCGCGATCCGGGAAGTTCCGTACTGCGTAAAGTATATGCCGGGATACATCGAACTGCTGGTAATCCCGTATATATCGGTATAATAGGGAAGCGCATTTTCCAAATCAACGCCATACAAAAACGTGTTCAGCAGATAACGAACCGCTTTTTCCATCGAGTAGGCCAGACTGTTCAGAATGACGAATAAAAACGGTACGGCCACAAGGCTGGAGCTGATATGGCAGCAAAGCACCGCCACGGCCAGCGCAATCATCACACAGCAGCCCGTCAGCAGCAGATCAAAGCCCACATATTTCAGGCAGGCCGCTTTCCCGACGGCACAAAGCAGAACCGCCATGGCGGCGTCATTTGCCAGCAGGGGCAAATACAGCAGTATCACAGCCGACGCCAGGCTGCCGGTATACAGCGTGCCTCGCGAAAGGGGCAGCGCGTGCATGAAACCGGTCTCTTTTTTGCGGAATTTATAGGAAAATACGCACATAGCCGTAGCCAGCGCCTGCAGAAAGATCAGACTCAGAGAAAACAGGCTCTGCCCGCTCACCAGCAGGTTTTGAACCAGTCCATCCGTAAACTCCCTGTCTGTCACGAATCCATTGCTGATCAGCCGAATCAGCGGGTACATGCCATGCAGGAAAAACAGAAAGAGATTCACCGCCCCCATGGGGATATACCGGCGTATCTGATTTTTTATAAGTGTCAATTGAAACATTACAATGCCTTCCTTTCTTCTTTTCTCCCCCGTACTTGATCAGCCGCCGTCAGATACGTCCTCTTCCGGCAGCCAGTGGCCCGGATATTCCAGCTCCTGCAGGGCCTGAATGAGATGGACGCATTTGGTATTCAGCAGATCCATCCATACTTCCTTTCCATCCCGCAGAACGACAGTCAGGTGTAAATCCAGCTGTGGTTCTTCAGGCCCCGGAAATTGGTTGGAAAAATCATATATGGCTTCTTCCTTCAGCCCGTCCGTTTCCCGAATATCTTTTAACAATGCTTCAAAAAGTTTTCGGGCGTCCTCGTCCATATAGGTTTTTACATTCAGATGCGACGGATTCTCTTCCGTATGATCTTTCTCAACCGAAATGCTGCTGACGCTGGCAGAATTGCAATGTTCCCCGAAGTAATTGGCGACCATAAATTCCGGATCCGTCACCAGATCTATCCACGCCTGTTTCAGTGCGGAATCCGGCTCCGGGGTATCGATCAAATAGGCTCGCTGGAGATTTTCTCCGTTTTTCAGGTGATAACTGATTCTGACATGCTGGAAAAACTGCGAAGTTCCATAGATGTAAGAACCGTTTCTGCGCTTGGACAGGATATCCAGGTTCCGTACGACTTCGACGTGAAGCCGGTGCATTTTCTGTATCACATCCGGATCATGGGACAGGCCGGTTTCTTCAGGAATGAAGCTGTCATCCACCAGAGCGACGCTTTGAGTCTCCGATATATCCGGAATCCGCTTTTCAAATCCAAAGGGATCCGTTTCCAGCAGCACCACAAACAGGGCCAGAACACTGATATAGGGAAGCAGATGTTTCCACACGTCCTTAAAGATGCGAATCCGTTTCTGCGCCGCCATTTCAAAGCCGATAAACCAAAGGCCCCCGCCTGCAAGGAAGGGAATCAGGTAATTCAAAAAGAGAGAATCCTTCTGACGAAAATTCCACAGATACGGCACAATTAATATCATCACATAAGCAGCCATGGTGGCAGAGACATACTGCACCATATATCTTCCCGGCTTCCATAAAAACCCCTGTCCTGCCTGTTCGTTTTTAAACTTACGGTACAGCAGCCATGCCGGGATAAACAGCAGGAGGGCCGCCGCGGTATAAATCAGCACCGGGGCCGCATACGCCGACGGATCATAGGCGTTTTCCAGCGTATTACTTTGCAGTCCGACCGTATACAGCTTGGCCACAGGCGACAGCCAGCGAAACAGCCCCAAAGATACCCTCTCCGGCACCAGGCCAAAGAGAAACGCAGACGCCATCTCCCGGATCATTCTTTCAAACAGCGCCCCGACCCCGTTTAGAAATACAAACAGAAATGGGATCACAAAGGGATTGGCGCTCAGCGTGCAGCAGAACACGGCAATGGACAGCCCCAGCAGCGCAAATAGCAGGCACAGCACCAGATCCAGCGCCAGGTATCTGCCGGCTTGCGCCAGCGTATACTCCCGGCGCAGAAATCCCAGTTCCACGATGGCGGACGCCGGCAGCGGCGCCGCCGTAATCACGAATGCGGAAATGGTCTGGGTCACAAAAATACTTTTCCTGCCGATGGGCAGCGCCTGCATCTGATCGGACGCAGTTTTCTGAAAGCGAAAGGAAAACAGGCACATGGCCGCTGCCAGCGACATGAGAAACAGCGGAACCAGCATCATCACCGGATAGGCCGCATACAGCGGCGCCGACCGGATTTCCTGCAAATACATCGGTGTATTTACATATTCAAAGATTCTGTTCATATTGAGCAGAATGAGAATGCCGCCATTGATCAGCATCAGCGGAAAATACCGGCGCATATTGTGCCGGAACAAGGCGGCATGAAACCATTTGCTTTTGCGCGCCTTATCCATGGATTTTTTCCTCCAGTTCATAAATAAACAGTTCTTCCAGATTCATCTGCAGCGGATTGACAAACTCCGGTTTGTACAGCCGGACGATGTCCATTGCTTCCTCACAGGGAGCGGACACAATCAGCGTAAACAGCCGTCCTTCTTTTTCACAGTTTTTAATTTCCAGCTCCTTCATTTCCGGCAGCTGTTCGTCCGCAAAGGATACCTGCAGCTTACAGGTGTTTTGCTGCAGGGATTCGAGAGAATCTTCCAGTACGACTTTTCCCTGCCGCATAATGCCCACATGATCGCAGACGTCTTCCAGTTCCCGCAGATTGTGGGAGGATACCAGTACCGTCATCTGCCGGTCCATGACCTCCGCCAGCACGCTGCCCCATACTTTTTTCCGGATCAGGGGATCCAGCCCGTCCACCGGTTCATCCAGCAGCAAAAGCTTCGGGCAGCAGCTGATGGCCATCCAGAAAGCCACCTGTTTCTGCATACCCTTGGACATGCGGCGAATGGGCTTCTTCAACGGAATCTCACTGAAAATCTCCTGCAGCTGCTGAAATTTTTCATCTGAAAAGTCAGGATACATGCCTTTATAAAATTTTTGAAGTTCCCTGACCGTGGCTTTGGGGTAGAAATAAAGCTCATCCGGGATATATGCAATGTGCCGCTTGACGGATACATTTTCCCAGACGTCTTCACCCATAACCTTCACCTGTCCGGCATCCTGCTTTAAGACCCCGGCCAGATGCCGGATCAGGGTGGTCTTTCCGGCGCCGTTTAAGCCCACAAGGCCATATACCGTGCCTGTCTTTACATGCATACAGGTCTCGTCCAGTGCGGTAAAATCATCATATTTTTTGATCAGATTGCTGACTTCTATCATACTCTGCTCCTCCCTTCGATCTTACGGATCAGATCTTCCTTCGATACGCCGATGTCCAGCAGGCGATCTGCCGTCTGGGTAAATGTTTGCATCAAATCCCGGATTTCATTATCCCGGATCATATTGACCGAGGCTGCAAAAGACCCCTTCCCCGGAATCGAATAAATCATTTCCTCCTGCTCCAGTTCCCGATAGGCCCGCTGGATCGTATTCGGATTAATGGACAGCTTCTGCGCCAGTTCCCGGACGGAGGGCATCTTTTCATCCGGCCGGATCACGCCCTGAAAGATCAGATTCTTAAAGTTTTCCTTCACCTGTTCGTAAATGGGCCTGGGATCTCTTTGATTAAGCTGAATCAAGCATTCCGTCCTCCCCTCATCTGTATTATCTGTATTAACTGTATTACTTTGTTTAGTACAGTTATCATACAGCGTATTTCTACTACTGTCAAGGGCATATTTCGGATTTTATAAAAAATATCACGGCTTGCGCTTCGGCTGCTGCGGTGCTACAATCTGACTATATTATTTCTTAAAAAATTCAAATGTTTAAGCAGACCAGACAGGAGGAATTCCATGCTGACCTATACCTTTGATCCCAACAGCAAAACCCCGCTGTATGAAGCACTGTACCGCGCTGTGAAAACCGATATTCTAAAGGGTGCGCTTACCGCCCACGACCGGCTGCCTTCCAAGCGCAGTCTGGCCCGGCATCTGGGCGTCAGCACCATTACCGTGGAAAACGCCTACGCACAGCTCATCAGCGAAGGTTTCCTGTACGCCCTGCCGAAAAAAGGCTACTTTGTGGCCGATATTTCCGGGATGCGGAAAGTCCGGCCGGCTGCCCCTGCGCCCCATATGCCGCCGGTGCAGGCCGAGGCTCCTTTTCTGACGGATTTATCCGGTAACCGTACCGATCCGGCGCAGTTTCCTTTTTCCATCTGGGCAAAACTGCTGCGCAAAAACCTTTCGGACCGGCAGCCGGAGCTGATGAAAGTTTCTCCCGCCGGCGGTGTCCGCGTTCTTCGGGAGGCCATCGCCGGACATCTGCTGTCCTTCCGGGGTATGTTAGTTTCGCCCGATCAGATCGTCATCGGCGCCGGAACCGAATATCTCTACGGGCTGCTGATCCAGCTGCTGGGCCAGCATCGGATTTATGCGGTGGAAAATCCCGGCTATCATAAAATTGCGAAAATTTACCGGGCCAGCGGCGTCACCTGCCGCTTTGTCGATATGGACGACGAGGGATTATCTCTGGAACAGCTGAAAAAATCGGACGCGGATATCGTCCACATCAGTCCCACGCATCATTTTCCCACCGGCATCACCATGCCCGCCGACCGGAGATACGGGCTGCTGGCCTGGGCCAGTGAAACCGACAGCCGCTATATTATTGAAGATGATTATGACAGCGAGTTTCGTTTCAAGGGACGGCCGATTCCCACCCTGCAGAGCATGGATGTCAGCGACCGGGTGATCTATATCAATACCTTTTCCAAGTCTCTGGCCTCCACCATCCGTATCAGTTATATGGTGCTGCCGCCCCATCTGGCGGAACGTTTTTACCGGCAGCTGTCCTTTTACGCCTGTACGGTCTCTACCTTCGAGCAGTATACCCTGGCGGACTTTATCCGGGAAGGCCATTTTGAGCGGCATATTAACCGTATGCGGCTCTTTTACGCCCGGAAACGGGAGGAAGTGCTGGCTGTCATCGCGGACAGCCCTCTGGCCGGCCGCTGCAGCGTCATAGAAAAGGATTCCGGCCTGCATTTTCTGCTGCGGCTGGAGACTGCGCTGCCGGACGAGGTACTGCTCTTACGGCTGCAGCAGAAACAGATCCATCTGTCTTCTTTGGCTTCCTACGATCAGGATCCCGCGAAAGAACCGCCGCATACATTTCTGCTCAATTATTCTAACCTGGACACGGACCGGCTGCCTTTCGTTTTCAGGACCATCGCGGAATGCATGTAAAAAAGGAGCCGGACTTTTCCGACTCCTTTGTACTGTTTTTACACTAACACCTGTTTACGCCTGGTTTTTCAGAACCTGCGCGTTTTTCCTGATATAATCCACCAGGGAAATGATGGTCAGAATCAGGGACAGCCAGATCAGCACCTGACATACAATTTGAAACCAAACCAGCTGAAAGTTCAAAATCAGGCAAACGATCATCACCATCTGCACGGCGGTTTTGACCTTGCCCCACCAGCCTGCGGCAATGACAATGCCCTGCTCCGCGGCCACCAGACGGAATCCGCTGATGATAAATTCTCTGGCAATGATGACCACCACGATCCATGCCGGAAGCACGCCGGTCTGCACCATACAGATCATGGCGGAGGCCACCAGCAGCTTGTCCGCCAGGGGATCGGCAAATTTTCCGAAGGTAGTGACCAGATTATATTTTCTGGCAATCATGCCGTCCGCCGTATCAGTCAGAGAGGCCAGTACAAATACGCCCGCCGCATACCAGGGACTGTCCGCCAGAAAGAAAAGTAAAATAAATACAGGAATCAGTATAACTCTGAATATTGTCAGCTTATTCGGTAAATTCATTTTTTATCTCTCCTGTTAAATCATATTCGGAAGCGTCTCTGATGGTAACTTCCACAAAATCGCCGCTCATCAGCCGCTTGGTCGTTTCTACAAATACGTAACCGTCCACCTCCGGGGCGTCCCGGTAACTTCTTCCGACATAAACCATTTCCTCCGGCAGTTCTCCTTCGATCATGACCGGCATGGTTCTTCCGATCTGTTCCTGCCCTTTTTCCAGAGAAATCTCCTGCTGCAGTTCCATCAGCACATCCCGGCGGCGTTCCTTTTCCGCTTCCGGAACCTGATCCGGAAATGCACAGGCAGGGGTATCCTCCTCCGGAGAATAACAGAACACGCCCACCCGGTCAAAAGCCATCTCGTCCACGAAATCCGCCAGTTCTTCAAAAGCCGCTTCGCTTTCCCCCGGAAATCCGGTAATAAACGTGGTCCGCAGCACGATGTCAGGGATTTCCTTCCGCAGTTTCTGCACCAGAGCTTTCAGGGACGCTTTGTCCGTTTTTCGGCCCATGCGTTTTAAAATGCCGTCGTTGCAGTGCTGCATCGGAATGTCCAGATAATGGCAGATTTTTTTGTTGTCCCGTATGGTGGCAACCAGTGCGTCGGTGATTTCCTCCGGATAGCAGTAAAGCAGCCGGATCCAGACCAGTCCTTCGACCTGTGACAGGGCTTCCAGCAGTGCCGGCAGCATCTTTTTACCATAAAGATCGGTACCGTAAAGCGTGGTTTCCTGGGCTACCAGAATCAGTTCCTTCACGCCCCGTGCCGCCAGGTCTTTCGCCTCGGTGATCAGATCTTCCATGGGATAGGAACGGTAGGGCCCCCGGATCTTCGGGATGATGCAGTAGGTACAGCACTTCGCGCAGCCTTCCGCGATCTTTAAATAAGCCGTATATCCGCCGCTGAGACAGCGTTTTGCCTTTGTTCCCGGCAGATATCCGCTTTCCCTTAAATACACCGGCTTTTCTTCCTGCAGCACCTGTTCCAGCACCGTGACAATCCCGTCATAGGCATTGGCGCCAATGACCGCGTCCACCTCCGGAATTTCCTTCCGGATCTCATCCGCATAGCGCTGCGCCAGACAGCCGGTGACGATCAGTGCCCGCAGGCTGCCATCATTTTTCAGCGCCGCAATATCCAGAATACTCTGAATACTTTCTTCCTTGGCGTCATTGATGAAACAGCAGGTATTGATAATACAGATATCCGCTTCCTCCGGTGCATCGGTAAACCCGTATCCGTTTTCGGACAAAATGCCCAGCATTTTTTCCGAATCCACAAGGTTTTTGTCACAGCCAAGAGAAATCAGACAGATCTTATACTTCATCTTCCGCCGGTGTCTCCGGCTCCGTTTCCTCCGCTGCCGCCGTTTCGTCGGTTTCCGCAGATGCTTCTTCCTCTGCCGCGGTTTCCTCCGCCGCTTGTTCTTCCGCCGGCGCCTCGGTCATTTCCACTGCCGCCGTTTCGGCTGCGCCTTGCGGTTCTTCTCCTTCCGGAACCAGATGTACCTTGTTGTGATTAATTTCATCAATGGCGATGGACAGCGGTTTTTTGCCTTCCGCATCGTCAATCAGCACATCCGCCCCCGCGATGATCTGTCTTGCTCTTTTTGCAGTTGCAATCACAATCCCGTAACGGCTGTTGATCACCGGGTGTTCTCCCTCTTCTTCCGAGGTGCTGTTAATTGCGTTGATTAAGTCATTGTAAGAAGGTCTTAACATATTTATATCTCCTTTTGAAAATTTCTTTCCTGAATATATCGGTGCAAACGCGCAATGCTGTTTTCAAAGTCATCGTTGACCAGCACAATATCATATTTTTCCCGCAGCGCAAATTCTTCTTTACCCCGGCGGATTCGTTCTTCTATCACCGCATCCGACTCCGTTCCTCTGCCTGCCAGCCGCTGAAACGTTTCTTCGATGCTGGGAGCAGCCACAAATACAAGAATCGCATCCGGAAACTTTTCCTTGATCTGAAAGGCTCCCTGGACTTCAATCTCCAGTATAACGTCCTTCCCCGCCGCCAGCTGCTGCATGACATAGGATTTGGGGGTACCGTAATAGTTCCCCAGGTACACGGCGTATTCGATCAGTTCATCCTCGGCAATGGCCTTTTCAAAAGCTTCCCTGGTACAGAAAAAATAGTCGACGCCGTCGGTCTCTCCGGCCCGGGGCGCCCGGGTCGTCTTTGAAACCGACACCACGTAATTATCATAGCGTTCCACCATGGCTTTGTATATACTGCTTTTCCCGACCCCGGAAATACCGGAAATGACAATCAGCTTTCCTTCTTTCATCACCCGTTCCTCCATGTATAATGGATAGCAGCGCGCGCCCGAAGAGGCACCCCTGCCTCTTCCTATTCAATGTTCTGTATCTGTTCCCTGATTTTTTCGATTCCTGTTTTTAAGCGGATGCCGATATCCGTAATACTGATGGAATTGGCCTTGGAGAGAATCGTATTGGCTTCCCGGTTCATTTCCTGTGTCAGGAAATCCAGCTTTTTGCCGCAGATGCCGCCGTCGCAAAGCGTTTTCTCCATGTTTTCGATATGGGTCTTCAAGCGGACCGTCTCTTCATCTACACAGGTTTTATCCGCGTACAGCGTCGCTTCCGCAACAATACGGCTTTCATCCACTGTGGTATTTTCCAGCAGTTCCCGCAGTCTGTCTTCCAGCTTCTGCCGGTATTCCTGCAGCAGCTGCGGATAGATCGCTTCGATCCGATCCACATCTTTCGTCAGTTCTTTTAGTTTTTCCAGCAGATTGGCTTTCAGCTTTTCGCCTTCCTGCGTCCGTTCCGCAGCAAAAGCGTCGATGGCCTGCTGCAGCCCCTCCAGAAGCAGCGCTTCCGTGGTCTCCTTTTCAAAGGCGTCCTCTTCCTCTGCGAATACACCCGGCAGTTTTGCCAGCACGGACATGGTAACGTCATTTGTCACGCCAAACTCTGCTTCCATCCGGGAAAAACAGTCCAGATATCCGCGCACTGCCGCCGGATCATAAGAAATCGTACCCGCAGCGGCAAGATCCTTTTTGTAGTTGATGAACACATCCACTTTTCCGCGGTTCAGCCGATCCTTGATCACATTTCGAATGGTATTTTCAAAATAAAGCAGCGCTTTGGGCATCCGTATATTGATATCCAGATATCTGTGATTGACCGCTTTCATTTCGATGGTAAAGATATATTTTTCATTTGCAGCCTCGGCTTTGCCGTAGCCTGTCATACTACTGATCATGTCCGGTCTCCTGTTTCTTATCTTTGGCGTAAATTAAATTATAACGAATCTCAAATCCTCCGTCAATCCCTTAAAAAATGCTTTTTCAGAATTTCCATCAGCTCCGCTTCCAGACGTCCGCGATAAACAACGGCATGCAGGCAGAGGGGCATAAAAGCCGGGATCTCATTTTCATTCGTATAAATCAACACCCACATCGCTTTATATCCGTGCTGCAGCACACGCGTTACGAAGAGATCCGGAATCACATAATCGGCATCTAAAATCACCAGCGTATCCTGCCGGAAGCTTCGGTGGGCAATGCCCGATATATTTAACTTTCCTTTCCTCTTTGTTCCGGCCGTCACCGCAGCATATACATTGACGGCAATATACCGGATCCGCCGGTACATGCGCGCTTCCGCCAGAATACAGAGATTTCCGACGTTTTCCACAATCTGTCCGGTGTCCTACTCCTGCAGCCGCCGAATCCCGGAAATATCCGTGGAAGCCAGCATCGAGTAATTGGTATGATAAATCACAAACCCGATAGGTGCTTTCGGCGTTTTTTTCAGGTGTTTTTTCTGCACATAATCCACTTCCGCATGGCCGGCCTTTCCCGCCTTGGAGAAATGCGCCGCCAGCGCCGCCGCTTCTTCAAAGCTTTTGTCCGGCGGCATTGCTTTTCCGCTTTTTAAGATTACATGCGAACCGGCAATGCCCTTGGCATGGAACCACCAGTCCGCGCCGTCGGCCAGCTTATGTGTCAGTTCCTCGTTTTGTATATTATTTTTCCCGACGTAAATGTCATAGCCGTCCGAAGACACAAAATGCATCGGCCGGTTGTGTATCTTCTGCTTCTTCGCCGGACCCCGCTGTCTGAGATAACCGCTCAGATACAGTTCCTCCCGGATCTGCCGCAGATCGGCTTCATCAGCAGCAATATCCAGCGCGCTGCTGATGCTGTCCAGATAATGCAGCGTATCCGAGGTTTCCTTCAGCAGCTGATCCAGCGCTTCCTTCGTTCGCTTGAGCTTCGCATACCTGGCGAAATACACTTTGGCGTTTTCCATCACGGGAATTTCCGGATTCAAAGGCACCCGGATTTCTTTGCCGTCATAGTAATTCGTGCAGACAAAGGATTTTTCCCCCTGGGTCACACCGTAACCGTAGGTATTGATCATTTCCCCATAAATACGGTACTGCTCCATTTTGGCAGTGTCACGCATCTGTTTTTGCTGCAGATCATATTTTTTCAGCGCCCGTTCATACAGGGTCTGCACGACCCGCCGCAGATCTGCGGAACGCTGCCGTATCCGCCCGGCGGCTTCCTTTTCCCCGTAATAACGGATCAGCATGGCGGAAATGCTGTCAAAACATTCGCTCGTGTCCCGCCCTGTCCGGATATAATCGAAGGCGGAAAAAATATCCGGCACGCCTTTTTCATAGACGATACAGGGATGAAATTCTCCCTGCCGGACGGCCTGCATCAGCCGGGTAAAGGAAGCATACAGATGCGCTTTTTCGGTCTCATTCAGCTGTGTAAAGGGCAAATCCGTGTCGATGCCGGTCCGTTCCAGAAAGACCGCCGCTTCCAGCGGGCTCACCCCCGTAAAGGACTGATACAGCGCCTGATCCAGTGCCCGGGGATTCGCGGCAAGGATCCGGTCAAAGTCCTCCCGGGAAACCGTCAGGGGATTTTGTTTCTCCACGGTTTTCGGAATAAAATAGGGTTTCCCCGGCAGCACCTCCCGCACCGAAGAAACATGCAGCGGAATCCGTTTGATACTGTCAATAATGTTCCTTTCCGCATCCGTTAAAATAATATTGCTGTGCTTCCCCATCAGTTCGGCGATCAAACTGCAGTCCTTTAAATCCCCCAGTTCGTCCCGGTAGGACAGGGAAATCATCAGGATCCGTTCGTTTTCCGGCTGGGTCACGCCGCTGATACGGGCGTTCTGAATATATTTGCGCAGGAGCATGCAAAAATTAGGTGCCACAGGAGGCCCCTGTTTCTTTTCCTCCGTCAGATACACGATGGGCAGCGAAGGATTTGCGGAAATCAGAAGATACTTCACATCGCTGCCCCTGCGGATGGTCAGTATGATCTCGTCCTTTTCCGGCTGGGTGATCTTATAAATCCGTCCGCCGCACAGGGTTTTATTCAGTTCATCGGCCAACGCCGCCACTACAAATCCGTCAAATGCCATAATTTCCTCTATCTGTGATACGTGCAGGCGGAGGCTGCGGCTGCTTTCCAGCCCTCATACAGCGCATCTGCCTGTTCCTGTTTCATTTCCGGCCGGAAAATAAAAGATTCTCCGGTCTCAAAGGGCAGCTTTGAAACATCTTCCCAAAGTCCTGCCGCCAGTCCCGCAAGATATGCCGCGCCCCGGACCGTACTCTCCGTATCCTTTGGCCGCACGATCTGCGTTCCCAATAAATCGCTTAAAAACTGCATCAGGAAACCGTTCTTCGCCGCGCCGCCGTCTACTTTGACCGCAGTCAGCCGGATACCGCTGTCTTCTTCCATTGCAGAAAAAATATCCCGGCTCTGATATCCCAGAGATTCCAGCGCCGCCCGGACAAAATGCGCCTTTGTAGTGCCTCTGGTGAGGCCAAAGACCGCGCCTCTTGCCTTCATATTCCAGTAAGGCGCCCCCAGTCCCGTAAAAGCGGGAACGATATATACGCCGCCGCTGTCCGGCACGGATGCCGCCAGCGCTTCGCTTTCCGCCGGGTCGCCGATCAGCTGCATTTCCTCCTGCAGCCAGGTCATCAAAGACCCGGCAATAAATACGGAGCCTTCCAGAGCGTAACCGGTCTGTCCGCCGATGCTGCAGGCCAGCGTGGTCAGCAGCCCGCAGCTGCTCTTTACAAACTGATTTCCGGTATGCATCAGCAAAAACGCGCCGGTACCGTAAGTACATTTTGCACTGCCTTCCGTCAGGCAGCCCTGTCCGAACAACGCCGCCTGCTGATCTCCCGCCGCCCCGCCGATCCGTGTACGGATGCCTGCAAAGACCGCCGGATCCGTCCATCCGAAGATACCGGAGGAGGACTGTACCTTAGGCAGTACAGACGCCGGAATCCGAAACAGCCCCAGCAGGTCCCGGTCCCAGCACAGGCTGTGAATGTTATAAAGCAGGGTCCGGCTGGCGTTGGTATGATCCGTGGCATGGACAGTGCCGCCCGTCATGTTCCAGATCAGCCAGCTGTCAATGGTACCGAAACAAAGTTCTCCCTTATTCGCCCGGTCATACAAATCCGGATATTGTGCAAAAATCCACATCAGCTTTGTGGCGCTGAAATAGGGATCGATCAGCAGACCGGTCTTTTCCCGGATCATGGCTTCCGCCCCCTGCCTGCGCAGGTCCTCGCAGATGCCGTCGCTCTGTCTGGACTGCCAGCAGATGGCGCGGCACACCGGCTTTCCGGTGATACGATCCCAAAGCACCGCGGTTTCCCGCTGATTGGTAATGCCCACTGCCGCAATTTCTTCCGGCCGGATCTGTGCGGTGGCCTTCTGCACGGTATGCAGCACCGTTTCCCAGATTTCCTCCGCATCATGTTCCACCCAGCCGGGTTTCTCATAAATCTGCCTGAAATTTTCCCGGGCTGAAGCAGCCACATGCCCGTTTCTGTCAAACAGTACCGCCCGGGTACTGGTAGTTCCCTGATCGATGGCCAGTATATATGTCATACGATTTCCTCCGTTTTTACCGGCTTTCTTAAGATATCCCCTGGCTGACAGCCTTCGGAAAGGGCCACAAACACCGTCTGCTTTGCATGGGGCGCGCTTTCCTGCGCCTCACCGGAATCCGAATAAATCCCCTCTACCTTTGCCTGCCGGTCGGCGCCTTTTGGAGACATAATTTCAATCGCATCTCCAATGGAAAACTTGTTGCGCTGGGTCAGCCGGATGCGTCCGAAGGCATCCGCGGCCTCCGCCACCCCCAGATAAATGCTTTCCGTATGATAGGTGCTGCTGCCGTAAATCTGATCCTTTTCATCCGGCTTTCCGAAATAAAATCCCGTCGTAAACTGCCGGTTGGTACATTTTTCGATTTCCGACAGATACCAGGGCATATTGTCCCGATACTGTGCGGGATCCGTAAAATAATCATCAATGGCCCGCCGGTAGGCTCTGGCAACCGTGGCGGCATACAGTCCGGTTTTCATCCGGCCCTCGACTTTAAAACTGTCGATCCCGGCTTCCAGCAGCTCCGGAATGTGTCCGATCATACATAAATCTTTGGAATTAAAAATATAGGTGCCCCGTTCATTTTCAAAGACCGGCAGATATTCGCCGGGTCTTGTTTCCTCATTCAGGGTATATTTCCACCGGCAGGGATGGGTACACAATCCCCGGTTGGCATCTCTGCCCGTAAAATAATTACTTAACAGGCATCTGCCGGAATAGGAAATACACATGGCGCCGTGGACAAAGCATTCGATTTCCATTTCCGCCGGTATCCGGCTGCGGATTTCCGACAGCTCCCGCAGCGAAAGCTCCCGGGCAGCCACCACCCGCCGGATGCCCTGTTCCCACCAGAAACGAAAGGACAGATAGTTTGTGGTATTGGCCTGGGTGCTTAAATGAATGGGAATGTCCGGCGCATATTCCTTTGCAAGGGCCACCACACCGGCATCCGAGATAATCAGTCCGTCGATTCCCGTAGGATTTAATTCCTGCAAATAACGTCGGATGCCCTCCAGATCCCCGTTGTGAGCAAATATATTGGCAGTCACATACAGTTTTTTCTCCCTTGCATGGGCATAGTCCGCGCAGGTTCGGATTTCCTCGATGGAAAAATTGTCCGCTTTGGCACGCAGTCCATAGGCTTCTCCGCCGATATATACGGCGTCCGCACCGAAATCATATGCAATTTTCAGAATCTCCGCATTGCCTGCCGGCATCAGCAGTTCCGGTTTTTTCATCGTTATATCCATTCCTTTCGCTTCGCTCAGGCACAAAACGTTATGAAAATGGTTTTCCTGAGCCTATTTTTTCTCTAT
>CANRIM010000045.1 GCA_947630695.1 uncultured Lachnospiraceae bacterium
GAATATGTGCTATCACACGCATTCTTCGTCGTTTTTTCAAGATTGCGTATAAGCTTAGCGAGTTTCGCAATTACCTATTTAAATCATCTTCAAATTTATCCATATTTGGATAGTATGCAGTTACAATATGAATATATTCATCAATCCCCGCAACCACATGAATAACTCTGTTTTCTACCGAATAGCCAAAAATCAGGCAGGCGGGATTTATCCAAAAATCCGGATATTCTTCTATGATTTCTCCATTCATTATGCAGCAGATCACATCATCACGGGTTATTCCCCTTTGTAGAATCCGACTTGCAGAATGCATGGACCATTTTATTTTTCCTTCCGTACACCGAAATCTAAAGTCCTGTATGTTCAAATTTTCATCTTCCTTTTCAATGAACTAAACTCACAATTTTTTCATCATCTTTCGCTTTTGTACTTATATTTATTTAATTATAGCATTTTAATTTTGATTTACAAGTGTAGATCTTGACATGCATGATCCATGTCTCTCATCCTAAATAAATATCAAATTTTTGCACAATTTTTTCATAATAAATACTTCACAGCACTTTTTCCCATGCATCTTCTTTAAATCCGATCAGCACCTGGTCTTCCGCAATCAGCAGCGGTCGTTTCACCAGCATTCCGTCAGAAGCCAAAAGCTGAAACATCTGATCTTCGCTCATTTCCGGCAGCTTCTTAGAAAGTTCCATTTCCCGGTAAAGCAGTCCGCTGGTATTGAAAAACCTTCGAAGCGGCAGCCCGCTCTTCTCATGCAGCGTCCGAAGTGTTTTCTCATCCGGATGATTTTCTTTGATGTCGATCTGCTGATAGGTGACATGGTGCTCATCCAGCCATTTCAGCGCTTTTTTGCATGTTGTACATTTTGGGTAGCAATAAACCTGAATCATTTGTATCCTCCTTTTGTAACAGGCAGCTGCATCCGCTCTTCTTTCATAAAGACAGACGCAAACTGCTTTAATCCGAATCTCTGCACAAACAATTCACATTTGCACAGGAAAAAATAATAGGGATTGCAGCCTTCTCCAAACAGGCTTTCAAAATTGCCCTGTCCTTTTGCGATGATGACATCCGCCTCCGACAGGCATTGCCCGGCTTCCCTGCTGAGCCTTTTGCGTACGGTGCCTGCCGCGCCGCTGCCGTTGCCCATACAGCGAACCATTTCTGTCAATCCCACTTCCCGGGCGTCCTCCATCGTGGCATCGTTTAAAATATCTTCTCCGCGCACCAGTACCGTGACCGAAAGCTCCGGATACTGTTCCTTAATACATCGGATAAACAGCTTGTCCAGTACGATTTCCCCGCAATTATCGGTCAAGTATACCAGGCGGCGCGCCTGTTTCAGATCATGAAGAAAATAAGCATATTCCGTTTCCGAAACCTGTTCTATCGCTGCCCGTGCCAGCAGCTGGTCAAACACAGTGACACTCACATCTTCCACAGCAGAAAAATCGATATAATTTCCGGCGCATACATACTTGATGCACTCTTTCAGTACATCCGGACTTTTCCGGATCCGCTGCTCGATTTCTCCTTCTCTGGCAAGCAGCAGCTGATTGAAGGTATGCTTCACCTTCTTCATGGCAGCTCCGTCGGCCGTGCCCCAAAACTGCTCATACAGTCTGTTGACCTGCCCTGCCAGCCAGGGGGCAGACTCCGTTTGTCCGTATCGATATAACAGTTCCAATACCCGGTGCAAATACCCGGATTTCTTTTCTTCGTCCTGAAACCCTCTGATTCGCTTCTCCTCTTTCCCGAAAATACAGGATAAACACATGGAACCTGCGTGCATAAAACTTCTCCTTTGGCTGCCGTTGATCTGTAAATTAATATTTTAGAGCAATAATTTTTTGTCCTTTAAAT
Source organism: uncultured Lachnospiraceae bacterium (assembly GCA_947630695.1). GTDB lineage: Bacteria > Bacillota > Clostridia > Lachnospirales > Lachnospiraceae > CANRIM01. Next base: position 1,879 of record CANRIM010000045.1, read on the forward strand.
AATGTTCCACGCTTTTGACTACCTCTTCTGCAATTTCTAATTGCTGCTGACTTTCCTGTCGGGAGGCAATATAAAAATCATTATAATCACTCTGTTCCCGGATAATAGAAAGTGTACTGATCTTTTTCCCCAAAGATCGGGGAAATATCTCTGTGGCCACATATTCTTTGTTAAAATTTGCAATAAGCGTCTTATGCTTTCTGAAATCCTGTCCTTTCACCGTATATACCGCGCGCATGGCATAATATGCAGCATAATAGCTTCTGTTATTGGCATCTTTATACTTATTTTGGTAAAACAGTTCCCGGGCCACTTCCAAAACCTCTTTGGCACGCGCCAGTCGATATTTTAACAGTTCCAACCTTTCCTTATCCAATCGCAATTCCCTCTTTCTGGATGCTCTGATAATACGGCATCACATTCAGCATTCTCCGATATTCTTCTGCATTCACAAATACCGGTGAAAGCATAATACCATGCTTTACGCTGAATTCGAACGTGGTTTCCGCGATCTTATCTATCAGCTTGTAGAAATCACTGGCAGGAACATCAGTAAAAATCGCAATATCTACATCGGAGTCTTGTGTATATTCATTGCGGGCACAGGAACCGTATAAAACAGCATTGTCAAAATCTTTTCCAAGTGACCTTTTTATTTGTTCTATATACATGTGTATAATACTGTCTAATCCCTTTGGCATTATGAACACCTTCCTTAATATTCATATCCCCATTATAAACAATTTTTCCGTTCTGGCAACAGGATTTTGCTTTTATGCAATGTTTCAAACAAAATTTTGTTTGGACCGCATATATGCGTTTTTAACCCCATTTTTTTGCAAAAAATAAACGCACATGGTGTTTACAATTCCCATGTGCGCTTTCGTTTTTCCAATATTCTGCGCTTATTCCAGCATTTGCGCAGCAGATACCGAATGTTTCCACAGCTCGCCGGATATGCCGCTGTATACGGTAAAGCTGATTTTATATGAGGTTTTTCCCGTCGTTCCGGCGCCTGCCGGAACCTTCTCAAATTTCAGATCACGCAATTGCAGGCCGTCGTAGGTGTCTTCCGACAAAACCTGTTTTGGATTCGTCGTATCCCCATTGACGATAGCCACCAGACGTCCAGCGTCTAATTTCAGCTCGGCTTTCTCCCCAAAGAAAACGCTGTCAAGCGTAAGCACCGTTTCGTCCGCCGCACGATCTACAATATTTCGTCCCAGCCGGATTTCATTGGAGATTGCCTCTGCCACGGTGGAAGCCAGTATTTCGGCGTTTGCCACTTCTCCCATACGTTTGTAGTCTGCCATAACCACGGTGGTTGCGGCTACGCCGCCCACGGTCAGCAGGGACAGCAGCAACACGGCAATCAGCATCTCAAGAATGGATACGCCCCGTTTGTTTTTCAGCTTCTTTTTCACGGTCCTACCTCCTTGTAAAGCGTAAGATCCTCGGATGTATAAACATGGACTTCAGCCGTAGCAACCGAATCCACCGAAGCCGGATCCGGCTTGGTCTGCCGGATGCGGACGGTATATTCGATAAGACCTCCGGAAGCATTCGTTACTCCCGTACTGGAATCTACGGATTCTACTTTGGTGAGCGCTTCGTAAAATTTCTCATCCTTTTTACGGGCGGCGAGATTGATATTCCCTGAAGTCGTTACCATGGACACCATCAGCAGCGTGGCAAGGGTCACGATGATCAGCGATACCAATACCTCAACCAATGTCTCTCCTTTTCGGCCACGAGTTGCGTCAAATCTATGCCTTGTCATGTGGTCTGCCTCCTTCTTTTCCGTTTACTCAAATGTAACCACACGATCTTCTGCAGACCAGCGCAGCTTACAGGTAAGCGTTGTCGTGGTGGTGCGGGTACCTTTGGAATCCGGTGAAGTCGGATTCGTCGGATCGGGCGGCATCACATCACCAGTGGTCTCGGTCGTTGTCTGCTTTTCAGTCATGGCTTCGCCGGGCCATACCACCTTCAGCGGGTAAGCATTGCCTTTTTCGGTGGACAGATGCATTTCCAGCGTATACTTTTGCACATCTCCTGTGCCGGCGTCGGCAGGGTCATCAACCTTAACATGCACCGGATACAGGGAGTCAGCCCATGACGGCGTATCCCCAGAACCCGTATCCAGCTGAATGGTATATTCCATATCGGTCCATGTGGGGGCTACTGTCAAACTTAGGTCATCCTTTAATTGAGTCCACCATTCCGCCGGCAGACAATTCTCCAGAAGCTGATACTGATAGTAGCTGACATTTTCACCGGGCAAAAGATCCGGATCTACCAATGTAATAACCGTATTCGTTTCTGTTTTTAGTTCATATTGTCCTTCGGTCGATGCAGGCTCATAGTGCCATTCTTCCGTTTCTACACACTTCACCGTAACGGAAACAGGATCAGCTTCCAGCTTTTCATCCAGCTTCGACTGCAAAAGCTCCAGTGCCGATGCCACGGAAAAATACTGCTGCTGCTCCGTTTCCATATGGGTATAACGGCCGACATTGGACGAAGCGGCAGACAGCGCCACCGTACCCACCAGCACACACAACAGAAATACCAGCAAGGCAAAGATCATGGAAGCGCCGCGGCTGCTTTTTATCTTTTCATAAAACCCTTTCATTCAGAGACTGCCTCCTTTCCGGTGGAGCCGAAGTTTGATTCTGCGTTTAAGATGTTGGCCAGTCGCCATAGTGGACATACTGTTTAGAAGATGTATTGCCATCCGTGCCATCTGGGTACCCCTGTACCACGGCAGGGAAGGGGTAGATTTCGCCGGTGGTATGGGTGCTGTTTGCAGGCCAGTAGGTGCGGTCCACGTCGATATTGCCGCCGCTTATGCAGGTTTTGAGTTGATCCCAGGTCTGTGATTTGATGAGGTTATAGTTATATTCTTGGAACGCCGATGGGTAGTTAAAACAGCCTTCCCAGTAGTAGCAGTTATTGTAGTAATTTGGGGCATAACGGCTGCTCAAATCATATCCACATGCGCCGATGCCGTATTTGATACTTCCACCTGAGAATTTAATATAGGAGTAGACGTTATTATAGTCAATCTCTCCCGAAGAACCAGTACCCATTTGCCCCACGATTCCGCCGACGTAGCTGCCGCTGGTTATTTCGCCACCAGCGTAACTATTCGTGATGTCGACTTCGCCTTTATTCGCCCAGCCAACAAGCCCGCCGGCATGATTATAACTAGACCCATTACACTCCAGCTTATTGACCGCTTCACTGTTTGTAATGGACAATTTATATGTATTATATGCTCTGTCAACTTTGCCGACCAGACCGCCGAGAGGCTGCGATACATTGGACATCGTGTACCCGGCAACAATGCAGTTCCCTATAATGATGTCGCCAGAGCCGGTAACGGAGCCGGCCAGGCCGCCCGCAGGCTCACCACCACTATTGACCTTCGCATCTCCGCTGGGAGAGTAGAGGATGATGTTGACAAGGTTGGTGCTCCCGTTGAGAGAGGTGAACAGGCCGTTTGTCATGCTGAGTTCCAGGATACGGTAACTCTGGCCGTCATACGTCCCGCTGAAGTTGCTCTCACCGGTGTAAACGGGGGTGTAATCCCTCCCATTCAAATCATGGGACTGCTGGTAATACGAGCCGCTACTGTTCGGAATATTATCCAGCTGCTGCACGTTGCGGATCTGGTAGGGATTGCCAGAAGTGCCCAAGTTATTTTCCAACGAAATAGCCGCCGCAAAACCGAGGTTGAGGTGGTAGGTCTTGCTGGAATCTGCCACACTATTGACGGTCGTGGAGGCATCTGCCATTGCGCCGGTATAAACCTTGACATCCGTATCTTCAAAGGACAGACCTTGAGCCTTGAGGGCGGTGATTACAGCTGCAGCAGTAGAATCAGTGTTGTTGATCTCACTAACGCCGGCACCGGTGAGGCCACCTGTCAACCCAATGGTGCCGTAACCCCAGTCGTTGGTGCTGTTGCTGGTGGCGGAGCCACCGCCAGTCACATCATCTATTTCGTGGTGCGTCAGGCAGAGGGTGTTGATCGTCGAGGTCGTTAAGCCCACAACGTAGACGCGGTAGTTGTCAGTGCCCTCCTTCTCCCAGTAGAAACATGCCTCGAGGGAATTTTCCACCCAGTCGCCGTGATGAGCGGTGAGGTTGGTGGCGTAGGGATAGGACTTCGGTTGCGTCCAAATCGTACTGCCCGCAGCATCTTTCTCATACAGAGCCTCGTCGTAGGGACGGGTCTTAAAATCAACGGATTTGACTTCGGTGGGAGCGCTGGTGAGGTATGTCTCATTGTTCATTATGGACGGTGTGACGTCGTTATTGTCAAACGCCGCGCCGATGGCGTAGCAAGTGGCGCCGCCAGTACTCAATTCAACATTTGCATCACTATCACACCCTCCGATCAGCAGGCCAATACTTGGAGAACTACCCGTAGCCTTGACCGAACAGGTACTGTAATTGACACTTTCTAAAGTAACAGTATGTGCTGCGCCAGAGTTGGTGGCAATTCGTCCAATCAATCCTCCGACGTAAGTCATACCTGTCACATTGGCACCGGAAGCAGTGTAATCACCACTGTCAGTATGGCCGCCACTGTAGCAATCTCTAATCAAGCAGTCACCTTGATTCACGGAAAAGTTGCCGACCAGACCTCCGACACGACTATGGCCTTCCACCTTTACAGCTGCAAAACAACCATCCAGCTTTGGAACAGTCGGTGAAGTATCACCAGAAAAGACATTGCCGAGCAAACCACCGACACGTCCTTCTGTGCCGCTGCCTTCGATTTTAAACGTATCGTAGGCATTTGTAACGCTGGTGTCCACGTAAACACCACAGTTGGCAGCAGTAGCAGAACCCTGGAATCGCCCGGCCAGCGCACCCACATGGCTAGTACCGGTGACACTTACATTTACCAAATAAATGTTTTTGAATGTACCGTTCGTGTTTCCAAAGAGACCTGCATATTCTTTACTGTTTTCGCTACCTGAGGTAATATACAGATTCTTAATGATAAATCTGTTACCGTCATAGCTGCCAGAGAGCCTCAACGCGGCGGGGGACTGCGCATTGGCACCAGCCGTTTTACCGGTCTTAAATCCATCTGGGTCGATCCTGCCGTTGACGTCAACCACAGAGCAAGCACCATCCACCTTGCCCGTGTACGCGCTATAGTCGATATCCATCACTTGAACATAGACGCGTTGCTGGGCTTCTCTCTCGGCTGGAGTAGTAGCAGCATTTTCATAACTGCTCCCCGTATCTGCCGCCATATTAGCCAGCTGCCGCGCGGTGCGGATAACGACTTTGCCGTTAAAGTTGTCCGGATCACTAACAGATGCCGCAAATCCTGCCGCACGGGGTTTTTCCTGCGGCCCGGCAGTCGTAATATTATCAGTTGTCGACGCCTTCACGGCCTCGCAGGCATAGTCAAAGTTGAACCAGTATTCCTGATTAAACAGGTAGATGCTGTGATAATACTGTTGATCTGCCGGATTGCCCCCAGCGTCCTTTTCTATCTCAAAGGTATACGGATACAGGTCGTAAACATACGCCTCGTGTGTTGTCGAATCATTGTAGGAATATACGTTTTCGATCATTTTCGGCTTACTGTTTGTGTCCGCCGGATCCTCCGGCAGCGGCTTCAGCGTGCCGTTCGTCACCTTGATCTCACCGGGGCATTGGGTCTTTCCGGCAGCATTCTGCAGTACCAGCATGCCGTAGCCGTCTGCCACAATGTCTTGCTCTATGTTGGGGTCATCCGGATTTGGAATGCCCGATTTCAAATTGCTGATTGGCTGATCGATATTCCTGCCGTTCTCATAACCCCACACGCCATAGCGCGGTGCAACAAGATTACCATAATCCTCAAAGTAACACAGAGAGGCCCCGTAATCCTCCAGCCAGTCGCCGTAGTGGAACATGGGCATAACTGTACCTGTAGCGTCCGTTGTTTTCAGCATAGGATACGGATAAGGGGTATCCAGCGTTGCCGTTTCGTCCGTTTGCTTGTAAGGGAAAGTCGCATAGGTGGGGTTGGCGGTGTCGTTAATCTCCGCAGGGAGTTGATACCAGATATCGTTTGCAATATGGCCGCCCGTACCTAACAGGCTGGCTTCCATCTCAGAAAGCTGCGTAGAAGTCACCTTCGTGCCGCTTTCTTCGGCATACTTCACACCTGCCTGAGGAATAAAGTAGACCGATGCGTCAATAGTATGACCTGTTTTTTTCCGCTTAGCACCATAAACGGTGACAAAACCATCCTCCGTACTCTTCTTCAATGCGGCCTGCATGACCTTCTCCCCAAATCGCACAGCCGCATAACAGTTTTTCGTATTATCGTTGTCGACACAACCCAAACCGGCCGCAAGGCCTGTTTTAATACCGCCGCTATACAGTGTCCCTGTCACTTCCGCGATCACACCGGCTGCATAGCTGTTGACAACGCTACCCTGATCTGAAAAACCGACCAGTCCGCCGACTAACCGGGTTCCGGTAAGATAGCCGGCAGCATAACATTTGTCCACACGGCTGTCCGAAGCACTTCCATTTAATACCCCGATCAGGCCGCCTACACGACTGTTCACTACGGTAGCAACATCGTTATTTATTCCGACCCCGGTCGAAGCAAAACAATAGGAAAAATGCGATTTTTCTGCGAGACCGACCATCCCTCCTGCGTAAGTTCCGGCCTGTATCATTTTAACCGGCTCCGCATCAGTGCCGGCGCCCGTTCCAGTGGGTTTGATATTTTCACGGTTTTCAAGATAAACCTGACAGTTCTCAAAATCAGCATACTCTGCCCGGCCGGCCAATGCCCCGGCGGCATTTTCGGCGGTGGCTTTTGTGTCGATCAAAGTAATATCTTTCAGTTGTGCATGATCCGCCGCTGTGCCTGCAATACTGGCAAACAGGCCCGCGCATGCGTTTCCTCCAACCGTCTGTGCCTCCGCATTCATATTTTGGATGGGCAAACTGCTCCCATCGTAAGATTTCAGGGCGCTGTTGTAGATCGAGGTGAACGGTTTCGGAGCCGTGATCTCGCCGGTGGTTTTATTTACTGTTCCGTATGTATTCGCCCAATAATAGATGTCCTTGGAATCGTTGCCGGGTGTAAATGCTCCAGCCGCATCCTTGGTCCCGTTTACGGCCGTAAAATCGATCTTCCGAATCTGTTCGGCGGCTGTGATAACGTCACCTTTCGATACCCCGCCAACTGTGCCCGCACCGATTTGACCAGCTGTGCTGCCGGTAGCCGTCTGAGCATCCAGATTCTGCAGATGCCGGCCATAAGCAATCATCGCGGTTGGAATCGGTTTTGTAGGATCGGTGCCCGTATCTTCTACAGATGCAAACAGGCTGTTGCAGCTCACGGTAGCTCCCTGCGGCAGATAGAGCGCATCATCGTCCGAACCGGCATAGTAAGTCGTTACGGTGACAGAAATATCCTCACCGGGGATGAGATCACTATCCTTGATCCACTCTTTAAACGGCTTGCGGGCCGTCCAGCTGCGAGTTGGCTGATTTTGATAGTCAGTTGGATCACTGGCAGCTTTCAGCGTATCCAGCATGATATCCGCTTCGAGGCCCTTGTCAAGGAGCACGGCATTGCCTGCCACCGTCTCTCTCTCAATAATCGTCTTGGATACCTCACTGGTCTCACCCTTTATGATGACCTCCAGCCCAATATCGCCCGAATTGAAACTGCAGGCAGGCATTTTGATATGCAGCCGCAGTTCTTCGGCATTGGTGAGCGTAAGCTCCGGAATCGGCATCTGACCTACGGCGGCATAGTCCACCCCGCTGCCGCCGTAGTAACCGATCAGTGTATCCCCTTTCAGGCGCTCGTCATAAGTACGCGGTTCACCGGTATAGGCATCTGCCTTTTCAAAGTCTTCCTTATCGGAATACCATACCGCATAAACGGCGCCTGTTTTATAATTGTATTCCACCACATAATGGTGTTTCTCCAGCTCTTTGTCTATGGAACCACCGGGCAGCAGCTTTTTCAATGCTGCCTTTTGTGTATCGCTGCCCATGGAATCCAGATAGCGCAGATCATCAGGATTGCCGTGGGATGTATCCAGATCGCCGCCGGATTTTTTCGGAAAATCCGACGGAGCCGCTTTCGCAATCCGATCAATGACTTTATTATCGGTAACACCCTCCGCAAATTTATCCAATTCCCCGTTGCCCACCATAGCGGTCAGACTGTTCTGCGCAGCCAGAAATATGGCACGGGCGGAATCATCCAGCCTGTTTAACTGCACTCGTCTGACGCCGCCGATGACTGCAGGGGCAGCCAGCGAAACGGTAATGGCAAGGATGACTACGGTCACCAGTACCTCCGTCAATGTAAAACCTTTGCGATATTTTTTATTCCTTCTATGATTTGCCATCATATATTTCTCCCTGTCCGCTGCCCGTCAGTTTCAATCCACGCTCCCGCGCAACTTCTCGCTCCGGAAAGCAGTATAAAATGCCCATAAACAGCCAAACTAAGATCGATATGCATACTGCATGATGCACTGCTTTACGTCATATCAGGCAGTCCAAAAGGTTCGCAGAGTTTGCTACTCTGTGCCGTATACCTGAATTTTTCCTATGAAATACTATGTTTCCGGGGTCTGCAGGCAATGCATAGATGGTTTGACAATAAAATCTGACTGCGCATAAATCCTACATTCCTACGGATGCTAATTTATTCATGTTGGTACGCTTTAATTCCATAGATGCGTGAACATACCTGTTGAGGGTAATGGCTGTGTTGGCGTGTCCCAGAATCTCCGAGAGGCTCTTGATCTCAAACCCGACTTCCACACAGCGGGTAGCAAATGTATGCCGGATCGTATGAAAATGAACCCCATGCAATCCGCACGCCTCCGTATATTTTGCCAATCGCTTCTGTACCGTCCGCGGCTCCATATAAATCTCCGTACCCGTCAGAAGAAATGCGGATGGCCGCTGACAGTCAAACCGTGTACAAAGCCTGAATGCGTTGTCTGTCAGCGGGATCGTACGAACCGAAGTATCGCTTTTGGGACTGCTGATGACGACTTTCGTCTTTCCTGCTCCTGCGGCATCCAGATTCTTTATCCTCTGTATGGTGGCATCCACACGAATCGTCCGATTTTGCAATGAAACATTTTTCCAGCGCAAGGCACATAATTCGCCGATACGCAGCCCGGTCAACAGTGCAAGGAGCACGCCGAACTTGCATTCATCCATATCTGTCTGCAGATATGCGACAAAACGTTCCTGCTCGTTAATATTAAGAACACGCGTCTCATTTTTCTGCTCTTTCGGATAATTGATTTCCACTGCGGGAAATACCCCCGGATACTGCACAGCTGCATATTTCAGGATGCTGCGCAGCACCATAAGAATATCCCGCACGCTTTTTGCAGATAACTCCTCATTCAAAAGCTCCTGTTTGAACTGCTCTACAACCAAGGTATTGATCCCCTGCGGAAAACATCCGTCCAATTTGGGGAGAATGTGTTTTTTCAGAATGGTATCATACTTCACGAACGTGGATTCCTTGACGTTTCCACGTTTCATTTCCAGCCATTCTCTGCAGAAAAAAGAGAACCTGCGCTTGTGATTTGCCACAGGCAGCGGCGAATTGCACCGGATGGCAGCTTTACAATACATTGCTTTTTCCTTTGCTTCCTGATAAGTCTTTCCATAGCAAAAGCCATATTTGATCTTGCCGGACAATTCATGTCCCTTAATGTATCTGGCCTCCCATCGTCCATCCTTTCGTTTAAAAATATTTTCACCCTTTCTCGACATAATAAATACCTCCTGCATCTTTTGTTAAATGATTTCCTTCATCGGCGCGCAAAGGCGCCTGACTGCGTCTTTGACTGCGAATGCCTCTTTTCTGGACGCATTCGACAGAGAAAACGTATGTTTTCCCTTGATTTATCATATATTAAATGGAAGTCTTCAAATTTTTTTTTGAAATTTTTCTGTCATCTATTGAAATCAAAAGGAGGAAGTTATATAATATACTGTATCGTTTTTTGTCACAAATAAGGCACAGAGTAGCAAACTCTGCGACTGAAAAATAAAAAAGCGCCTGACTTCTAAAAAGTCAGGCGTTTATTGTCCTGATATGATGATCGTTTTTAATTTTTTTTAGTTATCTGCTTCCTTCCTCTGACAACCATTATTACTGTCACCGTTGTATCCCACTCTTTTTCTCCGCAGTCATACTGTGTGATGCGTTTGTCATATTTTTGATGGATACTGCGCTTTACCGCATCAATTTCTTCTTCGGAAAACTGCCCCGGCAAAGCATGTATAACAGAATCGACGGCATCCAGCGCACCATGGCGGTCTGCATTGATCATCTCATGCGCTACCCTCGCGGAAACGGAAGGATGATCCGGTGTCAGATTGACCACTGCATATCCGGGCATTACATCAGAAAAGCCATAGTTTTCCATTGCTGCCGGCAGTTCGGATTCACTCATCGGATATTTGCAGATATCATAAGCAGCTACGGCATCGTCATACCTGTCTGCCTTTTCCCAGAAGGCATTCTCTGCTGCACTGGCCTTCATATAGGGAGGCTTTCTGCGGATTGATTTTCGGGAAGAAAGCACCAGACAGACGCCGCCGGGTTTCAGCACACGGCGCTGCTCTCCATAAAATGCGGAAGGTTCGATATGCTCCGCCACGGTATTGGAAATTGTCACATCAAAGCTATTGTCCGCAAAAGGAAGCGCAGCAGCGTCTCCTTCCAGAAATCGAATTCCTTTTTCGTGTTCCTGTGCAAACCGGATAAATGCGCTGTCCCGGTCCAGACCCGTGACCACAGCCTGCGGATACCACCGATGCAGCACACCGCACAATGCTCCCGGCCCGCAGCCGATTTCCAGTATCTTCAAAGGTTTTTCCGCATTCAGTGCAAACAACGCTTTGAACTGCGGAGCAAATGCGTCGGAAAAACGCAGTCTGCGGCTTTCATACAGTGTCGGAATCCCCTGAATATAATCGGACCATGTCGTGTTCATGCTACGTCTCCTCCATTTATTATATAAAAGTGATTTTATCTGTTTTTTACATATAAATCAATCTTTTTCAAATACATATCGGCTTGACCACACAAAGGAATTTACATATAATTTCTTTATATGGAGGTGCCCTTATGTACGAACTGATACAGATTACCGACTTGACATAGATATTCACAGCAAATATACTGTATCTACAGATGAAGGGAGTCAAAAAGTTGGATATTGAAAAAATCAAAAAACGATGCAACGATGATTTCATAGAACTGACATCACATTGTCTGCTGCGTCTTCAGCAGAGAAATATCCGTTATACTGAAATTAAAGAGGCAGTCAGAAACGGAGAGATTATAGAAGAATATCCTGACGATTATCCCTATCCCAGCTGTTTGATTTTGGGATATACAAATGATAAGAAAGCATTGCATGTAGTCGCGGGGCTTGGAGAAACAAAACTTTGGCTGATTACCGTATATGAGCCTGACATTAATCAATGGAGCAATGATTACAAAAATAGGAAGGAATGATTTTCATGGAGAAATGTTTATTTTGTAAAGGTGACTTGGTAGATTCTTATAGCAATTATATGGCCGATTTAGACGGTCACTTTATCATTATTAAGAATGTTCCTTGTCATAAATGCAGTCAATGTGGAGAAGTCTCCTACAGCGGAGCCATTGTTTCAGAAATTGAAAAGATTGTTGAAAAACTGAGAGATGTACTGACAGAGGTAGCAATCGTTGACTTTGCAGCATAACGAATAAAAGGAACTGCCTGTTGCAGTATGGTAACTGCAGCAGGCTTTTTAAATATATAGATTGCAAATATTTCTTGTAGAAGATAAATTCCTGATATAGAAAAAAGAGGTCCCCTTATGTACGAACTGATACAGATTACCGACGCAAGTTATTACATACAATGCCCTGCAAAAATCGGACTGGTGAAACTGACAGACAGTGAAGTTTGCCTGATTGACAGCGGCAGCGACAAGGACGCAGGCCGCAAAGTCCGGCAGATTTTAGACGCCAACGGCTGGAAGCTTGGCGCCATTTTCAACACACATTCCAACGCCGATCACATCGGCGGAAATAAATATCTGCAGGGACAAACGGGATGTAAAATTTATGCACCCGGTATCGACTGCGACTTTACCAGACACCCGATTTTAGAACCATCCTTCCTGTACGGCGGCTATCCGTTTAAAGATTTACGGCATAAATTTCTGCTGGCGCAGGAAAGCAATGCCGAAGAACTGACAAAAGATGTTTTGCCGGCAGGCTTTGAAATGATTCATCTGCCGGGACATTTCTTTGATATGGTGGGATTTCGGACCCCGGATGATGTGGTATACCTGGCCGATTGCCTGTCCAGCCGCGAAACGCTGGATAAATACAAAATCAGCTTTCTCTATGATGTGGCCGCTTATCTGGAAACGCTGGAAATGGTAAAGACGCTGCAGGCGAAACTGTTTGTTCCCGCCCATGCAGCTGCAGCGGAAAATATTTCGGAACTGGCACAGTATAACATCGATCAGGTATGGGCAGTCGCGGAAACCATTCTTTCCGTCTGCAAAGAACCGCTCTGCTTCGAATCCATCCTGCAGCGGCTGTTTCAGAGATATGATCTGACCATAACATTTGAACAGTACGCACTGGTTGGCAGCACCGTGCGCTCCTATCTCGCATGGCTGAAAGATACGGGCAGATTAAGCGCCCGCTTTGAAAACAATCTGCTCCTCTGGGAGCAGTTATAAGGATCAACGGATCTGTCCCTGTCCGCGAATGATATATTTATAAGAGCACAATTCCTGCAGCCCCATGGGTCCTCTTGCATGAAGGCGCTGGGTGGAAATGCCCATTTCACAGCCGAGGCCAAATTCGCCGCCGTCAGTGAAGCGTGTGGACGCATTCCAGTAAACCGCGGCGGAATCCACAGCCGACAGGAAATGTTTTGCCGCCTGCGCATCCTCCGTAATAATGGACTCGCTGTGTCCGGTGGAATGGGATGCTATGTGCGCAACCGCCTCCTGCAGACTGTCCACCACTTTCACAGCCATAATATAGTCCAGAAACTCCGTATCAAAATCTTTCTCCTGCGCCGTTGCGCCGTCAATGATCTGCGCAGCTCGCGGATCTAACCGCAGTTCTACCGGCTGCAGTCCGTTTGCCATTCGATCATCCACCATACGTTTTTTGAATTTGGGCAGAAAGTCTTTGGCCGCATCCTGATGCACCAGGCAGACTTCGGCGGCATTGCAGACCGACGGGCGCGAACATTTCGCATTTTCCAATATGGAAAGAGCCATGTCCTGATCCGCCGCCCTGTCCACATAAATATGGCAGATACCGGTACCTGTTTCAATCACCGGCACCTGTGCTTCCTCGACACAGGCACGAATCAGTCCTGCGCCACCCCGGGGAATCAGCAGATCCACATAGCCCCGGGCCCGCATCAGTTCTCTGGCGGACTCCCGGGAGGTGTCCTCCACCAGCATCAGGGCGTCCACAGGCAATCCCGCTGCCGTCAGGCCATCTTTCAATGCGGTAACAATGGCTTTTGCAGAACGATGGGCCTCTTTTCCGCAGCGTAAGATACAGGCAGAACCTGCTTTCAACGCCAGCGCCGCCGCATCGGAGGTCACATTGGGTCTGCTTTCATAGATGATCGCAATGACGCCCATGGGCACGGCGGTTTTCTCAATAACAATGCCGTTGGGCCGTTCCACCCGGGACAGCACCCGTCCCACCGGATCCTCCAGCTGCGCGACTTCCCGTATGCCTTCCGCCATGGCTGCGATCCGTGCTTCGTTCAGGCGCAGCCGGTCCGTCATAACTTCGGAAATTTTGCCTGCCGCAGCCTTTACATCCTGTGCATTTTCCGACAGGATCTCGTCTGTATGCGCAATCAGCGCCTCCGCCATCGCCAGAAGCGCTCTGTTTTTTGTATCCGTATCCGCCAGCGCCATTTCTGCTTTGGCGGCTTTTGCTCTGCTTAAAAGTTCCTGCGTGTTCATGTTTCGCTTTCCTTTCCCATATTTCCTATACTTCCGATAAACCTGGTGCCGGTATAATTTCCTTCTACAATATCATACAGCGTTTCCGGTTTCTGACCATTGGCTATCACCATGTCACAGCCGTTTTCCATGGCTATTTTGGCGGCTTTGAGCTTGGTGGTCATACCGCCGGAACCCAGTGCCGAACCGGCGCCGCCTGCAAGGGCCTCGATTTCCGGCGTGATTTCATGCACCACGGGGATAAATGCCGCATCAGGGTCTTTTCTCGGATCCGAGGTGTACAGGCCGTCGATATCACTGAGCAAAATGAGCAAATCCGCGCCCACACAGCCCGCCACAATGGCGGACAAGGTATCATTTTCACCGATGGTGGTAGATACGCCCACCTCATCGGTAGCAACCGCGTCATTTTCATTTACAATCGGGAGTACGCCCAACTCCATCAGACGGCTCATAACATTTTCAAAATTTCGTTTGCGCTCGGCGTCATCCACATCGTCACGGGTCAGCAGCACCTGCGCCACCGTATGGCCGTACTGGGCAAACAAGCGGTCATAGGTATACATCAGCTCGCACTGCCCCACGGCGGCCGCCGCCTGCTTCGTCGGCATATCATCGGGACGATTTGCCAGATTCAGCTTGCCGACGCCCATACCAATGGCGCCGGAAGACACCAGTACAAGGCTGTGGCCGGCATTTTTCAGATCTGCAAGAACCTTCACCAGTTCCTCCACATGCCGGATATTCAAATGCCCTGTCATATGCGCCAGGGTGGATGTGCCGATTTTAATAATAATCTTCATGGTTTATTCCTCTATTGTATCTGATCGAGCGCGCAGGGACAGGTCAGTGTGTGTCCGCGCAGTTATTTTTAGAATTTTCCTGACGCCTGCTCCGGTCGATGGCATTGATGATTTCAAAGTACTCTTTGATTTTACTGTTCGCATCTTCCTCTGACAAACCAAACTCTGCCATGACCAGATGCTGCACCGTCCCGATTTCACAATCCCGTGAAAACAGATCTCTGATATAGTCCAGTACATCCATTGTTATATCCATTCCTTTCGCTTCGCTCAGGCACAAAACGTTATGAAAATGGTTTTCCTGAGCCTATTTTTTCTCTAT
>CANRIM010000046.1 GCA_947630695.1 uncultured Lachnospiraceae bacterium
ACCTTTGTCCGCGGCATTGCCGCCTGATCAAACACAAACGCGTCCTGATGGTAATGCTGCATGATGCTGCACAAAGCATGATACTTTTCATCATCCGGGAGCAGTTCAATGTGCCCATGCCCAATCACGCTCTCATAATCCATTGTACAATATCCGCGTTCGGCGTCTGTCACCAGCCTATGACCGCAATCCATTTCAAAACTGGCTCTGTTATCTTTTTCAATCAGCTCATATTTTGTGCCTTCCATCGCTCCATGGAAATACAACACAATCTTCCCTTCTTTTGTACACATTCCGAAATTCAGCGGCAATATGTAAGGATATCCATTGTTGTTTAAGGCAATTCTGCATACGTCACACTTTTCCATAATTGCCACAATATCTTCAAATTCTTTTACTTCCCTGTCTGAACGACGCATTTTGTTACTCCTATCTCAAAATTTAAATACTCCTGCATTTTCTACTTCCCGCTGTATTTCTTTGTAATATACAAACTGTAAATTGCCATTACAGCTATTGTTTCTATCACCACGCCCAAAACAGATAATAAAATATACAACGTATTTTGGCCGCCAAGCATTGGCAGTCCCAACAGGATGAAAATGATACCATATGTAATCCACAATTTGCCCACAGCACGATTATACGCTTTTATATTTCGCACAGGGACGGGATCTGTATTTGCCCAAAAGTGCACCGCTTTCTTTGAAAAAAATGCACTGAGCCCAAGCCCGATCACAAAACAACCGCATAGTGTCCATACCAGAAAACCGATCAGCATTCCGTTCATTGCATTATTCTCCATTTTCAATCAGTTTCCCGCAGAATGCTTCGATCGCCTTTTCATTTTCCGGCTTCTGTTTCCGTTTCGGCTCTACAAGCCACAGCGTCGGCACATCGTCAGCTGCTCCCAGAAGCGATCTGAGTGCCGCGAAAGTCTTCTCGGCACTTCCGCCCAGGCTGCATGCCGCAAAAGCAAACTTTTTTCCCTCCAGATGCTCCGACTGAATAAACGTCCGAAGCGGCGGCGTGACCGTGCCTGCCCAGACCGGCGTCACGAATACGATCTGTTCATACTGCATAAGGTCAACTTTATACGGCTCCAACGCCGGTGCCTCTTTTATGACAGCACTGCCGCCTCCAAAAAAATATTTTCGAAACCCTTTCTCCGGATATGCCTTCTTTGGCACCAGCCGCAGCATATCTGCGGAAAGTGCAGACGATATCCGCTCCGCCATCCACCGGGCATTTCCACTCTGAGAATAATACACAACAAGCGTTTTCATTTTCGTTCTCCTTTAATCGCTTCTCTTATATTCTTAATCTATCTATTATTTTCTTTACAAATTCAAGATCCGTTTTTGAACAATCTCTTATCGATTTATTCTCATACGTTGTTATCCTAACTATCAGAACAAATCACTGTGCGCCCCGCTGCGAGCCAATGTCAATACCAGAACTTCGTCCTCAATGCGATAGACCAATAACCAATCAGGTTGAATGTGACATTCTCTGTACCCTGCCCAGTTTCCCGTCAGTGGATGGTCTTTATTCTTGTCCGGTAGCGTTTCGCCCATAGCCAGGACAGCAACAACGTCTTCCAACAGGCTGATTCTTAATCCTCGTTTCATTGCCAACTTATAATCTTTTTTGAATTGTGTAGTTATCTTGACAGTATATTTTGTTTTTCTCATTTTTTCAGGTCAGCAAACAACTCATCCAGATCGGTGTAACCTTTCACGGTCGGGTCTTTTGCAATCCTTTCCGCTTCTACCATTGCGGCAATCGTTTCCTTATTGGGCGTTTTCAGGGAAACATCAAAAGGAATCCGACCCTCTCGAAGCGACTGACGGACAAAAATATTAAAAGCAGTAGACAGATTCATACCCAGTTCTGCAAAAAGGGCATCTGCCTGTGCCTTCAGATCGCTATCCATACGGATACTAATATTCGTTGTAGTACCAGCCATACAATCATCTCCTCTCCTTCTGGTAGTTATAGTATATCAATTTGCACGAAAAAAGCAATATATTGCACGAAAATTTTTAATTAATTTTATCTCATAGGTTTTTGTCATCTTCTGCGCAAGTTCCACCATCTTTCTTACTGACAATACATTTACACAATCTCAAAAAAAGTTATAATATGATTACAGCGTCAAAAGCTCGAATCCACGGTATGCTTGCATACCGATGGAAGCTTTATGACGCGCCCCAACATGAGGAAGAAGTGGGGCTTAGGGCCCCATGGATTCCGAATGTTGGGTAGGATTGTGAAAGCTGCGAAGCAGCGTAACAATCCGTAATCACTTTTGACGCTGTAATCATAATATCCCCTGAGACATTTCCTGCCTTCCTGCGACTAATAAGTGAAAGGGATCCATCCCCTTTCGGAAAGGAGAAACTCTATGGATAACGGTGCCGGTAGCTACCGCCGTTTCCTGGATGGTGATGACAACGCAATCGCTGAAATTGTTGCGGATTATAAAGATGGTCTTATTCTTTACTTGAATCATTATGTAAACAATATTTTCATTGCCGAGGAACTGACGGAAGATACTTTCTTCCGGTTAATCATCAAAAAACCACGATACTCCGGGAAAAGTTCATTTAAATCCTGGCTGTATGCCATCGGGCGACACATAGCGATTGATTATGTAAGACATCATTCCAGACAGCTGCATACCCCTGTTGAAGATATGGAAAACTATCTGCGTGAGGAACAAAGCCTCGAAGAATCCTATCTGCAGAAGGAAAGAGACATCGCTGTCCATCAGGCGCTGTCGAAACTTCCTGTGGATTACCGGACCATTCTCTGGCTTGTGTTCTTTGAAAATTTTTCCAACAAAGAAGCGTCTGTTATTTTAAAGAAAAATGAACGTCAGATCAGGAATCTTCTCTATCGGGCGAAGCAGTCTTTAAAATCAAAATTGGAAGAGGTGGGATTTGTTTATGAAGAATAGTAACGAAATGTTTCAAAGTCTGCTGGAACGAAGAGATCGGTATATCAGGGAACAGCAAAGAAAAAGGAAAGCTATTTTCCGGACCGTAATGCCTGTATGCGGTGTGCTGCTGGTTGTCATGCTGGGCGCCGCCCTCTGGCAATCCGGTTTATTGAAGCAGCCGGAGGTTCCGGTGCAAAAAAATCCGCCGGATCAGAATGATCGTTCCACAGACAATGCATCCGACGATAATCTTCCGGAGGAAAAAAACGTGGTTTATACCGATAAAGTTAAATTGCCGGAAAATACTTCGGACATGATGTCCGCAGACATGATCGGCTGCCTTGTATATCAGGGAAGCGTTTATACGCATACAACGGAGTTTGCGATTGCAGACCCTGCCATTGCCGAACCCTTAGTGGGGGAATATATTGGAGAAGCCACGGGTATGCTGGATGAATGGTCGTCTCAGGAGGACTGGGCCACCGAATTTGCTTCCACCTATACTGGTTCTGTATATAAAGTCAATGGATACAGCGAAGATTTCCGACTTTGCATCTATGAACATTCCGGCGATGAATACCAGATGCAGTTTTTTGACAATTATGATGGCATCCCCCTTCGTACCGGCGCGGATCTTTTTGAAAGCCGCCTCCATATTCCGGGCAACGTGAATCACGTCAGCTATTTGACCCATTACGACTGGAATGAAGGCAATCGATCCAACGAACGTGTTTTTTTGGCTGAACACAGCGCTTCCCCCAATCGATCCGTCGAAAGCGATGTCACCGGTATGACGGAAGCAAGATTTGAAGATTTTCTGGCGGAACTCTGCGCCTCCCCATTTATACGCATTGATCATCTCAACAATCCGGATTTTTATGATGCCGAAATCCAAGGACATTTATATTTGTATATGAACGATGGGACTATGGTGGAACTGCGGCTGATCGAAGGCGGCTATGTCGGCATCCGGGGCCTGGGCTGGATTTTTGTTCAGATGCCCGGCGAACTGTTTGATCAGGTTCTGGCTGCCTGCCAGTAAATCTTTATGGTGAAAATCCAATCCTGTATAACAAAATGCCCCGTCAGCATCCCTGCTGATGGGGCATTGATTTACAGGTAATTCGTTCCGTTTTATTCCTTGCGTTCTTTCAAAATGGTAGTAAGGATTTCCAGCAGCCTTTCCACATCGATGGGTTTGGCAATGTGCGCATTCATACCGCAGGCCAGCGCCTGCTTGCGGTCTTCCTCAAAGGCATTGGCCGTCATGGCTACGATGGGGATATTTGCAAGGGCCGGATCTTCCAGCGCCCGGATCGCCCGGGTGGCGTCATAACCGTTCATTTTCGGCATCTGAATATCCATAAGAATCAGGGAATAATAACCCGGGGCGGCGTTTTTCACTTTCTCTACGGCGATGGTGCCGTCCTCGGCTGTATCCACAATAAAACCTCGGTCAATAAGAAGCTCTTCCGCGATTTCCCGGTTCAGCTCATTATCCTCGGTCAGTAGCAGACGCGTACCCGAGAAATCGTCTGAGGAATCGGTGTCAGATTCCTTCTGCTGTGCGCTGAGGGTCTTGTTGGTGGCCGAAATCAGAATATCCCGCAATTCGGAGAGGAAAATAGGTTTATTGCAGAAAGCGTTCACACCCGCCGCCCGCGCCTCTTCTTCAAAAGCGGTCCAGTCGTAGGCGGTGACAATAATAATCGGTGCTTCGTCTCCTACGATAGCGCGAATCTGACGCACCACTTCCAGGCCGCTTAAATCCGGAAGGAACCAGTCGATAATATAGGCATGGTATGCATCTCCCATCTCATGCGCCTGTCTGGCATGCAAAACGGCCTCTTTGCCGTGCAGTACCCATTCGGAGCGCATACCGATCTGTTGCAGCATTTTGGTAACGCTGTCGCAGGTGGAAAAGCTGTCGTCTACCACCAGGGTACGCAGGCCCTGCAGTTCCTGCACGATCTCCACCTTCTGCGGTTCCGTACAGAGACGGAAATCCAGATTGATAATAAATTCCGTGCCTTTGCCCTGCTCGGAGTGCAGCTCAATGGTGCCGCCCATGGTATCGATGATATTTTTTGTAATGGCCATGCCCAGTCCCGTGCCCTGAATGCCGCTGGCAGTGGTATTGCGCTCCCGTTCGAAGGGCTCGAAAATATGCTTCGTAAACTCCGGACTCATGCCGATGCCGGTGTCTTTGACACGGATCTCATAGGAGCCGTAACCTTTGGGCGCATGGGGTTTCTGCCGGATGGTCAGCGCCACGGTACCGCCTGCCGGTGTGAACTTGATGGCATTGGAAAGCAGATTCAGCAGCACCTGATTTACATGCAGCTTGTCGCAGTAAATGTCTTCGTCGACGACGTCCATCGTGTCTATGAAGAAATTCAGCTGCTTTGAATGCATCTGTGTCTGTATGATATTGCGCATATCCCGGAAAATATCCGAGATGGAACATTCCTTTTCCTCGATATTCAGCTTGCCGGATTCGATCCGGCTCATATCCAGAATATCATTGATCAGGGAAAGCAGATAATTGCTGGAAGAAAGAATTTTTTTCAGATATTCCTGCATCCGCTCCCGGTTGTCCAGATTGGTTTGCGCCAAAGTCGTAAAGCCGATGATGGCGTTCATAGGCGTCCGGATATCATGGGACATGTTGGAAAGGAAGGTACTCTTTGCCCGGTCCGCCGCCTCCGCCTTCTGCAGTTTCTCGGTAAGCACCGCATGCTCGACTGCCTGATCCGTTATCTTCTTTGCATTGTGCCGCATCCACAGGTAGTACAGGATCACCGTAAGTGCCATCGCAACGCCCAGCATGATACAAACGTTCCGTACCGCAAAGACGTTAGCGAAAACCTCTTTCTCCGGAATGTCCACCGCAATGGACCACTTGTTGACGCCGATAGGCGCATAGTACATGTACTCCCAGCCGCCTGTATCCTCCGTGCGGTAAATCACGTAGCCGGAGTTTAAGTGAATCAGATCCTCCGTATATTCATCCCAGCTCTTTTCCCCTTTGGTCTTACGGGAGGATTGGTCCGCGGAAAAATCGGAAATGTTCCCCAGGGTATCGTGCCGGGTATCCACAAGGAAATCCCCGGATCTGGTATCGATGATATAGACATACGCGCGACCATTGTAAATGTTGTCTACATTGAGGGATTCCGGCAGATTTTCCAGATCGGTGACGCCGTAAAGCAGGGCGACCGTTTCCCCGTCCTGAATGATCGGCACAAAATGCCGCAAAATCGGCTGTCCGGTAGAAAGATTGTATGTACGGTTGGAGATATGCTCACCCAGCGGCGCCTCCTCCGCAAAGACGAGATTACTGATTTCCGATTTTTCCCTGATCGTACCGTCTGCCAGGAGGATACGGTTATCCGGCAGCAGCACGCGCACATTCATGGTTTCAAGCAGCGGATTCGTACTTTTCATGATTTCCAGCGTGTCTTCGATATCCAGATTGTCTGCCTGTGAAATGATGTTGACCGTCGCGTTCAGGATATGGCTGTCTCGTTCAAGCTTGGATGTGATTTCCTGGATCGCAGTGTTGGCAGCTTCCTCCAGCCGGCTCAAAGAGCGCTGCCGCAGTACCGAATTGATTCTGAAATATGCGGAAATCAGAAGTATAAAAATAATAGCAATCACAATGCCTGTAGCCGTCAGGCTTTTGTCTTTCTGCGCAGGCTTTTCCTGCGTTGTATTTCGAATCATAGGTACCGGTTCTCCTTTTTTCTGATAAACGATTTCCTGTCATTTGTTCAGAAAAGTACGTGTTTATTAAAAAATTATAGCAGGACAGCGAAGGAATGTCCAGTGCCGAATCCTCATGTACACAACATCAAAAACGGGCAAAGTACATATCGTGCTCTGCCCGTCTTTGTTTCCTCTGTACGACAACTGACCCAAGTGCATAGACTATTCCTGCAAAGGGTGCAGCTGTCGTACAGCATTTGTATTTGATTTGAATTATACGCCCTTGGAGCTCTTTCTGTTCAGCTCAATGCTGGAATAGTTCTGTTTGGAAACATGACCCTTCAAAGGCATGATCTTCTGATCGATGGCGTCCAGGATCCACTCAGGCTGCGGGAAGAACTCATGATCATACTCAAATGCAGGTGTGATCCAGTTCTTTGCCCCCACAACAACCGGAGGCGCATCCAGATAGTCAAAGGCCATCTGTGTGATATTCTGTGCCATATCGTTCAGAATGGAGCCTCTTGCACAGGCATCGCTGGCAAGGATGATGCGGCCGGTCTTCTTCACGGACTCGATGACCTTATCATAATTGAACGGTACGATGCTGCGGGCATCAATGACTTCCGCAGAAACGCCGTATTTCTCCTGTAAGGTATCCGCTGCTTCCAGCGCTCTGTAAAGGGTCGCGCCAATGGTCAGGATGGTAATGTCACTGCCCTCTCTGCGGATCGCGGGCTCGCCCATAGGTACTTCATATGCGCCCTCAGGCACACCTTCTTTCACGAAACGCTCGCCCATGTCGTAGATTCTCTGGCTCTCGAAGAAGACAACCGGGTCGGTGCCGTTCAGTGCGGAGTACATCAGGCCCTTTGCATCGTAAGGCGTTACCGGGAATACCACTTTCAGGCCGGGGATATGGGCACAAAGGCTGGTCCAGTCCTGAGAATGCTGTGCGCCGTACTTGGAACCGATGGATACACGCAGAACTGCGGGCATTTTCAGTCCGTCTGCGGACATGGACTGCCATTTTGCCATCTGGTTGAAGATTTCATCGCCTGCACAGCCGATGAAGTCACAGTACATTAACTCGGTGATAACACGGCCGCCTGCCATCGCGTATCCGACGGATGTACCGACGATGGCGGATTCACTGATGGGTGCGTTGAACAGTCTGTGGTACGGAAGGGCTTCCGTCAGGCCTCTGTATACTGCAAATGCGCCGTTCCAGTCTCTGACGTCCTCACCGTAGGAAATGAGGGTGGGATCGGTGTAGAATTTATCGATGATCGCCTCAAAAATACCGTCGCGGATATTGTACTGTTTCAGCTTCGGAACCAGCTTGCCCTTATCATCATAGGCATAACGGGCCTGCTTGGCAATCTTCTTCACCCGTTCATTTTCTTCCATGGGCATGCGCACGTCGCAGGGACGATCTTCCATCTTTTCGATTTTCTGATTGGAGAACATGGCGTTTTCCAGAAAAAGCGGATTCTTTTCATAATCTGTATACGGAGAAATCTCCAGATCGCTGGCCAGCATGAAGGCTGCTTTGTTGCGTGCTTCCGCATTGGCGATACATGCATCGATTTCTTCCTGGGTCGCTACGCCTGCTTCCACGATTTCCGCCGGGAAAATCTTGATGGGATCATATTTTCTCCACTCTTCGATTTCCTCGTCGGTTCTGTAGGAATTGACGTCGGAGGTAGAATGTCCGGTAAAGCGGTAAGTAACCACATCCAGAAGAACCGGGCCTTTGCCTTCTTTGATCAGCTGGATTTTTCTCTTATATGCGTCGATGACAGCCAGCGGATTCCAGCCGTTGATTCTCTCTGCGTTCATATTGGACGGTGTGATGGCGCCCAGTCTTGCCAGATCGTCATAAGCCATGGTCTCGCCCTTGGTCTGACCGCCCATGCCGTAATGGTTGTTGCTGAAGTTGTAGATGATGGGCAGGCCGCCTTTGTAGCCGTCTTCCCAGAGCTGATTGTACTGATCCATGGCCGAGAAGTTCATGGATTCGTATACCGGGCCTCTGGCTGCGGAACCGTCGCCTAAGTTGGCAATGACAACGCCGCTCTTCTGGTTACATTTCTTAAACAACGCAATACCGGTACCCACAGGGCCGGAACCGCCAACGATGGCGTTATTGGGGAAAATACCGAAAGGCAGGAAGAATGCATGCATGGAACCGCCCAGGCCACGGGAGAAACCGTTGTCCTTTGCAAACAGCTCTGCCATCAGGCCGTACAGGAAGAACTCTCTTGCCATTTCCTTGACGTCTTCGGTCTTCGAGTGACTCTTGATGATTTCATAATTCTTGCCGCCGTTGACCGACTGCATGATTTCCACCAGCTTCTCATCGCTCAGTTTACGAATGGCGGAAAAGCCCTTTGCGATAACTTCGTGATGGGAACGGTGAGAACCGCAGACAAAATCGTTTTCATCCAGATAAAATGCTTCGCCGACTGCGGACGCTTCCTCGCCGGCCGCCAGATGGGCGGGACCCGGATAGGTAAATTCCTTGTCGTTGTAATTGCCGAATTTCTTGATGGTATTCAGCATGGTTTCAAATTCACGAATGGCCAGCATATCTTCGAAAATGCCCAGCAGCTCTTCTTTCGTAAATTCGTCTTTGACATCTTTGACCTTCTTGTCGTAAGCGCAGACCGGAATATCGTTGAACTTGATTGTCCGCTTTTTAAAATTCTCTTTCGGGTCTACAAATTGTGATTTTGGCATAGTTTATCTCTCCTTCTATGTTATTTAACGTCGAATAATGCTTCGCGGATGACTTCGCAAACGGTGGGATGCGGGAATACGATTTCCTTCAGGTCGTCTACCTGCATCTCGGTTTCCACCATCATGGCCGCACCGTAAATAATTTCGGAAGCATAATTTCCAATCATATGTACGCCCAGCACTCTTCTGTATTTCTTGTCTACAATCAGCTTTAAGATACCGTCGCCATCGGGATTTTCCGCCAGATAACGGCCGCTCATCTTCAGGCTCATCTTCACAACTTCCACATCCAGGCCTTTGGCCTTCGCGTCGTCCTCAGTAATTCCGACCGCGCCGACTTCCGGATTGGTGTAAATGACGCTGGGGATCGCGTCATAACGCATCCGGTCTTTGATGCCCAAAATGGTATTGATGGCCACTTCACCTTCCCGGTACGCCGTATGGGCCAGCATGATCTTGCCGTTGACGTCGCCTGCGGCATAGAGGCCTGCGATATTGGTACGCATCTGCTCATCGGTAACGATGGCGCCCCGTTCCATGACGACATTTAAGTTCTCCAGACCGTAGCCGGTGGTCACCGCACGTCTGCCGATAGAGCAAAGTACCTTGTCCGCAGCCACTTCCTGGGCCTTGCCATCGGGATCTTCATAACAAACCGAATGATCCGTCACAGCCGTTACCTTGCAGCCCAGTTTGAAGTCGATGCCCTTATTGGCATAATTTTTCATCAGAATACCGGAGATTTCCCGATCTGTGGGGCCTGCGATATGATCCAGCATTTCAATGACCGTGACTTTACACCCTACCGTACAGTAGTAAGAAGCCATTTCCAGTCCGATGACGCCGCCGCCGATGACGGTCATCTGTGCCGGGATCTGTTCCAGATCCAGTACTTCCCGATTGGTCATGACAAAGCCGGAAGCCACGCCCTCGCGCAGTCCCGGAATAGGCGGGATAACAGGTTCGCTGCCCGCCGCGATCAGCAGGTTCTTTCCTGTATAAACCTCGCCGCCGGCTTCCACCTGAAAACCGTCTGCGGTCTTGCCCTGAATCATGCCTTCCGCATCTACGACCTTCACTTTGGCCTTGCGCATCTTCATGCCGATGCCGGAAACCAATGTCTTTACGACTTTATTCTTTCTGTCTACCACATACTTCTGATCGATGGCTACGTCCTTTGCCGTTACGCCGTAATGCTCGCCGTTTTTCGCATAGTCATATGCCTTTGCGCAGTACAGCAGTGATTTGGAAGGAATGCAGCCTTCGTTCAGGCAAACGCCGCCCAGTGCGCGCTTTTCAATGACCAGAGTCTTTAACCCGGCATTTCCGGCGCGTTCCGCCGCATTATATCCGGCAGGGCCGCCGCCTAAGATAATTAAATCAAAAAGCTCCATGTTTCATTCTCCCTTCTATTTGCTGAGCAGGATACTGAAGTTTTCCAGCGCATTCTTCATCGCAGCCAGGAAGCGGGATGCCGGTGCGCCGTCCAGTGCTCTGTGGTCGTAGGTCAGAGACAGGCCCATAGCCTTGTAGGCTTCCAGCCCGTTTTCGGTTTCCCGTACTCTGGTGACAATGCCGTCCACGCCCAGAATACCGGTCTGGGGCGGATTGATAACAGGCGTAAAATGCTCGATGCCGAAACCGCCTACGTTGCTGACTGTGAAGCTGGCGCCATGTAAGAGATCCGGGCTGATATTGCCCTTCTTGCAGGCTGCAAACAGTTCTTTGGACTTCTCTGAAATTTCGCTCAGGCTCATCTGATCCGCGTTGAACAGTGTGGGTACCATCAAACCGCGCTCGGTATCGGTGGCAATGCCCAAATGTACGCCGTTAAAGTAACGCATAGTATCGCCGTCGATCAGATTTGCATTCAATGCTTTGTACTCCGGATCCTTCAAAACACGGGAAACCGCAAACAGAACCATGTCGTTCAATGTAATCTTGCCAAGGCCCAAACTCTCTGCGCCGGCTTTTAACTTCGCCCGGAAGCCCATCATATCGGTAGCATCGAAATAAATCGTATGGGTCAGCTGCGGGATCGTGGTCAGTGACAGGGTCATAGACTTGGCGATCACCTTGCGGATATTGGGCATCTTCTCATCATAGAAGTCTGCCTCCGGTGCTGCCGGTGCGGCTGTTTCCGCAGCTGCAGGCACAGCGCCGATATCTTGAACGGAGAATTTTCCACCCAGACCGGAACCTGCCTGTCCTTCAAAGGCGCCTGACGCTGCCTTGGTAGCCATAGGACCATTTTCAGCCAGCGCTCTCACGTCGCTTTCCACAACTCTGCCTTCTGCACCGGTGGGAACCGCGAAGCGAATGTCCGCCCCCAGCTTCGCCGCCAGATTTTTGGCTCTCGGCGATGCCTTGACAAATCCTTCCGTCGGAACCGTCTTTGTTTCCGCTTTTGCTTCTTCCGCCTGAGGCGCTTCTTCTGCTGCAGGCGCAGCGGCTGCTTCCTCTGCAGGCGCTTCTGCGGTATCGCTGCTTAAGAATGCGGAAATGTCCTCGCCTTCTTCTCCGATGACACAGACATTCTGCATGGTAGGAACGTCGTCGCCTTCTTCTTTGAGAATCGCAAGGACTGTACCTTCAACCTGAGATGCTTCGTCATTGGTGGCTTTGTCCGTTTCGTATGAAAACAGCACATCACCGACTTTGACATGATCTCCTTTTTTGACATGCCATTCCGTCAGGATACAGCTTTCGACTGAAATACCGACATTAGGCATCATAACAGGTGTTGCCATAAAAAATCCTCCTATATTGATTATTTATATATGATGATTACAGCGTCAAAAGCTCGAATCCACGGTATGCTTGCATACCGTTGGGTGAGAAGCTTTATGACGCGCCCCCAACATGAGGAAGAAGTGGGGCAGGGGCCCCATGGATTCCGAATGTTGGGTAGGATTGTGAAAGCTGCGAAGCAGCGTAACAATCCGTAATCACTTTTGACGCCCGAACCATATGATTTTTATATCATGCGTTTCTGCAAAGCGCATAACATCCTCTTCCGGCTTCGTATCGGTAATCAAAATCTGGATCTCCGAAAACGAAGCAAACGTAAATGGCATGGATTTGCCGAACTTCCCGGAATCCACCAGCGCGATCTTCATACTTGCATTCTGAATAATATAGCGTTTCAGTTCACATTCGGAATCATTGCCGCAGGAAAGGCCGTTTTCCAGAGAAAAGGCGCTGGGCACCACGAATGCCACATCAAAATTGTAACCCTTCACAAAGTCCATGGCCTGGGAGCCGCAGACCGTGGCGTTTAAACGATTCAGCTGGCCCCCGATGATATTCACGGTAGGAAGATATTTTTTCAGAACCGTCAGCGCCACATGGGGACAGCTGGTCAGGATAGACAGATTGGTATCCGGCAGCAGCCTGGCCAGCGCCAGCATCGTGGTGCCGGAATCCATAAAAATAGAGCGGCCGGTTTCAATAAACGGAACAGCCAACGCCGCAATCTTGGCTTTGGCCTCGGCGTTGACAGCCAGACGGCGGTCATAGACATCCTCCTGTCTGCCGCCCTCCAGACTTTTCACCGAACGCACGCCGCCCTTGATGCGAATCGCCTGTCCCATTGCTTCCAGTCCGCTCAGGTCCCGTCGTAAAGTCATGGTAGAAACTTCCGGAAATTCCGTTTCCAGTTCCCTTAAATATAATGTATTTTTTTGATCCAGTAATTCAAGAATACGCTGTTTTCTGTCCAAGGTAAATGATCCTCAAAAATGTTAAAAAATGTTAAAAAATCACAAACCTTGTTAATAATACATTGAAATTCACATACTGTCAAGCACTGCTTGCAATTTATTCCGGGAAATGATAGGATTTTGAAAAAGCAGTACGTGAGAGTGCGCCTTTCAGGCGCATGTGCCGCTATCAAATCAAAGAGGAAAAGAAAATGAGAAAATGCTTTTACAGTTTGCTTCTGATTCTTGCCACCGCAGCTTTACTGGCCGGATGCGGCAAAGGAGACCGTATCTCCATCGAAGAAAAAGACGGGAAAGTCACTTTGCAGGTTCCCCCGTCTTTGGAAAACACCTTCAGCCTGTCCCGGCCCATGTTGGACGCCGGCTTTGCAGAAAATGAAGAAGGCAATTCCTATCAGATTGCAAAAAAGGACTACGACGCCTTCTTACAGACGCTGCGGGATAAAATTGATACCAACATTGCAAGCGCAAACGAAAGCAAGGACTACCCTTCCATTTCCGGCATGAAGCTCAATAAAAAAATGGAGAAGCTGGAAGTTTCCATCGATCCTGCCGCCTATGAAGCCTCCGACGACGGCACCATTGTCCACGCCCTCGGCACCCAGATTTTGCTGTATCGTATATACGCAGGAGAATCGCCGAAACTGGAAATCCGCTATGTAGACGCAGAAAGCAAAAGCGTTTACGACACTGAAAAAATCAGCTATTGAACATAAAACAAGGAGCTGGCGCAGAAATCCTTCTTTTCTGTACCAGCTCCTTATTTTTTCGTTTTGTCAAAACTTCCCGGCTTTTGAAAGATTACGAATCAAATACCTTACTCGGCATCATTTTATAAATCGCGTTCATCATATTATTATCCGGGTCAAAGTAAACCCGCGTCATCTGCTGCTTCTCGTCTGCTATCACAATCACAAAAGTTGCCCGCTCCGAATGGGTGGAAAAATCCTTTACATTGGGATTGGCCAAATGGCGGATCCGGTCGGACTCTTTCGGCGCGATCATCTCCGCATCCTTCAATTCCAGCGTTACCAGATGCTTTCTGCGGCTCTTTGCAATGATCTTATCGATATCCAGCTGCGAATTTACCAGGCAATATTCATACTCAATATCCGTATTTTTGTAAAGAAAATAAGCAAGCACACCCAGCGCAATTCCGGGAATGCACAGCAGCAGATGAAAGAAAAGTCCCGCGAAAAATACTACTGCGGCGACCAAGCTGACCCCGTATACCGGCATACGATCAGATGAACTGCTCTTCTTTTTCACCAGCTGTTCTATGAATACATCTTCCATTTGCACAAGTTCCTCCCGTGTATATGACATCTTAGTCCAATCATAGCATTTTCCTCACATAAAATTCAACACTTTTTCATGGAAAAAACAATTCCATTGTGGTAGTATATAAAATTAAGAATACAAAAGATACTTTGATCTTACCGATGCAAGGAGGGATGCACGATGCGATTGTCAATTGACGACGGAAAAGAAAAGAAAAATCTTGCTGCTCCGTTTCAGGCAGAAGTGGTCAAATTCAAGGATCTGACCCCGAAAAAGAAAATGGAATACATCTGGGATTATCATAAATGGAAAATCATCACAATCACCTGTACGATTATACTGCTCTGCGTGATTATTCCGCAGATCGTCAACAACTTAAAGCCTACCAGCCTGTATGTGATGATGATCAACAGTCCCTGGGAATCGGAGGATGCGGATGCGATGCTGGAGGACTTTGCTGCGACGGAAGGCATCGACACCGGCAAAAACAAACTACTGGCTGACACCTCCACCTATCTTGCTCGGAACGAAACAAACACCTTTAATATGCAGTCCGCACAGAAGATCGTGGCGCTACTGGCCAATGAAACCATTGACATCATGATCAGTGATCCGGAAAATCACAGCGCCTACTGTGAAAACAATGTCTATTACGATCTGACGGAGATTTTAGATCCTGCATTTTTGGAGCAGTATGCCGACCGGCTGGTCTATGTAAAAAGCGGGGATTCCGATACGGAAAAACCTTACGGCATCGATATCACCGGTCTGCCTGCCCTTGCAGGGGCGTACAGCGAAAATCAGCAGGTGGTCTGCGGCATTGTAGTGACCAGCAAAAATCCGGAAAATGCCAAAGCATTTATCTCCTATTTGTTTGATTCCGCAAATTAAAGTACAAAAGCACCGGCCTTTGCGACCAGTGCTTTTTTATTGGTTCAAATATTCTTCAAAGGTAATGTCATGGGCCATGATGTATGCCGCGGCTTCCGTACCCACATAGCGGAAATGCCAGGGTTCATACTGGATGCCGGTAATGGGGGTACGGCCTTCCGGATAGCGCAGGATAAAGCCGTACTCGGCACAATGATCTTTGAGCCAGGCCCAAATCTGCTGATTTTTTTCGGAATAGACCAGTCCGTTTCCGCCGGATGCGTTAATATCCACCGCAAGTCCGGCCTGATGCTCGCTGGTGTCCACCAGCGCCACCCACTGCTGTGCCAGTTCAAAGGCTTCGTCGTAGCTTTTTCCTTCCGCCTGAAAATTTGCCAGCTCATTATTAAACAAATTTTCCTGATACGCCCTCGTCCGGTAGCCGGAAACCACTGCAGGCCGAAAGCCTGCTGCCTTTGCTGCGTCAAACATCTGCTGCAGATAGGGATAAATCCGTTCATCCACGGATTCTCCGTTGCCCAGATCATGTAAGGTCAGCTGAAAGTCCGCCGGAAGCGGATTCCACCGGTTCACCAGCAGCATATACCATGCACTTCTGTCGATGGGCACCGCCGTTTCCTGCGGCGGTTCGGTGATAACGGGCGTAGGTTCCGGCGTTTCATTGGCCGCGCTGACGATATAACCGACTTCATGATTGCGCGTATTATATTTTTCCACGATCAGATTGATATTGACAATCAGCAAAATCAGCACCAGCAGCGATCCCGCCAGCAACAGATACTTTTTCCTGATGTGCAGCCTTCTGATCCGACGTATGTAATGTCTTAGTTTTCTTTTCATCTGCACTGCGCCTCAAAAGATGCTATTGTGCTTATGATAAACGCAATTCTTTTGAATTTCAAGTATGAATAGAAGAAATATTTCTTAAAAAAATCCGGGCGTTGTTTTGCCCGGATTTTCTGATACAGTCCCGTTTATGCTATTTCCGTCACTTCATAATCCTTGGCTTCCACAGCGTTTTTCAGCACTGCATCGTCCACCGCCTCAGACAGCGTTACAACTGCCGTCCCTTCCGTATGGCTGACCTCTGCTTTGGTCACGCCCTCCACCGCTTCCAGTGCTTTCTGCACCGTTGCCTCACAGTGTCCGCACATCATACCGGTGATTTTCATTGTTTTCGTCATTGTTATATCCATTCCTTTCGCTTCGCTCAGGCACAAAACGTTATGAAAATGGTTTTCCTGAGCCTATTTTTTC
>CANRIM010000047.1 GCA_947630695.1 uncultured Lachnospiraceae bacterium
TTATCAAAAGACCTCTCGAAAGTCTGCAAACCCGCATAAATACTGGGTTTTTACGACTTCTCAACTTATTCGAACTCCACCGTCGCCGGTGGTTTCGTCGTGCAGTCATACATGACGCGATTCACATATTTCACTTCATTGACAATCCGGTTGGTCACCTTCTCCAGCAGCTCCCAGGGAAGCCTTGCCGCCTCGGCTGTCATGAAATCCGACGTAATCACCGCGCGGAGCGCCACGGCGTAATCATAGGTACGCTCGTCTCCCATGACGCCCACACTGCGCATATTGGTCAGCGCCGCGAAATACTGGGAAATCTTGCCGTCCAGGCCGAAGTTTTTCACTTCCTCCCGGTAGATGGCGTCTGCTTCCTGTATGATCTTCACCTTTTCCGCGTTGACTTCACCGATGATCCGAATGCCCAGTCCCGGCCCCGGGAAAGGCTGGCGATACACCAGATATTCTGGAAGGCCCAGTTCCAGGCCGGCTTTTCGTACTTCGTCTTTAAAGAGCAGCCGCAGGGGCTCAACGATTTCCTGAAAATCCACATACTCCGGCAGGCCGCCCACATTATGATGGGACTTGATGACCGCGGATTTACCCAACCCGCTTTCAATGACGTCGGGATAAATGGTTCCCTGCGCCAGAAATTCCACCTTGCCGATTTTCTTTGCTTCTTCTTCAAAAATGCGAATAAATTCTTCGCCGATGATTTTTCTCTTTTTCTCCGGTTCCGTTATGCCTTTCAGCTTCGCATAATAGCGCTCTGCGGCGTTGACACGAACAAAATTCAGCGCATAGCTGCCGCCTTCGCCAAATACGGCTTCAATCTCATCCCCTTCATTTTTCCGCATCAGCCCGGTGTCCACGAAGACACAGGTCAGCTGACGGCCGATTGCTTTGGAAAGCAGCGCCGCCGCCACAGATGAATCGACGCCGCCGGAAAGGGCCAGCAGCACTTTGCCGTTTCCTACCTTCTGGCGGAGTGCCTGTACTGTGCTGTCTACAAAGGAGTCCATGGTCCAGTCCTGATTACAGTTGCAGACATTGACGAGGAAGTTCTCGATCACCATTTGTCCCTGCACACTGTGGGACACTTCCGGATGGAACTGTACCGCGTAGAGTTTTTCGGCCGGATTTTCCATGGCCGCCGCCGGGCAGTTATCGGAAGACGCGACAATACGAAAGCCTTCCGCCGGCTGCCGGATATAATCGGTATGGCTCATAACACAGATAGAAGTTTCATCCATGCCCTGAAAAATGGCGCTGGTCGTATCAAAACGGACATCGATTTTGCCGTATTCCCGCTTTTCGGCCCGTTCAATGACACCACCCAGCATATAGGTCATGAGCTGCGCACCGTAGCAGATGCCCAGAATCGGAATGCCCAGCGAAAAAATGCGCTGGTCAATCAATGGCGCATCCTCAGCGTAAACACTGGCCGGGCCGCCGGTAAAGATCAGCCCTTTCGGCGCATAGGATAGGATTTTTTCCAAGGGTGTCGTATAAGGAATGACTTCACTGTATACGTTACATTCCCTGACCCGTCTTGCAATCAGCTGGTTGTACTGGCCGCCGAAATCTATGACCAGAACTGTTTCTTTCTCCATATGTACTCCATTCTGCCGGCCTAATGCTCCGGCGCTCTTTTTCCTTTTAATCGTATAACAGTGAAACACCGGAGAGAATCCCGGTGGGTTTCAACAAATAGGAATCGCTCCACTGCGTCCCGGTAGTCCGGTAGGAATCCGGGCCGTACCATTTGAATTCATCGTCCGCGTTGTGTATGGTTCCGAAGCTGTTATATCTGCTGCCGTATGCTGTCAGGGTAATATCATAGGTGCCTGCTTTCATATCTCCCAGGCACAGTTTGTGGGGCGCATAAGCGATCATGCCCGCCCGTTTTCCGTTGACGTCTACCGACAGGGCAATCGCCGCGAAATGCGGCACATGCAGATACACATTTTCACAGTCTTTTTCAAAGGTATACTGTAGATGATATACCACATTTCCGCCGTAGAACGGCAGCCCCTGCGCCGACAGATCCCCGTAAATCAACGGATCTTCCCACGCTTTAATATAGGCTTTGGAACCGTATGCATGTACTGCGAAATCCCCCAGCAGGTAGCACCATTCCAGATTGGATTTCCGGCCAAAGGGCAGCCGCAGCACCAGTTCATGTTCTCCTGCTGTGATATCCCCCAGCATCACCGTTTGAATCGAACGGTCCACATAGTATCCTTTGACATCGGAGGGGATCCGCATGCCGTCCAGATCGATTTCCGTGGTTTCCGGCCGTTCCAGCGCAAGCAGGACATTTTTCAGATCTGTTTTGGTGCGGAAGCACATCTTCATGGAAGCCGTATGCTCCGGCGGGATATTAGGAATCCGCCAGGGCTGTGTAAAGCGATCCTGCCTTCTGGGATACCCCAGTTTTTCCCGCAGCAGATTGTCACAGGAAAGAATGTCCATAGTTGCAGACCAGGGCGCATCATCCAGCGCCACCTGCGCGTAATCCAGCAGCAGGACATTGGGTTCTTCCAATGTTACCTGCAAAGGCTGCGCCAAAGGATGCACCACTTCCCGCGGCGGGATCCGCTGATCGATGCCTTCCGTCCGCTCGCCCGGTTCCAGCTTAAACAGAAAACTGTCTTCCGGGAACACAAAAATTTTGATTACAGTCCGCCCGTTTTTGTATTCCGCCGGATAGGGAGTAATCTCCCCTGTCAGGGCATTGTAAAGCGTCACCTTCCATGACCCGGGAACATAGATGAAAAATTTATGTTTTTTATCCAGCAGGTTTCTGGTCCGGTTCACATGGCAAACAAACAGCCATTTGTCTTTACCGTCTTCCCGCATTTGCGTAATCATGTTGTCGGGATAGGCGCCTTTGCCGCTGATGATTTCCACGTTGCGATGGTCTTTCAAGGCTTCCAGCAGGAACGCGCGTTCAAAGGAAATACAGCAGCAGCGTTTGGCAAGGCGCGCCGCCCGGTCATTTGGTTTCGCGTCCACATAGCGGGGAACCTGGCCGGCAAATACAATACGCCCGCCCTGCGCCGCAAATTTTTCAAGGCGATCCAGGGTCGTGGAACGAATCGTATATAAGCCGGGTACCACAATGGCGTCATAACACATCTGCCCTACCGTAAATCCGCTTTCCATGGTCTCTGTTTCCGGACAGAGCGAAGGCAGCAGGCTTTCACTGATCAGGTCAAAATCGATGGCGCCGTACAGCAGCCACTGAGTCATCATTTCAAATTCGTGGTCCATCTGGTCCCGCATCAGCTGCGTCTGGGAATTGGGCCCAAACTTCAGCCAGTAGGATTCAATGGGATGGATCACGCCGACGCGTACCGAGGCCTTTCCTCTGGAAAGCGCCGTATTGACCCGGGCAAAATAATCTTCCACGTAAGGGTACTCCCGATACCAGGGAGACTGATAACCGATGGAAGCCGGCCAGTCACGTTTGGATTCGCCTTCCATGGACATGAAGGTCAGATGATGGCAGCGCACTGTCACGCCCAGCGCCGCCAGCCAGTCGCCCTGCAGCTTATGTCCTTTAAAATCAAAATCCCAGTGCATGGCGCCGTACAGTTCACAGATGACGGCCTCTTTTCCATACTGCCTGGCCACGCTCACCGCCTGCTTGACGGTGGTAAATTCCTTCTGATCCGCCAGAATATCGATGCCCGGCCACTGCATGCTCCGATACAGGCGCATGGCTTCGGAAAGGGCCAGCGTCTGAGAAAACAATGTGCGCTCTGACAGAAAATGCCCGGTCATATTGATGCCGTGCTGTCCGCACCATGCGCCGATGGTATCGGAATATGCGGAGGCAAAACATTCCGCCAGCATTTCATGATAATAGTAACGGTAGATACTGGGATCTTCTCCCGGCAGTTCCCACATGAGTTCAGGGAGAATGTCCAGCAGTTCTACGCTGAATTTTTCTTTATAAAGATCGTTCATCGCGTCCGTATAGGACAGGGTCGCATCCTTTCTGGAAAAAGGATCCGCAAAGGCAAATTTCCCCGCCATCTGCGGCTCATCGGTAAAAATAGAGGGAATGGTTTTGCCAAACTCGCCGCCCAGCCGCTTCTGATAGCGTTCGTGGGTCACTTCCAGAAATTTTCTGACCGCCTGGGGATTGAACACATCAATATAGGTCTGATCGTTAAACCAGGGGTCTTCTTTTGCCAGCTTCAGATAGGCGCACCATTTTCGTCCTTCTTCCACCGGGGTATCCGCAGCGATGCGTTTGTAGGAAAGCAGGTTTCCTTCGACGTCCTGCACGATCTGATACGCTGCAAGAAAATACCCTTTTGGCTTCTCTCCTGCCTCGATCTTCCGGTCAAAGACTTCTTTTCCGGATTCGAACCCGTGCTGATCTTTCATGGTCAGCAGGATAAAACGCTGGCGAAACCGCAGGTCTTCCGTAACCAGTCCGCCCGCCGCGCCGGAAGGGTACCGGTCCTCATCATACAAATAGACATACATGCCCTCTTCTTTGGCACGTTCCACCGCATAGGAAACCAGATCCATATATTCCTCGCCCATATAAGCCGTCTCCAGCCCGGTTCTCGGATGGATATGAAAACCGCCGAATCCCATTTGCTTATAATAAGCGATCTGTTCATCAATCAGCTGCTTGGTCACCTTGCAGTTCCATGACCAGAAGGGCGTACCCCTGTATTCTGAGGGGGGATTTACAAACAAGGCATCCTGCAGCGATTCATTTTGATTCTGTTGATAAAACATATCTTACTCCCTTTTTAAAACAGCAGATTCCCGACAAAAAACAGAATGACCAGATGCACCGGATAGAAGAAATAAAACAGGTACTTTAAGCCCAGCCCTTTCTTTCCGTTATACAGATAGAAAAACGGCGTGGCCAGAATCATCATCCACTGATAATTGTCCAGCAGCGCCCGGATATTCCTGCCGCCGGTAAAGAACAGGATAAAAGCATATACCAGGCACATGTAAACATAGACGATAGGCATCATCTTCCGTTTGTCCCGGTAATAATACATCATAAATCCGAATACGATGATCAGATATCCGCCTTCACAGAACAGAATATTCGGAATCAGGCCATTAATAAAATGCACGGAATTCTCCCGGATGACGGCGGTCAGCGTTCCTGACCCGACTTCCGCGGCATAAGCCGCTGCAACCGCCTCCACAATGAAGCAGAGAATCACCGATACCACCTGGGAAATCACCGCGTAAATCAGCAGGCGATTCGCGTCTTTTTCTTTGTTCTTTTTCTTTTCGTAGATGGTAATGATCAGCCCGGTCAAAAACCAGGTGGATAAAATATTATTGGTCAGCGGCTGCGCTGCATTCCGCACAAGGATTGCCGAGGCCATGTCGATGATTCCCATGGCCAGACTGCCGATGTAAAGCCGTTTCAGGTATTTGACTTTATCGGAAGTGTGGGCAAAGCCTTCCGCCAGACAGAACATAAACAGCGGCGCGCTGATTCTTCCCAGATAATGATACCATACCGGCATTCCCGGAATAAACTGGGCGATATGGTCAATAAGCATCAGAACAAGTGCAATCAATTTTAAAGCTGTACCCGACATACCATCACTCCTAACGCTGGAATTGTAATTTCCCCGCTTACCTCTTTGTCATCCAGTAAGGAATAAGCGGTTTCCATCTGTATTTGAACCGGCGCACTGTTGTAATTCAGATAAAAATCATACGCCGTATGTTCCTTGTATCTCCTGTGATACTCCACGCCGGCCGGCAGGGCTTTCCGTGCAATGCCCGCCGCGTCCCAGGCGCGGCGAAGAACGGTTTCATTGGCCGATTCCTCACACCTGGCCGCAATATAATACGCGGTTCCCTTACCGGTTTGCTTCATCGTAACGGCAGGTTCTTCCGCATAAAAATCATCCGTATACGAAGCCAGCACTTCGGCGCCGTTTAAACGGATCACTTCGCAGTAATCCGAGGCTTTGCAGACGGTACCGTCCGTAAAGCGCACGCCATTGGCCTGTTTCGGATACAGGGTGTCGATTTCTTCCACATAAATGCCGAACAGGTCCTTCAGCCCGTCTCCGGGAAAACCGCCCAGATAACACAGGGTATTTTCATCCACATATCCAGTGATATAGGTGGCGATCAGCTGTCCGCCACGCTCCACAAACTGTTTCAGGCGCTCCGCCGTATGGGGCTGCAAAAGATAAAGCATCGGCGCAACAACCACCTGATAGTCGTCCAGCGGTTCCACTGAGGAGATCACATCCGCTTCCACGCCATTTTTCAGGCAAATATCCAGAAACGATCCCACGGTTTTTACATAATTTTTTGTCTTCTTCGAAAATGCCGCTGCATCATCCAGCGCCCAGCGGCTGTCCCAGTCATACAGAATCGCCGTGGATGACTTGCAGACAGACCCGGCTGCTTCTTTGATCTTTTCAAGCGCGGCCCCCAGTTCCGTCACTGCCTTGAAGGTTCTGGTATCGTCCCTGCCCAGATGGTCCACCACCGCACCGTGGTACTGTTCAAAGGAACCCCGGGATTTGCGCCACTGGAAATACATGACGGAATCCGAACCGCAGGCAATGGACTGCATGGCGGTAATGAAATGTACCCCGGGACGCTTCGCATGATTATAATCATGCCAGTTTACCAGATCCGGCACGCTTTCCATAACCAGAAAGGGTTTGTCCTTCTTGAAGCTGCGCATCGTGATATGATCCAGCGCATTGTCAAAGGAAGTTTTCGCCAGTGATTCGTAATTGTTATTATAGCAGGGATAACTGTCCCAGCTGACAAAATCCAGCGGCTTGGCCATTCGGTTGTAGTCCAGCAGCGGATAGCTGTGCATGAAATTCGTGGTGATGGGAACATCAGGCGTTAAGGCACGCAGTACCTCGATTTCCTGATTCATGAAATCAATGGTATTTTCCGAAGTAAACCGGCGCCATTCCAGATTCAGCCCCATAATGCTCTTTTCCCCATGGGACGCCGGAATTTCGATCTGATCAAAACGGTTATATCGGTGACTCCAGAAGGTAGTCCACCAGGCTTTGTTTAAAGCTTCAATATCGCCGTCAAACTTCTGTTCCAGATACGCCTGAAATTTTTTTTCGCAAAGGGGGCAGGCGCATTCTCCGCCCAGCTCATTGGAAATATGCCAGGCAAGAAGTCCTGGATGGCTGCCGAACTCCTTTGCCAGACGGGTGTCCATCTCCCGCACCAGCGACCGGTATTTGGGAGATGTGATACAGTGATTGTGCCTTTGTCCGTGGAGGTTTTTTACCCGCTTCACCGTGGTGCGCATGACTTCCGGATAGCGTTCATCCATCCAGGCAGGACGGGCTCCGGAAGGCGTGGACAGTATAAAATAAATCCCGTTTTCATACAAACGGTCTGCAATCTCTTTCAGCCATTCGAAATGGTATTCCCCTTCCACCGGTTCATAAACCGACCAGGAAAATACGCCCAGGGTCGCCACATTCACATGGGCCTTTTTCATCATCCGGATATCCTCTGCCAGAATATCCGGCCGGTCAAGCCATTGCTCCGGATTGTAATCCCCGCCGTGCAAAAAACCGCCGGTCTGGGGAAATAAAGCATCGTACTTCATCTTCGTTACCTTTCGTCCGTTTTCTTTAATACAATCGCGTCGTAGGGTTTCAGTGCCACGCGTCCGGTCACCATCTCCGCAGTTACCGCATTTTCATAGCGGTCTTCCTGCAGATCCACCCATGCTTCTTCTTTGTTCCAGTTCAGCACAAACAGGACCGACGCCGTCTGATTCTGCCGCTGTGTGATCTCCACGCCTTCAGCGGCGGCATAATAGGGCCGGATACCGGTTTCTTCGAAAATCCCCGTAAGCAGATGTTCCAGGCAGGCAAATTCCGGATCGGTGCCGATATAGTAAGCTGTGCCTTCTCCGTAGCGATTTCTGGAGATCACCGGCATACCGGCGTAAAAATCTTTTCCGTAGGAGGCCAGCGTCTCCGCCGTGGTATTGTGATACAGTTCACACAGGAAGCTACAGGTAAAGCGGGTATCCGCATCAAAACAGATCTCATTGGTCTCTTTTTCATAGAGCGCATCCATTTCCTCCGACCAGAGGCCGAATACGTCCCGCAAAAGGCCCGGATAAGCGCCATATACAGCCTTGCATTGTTCGTCGCAGACACCGGTAAATACCGTCCCCACCAGCGTTTTTCCCGCGGCTGTAAAGCTTTTCAGGCGCTCTGCCACCATTTCGTCCACAATATACAAATACGGGGCAATCAGCAGGGAATACTGGCTGAAATCCGCGTCTTTCGAAACAAAGTCCACCGGAATATTATGCTTATGGAATACCTTGTAAAACTTATAGACTTTCTTCAGGTAATCCATTTTTTTGTAAGGCAGGCAGTTCAGCGAGGCCTTTTCCAGTGCCCACCAGCTGTCCCAGTCAAAGATGATGGCTGATTTTGCCGTGGTACGTCCGTCCAGAAACAGGCCGCCGATTTTTTTGAGTTCCTGTCCCAGCTGCGCCACTTCCCGAAAGGTTCGGGTATCCGTCCGGTCTGCATGGGAAATCACAGCGCCGTGGTACATTTCCTGCCCGGAAACCGATTGTCTGAGCTGGAAAAACAGGCAGGCGTCCGCGCCGCGGGATAAGGCCTGATAGCTTAACATCCGGACTTCTCCGGGTCGTTTCAGCTTACTGGTAGGCTGCCAATTCTGCTGGTTGGGCGACTGTTCCTGCATCATAAAGGAAGCGCCCTGCTTTAAAGAACGCATCAGATCGTGCTTCATGGCCACCAGTCCCGGTTCGGATGAGGGTTTCGGATAATTGTCCCAGGAAACCACATCCATGTGCTTCACCATTTTAAACTGATCCAGATTTTCGATGTGTCCGGAAATATTGGTCTGAATGGTCATATCCGGGCAATACCGGCGAATGGCCTGCGCTTCATTTTCAAAACACTCAATGGTGCAGTCGGTCATAAAACGCATATATTCCAGCGCCAGTGTGGGATTGAAGCGAAATTCATCGTTGGTCTCGGAAGGAACGGTGATTTCCGCAAAATCCGTATAAGTTTTATTCCAGAACGTATTGTTCCATTTTTCATTCAGATTTTCGATGGTCTGATATTTGCGCTGCAGCCAGCCGTGAAATTTCTTACGGCAGGTATCGCAGTAACAATAGGTGCCGTATTCATTGGAAACGTGCCACATGGCCAGATTCGGATATTTGCAGTAGCGCTTCGCCATTGCCTCCGCAATCGCCGCAGCCCGCTCCCTGTATTTGGCTGAATTGACGCAGTAAAACACCCGCATGCCGTGGGTCCGCTTTCTGCCCTGCTGATCCACCGGCAGCACTTCCGGATATTTATGGGACAGCCAGGCCGGCTGCGCCGCAGTGGGGGTGGCCATACAAACTTTAATGCCGGCTTCCAGAAACAGATCCATGGCCTGATCCAGCCAGCCGAACTCATACACTCCTTCTTCCGGTTCCAGCTTTGTCCAGGAAAACACCGGCAGGGTCACCATATTGATGCCGGCTTCACGGAAAGAAACAATGTCTTTTTTTATGGTTTCCAGATCAAACTGATCCGGGGAATAATCTCCGCCGTAATAGATATTCGAAGCGCCTTTAATCATTTGTATCCTCCTGCCATACCTTTTTGTTCGCCGCTACCGCAATGGTGCGGAATGCGTTGTAAACGCAGGTAGGATCCCCCTCCCGCAGCGGCCTTGTGGCGCAGTAAAAATGATACAGCACCCCATTATAGTTGAAAATGGACGCCTTATGGGCATGTTCTTCATCCAGTCCGCCGGGCGTCGATGTAATAATAGGTTCTTCCACCTTTTCCCAGTGCAGCAGATCGTCAGATACAGCCAGTCCTTCCATGGCGTGCCTTCTGTTATAGCCAAAATAGAAATTGAGCCAGCGGTCGCCGTCTTTCAGTATGTAGGGATCCGATACAAAACGGCCATCCCAGGCATTTTCCGTCACTTTCAGCACCGGCTCTGCCACCGGACGCTGCCAGTGCAGCAAATCCTCCGATATTGCAACGCCGGTCTGTTCCGTCCAGCTTTTCTCGCTGTTTTTCGCGTTGTAAAACATGTACCATTTTTCATCATGGCGAATGATACAGGCTTTATAGAGTCCTCCGGATTCCCAGGCATTTCCGTCTTTCCAGGAAAATACGGGCGCATCCAGACGGTGCCAGTGCAGCAGATCTTCCTCCTCGCACCAGGCAAGGCCGATTTCCGCAGGCCCTGCTTCGTACCCCTTCTGGGGATAGGAATGATAGACCGCCCAGTATTTGCCGTCCACTTTCCGGAGTTTCGCCACATCGTTAAAATCGTCGCTTTCCTTGATCAGCCAGGTAATGGCGCAGCCCACTCTGTCCCAAGCTTTAGAGCTTTCATCGTCTCTGGGAATCATGATGCCCACCGGCTCCCAGTGCAGCAGATCATCGCTGACGGCCAGCGCGGACTGATAGCCTTTGCCGTCATACCCCGTATAAACCATATGAAAGCGGCCATGATGCATGAATACAAAGGGAATATCCACACTTTTCTCATCAAATGCCCCGGGCTTGCCGCTGCCGTACAGTACGGGATAGGGATACTTAAACGGCGTCATGTATTTCTGAATCGAAGGGTCGTCTATACGAATCATCTTATCATTTCTCCTTATCTGCAATTTCGTCTTTATAAACCAGCCGTCCCTGCACAACCAGCCGGTAATAATTGCTGCCGGTACAGGTACAGAGGGTAATGATCTCATCCTCCGGATCCGGCGTGACGCCGGTTTCATAGGAGGATTCCTGTTTCGCTTTGGTCAGATACTCGGTATATTCAGGGCAGGGTTTTTCAAACCAGCTGAAAATATAACCGTCATAGGGCGTCGGGTGCACAGAGAAAATCTGATAACGGTATTTGCCCTGGGGCGTATAATACCAGAAAAATTCCCGTCCCTGATAAAACTCCGCACTGTTGTACTTCTTCATCTGACCGAACATAATGCCGGCCCGCATGTTATGACCGTAAATGATGGTGTTGGTCCTGCTGTGGCCGTCTAAAATGCCGCCTTCCACATAAAGCTCTCCGTTGATATTGGACGCACCGTTAATATCATGGGTCAGATAGAAATCGGAACCCGGCCGGTACATCACCGGATAACTGATGACGTCCAGATCCGGCGTCTCGAAATCCAGATAGCCGATGACTTCCGGATTTTTCGCTTTCCATTCGTCGAAGTTGATATCCATGATGGCATAGTCCGGATTCAGCGGAATATCATACAGGAATTTGTCGTCTTTTTCATTTTTCGGATAAGGATAAAGTTCGCCCCGGCTGGCCGGATTGCCCAACGGAAATCCGGCGGTGTTGATAGGGGTCACCCGGGTCAGCATCGACTGAATTTCAGGCATTTTCGGCCTGTCTTTGACTTCCTCCTTCGGATGCAGCAGCGCAAAATACACAAATACCGCTGCCAGCAGCAGCAAAATAACCGACAAAACAATAATAATTGCTTTTTTTGCTTTTTCCATAGAACCTCCGCTTTATAATAAATAAAAGATTATCTTCTTGCGTATTTTTTCAGCACCGGCAGAATCTCCTGCAAGGTTTCCAGACAATACTGCACTTCTTCTGTCGTGTTGTTTTCACAGAAGCTGAACCGGATCACCGAATCCGCCATTGCTTTTTCAACCCCCAGTGCGGAAACCGTCCGGGAAGTCTTCGTATTGTGCGAAGAACAGGCGCTGCCGCTGGAAACATAGATGCCCTTTTCTTCCAGCGCATGCAGCAGCACTTCGCTGCGGACGGGCACAAACGCCGCCGACACAATATGCGGCGCGGAAATTATCGGATCCTGTGTTCCCAAAAGATACACATCTTCCATATCGGAAAGTCCGTCCGTCAGACATTTTTTCAATGTATACAGATGTTCGATTTTTTCATCAAAACCCTGATAAGCCTCCGCAGCTGCCTGTCCGAGTCCTGCAATCAAAGGTACCGGATGGGTGCCGGAACGCAGTCCGTTCTGCTGTCCGCCGCCTTCCAGCAGCGGCACGATCCTTACCCCTTTTCGGATGTATAATGCGCCGATTCCCTTGGGGCCATGGAATTTATGCCCGCTGATGGAAAGCAGGTCAATACCGGATTTTGCCGGGGAAAGCCGATATTTCGCAAATCCCTGTACTGCATCCGTATGAAACAGCGCGCCGGGCACCTGCGTTTTTTGGATCTTTGCCAGCAGCTCTACCGGCTGTCTGGCGCCGGTTTCATTATTCACCGTCATGATACTGGTGAGAATGGTATCGTCCCGCAGCGCATTCTGAAATGTCTCTGTTTCCACCAGTCCGTCTGCATTCACCGGAAGATATGTAACGCTGAAACCTTCCTTTTCCAGTTCCTCCATCACCCGATAAACCGACGGATGCTCGATCTGCGTGGTAATCAAATGTTTTCCACGGCGCTGATAGGCATAGGCAGCGCCTTTGATGGCCTGATTGTTTGATTCCGTTCCGCCTGACGTAAACAGAATTTCCTCCGGGGAAACCTTCAGGCAGGCGGCCAGCGTTTCCGCCGCAGTCCTGCAGTATTTTTCCGCTTCCACGCCCTTGCCGTGCATAGAGGACGGATTGCCGTAGGCTTCCAGCATCATCTGATTTACAATACGGACAACGCCCTCGCTGCAGCGGCTGGTGGCCGCATTATCAAAATAAACTTCCTTCATGTTTCCAATGCAAACATCAAAACAGACAGGGCGCACAGCCCCGCTGTTTCCGTCCGCAGTATTCTCCTTCCAAGAGATATTGTCTCAAACCCGCGTTCTCTGGCTTTTTGTATTTCGTCGTCTTCAAATCCGCCTTCCGGTCCGATAAAAATACCGATCGACGACCCGGGAGACAGGGTGGCAATCCGTTCTTTCGTGCGGGCCATATCTTCCTCATATTCGTAAGGCACAAAAACCGTATCCAGAGAAGCCGCAAAAATCAATGCGTCGTCATAATTGATGATGGCGCCCACCTCCGGTATGATTGCACGGGCAGACTGCT
Organism: uncultured Lachnospiraceae bacterium; assembly: GCA_947630695.1. GTDB lineage: Bacteria > Bacillota > Clostridia > Lachnospirales > Lachnospiraceae > CANRIM01. The sequence goes on from CANRIM010000047.1 coordinate 13,041, forward strand.
TGGCGGCACTTTCCGCAATGGTCTGCCAGCGCTTTAATTTTGCCTTTTCTTTCTTCTCATCGTATTTGACGATACAGCGGTGCATCTGCACCGGTATAATGGCATGAACTCCAAGCTCCACCGCTTTCTGGATAATCAGATCCATCTTGTCCTGCTTGGGCAGTCCCTGAAAAAGATACAGTTTTGAGCGCAGTTCATTTTCTGACGGTTTCATTTCCAGAATTTTTAAAACCGCCGTTTCCTTTTCATAATGATCCAGGCTGCAGATGTACTCATGGTAAGCGCCGTCATAAACGCTGAGCTTTTCCTCTGCGCCGATCCGCAGCACATTTCGGATATGATTGTAGTCATTGCCGCCGATCCGAATCGTATCTTCCGAAATCTGATCGGGAGATGCAAAAAAATGATGCAAACTGTTTCCTCCGTCCTAATGCGTATAGCGCTTCCTTGCCACAACGGAAACCCAGTCGCCCTGGTAGAGCAGATCCACCAGTTCCATCTGGTTGCGGAATACCGCCGCTTCCACTTCATCCGCCTTGTCCATATAGATGCCGGACATGATATAAACGCCGCCGGGCTTTAACAGCTTCAGCGCCTGGGGGAACAAAGGAATCACCACATCCGCCAGTATATTGGCGACGACTACATCGAAACAGGCCAGTCCTAAGGTATCTGCCACGTTGTCATCTTCCAGCATGTTGCCGGGCGTCACGCTGAACTGCTTTTCCGTCAGTCCGTTCATTTCCAGATTGCTTTTTGCAGCGTCTACCGCCAGCGGATCGATATCGATCAGCGATGCAAAGGAAGCGCCTTCCTTTAAAGCGATAATAGACAGAATGCCGCTGCCGCAGCCGATATCCAGCACCCAGTCCCCTTTTTTCATGTATTTGGTAATCTGCCGAATGGCCAGCTGTGTCGTCTCATGCATGCCTGTACCGAAGGAAGTCCCCGGATCAATGCAGATGGAAATCTGATCCTCCTGGGTTTCTTCCTGCTCGATCCACGCCGGGCGAATCATCACATTCCCCACCTGAAACGGCTTAAAATATGCCTTCCAGTTGTTGACCCAGTCTTCTTCTCTCGTAATATCAGATTCGATCTCGCCGCTGCCGATATCGGTAAATTCCCGGAGCCGTTCCAACTCTGCTTCCACCTTTTTCAAGAGCGAATCGTCCGCTTTTTCCGCATCAATATAAAAACTGATGTAAGCGGTTTTGTCGTCGGTCATCTCAGGCAGGATGTCAATGAACAGCGCTTTGCGCTCCTCCTCCGTAATCGGAATGTTATCTTCTATCTCCACTTCATTGATGCCAAGCTCGTTTAAACAGCCGATCACTGCTTCCTCCGCCTCAGCCGTGGTTTTGATACGGTATTTTTTCCATTCTTTCATTGCATTCACCGGTCCGTTTTCTTTGTGATGTCAGGGTCAATGGATGCCATGCGGATTGTTCCGTGCTTCGTGCTTTCACACGCCTGCCCGCCATGCGGCATCCATATAATGTATCAGTTTATTCTATCATATCGATATGTAAAAAAAAAGATTTTTCTTTCAAAACGGAAAGACAAAAAATGAACAGGCCAAAAGATCATCAGTATCCCCTGGCCTGTTGTAAATTATCTATTCAATCTTATAACGTTCCTTTACCCGATCTGTTTTATATTGTTCCAATGTTTTTCCGGAATCTGGCAAAACACCCACAAGATTTTTGCATAACTCTGTATTTTTCCTCTTTACTGCACTGCATATCAGCCGGTCCGGCTCCACATGGCAGCACAGATAAAGCACTTCCACCCCGGACGCAATCGCTTCTTCCATCGCCACGGCAAATTCCGGATGTGTCTCCACATTGGCTCTGACTTCTGTGACGCCGTCCATCTGGATCACGAATGCCAGCACTGCATGATATCCGGCTGCCTTTGCTCGGATCAGCTCCCGGATATGCTTCACGCCCCGCTCTGTGGGCGCATCAGGAAAATAGCCCACACCCTCCTTCTCCAGCGTACAGCCCTTCACTTCCATCAGATACTTTTCAGCGCCGCGCTCCATATAAAAGTCAATTCTGGAATCGCCGTAAGTATATTCCGGCATCACAACATCAAACTGCTGCGTAAGAAGCCACTCCTGCGCCACCTTATTTGGGGCCTGGCTGTCCATATTAATCAACAAACCGTTGCCTTTTCGCACCGCCACCAGATCATATTTCGTTTTTCTGCCCGGTGTTCCCGGGGCCGTCAGCCACACCGTACAGCCGGGAACCAGCAGTTCTTTACACCGGCCGGTATTTTTCACATGCACCGTTTCCCTTTGCCCGTCCATCTCCACCTCTGCAATAAAACGATTGGGGCGCGCCAGAAAGATGGCGGGTTTCACATTATCATAAATCATTTTATATAACCATCAATAATGTTCCCGCACCGATCAGTACACAGCCAATCAGAGATTTCGGGGTGATTTTCTCGTGCAGAAAAATAAATGCAAGAATCAGCGTAATCACAACACTCAGCTTATCAATGGGTACCACCTTCGACGCCTCGCCCAGCTGCAGCGCCTTGTAATAACACAGCCAGGAAGCCCCGGTAGCCAGTCCGGATAAAATCAAAAAAATCCAGCTTTTCCTGCTGATATTGGCGATGCCTCCCTGGGTATTGGTCAAGAATACCATGCCCCATGCCAGCAGAACCACCACAACGGTGCGGATGGCTGTGGCCAGATTGGAATTAACACCCTCAATGCCAATCTTCGCCAATATGGATGTCAGCGCCGCAAATACGGCAGATAATAATGCAAGAATGAACCACATGATTCCCCTCCGAAAATACAAAAACTGCGGTATGTTACCGAAAAATAACAATATTCTTCTTGCAGTATGACAGAACGCGGGAGATTATTCAAGTTTTTCAGTTATTTTTATAATGGAAAATAATATTGTGCAAACATATAAAACCATCAAAAAAACTGGCATGCATCTACTTTTTGTATTTGCATGTCAGCTTTCTCTGTTCAAAGACATTTGAAATAACTGTCAAAGATGAGATTTTCGCTACACCATCTCCTTCAGCAGGATTTGATCTTCCCCTGTCACATTCAACACTTTCAGCGCATCGTCCATACTCATGTCCAAAGATTTCAT
>CANRIM010000048.1 GCA_947630695.1 uncultured Lachnospiraceae bacterium
TTTTCTCAGAACATGAGCAAAACGGAAAAGAAGACCATGTTGTCGGAGGAATTCGGCATAGAGGTAACAGAAAAGATAAGCCGGGAGGTGGCTACAGTGTGTAATTTAAGTGAAGGCATTTACAAGAGAGGAAAGTCTGAAGGACTGGCCGAAGGCAGACTGACAACATTATGCAATGCTGTCAAAAATGTCATGGAATCATTTCATGTGAGTTTAGAGGAAGCGCTGAAAGTATTAAATGTAAACGGAGAAGATCGTACCTTGCTGATGAAGATGCTTTAACGCATTTCCTGCAATCAGATGCTCGACCCGACGAGTCCGCTTTCTTCCATATGCCTTTCAGCAGCCTGCACCATCGGGCGAAACGCAGACGGCAGCGCATAATGGGCGTGCAGTTCTTCTGGACTGACCCATACAAGAGAATCGTCGGTATTCTTTTGAAGGACGTTTACAAAAAAGCAGTCCATATGCCATTCCACATGGGTAAAGATATGCTTTTGGGGAGAAAGCGGTGTAATTGCTGACGGAACAATACCAAGGGAAGATAGTGCCTGCGCAGGATCGATGGAGGCACTGCAGTTGGGAAATTCCCAGAGGGATGCCAGAAGCCCTTGGACTCCACGTTTGCGGATGGCGATTTTGTTCTCATATAAAATAAAGAAAACATGTAAATGTTCGATTTTTCGAGGCTTTTTCCCGCTTTTGACCGGAAGGGTATGCTGCAGCTGCTGTTTGCAGGCAATGCAGTAGTCTGCTGCAGGGCAGACATCGCACTTTGGCGCGCCGTTGGGCAGGCAGACGCAGGCCCCCAGCTCCATAAGCGCCTGATTCAGTACGGCGGCATTGGATCTGGTCAGAAGCGCAGTTTCCATATATTGTTTCCATGCTTTTTTTGTGGTATCCAGTGCAATATCCCGCATGTCGCCGGCGATTCGGCTCATGACGCGAAGTACATTGCCATCTACCGCGGCATAAGGCAGGTCAAAAGCAAAGGAAGCGATGGCGCCGGCCGTATAGGCACCGATGCCCGGCAGCGCCAGAAGCGCGTTATAGTCTGCAGGAAGGGCGCCGAAATAATGCGTCATGACATACCGGGCGGCTTTCTGCATATTGCGGACGCGGCTGTAATAGCCAAGTCCTTCCCAAAGTTTCAGGATGGTTTCCTCATCGGCGGCAGCCAGATCCGCGATGGTGGGAAGGGTAGCCAGAAAACGGGCATAATAGGCTTTGACCGCCTCCACCCGGGTCTGCTGCAGCATGATTTCTGACAGCCAGATCCGGTACGGGTCTTTTGTTTCTCTCCACGGCAGCGTTCTGTGATTTTTTTCATACCAGCCGGTCAGCGGCAGGACAAAAGAAGTATCCAAGGGTATCCTCCTGACGAAAGGACGCATTTAACGTCAGACGTCCTTATCTCCAAGCATAGCACAAAAATCAGAGCGATTCCATAGAAAATCCTTGCCATTCCGCATGGAATATGCTAAAAAAAAGGAGAAAGAAAAACGTATATTTCTATTTATATATGAATTAAAGGAGGAAGGATCATGGAATTAAAGGGCAGTAAAACAGAAGCCAACCTGATGGCGGCATTTGCCGGAGAATCACAGGCAAGAAACAAGTATACTTACTTTGCCAGCGTGGCAAAAAAAGAAGGGTATGAGCAGATTTCCGCGTTGTTTCTGGAAACGGCAAACAACGAGAAGGAACATGCAAAGATCTGGTTCAAGGCACTGGGCGAGATGGGAGACACCGCGCAGAATCTTGCAGCGGCAGCTGCCGGAGAAAATTATGAATGGACCGATATGTATGCGCAGTTTGCAAAGGATGCGGAAGAAGAAGGCTTTACCGAGCTGGCAGCAAAATTCCGTATGGTGGCGGCCATTGAGAAGTCCCATGAAGAGCGTTACCGCGCGCTGCTGAACAATATCGAAATGCAGCAGGTATTTGAAAAGAGCGAAGAAAAAATGTGGGAATGCCGTAACTGCGGACATCTGGTGATGGGCAAAAAAGCACCGGAAGTCTGCCCGGTATGCGCGCATCCCCAGAGCTTCTTTGAAGTACGCAAAGAAAATTATTAATGGCAGATGAAACAGCCAAAATAAATACAAAGAGGCCGGTGTTTTTCACCCGGCCTCTTGTAAATTTCATCGACTGGTGCTATTCTGTTTGCAGACATGGAGGAAAAGAAAATGCAGAAAAAAAGCAAGGCAGGTCTGGTTGCAAAGCTTATTATCGCGCCTGTTGCATATTTTCTGATTACACAGGTAATCAGTCTTGTATATATTTTGATTGTGGCTTTTCGGACGATATCCGCTTCTATGGTGCAGACTATGGATTATGCGGAAATTTACGATCTCCTTATGAATGAGATCATGGATCAGACGCTTATGTTGACGCTGATCAGCGCGCTGGTATCCATTCCGCTGATTTATTTCGTTTTCTTTGACAAAAAAGAAAAGCCTGCGGGGAAAAGGATCACGCTTCTCTACGCGGCTTTGTTTGGCGTGGGTGTCAGTATTGTTGCAAACGTCATCGTTTCACTCACCGGACTGGAGAAACTGTCCGAGACCTATCAGGAACTGAACAGTCATATCTATACCGGAAATGTATTGTTTGAAATTCTGGCCGCCGGGCTGATTATTCCCATTGTAGAGGAACTGGTTTTCCGCGGCGTGATCCTGAAAAACCTGTATCAGCTGGCCGGGAAGTGGCCGGCGCTGATTATTTCAAGCCTGATCTTCGGCATCATGCATATGAACCTGGTACAATTCGTCTATGCGTCCATCCTGGGATTTGCCATGGGGTTTGTTTATATTTCCTATCGGAGCATTCTGGCGCCGATCCTGTTTCATATGGCGGCCAATACCTTTTCCATTATGGTATCCGACTGGGACTGGATGCATCAGAAAATGGAAAATCCGATCGTAACCCTGTGCGTCATCGCAGTCTGTGTGATTCTGACGGCAGTCTGCCCGATCCTGATCGTGAAAAATACCCGCGAACCTATTGCGGAAGATGTGGCGCCGACTGCAGATACGGAATGATTTCTTCGAAATGCATGCCGTGGGACGCTTTCAATAAAATGGTATCTTTGGCTCTGATCAACAGCGGAAGCGCTTTGATCAGAGCTTCTTTTGTCTGATAACTCTGAATTTGCAGGGCAGTATCGGCAGAAGCACCCCGGGCAATTTCTTTTGCCAGGTCGCCGATGGTAATCAGCAGGTCGATCTGTTTTCCTGCAATGTACTGGCCGACGGAATAATGCAGTGCCTTACTGTCGTCCCCCAGCTCAAACATATCCCCCAGAATACAGACTTTTCTGCCCGGATACACCGAAAGGATATCTACCGCGCCTTTCATGGAAACAGGGTTTGCATTATAGCAGCTGTCAATGATGGCAAGGCTGCCGGTGCGGATCAGCCCGTTTCGCCCATTTTCCGGACGAATGGCAGATATACCTTCTGCAATCTGCGCATCAGACAGGCCGAACCGGTGGCCAACGGCCGCGGCGGCCAGCGCATGATAAACCATATGCCGGCCGGGCGCATGGAGCGTTACCGGGATGGCATGGCCTTCATGGTGCAGCACGCAGGCAGCGTCTTCGGTTCCCAGCGGCCGGTACTGATCGGCGTACCAGTCCAGGGAAGATTTGAAGCCGAAAAATACCGGCGGCTTTCCGTTGACGGAAGGAACCTCGCAAAGCGGCGGTTCGTCCCCGTTTAAAATGGCGGTTCCCTCCGGGGGCATCGTATCGAAAACCTCGGATTTGGCTTTCAGTACGCCTTGCAGATCAATGAGATTTTCCAGATGGCAGGGGCCCACATTGGTCATAACCACCACATCCGGCCGGGCGATTTCGCCCAGCACCCGCATTTCACCGAAATGATTGATGCCCATTTCCAGAACGGCGATTTCATGTTCCGGACGGATTTTCAAAATGGTCTGGGGCAGCCCAATGTCGTTATTATAATTTTTTTCGGTTTTATGTACTTTATATTTTTGAGAAAGCACGGAGGCCACCATATCCTTGGTGCCTGTTTTGCCCACGCTTCCGGTAATGCCGATCACGGGAATCTTTAATGTCTTCCGGTAATATGCGGCGATGTCCCGCAGCGCCTGAAAGGTGGAATCCACCACAATGACTGCACCTTTATCGGTTTGGACAGGGCGTTCGCTCAGACAGCAGTATGCGCCTGCCGCCAGGCAGGATTCGATAAAGTCGTGGCCGTCTGCCCGGGCGCCCTTCAAAGCGATGAATAAAGAGCCCTTTATTACCTGACGGCTGTCTGTAGTCACATTTTCAATCTGTTTCTGCAGCAGTGAAGGATCGCCGTGATATTCGCCGTGACAGGCTTTGCATACATGCTCCAGTGTCAGTTCCACGTTGATTTACCTCTTTTCTTCAGTGACAGACGGATGATCTCCTCGCAGAGATCCGGGAAGGAAATGCCCACAGCCGCCGCTTCCTGGGGCAGCAGGCTTACGGCAGTCATACCCGGCAGGGTATTGGCTTCCAGGCAGTAGATGTTCTCATCTTCCGTCAGCAGGAAATCGATTCTGGCATAAATATCCAGCTGCAGTGCCTGATACAGCCGTTGTGTATAGTCCTGAATTGCCCGGGCGCAATGGGCGGGAATTTCTGCAGGGCAGAGCTCCTCGGTCATGCCCGGCTGGTATTTGTTTTTATAGTCGTAGAAACCCTGCAGCGGCCGGATTTCAATGACGGGAAGCGCCTGCCCGTTTAAAATGCCGCAGCTCAGCTCCCGTCCTTTGATATATTCTTCGATCAGAATTTCTTCTTCGTAGGAAAATGCGGTGGAAAGGGCCGCTTCATATTCCGCCGGATTGCGGGCAATGGATACGCCCACGCTGGAACCGCCGCAGCAAGGCTTGATCACGCAGGGCAAAACGGGGGTTTCCGGCAGGGACGCCGGGTCGGATTTACGTGCGCAGACGCCTTTCGGCGTGGGAATATTTGCCTCCCGCATCAGATGTTTGGTCATGCCTTTGTGCATCGCAATCTGGCTGCCGAAGCTGCCGCTGCCGGTATAGGGAATGTCCAGAAGATCGAAAACCGCCTGTATGCGTCCGTCTTCGCCGCAGGCACCATGCAGCGCAATAAACACAATATCTGCCGCCTTGCAGATCTGCAGTACGTTGGGCCCGAAAAAGCCGTCATTGCCCGGACGCGGAATGCGTGCGAGCGCCGCCGGATCCGGTGCGATTTCGTGAATTTCTTCGGCGACGGAATCAAAATCCGTCTGTGAAAAACAGGTGGCGGCGTCAAAATCCGGCACACCCGTAAAAGCATCGAGAAAACAGATGTCATGACCCTTTTCTTTTAATGCGGAAGCTACCATTTTCCCGGTCTGAAACGATACGTTTCGCTCGGAACTGGTGCCGCCCGCAAGTACAGCAATTTTCATGCGTTTTATCCCTCCGAAAAATGAAGATTGAATCCTTATGTATAATACTCACTTCGTGAATTTTTGTCAAATTGAAACGGTATTATTTGGAAGTATGCACAAAAAGATTGAAAGGCCGGCGGCTGTATGCTAAAATAGCCAATATACACTTCGGAAAAAGACAGGAGAAACAAATGAAAAAGACGGGGATCCTTATTCTGCAAACGATACTCATCAGCTTTGTATTTCTGCTGCTTTGCGGCAGACAGACCGCTTATGCCAACAGCACGGATCTCAATGCGTTTCCGGCCAGCTACCGCAGTTATATCAGCAATCTGATCAACAGTCATCCCGACTGGGTATTCGTTCCGTACAATACCGGCATAGACTGGAATGAACTGGTGCGTTTTCAGGCGGAAAAAGACAGAAGTCTGATTGAAAAGAGCTCCAATCCGGAAAAATATTTCTCGAAAGCGGCAGGGAATTACAACCCGGCCACGGGAACTTATATCGGAAAAAGCGGCAGCAACTGGGTAGTGCCCAACGATGAAACGATTATGCATTATCTGGATCCGCGGAACTTTTTGAATACGACCGATGTGTTTATGTTTCTGAAACTGGATTATGAACCCTCGGTGCATACGGAAGGCCGTGTGAACGAGTTGCTGAAAGGTTCCTGGATGTACAGCAGGGCGCTGGAAGACGATGCTTCCATGACTTACGCCCAGGCTTTTGTCAGAAGCGGCGCGGAAAACAACGTTAGCCCGTTTTTGCTTGCAACCCGGGTCAGACAGGAGCAGGGCAGCGGCACCAGTCCGCTGATTTCCGGCACATACGGCGGATATGAGGGGTATTATAATTATTTCAATATCAATGCTTCCGGCAGTACCACGGCGGCGATCATTCAAAACGGCCTGAGTACGGCAAAGGCAAACGGATGGGACACGCGCTATAAGTCTATATACGGCGGGGCCAAAACCCTGGCCACCCGTTATATTGCAAGAAAGCAGTATACGATTTATTTTCAGAAATTTGATGTGGTCAACGGTATTTCCTATCATCAGTATATGCAGAATATTCAGGCGCCCTATACAGAAGGCCGCAGCATTTACAAATCGTATTTAAATTCCGGTATTCTGGAAGCCGCCCATGTATTCAGTATCCCGGTTTACAACAATATGCCGGCGTATGTATGCGCCCTGCCCGGAGAGACGCCGCAGCAGCCGCTGAGAGGCAATTTAAGCGCAGGCAGGGTGGATCGTATGTTTGGCACCATGACAGTGAAAGTCAGCAATATTACCGGCGGCACCGGCGTAAGCGCGGTGACGGTCAAAGCGTATTCCAGTGTCAACGGTGCGGATGATGCGCATACATATGCAGGTGTTCTGCAGAATGATGGCAGCTATATTGCCACGGTGGATATCAGCAACCACAATGGCTATCGCGGTGAATATACCATGGAAGCAACCATTACGGACACTTCCGGACAGCAGGTGTCTTTGGGATCGGTGCGGATGGTCATAACCGAAATTCTGGAGGCCAAGATGGATGTACAGCAGATCGGAGACCGGCTTTATGTGACGATCCTGGATGCGGAAGGGTACAACGGCGTGCTTGAAGTCCGGGTACCCACCTGGTCCGATGCAAACGGGCAGGACGATCTGGTCTGGTATAAAGCGGATTACAACGCATCGGCCGGTTACTGGCAGCTGAATATCGATCTGAAGGATCATTCCATGGAGGAGCCGGTCTACAATTTACATCTCTACATTGTAGACGGAAACGGCAATGTGAACTTCTGGGGCGGTCAGGCGCTGGAACTGGGCGGCACGGATTTTTCTTACGGAGACGTGACCTTTGACCACGTCGTTAATGCAGAGGATGCACTCAAGCTTCTGAGACTGGCAGCTGATCTGGATCGAAAGACGTATGCGCTGCGGACGATCGGAGACGCCCATATGGACGAAATCATCAATGCGCAAGATGCGCTGGCCGTATTAAAAAAGGCAGCGGGCTTGATCGATCAATTACCGGAAGGGCAATAAAAAACGGGAGGGTTTTGACACCCTCCCATTTTTATTTTGTACCGAAAATTCGGTCTCCTGCGTCTCCAAGTCCGGGAACAATATAACCGTTCTGATTCAGTTTTTCATCCAGACAGCCGGTATAAATCGGAACATCCGGATGCGCTTCACTCAGCCTGCGGATGCCTTCCGGCGCGGAAATGATACACATGAACTTGATGTTTTTGCCGCCATGCTGCTTGACAAAGTCAATGGCTGCCGTGGCGGAACCGCCGGTGGCCAGCATAGGATCCAGCACGATAATCAGACGCTCGTCAATGGGTTTCGGAAGCTTGCAGTAGTATTCGTGAGGTTCGAGGGTTTTTTCATCACGGTAAAGTCCGATATGGCCGACCTTTGCAGATGGAACCAGGGCAAGAATGCCGTTGACCATGCCGAGACCTGCCCGGAGAATCGGAACCAGCGCCAGCTTACGCCCGGATAATACCTTTGCAGTACAGGTGGTGATAGGCGTTTCGATTTCAATATTTTCCAGCGGAAGGTCCCGCATCGCTTCGAACCCCATCAGCATTGCAATTTCTTCTACCAGTTCCCGAAATTCCTTACTCCCTGTGCGCTTATCTCTGAGAAGCGTGATTTTATGCTGAATCAGAGGGTGAGAAAGTACCGTTACATTGTCCATGGGTCATGTCCTCCTGTTTTTCATTCATGATTAAACCCATTTTATCAGAAAATGACAGAATGGGCAATTATTTTTACGGATATCCGTACAGTATTTTTGAGAGATCCGCCATCGAATAAACATTATTTTGCCGGCATAGGATGAAAAAAAGAAAACTGCGGAGGCAGTATTTGGAAAGTTTCATTCAATTTCACACACAGGCCAGGGCATCCCTTGCGGCGGGCGCAGAGAAGACAGCGGCGTTTTTGCAGCCGGCGTTCGGGCCTGCGGGCAGAGATGCGTTGGTGGACAGAGATTTTCATGTACAGCTTCATACGAACGACGGTTGTTCCATTTTAAAGCAGATTACGCTTGCGGATCCCTTTGAACAACAAAGCGTGCGGATTTTGAAAGAAGTGGCGGACAGAACACGGCGGCTTGCCGGCGGCGGCGGAACACGGGCGGTACTGCTGGCGGCAGAACTGATGAAAACTGGGGAATGCTGTATCGAAGCAGGATACAATTCTGTGCTTCTGCAAAAAGGCATGAAGCGCGCCGCTGCGGAAGCGGAAGCTGCCATCCGGCGAAAGACCCTGCAGGAAAACAGCAGGGAAGCCATTATAAATCTTGCGGCTGCAGCCGCAGGCAGTAAAAAAACAGGGGAACTGATCTGGGCGGCGGTCGAACGCGCCGGAAAAAATACGGTGATTATGATAGAGGAAAATATCGGGAATCAGACGGAAACGGAAATTACCCGCGGGATTCGCTTTGACCGGGGATATATTTCTCCCTATCTGGCGAATAACCGCCATCGGCTGTGCGCAGAGTTTCAGGATGCATATCTGTTGATTACGGATTTGACTATCTCGGATTTCGGGAAAATCCTGCCGCTTCTGGAAGCGGTAAAAAGCAGCGGCAGGCCGCTGTTGATTATCGCGGAGGATGTGACGGCGGATGCCCTGAGCAATCTGATCGCAAACAGCATTCGCGGCGTTTTGAACGTTTCTGCAGTGCGTGCACCGGGATATGGCCTTGAAACATATGGTTTGCTGGAAGACATTGCCGTATATACAGGAGGAACCTATATCAGTCGGGAACAGGGCGGCCGCCTTTCGGATATTTCGTTACAGTCGCTGGGAAGCGCCCGGCGGATTCGGGTGGAACCGGACCGGACAATGATCGAAAATGGCGCCGGGGCAAAAAAAGCCGTGGAAGATCGGCTGCGGCTTTTATTTTCACAGTTGGAAAAGGAAAGTGACGGTTTTGAAAGAATCCGCCTGCAGAGACGTATCGCCGCCCTGTCGGAAGAAACGGTGCGTATTAAGGTCGGTGCAGTGCTGCAGACAGAGGCAAAGGAACAGAAAAAACGTTATGAAGATGCACTGTCTGCTGTTTACGCGGCGAAAGAGGAGGGTGTTGTATATGGCGCTGCCAGCGCCTATGTACATGCGGCGAAGGAAGTGCGCGGGTTTTTGCTGCAGGAACCGCTGACTGCAGACGAATTACAGGGCGTGCGGATCATGACGGACGCATTGGAAAAGCCTTTGCATACGATTGTGGAAAATGCGGGGCAAAATGCGGATCTGGCGGTTGCGGCAGTCCGGGATGCGGCGTGGAACTTTGGATATGATATTCGAAAAGAACAACTGGTCGATCTGGAACTTGCCGGTATGTATGAGCCGGTAAAGATTCTTTGTACGGCCCTTGCGGTGGCAGTCAGTGCGGCAGCAGCATTTCTGGGATGTGAAGCCGTGCTGGTAAAGAAATATGCGCCTGCACCCGGAATACTTCCACCGGACATAAAAAAATCTCCTGCCAAAGCAGGAGATAAAAAAATAGCGGAAGAGGGATTTGAACCCCCGACACCACGGGTATGAACCGTGTGCTCTCGCCAACTGAGCTATTCCGCCAAAAATATGGGACCTATAGGGCTCGAACCTATGACCCTCTGCTTGTAGGGCAGATGCTCTCCCAGCTGAGCTAAGATCCCATATCCGGCTTGTCCCGCAAGCCGCTTTGCTATTATACTATCAAAGAGACCGGAATGTCAACTTAAAAATCAGAAATTTCCTTGTAAAGCAAAAAAAATAATGTTATATTGGACGAAATGGAGGGGCAAAATGCGGTGCGGAATCGGATATGACGTGCATAAACTGGCAGAAAACAGGGCGCTCATTCTTGGCGGCGTGCAGATTCCTTATGAAAAGGGCCTGCTGGGACATTCGGATGCGGATGTGCTGGCACATGCCATCATGGATGCGCTGGCCGGCGCGGCCGGGCTGGGAGACATCGGACTGCTGTTTCCGGACACGGATCCGCAGTATGCGGGCATTTCCTCTCTGAAACTGCTGCAGGAAGTCCGAAGGATGCTGGAAAGCAAAGGATATGCCATCGGCAACATTGACGCCGTGGTGATTGCCCAGCAGCCGAAACTGCGGCCCTATATCGGGCAAATGGAAGAAACCCTGGCAAAGACGCTGGGCATCGGGATGCCGCAGATCAATGTAAAAGCGACGACGGAAGAGGGCCTTGGCTTTACCGGCAGCGGCGAGGGCATCAGCGCCCAGGCCGTCTGCCTGCTGGAATCGAAAGAATAAAGGAGAAGACGTATGATTGAGATATATAATACCTTGTCGGGACACAAAGAGGCGTTTCAGCCCATAGAAGAAGGAAAGGTGCGCATGTATGTCTGCGGACCTACGGTTTACAATTATATCCATATCGGAAACGCGCGGCCCATGATCGTATTTGACACGGTGCGCCGTTATATGGAATACAAGGGCTACCAGGTCAATTATGTGTCCAATTTCACCGATGTGGACGATAAGATCATCAGCAAGGCCATGGAAGAAGGGGTGCCCGCCGCGGAAATTTCCGCCCGCTACATCGCGGAATGTAAAAAAGATATGGAGGGCATGAATATCAAGCCCGCCACCCATACGCCCCTGGCTACCAATGAAATCGACGGGATGATCGAGATGATCCAGACCCTGATCGACAAAGGCTACGCTTACGAGGCGGAGGGGACCGTCTATTTTTCCACCAGAAAATTTGCGGGCTACGGCAAGCTGTCCAAAAAGAATATCGAGGAGCTGGAAGCGGGAAAACGAATCGCGGTGGAGGAAAAGAAAAAGGATGCGCTGGATTTCGTCCTCTGGAAACCGAAAAAACCCGGCGAACCGGCATGGCCGTCGCCCTGGGGGGAAGGCAGGCCCGGCTGGCATATCGAATGTTCGGTCATGTCCAGAAAATATCTGGGAGACGAGATCGACATTCACGCAGGGGGAGAGGATCTGATTTTCCCCCACCATGAAAATGAAATTGCCCAGAGCGAAGCTGCCAACGGCAAGCAGTTTTCCAGATACTGGATGCACAATGCGTTTCTGAATATCAACCACAAAAAAATGAGCAAATCCCTCAATAACTTTTTTACGGTACGGGAAATTTCGGAAAAATATGATCTGCAGGTGCTTCGTTTCTTTATGCTGAGCGCCCATTACCGGAGTCCCTTAAATTTCAGCGAGGAACTGATGGAGTCTTCGGCAAATGCGCTGGAGCGGATCATCAATGCCTGCGACGGTTTAAGAGACGCGGCTGCGGCCGGGACAGCCGGCGCCGTACCGGAGGAAGTCCGTGCAAATGCGGCGGCGTATCTCAAAAAATACGAAGCGGCCATGGAGGACGATTTCAATACGGCGGATGCCCTGGCAGCCGTCTTTGAACTGGTGAAATACGCCAATATCCTGCTGAAAGAAGGCATCAGCGCGGAAACGGCGCATCTGCTGCTGGAACATATCGAAACCATGTGCGGCATCTGCGGCATTAAGACCAAACGCAGCGCGCAGGTGCTGGATGAAGAAATCGAGCGTTTGATTGCGGAACGGCAGCAGGCCAGAAAAGAGAAAAATTTCCGGAGAGCCGATGAAATCAGAGATCTGCTTTCAGCGCAGGGCATTATTCTGGAAGACACCAGAGAAGGCGTAAAATGGAAAAAAGCATAATCAGGCTGCTGAAGGAAGTGCGGGGCATCGTTCCCGAAACACTGCCGGATCTTAAGACCTATTCCCCGCTGACACTTGCCTTTATCGGAGACGCGGTATATGATCTGGTGATCCGGTCCAAAGTGGTGCTGGAAGCCAACTGTCCGCCCCACAAGCTGCATACCAAAACCGTAAGGTATGTGAATGCCCGGGCCCAGGCACAGACGGCAGATGCACTGGTGGAACAGCTCAGTGCGGAAGAACGGGCGATTTACAAACGCGGGTGCAACGCCCATCCCCACACCATGCCCAAACATGCGGACACCCGCGAATATCTGAAAGCAACCGGCTTTGAAGCCCTGATTGGCTATCTCTTTCTGGCAGACCGCTGGGAACGGCTGGCCCAGCTGCTTTCATACAGTATGGAAAACAAAACGGGAGACGAAACGCGTGGGTGAGGAAAAAACATCGGATACGCTACATTTTGAAGGGAAAAATGCGGTATTGGAGGCTTTCCGGTCGGGTCGGACCATTGATAAGCTCTTTGTATTAAAAGAAGCGAAAGACGGGCCGATTCTTACGATTTTAAGGGAAGCGAAAAAACAGCATACCATTGTGAATTTTGTGGATCGCGCGCGGCTGGACATGCTTTCCGAGACCGGCCGGCATCAGGGAGTGATCGCCTACGGGGCGGCCAAAACCTATGCGTCCCTGGAGGATGTATTTGCCCTGGCTGAAGCCCGGGAGGAAGATCCGTTTTTGCTGCTGCTGGATGATATCGAAGATCCCTACAATCTTGGCGCCATCATCCGAAGCGCCAATCTGGCAGGGGCACATGGTGTTATTATTCCCAAACGGCATGCGGCGGGCCTCACCGCCACTGCGGCAAGAGCCAGCGCCGGCGCCATTGCCCATACCCCGGTGGTAAAGGTTACCAATCTGGTACAGACCATCAATGAGCTGAAACAGAGAGGCGTCTGGTTTGCCTGCGCGGATATGCAAGGCACCTCCATGTACGAATGTAACCTGACGGGGCCCATGGGACTGGTGATCGGTAATGAAGGCAAGGGCGTTTCCAGACTGGTTAAAGAAAGCTGCGACTTTACCGTGTCTATTCCCATGAAAGGGGAGATCGATTCCCTGAACGCTTCCGTTTCGGCGGGGATACTGGCATTTGAGATAGCGCATCAGAGGCAGGAAAAGAAATGATGGAAGCCGGATATGAAAACTGTTCCGACGAGGAACTGATCCGACAGATTCGAAACGGACATGCGGAATTGACGGATCTGCTGCTGGAACGGTACAAAAATGAGGTCAGAAGACGCTCCAACGGATTGAAACTGATGGGCGCGGACGAGGAGGATCTGATTCAGGAAGGCATGATCGGACTGTTTCGCGCAGTCAGAGAATATAAAGCGGACAGGTCCTGCAGCTTTGCCACCTTTGCGTCCAGAAGCATCCGGGGCGCCATGGTCAACGCGGTGCTGCATTACCAGAGCAAAAAGTACGGCCCGCTGAATTTTTCCCTTTCGTTTTCCGGTACGCCCGGAGAGGAAGAAACTGGCGACTACAGTCTGTTGATCGGGGACAGCAAGGCGCTGGATCCGGAAAAGATCACGCTGGATGAAGAACGGGTCACGGAGCTGACAATGGCCATCAAAGAAAGTCTGAGCAAACGGGAAAATCAGGTGTTCGAATATTGCCTGAAAGGCCTTTCCGGGGCGGAAATTGCAGAAAAAATGGACTGCAACCGCAAGTCCGTGGAAAATACCATGAACCGGATCAAAACCAAAATTCAGAAGATTTTGAATCAAAACGGAGATAACGATGAACAGAAATGAATTTGCAAAATGGTGCAGTGAAAAAGTACATTTGCTGGATGGCGCCACCGGGTCCAATCTGCAGAAGGCGGGGATGCCTTCCAATGTGTGTCCGGAAAAATGGATCAGCACCCATCCGGATATCCTGTTGCGTCTGCAGCGATCCTATATAGAAGCCGGCTCGGAAATCCTGCTGGCGCCTACCTTCGGCGCCAACCGGCTGAAACTGAAAAGCTACGGGCTGGAAGTGGAAACCGAAGCACTGAACCGTGCATTGGTGGCGCTTTCTAAAGAGGCCGCCGCCGGCAGAGCGCTGGTGGCAGGCGATATCACGATGACCGGCGAGTCCGTGGCACCGCTGGGCACATTGAAAATGGAAGAACTGGTGGAAGTATATGCCGAACAGGCAGGGTTTCTGGCTGAAGCCGGCGCAGATCTGATCGTGGTGGAAACCATGATCTCTCTGCAGGAAGTCAGGGCGGCGCTGCTGGGCATCCGTTCCGCCTGTGATCTTCCGGTGCTGGTCAGCATGACATTTGAAAAAAACGGGAAAACGCTTTACGGAACCGATGCGGTGACGGCACTGTTGTGCGTGCAGCAGATGGGTGCGGACGCTTTCGGCACCAACTGCGGAAACGGTCCCGTGCAGATCAAATCTATTGTAGAAGAACTGGACACATATGCGAAGATTCCCCTGATTGCAAAACCAAATGCTGGTCTGCCACAGGTAAACGAGGACGGAACCATCAGCTATGATCTGGACAGCAGGCAGTTTGCTGCGGAAATGGCGCATATTTTAGATGGCGGCGCCAATCTGATCGGCGGATGCTGCGGTACGACGCCGGAGTATATCGAAGCAATCAGCACACTGAAGGACAGAACTGTGAAAGCACATACCGGCGGAACGCTTTATTATACTTCGGAACGGGATCATATTGCAGCAGAAGAAGCGAAAGTGTCAGATGTGGTTTTGATTTCCGGACGTGCAAATGGTGTGGACGATGTTACGGATGAAGTCTATGATGTGGTCATGGATGCAGTGGATGCACAGAATGGTGAAATGGATGTGATTCTGCTTGGACTGGATGGGCTGGAAACGGATGAAGCGGAATCCATTGTACAGGAACTGACACAGATGCCAGATGTTTTTCTCGGTTTTTCCTGCAGTGATCCGGTGATTTTGGAAACGGCGCTGATCAATTATCCCGGAATTGCCGTGTACAAAAATGTATCGGCAGATCCTGCGCTGGACGAGATTGCGAAAAAATACGGCGCCATCAAGCTTGCATGATTTTGGAAAATTTTCAAATTTTCGTTTGACAAACGCCAAATTATATAGTATAGTAACTCTTGCCCGTGAGGCGTATGCGCGAGTGGCTCAGTTGGTGGAGCGCGACCTTGCCAAGGTCGAGGCCGCGGGTTCGAGTCCCGTCTCGCGCTCTGAAAAACTCTTGCTTGCCAAGAGTTTTTTTCTTGGTTAAAGCATTTGCCGGAACAACAGGAGATGACAGGATGACAAAAAAGGCACTGGTCGGAGAAATATTCAGCTGGGTCAAAGTAATTGTACTTGCCGTGGCGATTGCGCTGGTCTGCAATTATTTCATTATTATAAATGCTTATGTCCCTTCCGGCTCCATGAACGACACCATTGCGACAAAAAGCCGCATGATCGGCTTTCGGTTTTCCTACTGGTTCAAAGATCCGAAGCGGGGAGATATTATCATCTTCCGTTATCCGGACGATCCCACCGGCAAAGAAATTTTTACGAAACGGATCATCGGACTGCCGGGAGAAACCGTGGAAATCGTTGGCGGCACAGTATATATCGACGGTGAGGCACTGGAGGAATCCTATTTGAAAGAGGAACCGATTAAAGCGGATTTCGGACCTTATACAGTGCCGGAGGAGAGTTACTTCTGCCTGGGCGACAACAGGAATAATTCCAACGATTCCAGAAGATGGCAGAATACCTATGTCAGCAGGGACAAGATTCTGGGAAAAGCGATTTTTTCCTACTTTCCGAAGTTAAAAATCCTGCATTAAAAGCAAAAAAATCCGGAAAAGTCCTTGACAACACGCAGAAATGCTGATAACATAAACTTCGCTGTCCCCCAAAAAGACAGCATGAACCTTGAAAACAGAACAGAGACACAACCCTGAAAACATTCAAAGAGAGAAACAAAAAGCGAAACGTGAAAAGTCA
>CANRIM010000049.1 GCA_947630695.1 uncultured Lachnospiraceae bacterium
CGCATCCGAAGCTGATTTTGAGCACCCATGTGATTCCGGGGCTCTGGCTGCTGCAGGGCGGCAGCGTAGGCGGCGGCGGTGTGCTGCGCTGGTTTAAGCAGGAACTGGGAAAAGAAGGCGAGAGCTTCGACGATCTGACCCGGCTTGCGGAAGATATTCCGGCGGGCAGCGAGGGCGTGCTGTTTCTGCCCTATATGGCGGGAGAGCGTTCCCCCATCTGGAACCCGGACGCAAAAGCGGTATTTTACGGGCTGTCTTTTGATAAAACAAGAGCGCATATGGTGCGGGCGGCGCTGGAAAGCGTGGCTTTTTCCCTGGAGCACAACCTGCGGACGGCAGCGGAAACGGGAGCGGAAGTGACGGAAATGATTTCCGTCGGCGGCGCTTCCAACAGCAGGCTCTGGACCCAGATCAAGGCGGATGTGACGGGCAAAAAGATCATTGTGCCCTCTTCCGATACCGCCACCACCCTGGGGGCGGCCATTCTGGCCGGCGTAGGCACCGGCCTGTTTGGCAGCTTCGAAGAAGCGGTACAGAGGACAGTGCACTTTACCAGAGAACATACGCCGGATCCGGCGGCCCATGCGGTTTATCAGAAACGGATGGAAGATTATCTGCAGTTATATGCATGTTTGGAATCGTATTATACAAAAAGCGGGAGGTTAGAACAGTGAAAGCAGGCGTAGTACATGCGAGTAAGGATATTCGCTACGAAGATATAGAAAAACCTTCGCCGAAGGCGGGACAGATATTGATTAAAGTAAAATATACGGGCATCTGCGGCTCCGATGTGCCGCGGGTCAACGCCGACGCCTGTCATTTCTTTCCCAACGTACTGGGACACGAGTTTTCCGGCACGGTGGAAGAAGTGGGAGAAGGGGTCACCAGCCTGAAGGCAGGGGACCGGGTGGCCGGCGTGCCTTTGGTACCCTGTATGGAGTGTGAAGACTGCTTGAAAGGCAATTATTCCCTGTGCAAGCATTACAGCTTCATCGGCTCCAGAGAGTTTGGCAGCTTCGCGGAATACGTGGTGGTGCCGGAGAAAAACGCGGTGAAGTTTGACGACGAGGTTTCCTTTGAGCAGGGGGCGCTGTTTGAGCCATCCACGGTGGCCCTCCACGGGCTGATGCGGGTGGACTACAAAGGCGGCGAGTACGTGGCCATTTTAGGCGGTGGCACCATCGGCCTGTTTACCATGCAGTGGGCGAAGATTTTCGGCGCCCGGAAAGTGGTGGTGTTTGATATCAGCGAAGAACGTCTGGCACTGGCGAAAAAGCTGGGAGCGGACGAAGTAGTCAATACCCTGGAAGAAGATTATCAGGAAAAAGCCATGGCCATTACCGGCGGCAGAGGCTACGGTTATGTATATGAAACCGCCGGCAATACGGTGACCATTAAGATGGGCTTCGCCCTGGCGGCCAACAAGGCGCGGATGTGCTGCATCGGCACGCCTACGAAGGAGCTGACCTTTACAGTCAGCGAATGGGAAAACATCAACCGGAAGGAATTTTATCTCACCGGTTCCTGGATGAGCTATTCGGCCCCCTTCCCCGGCAGGGAATGGGAACTGACCGCGGCGTATTTCAAGATGGGCCGGCTGAAATTTGTGCCGGAGCTGATTTTTAAGAAAATGCCCCTTTCGCAGATCGCGGACGCCTTCAGGATGTATGAGACGCCGGGGGCAGTCAAAGGAAAAATATTAATAGACAGTGAAAAATAAATTGAAAGGAAGGATGAGGAAAATGTCTGAACAAACCATTCTGAAAGCGGATCCGTCCCGGGTTCCGCAGAGAAAGCTCTATACCGGCGCACTGATGCCGGGTATCGGCATCGGCACCTTCGGCTCCGACCGTTTTGCCGGTGAGGACATCGCGAAGGCCGTAGGCGACGCGGTGGCCAGCGGTTATCGCCTGGTAGACTGCGCTTCCTGCTACGGCAATGAAGACTTGATCGGCGAGGCGCTGGAAAAAGCCATGAAGGAAGCCGGAATCAAACGGGAGGAACTGTTTATCACCTCCAAGATCTGGAATGATATGCACGGAAAGGGTGACGTGCTGCTTTCCGTGGCGAAATCCTTAAAAGACCTGCGTCTGGATTATCTGGATCTGTGCTTCGTACACTGGCCTTTCCCCAATTATCATCCTCCCGGCTGCGACGTGGATACGAGAAATCCCGATTCCAGGCCGTACATCCATGAGGAATTTATGGCCTGCTGGCGGCAGATGGAACGTCTGGTAGACATGGGCCTGTGCAAGCACATCGGCGTTTCCAATGTGACGATTCCGAAACTGAAACTGATCCTGCGCGACTGCAGGATCAAACCCGCCGTCAACGAAATGGAACTGCATCCCTGCTTCCAGCAGCCGGAGCTGTATGATTTCTGTAAGGCAAACGACATTCAGATCATCGGATTCTGCCCCATCGGTTCCCCGACCCGTCCCGACAGAGACAAGACCGACGAGGACATCGCGGATATCGAGCTTCCGGAAATCCAGAAGATCGCGGCGGCTCACGGCGTGCATCCGGCCATCATCTGTCTGAAATGGGCGGTACAGCGCGGACATTCACCCATTCCCTTCTCCATTTACAGGGATCAGTACATGAGCAATCTCATCAGCAGCTATGAGGATCCGCTGACGGAGGAAGAAGTGGAAATTTTAAAGACTGTGGACAAAAACTGCCGTCTCATTAAGGGACAGGTGTTCCTGTGGGAAGGCGCTACCGACTGGCAGGATCTCTGGGATATCAACGGAGAGATTCCCGGCTGGCACGGATATACAAAATAATCAGTAAATTAACTGAGGGGGAAGAGGCGCTCTTTCCCCTCAGGTTTTGCAGTTTATAATATCAGATTGTAATAGCAGGAAGGGAAAAACATGATTGCTACCGTAACATTGAATGTGGCCATTGACAAGGCCTATGTGATCGAACGGCTGCGGGACCGCACGGTGATGCGGGTGAAGACCTGCTCCAACACGCCGGGAGGAAAGGGCCTGAACGTGGCGAAGGTTGCAAAGCTGATGGGCGAAGAAGTGCTGGCCTGCGGATTTGCAGGCGGTTACAACGGAAAATCCGTGATGCATATGCTGCATGGCTGCGGGGTGCCCAACCGGTTCGTGGAAACGAAAAATGAAACCAGATGCTGCATTAACATTCTGTCCGAAGAAGACCTTGGCTCCACGGAATTTCTGGAACCGGGGGCGCCGGTGGATGAGGCAGAGCTGGCGCAGTTTACGGAAGAATTTCGGGAAATCATAAAAATCGCGGACGTGGTGACCATTTCCGGCAGCGTGCCGAAGGGCGTGCCGGAGGACTATTATTCCGTGCTGATTTCCCTCTGTCATGAACATAAAGTTCCGGTCTGTCTGGACACCAGCGGAAAACTGCTGGAAGCCGGCATCCGGGCGCTTCCGGATCTCATCAAACCCAATACGGATGAGATCGAAGATCTGCTGCATGTTTCGGCGAAAAATGAGGCGGAGATCATTGCAGGCGCCATGCGGCTGCACGAGATGGGCATTCCTTATGTGGTGGTATCTTTAGGCAAGGAGGGCGCCCTGCTGGTCTGCAGAGAAGGCGTCTGGAAGGGCATCCCGCCGGAAATCAAAACCGTCAATACCGTAGGCTGCGGCGATTCCATGCTGGCTGCCTTTGCGGTGGGTTTGAAAAAGAAACTGCCGCCGGCAGACATGATGCGGGAAGCTGTGGCGGTGTCCGCGGCCAACGCCCTTTCCATGGCGACAGGCCATTTTGAAAAAGAAGATTACGCGGCGATTTTACCCGGTGTACGGGTGGAACAGATCCGCATACAATAATAAAGACGGAAACAAGGGAGACGGGCATGAAAAAACTGACAGATTTACTGGTGGATTTGGAATACGAAGTCTATTCGGGCAGCCCGGACAGAGAAATCACCGATATCATTTATGATTCCAGAAAGCTGGAAGAAAACTGCCTTTTCGTGTGCATCCGGGGCACCGTGACGGACGGCCACCGGTTCGCGAAAGAGGCGGATGAACGCCATGCCGCCGTCATTGTGGCGGAAGAAGCAGTTCCGGCAAAGTATGCTACGGTGATCCTGGTGAAAGATACCCGCTATGCGATGGCACTGATGTCGGCGGCGTATTTTGATTATCCGGCCAGAAAACTGAAAACCATTGCGATTACCGGAACCAAGGGAAAGACCAGCACGGCTTATATGGTGCGTTCCATTCTGGAAAATACCGGGTATAAAACGGGACTCATCGGCACCATCGAGGTCATTGAGGGAAAGGATGTCATTCCCGCCAACAACAGTACGCCGGAGTCCTATCTGCTGCATAAATATTTCCGGGAAATGCTGGATCAGGGCTGTGAAGTCATGGTGATGGAGGCCTCTTCCCAGGGGTTTAAAATGCACCGGACGGCGGGCATCGTCTTTGACTTAGGGATCTTTACCAATCTGGAAAAGGACCATATCGGAGCGGGAGAGCACGCGGATATGGAGGAGTACATCGCCTGCAAGCGTATGCTGTTTCGGCAGTGCAAAAAAGGCATCGTCAACCTGGACGACGCGCATCTGCCGCAGATCCTGGAAGGCCATACCTGTGAAATCGAAACCTTCGGCATCCATTCGGACGCGGATTACCGGGCGGAGGATATCCGCCTCGTCAGCCGGGGGGATTATCACGGCGTCAGCTACCAGCTGAAGGGCCGGGTGGATATGCCGGTGGAAATCAGCGTTCCGGGCATGTTCAACGTCTATAATTCACTGGCGGCCATTGCCATCTGCGAGCATTTTGAGATCGATACGGTCAAAACGGAAGAAGCGCTGAAAAAGGTGCACATCAAGGGCAGAGTGGAGCCGGTGAAGGTTTCTGAGGATTTTGCGCTGATGATCGATTACGCCCACAATGCCATGGCGCTGGAAAGCGTGCTGAAAACCCTGCGGGATTACCACCCGAAACGGCTGGTGTGCGTGTTCGGCTGCGGCGGCAACCGGAGCCGGGACAGAAGGTTCGAAATGGGCGAAATTTCGGGGAAATATGCGGATTTGACAGTCATTACCTCCGACAATCCCCGCTTTGAGAAACCCGGAGATATCATACAGGATATTGTGACGGGCATGAAAAAAACCAACGGCGCCTATCTGGTGATCGAAGACAGAAAAGAAGCCATTCGCTATTGTATTCAGAACGGGCAGAAGGGGGATCTGATCCTTTTGGCCGGCAAAGGGCACGAGGATTATCAGGAAATCTGCGGCGTCAAATATCCCATGGATGAGCGGGTGCTGATCGCCGATATTTTGAAGGAACTGAAAGAGGCGCAGGCATGAAACCGCTGTATGCCGAGGTGATTGTGGATATTGCCCACGCAAATGTGGACCGGTCCTTTTCCTACCGGATCCCGGCGGCGCTGCAGGAAAGACTTCAGATCGGCGACGAGGTGCGGGTGCCTTTTGGCAGCGGAAACCGGACCCGTAGCGGGTATGTGGTGGCCATTTCCGACCACACGGCCTTTGCTCCCGAAGCGGTGAAGGAGATCGCAGGCATTGCTGAAAACCGGGAAAGCATCGAGCACCGGCAGATGGAGCTGGCCTTCTGGATGCATGAACATTACGGATGTACGATTTTTCGTGCATTAAACTGCGTGCTTCCGGTGAAAAATAAAGTGAGGCCCAAACAGAAGCGGCGTCTGCTGCTGCGGGCCGACGAGGCAAAGGCAAAGGCGCTGCTGGCAAAGTACCGGGAAAAGCATATGCCGGCGAAAGCCAGAGTGCTGCAATATCTGATGGAAGTGCAGGAAGCCGACCTGGATGTGCTGATGAAGGAACTGAAAGTTTCCATGCCTTCGGTGACGGCGCTGGTGGAAGAGGGCGCGGCAGAACTATCAGAAAGCGAGGTCAATCGGATCACGCTGCCGGAACGTGCGGCAAAGCAGCCCGTCATTTCCCTCAGCGAAGAACAGCAGGCGGCCGTGAAAGCGATCTTGCAGCGGCGGCAGCAGAAGGATCTGCGGCCATCACTGATTTACGGCATTACCGGAAGTGGCAAAACCGAGCTGTATATGGAACTGATCGCCCGGGTACTGGAAGAAGGAAAGCAGGCTATTGTGCTGATTCCGGAGATCGCCCTGACCTATCAGACGGTATCCAGGTTTGTGGCCCGGTTCGGCACGCAAGTTTCCATGCTGAACAGCCGGATGTCGGCGGGGGAGCGGTACGATCAGTTTGAACGGGCAAAGCGCGGGGCAATCCGGGTGATGATCGGTCCCCGCAGCGCCTTGTTTACGCCTTTTCCGGATCTGGGACTGGTGGTGATCGACGAGGAGCATGAGGCCACTTATAAAAATGAAAACCAGCCCCGTTACCATGCCCGGGAGACGGCGCAGAAACTCTGCGAAATGTGCGGCGCCATGCTGGTACTGGGCAGCGCCACGCCGTCGCTGGAGACTTTTTATGCGGCGGAGCAAAGCAAAGTGGTGCTGTACCGTCTGACGAAACGCGTCAACGACGCACATCTGCCGGAAGTGCTGGTGGCGGATATGCGAAAGGAGCTGGAAAGGGGCAACCGCACCATGTTCAGCGACGCCCTTCATACGGCGCTGGCGGAAACACTGGCGCGGAAGGAACAGGCGATGCTGTTCATTAACCGGCGGGGCTACAGCGGATTTGTTTCCTGCCGTTCCTGCGGCACGGCCCTGAAATGTCCCCACTGCGACGTGTCATTGAGCTTGCATCAGGACAATACGCTGCGCTGCCATTACTGCGGCTACAGCGTCCGGATGGTGCAGCGCTGTCCGGTCTGCGGATCGGGATATATCGGCGCCTTTAAGGCAGGCACCCAGCAGATCGTAAAGAGCCTGGGGCAGCTGTTTCCGGAGGCAAAAGTTGTCCGCATGGACTATGATACAACCAAGAATAAAGGAGAATACGAAACCATTCTGAAAACATTTGCGGACCATGATGCGGACATCATGGTGGGAACGCAGATGATCGTAAAGGGACACGATTTTCCCAAGGTAACGCTGATGGGCATCCTGGCGGCGGATGCTTCGCTGTTTGTGCCGGATTTTCGGGCGGCGGAGCGTTCGTTTGAGCTGCTGACCCAGGCGGCGGGCCGGGCAGGGCGCGCCGAACGGCCGGGCAAAGTGGTGATACAGACCTATCAGCCGGAACATTATGCCGTCCGGTATGCGGCAAAACAGGATTACGAAGGCTTTTACCGGGAGGAAATGCAGTACCGGCGGCTGCTGGGCTACCCGCCCGCGTCGCATTTGATGGTGATTATGACTGCCGCAAAAAATCAGGAGGAGGCAAAGCAGACGGCGGAGCGGATCAAAACCCAGGCCGCCGCGCTGTGCGGTGGGGAAACCATGATTTTAGGCCCTTCCCCTGCTTCCATCGAAAAACTGAAGGATTATTACCGGCAGATGATATATATCAGAAAACAGGAAAAAAGAGCGCTGGAAACATTGCGGGACCGGATCGATCACTGGCTGAAGGAATCGGAACTTCTTTCCAACTGCATGGTGCAGTACGATATCGACCCGGTGCAGCTGCAGTAAGTTTGTGCAATTTGTTCCGGCAACAGGAGGCATGAAATGGCACTGAGAAATATCCGGACAGGGGAGGAACCCTGTCTCAGAAAAATATGTAAAGAAGTCCCGGAGATGACGGACAGAACCAAGCAGCTCATCGGCGATCTGCTGGACACCATGTATGAAGCCCAGGGCGTGGGACTGGCCGCACCCCAGGTGGGCATACTGAAACGGATCGCCGTGGTGGATATCGGAGAAGGCCCCATTGTCATGATCAATCCGGTGGTAGTGGAAACCGCGGAGTCCCAGACCGGCATGGAAGGCTGTCTGAGCATTCCCGGCAAACAGGGACAGGTGACAAGGCCCGCTTACGCCAAGGTATCCTGTCTGAATGAAGATATGGAACCGGTGGAAATCGAAGGACGAGATCTGTTGGCCCGGGCCATGCTGCATGAAATCGACCATCTGGACGGAAAACTCTATCTGGATATTATAGAGGGACCGCTGGAAGATGTGGAAACGGAGGAAGACTGATGCGGATCGTCTACATGGGAACTCCTGATTTCGCGGTGGGCGCGCTGGAAGCGCTGATTGGCGCAGGACATGAAATTCCGGCTGTGGTGACGCAGCCGGACAAACGAAGCGGACGGAAACAGCAGGTCAGCGAATCGCCGGTGAAGCAGTGCGCAGGGCGGCACGGACTTTTGGTGCTCCAGCCCCAGCGGGCAAGAGACGCGGATTTTATCGAAGACCTGCGTGCTCTGGCGCCGGACGTGATCGTGGTGGCGGCTTACGGGCAGATTCTGCCGGCGTCGCTGCTGGCGATTCCGCAATACGGCTGCCTCAATATCCATGCGTCCCTGCTTCCTGCCTATCGGGGCGCCGCACCGATCCAGTGGAGTATTCTGGACGGGCAAAAGGAAACGGGCGTCACCATTATGCGTATGAATGAGGGACTGGATACCGGAGACATGATGCTGCAGGAAAAGATCCCGATTACAGAAACGGAAACTGGCGGTTCGCTGCATGACAAGCTGTCTGCGGCGGGGGCGCGGCTGATCGTGGAGGCGCTGCAGCAGATCGAAGAAGGACAGGCCGTCTATACACCGCAGCCGGCGGAAAGCACTACTGCGTATGCCGCCATGCTGCGTAAAGAAATGGGAAATATCGACTGGACGCAGCCTGCCGGAAAAATCGCGCTGGCGGTCAGAGCCTTTGACCCCTGGCCGGGCAGTTACACCCGGTATCAGGGAAAAACGCTGAAAATCTGGCGGGTGCGGGTGACAAAGAATACGGAAAATCTGCCTGCGGGCACGGTATTTGCCGTGGAAAAAACGCAGTTTTGCGTCGCCTGCGGAGAAGATGCCCTGGCAGTGGAGGAACTGCAGGCGGAAGGAAAGAAGCGGATGGCTGCGGCGGATTTCCTGCGGGGCAATGCGCTGTCGGCAGGAGACCGACTGGGAGAAGCATAAATGGCGAAGGAATATGATTCGAGACAGATGGCGCTGGAAATACTGCTGAAAACAGAAGAGGGTACTTTCGTGCATACCGCTTTGAAGGAAGCGCTGGACGCCTGCCCGGCTGCCGGCAGGAATGAAAAGGCCTTCGTCAAGCGGCTGGTGACGGGAACCGTCAGCGCCCGCCTGCAGCTGGATGCGATTCTGCGCAGATTTGTCAATAAAGATCCCGCCAAACTGAAAACCAAAGTGCGGCTGATTCTGGAAACGGGACTGTACCAGATCCTGTATATGGACGCGGTGCCGGATCGGGCGGTGTGCAATGAGGCGGTCAGGCTGGCAGCGCAAAACGGCGTGGGGTATTTCAAAGGCTTTGTCAACGGAACCTTGCGGAACCTGTGCCGGAACCGGGCGTCGCTGCTGGATTTCTCGGACGTGGCGGATCCTTTGGAAAAACTGTCCCTGCGCTATGCCATGCCCCTGTGGCTGGTGCGCATGTGGGAAGCAGCCTACGGCGAGGAAAAAACGTTGAAGATGCTGCAGGCGTTCCTGCAGGAATCGAAAACGACAGTGCGTGTCAATACGGCCAAAACGGATACAGCCGCCTGCGGGAGGCTGTTAAACGAGGAACATATTTCATTTACGGTGCATCCCTACTGCCCGGAGGCACTGGTTTTACAAAGTACCGGAAATATTTCCGGGCTTTCTTCTTTTCAGAGAGGGTGGTATCAGGTACAGGACGCCAGTTCCATATTGGCGGGAGACGTGGCGGGTATCCGTCCCGGCGACCGGATTTTGGATCTGTGCGCGGCTCCCGGCGGGAAAGCCATGCACGCGGCGGCGCGGACGGGAGAAAGGGGCAGCGTCATTGCCTGCGATCTGACGGAAAAGAAAACGGCGCTGATCGAGGAAAACGCCCGGCGGCTGGGACTGCCCCAGGTGCAGGTACAGGTCAGGGACGCCTGCGTCTTTGTGCCTGCGTTTGAAGCAGGCTTTGATCTGGTGATCGCGGATCTGCCCTGTTCCGGGCTGGGGGTCATCGGCCGGAAAAGCGATATCAAATACCGGGTGCGGGAGGAAGACATTGGGGCGCTGGCAAAGCTGCAGCGGCAGATGTTGTCCAATGCCCTGCGTTATGTCAGGCCTGGCGGAACGCTGGTATTTTCCACCTGCACAGTGAATAAAAAAGAAAACGATGAAAATTTCCGGTGGCTGGCGTCGCAGCAGGGCCTGCAGGCCGTGGGATTTTCCGAGCTGCTCTGCCAGGCGCTGCAGAAGGAACCCGGCGTAGAGGAGGGCTTTTTGCAGCTGTTTCCGGGGACTCATGACTGCGACGGTTTTTTCATTTCGAAATTCAGGAAGGACGGCTAAATGAAGACGGACATCAAATCGCTGACACTGGAGGAACTGACGCAGTTTGTGACGGAACTGGGGGAACCGGCCTACCGGGCGAAGCAGATATTCGGATGGCTGCACGAAAAGACGGTGGAGACGCCCGAAGAAATGCACAATCTTCCCGGGCAGCTGCGGGAAAAACTGCAGGAAGCCTGCGCATGGAAAACGCTGCAGATCCGCACGGTACAGGCCTCCAAAAAGGACGGCACGCGGAAATATCTCTTTGCTGCGGAAGACGGCAACTGCATTGAAAGCGTGTTCATGCCCTATCATCACGGCAACAGCGTCTGCGTGTCTTCACAGGTGGGCTGCCGGATGGGGTGCGCGTTCTGCGCTTCCGGCATCGACGGGTGGGTCCGGAATCTGACGGCTTCCGAGATGCTGGAGCAGGTGTACGGAATCCAGAGAGATACAAAAGAGCGGGTGTCCCATGTGGTCATTATGGGAACAGGGGAACCTCTGGACAATTATGAAAATGTACTGCGCTTTATCCGTCTGCTGACCCGGGAACCGGGACAGCGTATCAGCCAGAGAAATATTACCCTTTCTACCTGCGGCCTGGTGCCCCAGATCGAAAGACTGGCGGAAGAGCAGCTGGAAATCACCCTGGCTATTTCCCTGCACGCGGTCAGCGATGCGGAGCGCAGAGAGATCATGCCGGTGGCCAGGCGCTATTGTATCCGGGAGCTGCTGGAGGCGGCGGGACATTATTTCGAAAAGACAAAACGGCGGATCAGTTATGAATACAGCCTGATTGCGGGGGTGAACGATACTCCCGGACATGCGAAAGCGCTGGCAAAGCTGCTGGCGGGACAGAACTGCCACGTCAATCTGATCCGGGTGAATCCGGTGGCGGGGAAAAGCTACCGGCAGACCACGGACGCGGCGGCGCTGAATTTTCAAAATATGCTTGAAAAATCGGGAATTAATGTTACTATTAGAAGAGAAATGGGCAGAGATATTGACGGCGCCTGCGGTCAGCTGCGCAGAAGATATATGCAGCAGGATCCGGCACCGGCAGATCGGACGCTTTCTTTGCGGGAAGGCAAGGGAAGCGGAAAGGAATCGTTATGAAAACATTTGCCATCACAGACACCGGCAAAGCAAGAACTTCAAATCAGGATTACATTTATTCGAATGAGCTGTCTGTCGGAAATCTGGAAAATCTGTTTATTGTTGCAGACGGAATGGGCGGACATCTGGCCGGTGATATCGCGTCGCGCATCGCTGCGGAGACCATCGTGGATTTTGCCGGAAAATCAAAATCGGAAAAGCCCATCGAGATCTTAAGGACCGCGGTGGAAGCGGCCAATGAGCGGGTGGCAAACGAAGCAAGCGCAAATCTGGAACTGGCAGACATGGGTACTACTGTGGTGGCGGCCACCATCGCAGACCGGCAGCTGTACCTTGCCAATGTAGGAGACAGCCGGCTGTACATATTAAATGATGGCATCGAGCAGATCACCAAGGACCATTCCCTGGTGGATGAAATGGTGCGGGCCGGTTCCATCAGCAAGGAGGAAGCGCGGTTCCATCCGAAGAAAAATATCATCACCCGTGCCGTGGGCAGTAAGGAAGGCGTCCTGGTGGATATGTTCCAGGTATCCCTGGAGCCGGGGGATCTGATCCTGCTCTGTACGGACGGTCTCACAAATATGGTGGAAGACGACGACATTTTTATTCTGATCAAGCAGCAGCGGGATATTGCAGGCATGGCGCAGACACTGGTGGACGCCGCAAATGCCGGCGGCGGCAAGGACAATATTTCGCTGATTCTGATAGATCCTTTTTCTGAAGAGGTGCAAACATGCTGAACGAAGGAAATATACTGGGAAACAGATATGAAATCATAGAGTGTGTCGGTTCCGGCGGAATGGCGGACGTGTATAAGGCACTGGATCATAAGCTGAACCGGTTTGTGGCAATCAAGGTGATGAAGCAGGAATACAGTGAGGACACCACCTTTGTCACCAAGTTTATTGCGGAAGCGCAGTCAGCGGCGGGATTTTCCCATCCGAATATTGTTTCGGTCTATGATGTAGGGCAGGACAAGGGCGTGTATTATATCGTCATGGAACTGATCGACGGCATTACCCTGAAAAACTACATTGAGCGCAAGGGTAAGCTGACCGTCCGGGAAGCCACGAGCATTGCCGTACAGATTTCCATGGGCATGGAGGCGGCCCACAGCCATCATATCGTTCATCGGGACATCAAACCGCAGAATGTCATTATTTCCCGGGAGGGAAAGGTCAAGGTTACCGATTTCGGAATCGCCAGAGCGGCGGAAAGCGAGCTGAAAACGGCGGAAAATGTCATTATGGGCTCTGTACACTATACGGCGCCGGAAATGATCAAAGGTTCCGCGGTGGACTATAAAGCGGATATTTATTCTCTGGGTATCACGATTTACGAGATGCTGGTGGGAGAGGTTCCCTTTGACGGAGAAGACACGGTCAGCATCGCCATGAAGCATATCAAAGAACGGATGCCTTTTATCCGGGTGAAGACCCCGGAGGTGCCCATCAGCCTGGACGCCATCGTACAGAAGTGTACGGAAAAGGACGCGGACGAAAGATACGGCAGTTTTGCCGAGCTGATTACGGATCTGAAGCAGTCTCTGGCCACACCGGACAGTGATTTTGTCTACGGGACCGTTGAAGTGGAGCCGGAGCCTTCGGAAGAAGAAAAGGAAGCGGAAGAAGAACCGGAAGCGCCGGAGGAAGAAAATAAAAAAGAACAGCCTACAAAGTTTGACAAGACCATGACCGTTATCGGCATCTGTGCTGCGGTGATTATCATCGGTCTCGGCGTGGTGGTAGGCTTTATGCTGAAGAATACCCTGAAATCCAGGGAGGATGCGCTGAAGGATCCTTCCGGTGCGGAAGCAACCTACAATCCCGAGACCCAGCGGCAGATGATCGAAGTGCTGGGTATGACCTACGATGAAGCCAAGGCGGCTTTAAACAGCATGAATCTGGGCATTCACTTAGATGGCATGGAAGAATCAGATGAATACGAGTCCGGACAGATTTTCTGGCAGGGATATGAAAAGGGCGATATCGTCGATATCAATACGACGGTACATGTCAAGGTCAGCTCCGGAGACGCCTATCAGGAGCTGCCCAGTGTGGTCAATCTGACGGCAGAGGAAGCCATCAAGGTCCTGAAGGATTACGATATTACGGCGAAAGAAACGTCTTATGAATACAGCGATACGGTGGAGGCAGGCTGTGTCATTGCCCAGTCTCCGGAAGCGGGTACGGCCATCACGCCGTCCACGGAAGTAGTGGAACTGACGGTTTCCAGAGGTTCCCATGTGCGCTCCGCGGTAGTACCCAATGTGAAAGGGCTGAAGCTGGAGGAAGCCAAGGAAAGTCTGAAAAAGAGCGGTCTGGAGGCTGTGGTGGTAGAAGCGCACAGCAATTCGGTGGCCGCAGGCGTGGTCATTTCCCAGAATTACGAAGAGGGCACCAAGCTGGCGGAAAATGCGTCGGTGACCATTACGGTCAGCAAAGGAAAGGACAGCGGCACGGGCGCGGCGGCGCCGGTTACTACATGGACGCTGACGGCTTCCGAGCTGCCTGCCAATTTCCAGTCGGGGCAGGTTGCCATTGATCTGAAGCAGAATACGGACGGATCCTCCAAAACCACGCGGATTTTTGAAGGTACGCTTTCTGCCGACGATGTTCCGTATGTGCTGAGTATTCAGGGTGCTCCCGGTGTAAGCTCGGGAGAACTGACCCTGTATCTGGACGGCAATATGCTCAAGAGCTACACCATATCCTTCTGATCGGCAGGCGCAGTATGCAGGGAAAAATCATCAAAGGCGTCGGCGGGCTCTACAGTGTGCAGGTGAAGGATCTGGGCGTGGTGGAGTGTTCGGCGAAGGGCATTTTCCGGCACGACGGGCTGACCCCTCTCACAGGGGATGATGTGGAGATCGAGCTGCTGGATGAAAAGGATATGGAAGGGCATATTACGCGGATCCGCCCGCGGAAAAACGCGCTGATCCGGCCGGCGGTAGCCAATATCGATCAGGCGCTGGTGATTTTTGCGGCGGCCCAGCCGGATCCCAATTTGAATTTGATGGACCGTTTCCTGATTCAGATGGAACGGGCCCGGATTCCGGCGGTGCTTTGCTTCAACAAGTCGGATCTGGTGCCGGAGGAAATTTGCCGGCGTTACGCGTCGGTTTATCAGGCCAGCGGCTATCCATGCCTGTTTGTCAGCGCGCGCACAGGTGCGCATCTGCCGGAGCTTAAAAGTTTGCTGCAGGGCAAATGTACCGCGGTGGCGGGACCCAGCGGCGCAGGGAAATCCTCTCTCATCAACCGGCTGCAGGATACGGTCTGTATGGAAACCGGCAGCATCAGCAAAAAACTGGGGCGCGGGCGCCATACCACCCGGCATGTGCAGCTGATTGAAATTCAGGAGGACAGCTGGATCATGGATACCCCGGGATTCGGGTCTCTGGATGTGACCGAGATCCTGCCGGAGGAATTGAAAAACTATTATCCGGAGTTTACACGGCAGGCCCCCTGCCGGTTTTTAAGCTGTATGCATGTGAAAGAGCCGGACTGTGCCGTCCGGGCTGCAGTGGAAGCAGGGCAGATCAGCCGGCAGCGGTATGACAATTATGTGGATTTGCTGGCAAAACTCAAAGAAGTGAAACGATACTAACGAATTGATATAGGAGGAAGGCTTATGCGAAGCAAACTCAAAATGCCTTCCGACGATTTGGCAGGTGCGCTTTTCAAGCGCGCGTGCCGCTACCTTAATAGTAGAAGGAGCAGGCGTATGAACATCTTATCACCGTCCATTCTAACGGCGGATTTCTGGCGGCTGGGGGAGGTCGTCACAAAGATCAAAGAAAACGGCGGCAGCATGCTGCATTTTGACGTGATGGACGGCATGTTTGTGCCCAGTCTGTCTTTCGGACTGCCGGTGCTGTCTTCGATTGCAAAGGAAACAGATCTGTTTCTGGACGTGCATCTGATGATCGAGGAACCTATCCGCTATCTTAATGCCTTTGCCGATGCAGGCGCGGACGGCATCACCGTACATGTGGAGGCCTGTCAGGATATGCCGCAGACGCTGGAGAAAATCCGGGCGCTGGGCAAAAAAGTAGGCATCACCCTCAATCCGGATACGCCGATATCCGCGGTGGAGCCGTATCTGGAAATGGTGGATATGATTCTGGTGATGAGCGTCAATCCGGGCTTCGGCGGGCAGAAACTGATTCCTTCCTGCCTGGACAAAATCCGGGAGCTGAAAGGGATTCTGGACAGCCGGGGACTCCAAAAAGACATTGAGATCGACGGCGGCATCAATCGGGATAATATTTATGAAGTGCTGGATGCCGGTGCGAATGTGATCGTGGCGGGCAGTGCCGTGGTGGGCGCGCAGATCGAAGACAACATGCGGTATTTCTTGAATGCTATTGATAAAAAGTGATATATCATATAAAATAAAAAACGCCCCGTAAGGGGCAAGGGCGTTGTCATAAAACGGCAGGCGGTTAGCCGGATCACCCGAAAGGGGGTGAGGCCATGCGAATTACGCTACATATTGGAGCCTTCACGGTAACAATCATCGTAAAAAGCAGAAACCGCCACTCGGCCAAGTGATCTGGTCCCTGTCAAGTAGACAGGACAAAAAAGTAAAATTTAGCGCAGTTATGTTTACGCATAGCTGCGTTA
>CANRIM010000050.1 GCA_947630695.1 uncultured Lachnospiraceae bacterium
CGCTTTTTTGTTTCTCTCTTTGAATGTTTTCAGGGTTGTGTCTCTGTTCTGTTTTCAAGGTTCGTGCTGTCTTTTTGGGGGACAGCTTATAAATAGTATCACGCTTTTTTTTTCCTGTCAACAAGTTTTTTAAAATTAAAATTTTTTTTGGCATATCATACACATTTTTTCAAAATTCCTGAAGATTGACGGATTTTCCCATTTATGGTAAGATTTTAACATATTTATTTTTGGGAAAGGAGACTTCCATGAGTAGATTTTATTCTGATCAGACACAAGAGAAAATCAATGCACTTACAGATGTTTGCATTAAAAATACATATATAGACCCGACCCTTTACACCCAATACGACGTCAAACGCGGGCTGCGTGACCTGAATGGCCACGGGGTACTGACCGGACTGACGGACATTTCCCGTATGGATGCTTATGAAACCGTCAACGGCAGCTCTGTTCCCTGCGACGGCAAGCTCTTTTATCGCGGTTACAGTGTCAACGATCTGGTTGGCGCCTGCATCCGGGAGCAGCGTTTCGGATTTGAAGAGATCACCTATCTGCTTCTTTTTAACAAGCTGCCCGATAAAAACGAGCTGGCGGATTTTCGCGACATGCTGGCGGATCTGCGCTCCCTTCCCAACAGTTTTGTCCGGGATATTATTATGAAAGCACCCAGCCAGGATATGATGAATGCCATGTCCCGCTGCGTACTGACGCTCTATTCCTATGATGACGCGCCCAATGACCTGCAGTTGGACAATGTCCTCCGGCAATGCCTGCAGCTGATTGCACAGTTTCCGATGATTGCAGTCTACAGTTACAATACTTTCCTGCATTATTATAAAGATAAGGCGCTGTTTATCGCGCCGCCGGAAGCGTCCCTTTCCACCGCGGAAAATATCCTGCACATGCTCCGGACGGACGGCAAATATACGAAACTGGAAGCGCTGACGCTGGATATGGCCCTGATGCTGCACGCAGAGCACGGCGGCGGCAACAACTCCACCTTCACTACCAGAGTTGTTACCTCTTCCGGCACCGACACTTATTCGGCCATTGCTGCTGCGCTGGGTTCCCTGAAAGGTCCCCGTCATGGCGGTGCAAATATCAAAGTTGCCCACATGTTCCATGATATGAAGAAGCAGGTCACAGACTGGAAGGACGAAGATATGGTTTCTTCCTATTTAAGAGATCTGTTGAATAAGAAAGCCTTTGACAAAGCCGGCCTGATTTACGGTATCGGACATGCTGTCTATTCAAAATCGGATCCCCGTGCGGTGATTTTCAAGAAATATGTCAAATCCCTGGCGGAAGAAAAGGGCCGTACAGAGGAATATCAGCTGTATACCACCGTGGAACGCCTTGCGCCGGAGATCATCGCTTCCGAGCGCAATATGTACAAAGGCGTCAGCGCCAATGTGGATTTCTACAGCGGATTCGTTTATGAAATGCTTGATTTTCCGGAAGAGCTGTTTACGCCGTTCTTTGCGATTTCCAGAATTTCCGGATGGAGCGCGCACCGGATCGAAGAACTGCTTACTGCAAACAAAATTATCCGGCCCGCTTATATGAGCGTAAATAAACTTCGTGAATATACTGAAATTGATCAACGATAAATCATGAATGGAGACAATGATGAAGAAGAAACTTCTGATATACACCCTTCTGTTTGCCGCTTTGGCCTTCATAACGGCATGTTCCGGAAAAACAAAAGATAAGGAAACACCGGCACCTTCGATCACGCCGGGCAGTACAAAAACCGCTGCCCCCACTAAGACGCCGTCAGAGACTCCTGCGCCCAGCGCTGCACCGTCAGAGACGTCTGCGGCAGCTTCCACAGAAGATGCGTCAGGCAGTACCCCGCAGCCGCCGGTTTTCATTCAAAAGGAAGGCGAGATTTCTCTGGAAGACGCCGTCAATTTCTTAAGAACCTATCTGGGTTCCTCTGATGAAAACGGATATGCGTTTTCGTTCGATTACGAACGCACACTGCAAAAAGACGGGAGAGATTTTTATCAATTCCGGATTTCTTCGATGATTCCCGATGCCTCCGGTGCGCTGCAGCCGGTTGTATACGGAACCTACCTGATTTCCGCAGACGGCGAGGACATTGAAGAATATCACGGGTAAAACAAATCATAGTTCTAAGCTTATCACAAATAAATGCATGTCTTGTGATTAACTTACGAACTATAACAAATAAGCTCCGGATACTGTCCGGAGCTTATTTTTATGCAATAATGCGATTTGGTTCATCCGCCTTTTTTACTGCAAAATCTTCCGTAATCAAGGTCAGATTCGGATTATAATAGGGATCGCCGGCTTCCAGCTGCGCGCCCCATTTAGAGTAAAAGTGCTGTATCTCGCTGTTAAACCGTTTCGTCTTTTCCGGCGTATCTTCATATCCTCTGCTTTTAGACTCAAAATGATACAGCTCTGCAAAAGGCGTGAATACGATCAGATAGCCGGCTTCCCGGATTTTCATACAAAAATCCACGTCATTAAACGCTACCTTAAATCCCTCATCCAGGCCGCCGGTGACTTCAAATACTTTCCTGGAAACCATCATACAGGCTGCGGTCACGCCGCTTAGATTCTGCGCCAGCTGCAGCCTGCTGAAATATCCGTAAGCATCCCTCGGAAAGTTTTTGTGTGAATGGCCGGCTACGCCGCCGATGCCCAGAATAATCCCGGCATGTTGTATCGTGTCATCAGGATAATACAGTTTGGCGCCCACTGCGCCCACATCTGGCCGTTGGGCAAACATCAGCATTTCCTGCAGCCAATCCGGCGTGATTATTTCGACGTCATTGTTCAGCAAAAGGATATAATCTCCTTTGGCCCGTTTGAATCCGAAATTATTGATGGCAGAATAGTTGAATTCTCCCTTCCAGTAAATCACCTGCACCTGGGGGTGCTTTTCCGCTTCCCGATAGTATGCAAAGGTGCGCTCTTCCTCACTGTTATTTTCAATGATAATGATTTCAAAATTCCGATATGTGGAAAGCTCCAGAATCGAACGAAGGCATTTGTCCAGATCCTCTGTATAATCTTTGTTCGGTATGAGGATCGAAATCAGCGGTTCTCCTTCTATATCATACCGTATCTTATATACCGACGGAATGGACGCATCTTCCACCCTGCCTTTCAGGCCTACACGCTGCAGATGTTCCGCCAATGCTTTTTTTGCGGCATCCATGCAATAGGTTTTGGCACTGATGTCCCGCGCCGTTGACGCGGCATGTGACCGCCAGTAGTACAGGATCTTCGGGATGTGCACAATTTTCTTCGCCTGCTCGGTCAGACGCAGAATCATATCATAATCCTGGCTCCCGTCAAATTCTTTCCGGAACATTCCCACCTGATCCAGAAAGGACTTCCGAAATACCGTAAAATGGCAGATATAATTATAGCTGCGCAGGGTATCCGGCGAAAAATCCGGCTTGAAATGCGGACTATATGCATCTGCAGGGGTGTGCTGAAATGTGGTTTCATCGCTGTAAATAAAATCCGCCTGCGTTTCTTCGATCACACACATATTTTCATATAACGCCGAAGGATGCAGCAGGTCATCATGATCAAACAGGCCGATATACTCCCCCTGCGCCATTTCCAGACAGCCATTGGTATTTTCTGATATACCGGCATTTCTTTCCAGTTTTCTGTAATGGATCCGGGCATCTTTTCCTGCATAGTTCCTGCAGACATCTCTTACATAACTATGGGCATCATCGCTGCCGTCCGCCATACAAAGCTCCCAGTTCCCGTACGTCTGATGCAGTACGGATTCTATCATCTCCTGCAGAAACTGTTTTGGCGTATTATAAAGCGGAACGACGATGCTGAATGTTACGGGATGATCAAATTTCCTTTCTTTTTGCCTGGCCAGCTCGTTTTTGGAGATGCCCCAAGGATTGCCATGCTTCCGCGGGTTTCCAAACAGCTTGACTTTGATTTTTTTCAGAGTGGTTTTCAGTCCGTTGTGTTTCAGACATCTTGCGGTTTTATACAGCGGCGGAATCTTTTTTAACAGCTTCTTGCACAGGCAGACAAATGAACGCAGCGGTTTTGTGATTCTTACGCTGAATGAACGCATGGTTTCGTCATACTGCTGCTGCAGCTGCTCCAGCTGCCATCGAAGCGCCGCATTCTCCGCCTCTGCATTTCTCAGACTTTCCTCCCAGTTTCCGAGCTCCTTTTCCATATCGGAGCCGGTATAAACCGCAGGCCGGGCTTTTTCCATGTTGTATTGCCGAAGCTTCGTATCCATCTGTGCAAAACAGCGCGCCAGCGCTTCCGTAATGCCCAGCTGCTGCAGCAAATCCGTATCCCGCAGCGCTTTTCTGCTGCCGTCTCCAAGGTAGGCACAGACTGCTCTGTACACAATATACAAATACGGCACAGGAAACGCAAAGCTCCAGCCGCAGTCCATAACCACATAATGACCATTTTCCATACGGACGCTTCCAAACAGGCAATCCGTACTGCCGCCGTCCTCTGCTTTCAGTTCCTGCGGAAATGTAATGTCTCCGAATATATCCGAAAAAGCTTTGCCCGGTACAAATAATTCCAGTTTTACCGACTGCTTTACCGCATCAAAAAATTTCCGTATTTCTGCCAGCACTGCCTCACAGTCATTTTTTTGCAAAAGCCTGTCCAGATATGCCTCCAGCGTGTTTTCCGCTGCAATATCCGTGCAGCTCTGAAACCGCACCGTCTCTGTGTCGGAACATTTGGCATATAGTACATTTTTCATATGTCTCTGTCCTCCCGCCGTTTTCCTGTCATTGATCTTCCAGTTTCAGATCATTTTCCCTGATCCAGCCGATCTTTCGAAGCGGCATCGCGATCAATAAGGTAAGCACCGCCGGAAGCACAAAACTGATCAGCCCCAGTCCGATCCAGTCCATTGCGGTAATTGCTGCTTTGCTTCCGTTTGCAATGTCCTCCAGCCAGCCGGTATACACACCGATCTGTCCCACAAATCCGCAGGTCCCCATACCGGAGGAAATCGGCGCGCCGTCCATCTTCAGATGGAACAGGCAGGTGGCCAGCGGTCCTGTAATGGCCGATGCCAGTGTAGGCGGAATCCAGATTTTCGGATTCTTTACAATATTCGGCACCTGCAGCATGGAGGTGCCGATTCCCTGTGAGAGCAGGCCGCCAATGCCGTTTTCTCTGAAACTCATCACCGCAAATCCCACCATCTGCGCGCAGCAGCCGGCGACTGCGGCACCGCCTGCCAGTCCCTGCAGCGACAGCGCGGCACAAATCGCGGCACTGGAAATCGGAAGGGTCAGAACGCATCCGACCACCACAGATACAATAATTCCCATCAGGAACGGTTTCAGATCCGTTGCCCACATAATCAGCGCACCGCATTTGCTGGCAGCCGCGCCCAGCCACGGCGCGATCAGCATGGAGAGCAGCACACCGATGGTAACCGTAACGAAGGGTGTAACGATCAAATCAATTTTCGTTTCTTTTGACACGGCTTTTCCGCACTCTGCTGCAATGATTGCAATGAAGAGCACTGCCAGCGGTCCGCCCGCCCCGCCGAGCCCGTTTGCCGCCATTCCCACAGCTACCATCGAAAACAGTACCAGCGGCGGCGCTTGCAGGGCATAGCCGATGGCGACTGCCATGGCCGCGCCGGAAGCCTGCTTTGCATAATCACCGACGGTAACAAGAAAAGAAATGTGCAGCTGCGTTCCCAGCGTTCCTATGATCGTTCCGATCAGCAGCGATACGAACAGGCCCTGCGCCATTGCGCCGAGTGCGTCAATGCCGTACCGCCGGGCGGAAAAAACGATATTCTTCCGCTTCAAAAAAAGCTTCAGTCTTGATTCTGCCTGCATTTTTCCAATCCTCTTTTCACTTCACGCAGCGGTTTGGTCAGCTTCCAGGATCGGGAATTCATCATCGCTTCCCTTTCCCTTGCCAGACTATCCAGCTGCAGGTTTGCTTCTTCCAGCTGCTGCCGCAGCTGTTCATTTTGCATTTGTACTTCTTTATATTGCTGCTGAAGCGCCAATCCCTCTGTAATAATCCGGCCGCATTCCGGAATATTCGTCTCCAGAGAAAAGCGCAGCTGCAGTTCTTTTATCACCGTATCGTCCACCCGGACTTCCAGCCAGGGATCCGCATCGCAGATATAAATATCGTCCCCGATACAGGTTCCATTGGTATGAAACGCCACATCGATGCCGTCCTCCTTCCGGAGGGAAACGATTTTCAATATACACGCGGTTTCGCAGGGGTCGATCCGATAACGCGCCACACCCGGTTCCACTGTAAATTTGACGGTATAGACTTTATTTTCATTCATAAATACCGGCAGCAGCAGCTTGTCTTCTTCATGATAGCCCGCCCCCCGGTCTCTGTAGGCCAGGACGATCCGACGGCTGTTGTCCATCAGCGTCGGCATATAAACCGCCGGCTTTCCGAAATCACTGTAAAGTTCCCGCATCAGATGCCTGCTGCCCCGGACATATTTCTGAAAATTCCGCTCCATCTGCGCAAATGCATCCAGATCTGCCGGATCCATTTCAAAAAATTTTACGCTGCGCAGCATATTTCTGCTGTTATTGGTTTCCAGATAATAATGCATGATGCGGTACAGAATAAATTCCACCGGCACAGGAAAGTCAAAGGTCCATTCATAATCGATGAGCGTCCATCCCCGGGGTGTGTTCAGCGCATTATTCAATACCATATCAATATTATTGACTTTGCCTGTTCTGTAACTGCCCTTCAGCCGGACATCGCCGAATACTTTCACAAAATCCGGCGTCTTCACAAATGCTTCGCCGGAATTGCAGCGAATGATCTCTCCCAGATATTCCCGGATCAGTGCTTCCGCCTTTTTCACTTCGCCGCTTTGAATATACCGGTCTGCGATTTCCTCCAGGGTCATACCTGTAATAAAAGGGCACCGCACCTGATTCTCTTCCAGCCTGCTTTCACAGACAGAAATCTTTGATTTCTCAAACTGCGCTGTCAGCGGCTTTGACCATTTCTCAATGTTGCGGATATGGGCAAGGCTCTTTGCAGATGCAGGCCGCTTGATCACCTGAAAGTTTCCCCGAACGTCCTTTACAATCGTTGTACAAATCGAAAATTCTTCCGCCCGGTCATTGGAAATTTTTTCATAAACCGCCGTTTCCTGCTTTGCTTCCTCCGGCTGCATTTTTGCCACCAGCAGGAAGGAATTGGCATATTCTGCAAACAGCCCCTCTTTGATCAGACTGTTAAATACCTTGGACTCATCGAAAAAAAGCATGCGTTCCCGGTCAAAGTTCTGCAGATTGGTATTTAACTCGCCCACCAGCGGCAGATACTCATCGGAATATATTTTGGTCGTCATTTTATAATCCGGATACGGATAGAAAAAGGTGGTTTCCGGAAAACCGGCGGATTCCACCAGTGTCTTCAGTTCATTCCGGGCATAGGTTCTGATGCCTTCCGTATTGGAATAACCTTCGATGCCTTCGAAATACAGGCCGAAGTGATCCTCCGTGCATCCTGCAAAATATTTCAGTCCCAGTTTGTTCTCGATTGCAATGACGATCTTTCCCTTCGGCGTCAGATGTTTTCTGATGATTTTCAGAAAATCCGCATCCGGATCATCGGAATCGATATACGCATTTGCATATTCAAACACACCGATCAGCGTGATACAGTCGTACTGTCCCAGAGAAGCCTCGATATCCTGAAAATTTCCCACAAGGATTTCCACATTGCCGTGGGCCTGATTGCGGTACGCATTGATCAGGCTCCTTTTTTCGGAAAGTTCCACACAGGTGACCCGTTTCGCTTTTTCCGCCAGCGCTCCCGTCACCGCGCCGCAGCCTGCGCCGATCTCCAGCACCGACATGTCCGAATCGATATCCAGAATATCAATGACGTTTTGCCGGATGTGAGAAAAATGGTACATCACGGCCCAATCTCTTTTTTCCGCGATCACATCATTGAGTTCATCTTCTCTGTAGCGCTTTGCAATCTCCAGTAATCCATCTTCGATTTCGCCGCCGTCCGTATAGCAATCCTGTCCTTTGTAAAAATTCAGATTCATTTGAACCAGACCGATCTGCTTATATTTGTTCACTTTTCGTCTCCCTGTCCGACAACAATTTCCGAATTCATATCATAAAAACCAACGGTATTTTTCTGTGATACCACCGTAATATTTACAATATCATATAATCTGTGATATACCGTAAACTCACTCTCCTGATACCCGGTGCAGCCCAAGGAAATCAGATATTCCCCGCCCTGCAGATCCAGCCGCTGCGTAAAGGATATGACCCGTTCCTCTCCTGCCTGCACCGTGCCGGTATCGATTTTCTCAAACATAGTATTGGTCCCGGTAATCTCGGTTCCCTTCAGGTCTTTGAAGGTAATCGCAAAGATGGGATCCTGTATCTGCCCGTGAAAACGAACCTTGAACAGAATCTCGCATTTGCTGCCCTTTTCAATCGTATTGGTAAAATTGCCCTTTGCGTCCTTTACCCCATAATCGTATATTTCTGCAAGGCCATTGCCGTATTCGATCACATGGGGATTGACCGGCAGCCAGTCTTTCCACATATGGCCGCCCGCAGCCGGCGCTGCCGGCGTATCGTCCGGCTGCCCGTCCTTTGGTGCTTCCTGTTCTTCCTCCGGCACATACTGATGCACCAGCAGTTTTTTGTAAATGTCAACCATTTCCTTGGGATTGCCCTCATCCAGCTTGACGCCGTCATTGAGCAAAATCACACGGTCACAGTATTTGCCGATGCTGCTTAAATCATGGCTGACAAACAGAATGGTCTTTCCCATTCGCTTGAATTCTTCGAACTTGTGATAACATTTGGCCTGGAAAAATACATCTCCCACGGAAAGCGCTTCGTCTACGATCAGTATTTCCGGATCGATATTAATGGCAATGGCAAAAGCCAGCCGCACAAACATACCGCTGGAATAGGTCTTCACCGGCTGCCTGACAAAATCCCCGATATCCGCAAATTCCAGAATGTCATTCAGCTTGCTGTCAATTTCCTCCCGGGAAAAGCCGATCATCGTACCATTCAGATAGACATTTTCAATCCCGGTGTACTCCATATTGAATCCGGCGCCCAGTTCCAGCAGCGCGGAAATCCGGCCGTTGACTGTCACGCTGCCGCCGCTGGGATTCAAAACGCCGGTGATAATTTTTAAAATCGTCGATTTGCCGGAACCGTTTGTCCCGATAATGCCCACGGTCTCCCCGCGTCT
Source organism: uncultured Lachnospiraceae bacterium (assembly GCA_947630695.1). Classification (GTDB taxonomy): domain Bacteria; phylum Bacillota; class Clostridia; order Lachnospirales; family Lachnospiraceae; genus CANRIM01. Next base: position 9,253 of record CANRIM010000050.1, read on the forward strand.
TACATTAAAAGAAACATTATCCAGCGCAAAATGTTCCTTATATCTTACTTTTTTGGAAAAGCCCATGGCCTCCCTGAAACGATCCGAAGGCTTATCATAGAGCTTGTACATTTTACTGACATGCGAAACACTAATTGCATAGTCCGGCATAATCCACCGCCTTTCGCCTGATTCCGAAAATATCAAAGACCGACGATCCCGCGCTTTTCATCAAGCATGTTATCGTCGGTTCTTGTTCCTGTCTGCGCGTCATAACCCGATGCTTCAAGTTTTACTGTATCTCTGCCTGCATATCGTCGGTTTCTCCCAGGGGCGTTGCCTCCGGTCCGCTGTAAATTTCAAAGGACAGATGTATGTCCTCTACGGTCTCAATCTCTGCTGCTGCCAGAGTATTCTCCGAAAGCACCTGGTGCGACAGCATGACTTTCTGTCCCTGCACCTGGGTCACCATGTGCTGGCCGATATCTTTGCCGTTGACGCTGACATTCCGACAGACCAGCATCATCTCCCGGTCCGTATGGTTTTCCACATATAACGTCAGCGCATTCTGATAAATATCGCTTTTGGCCGTATAAATCGCCCCAAGCGTCACATTTTCATCTTCATACAGGACTTTTCCTGCGAATTTCATTTCCTCCGGCATATCCGCATAGGCCGATGTCTGAAATCCGATCACATCCGGCGTCAGATATTTCTCATAAGTCTGCGGCGTATAGAAATCAAACCGGAAACCGACCTCACCAATCTCATCAATGCCATATGCTTCCAGTTCCATCGTATCCAGATAGACATTCACCTGCTTGGTTTCATCTTTATTCAGCAATTCTGCAAATGTATCTTCCACCTCTGCAAAACCATTTACAAAAATGGACTTGCAGTCAAATATCAGAATTTTCCCGGAATGATTCTCAAACGTCAGTTGTACGCCTTTTCCGTAAGCTTCGTCATAGAACATCCGGTTCGCCGTGATTTTCAACCCGGATTCGTCCAGCAGCACCTGATCTTCTTCCATTTCTTCCGTCAGGGCAGCCGCCGGTACAGCGGTTTCTTCAGCGGTTGTTTTCTTTTCCTCTGATTTTTTTGATGAACAGCCGGCAGTAAGCAGCACTGTCAGTGCAAGAACACATACTGCACATATCCGGCAAAAGCGCTTTCTTTTCATATCCGCTCCTTCTTGTGTAGACACAGACACAGTTATATTAGCATAGCCGGCCGGAAAAAGCAATCTTTCTGCATCTTTCGGGTACAATTTTACAGTACCTTCGCAAGAAAATCCTGCAGTCTGGGGTTTTGAGGATTCGTAAACAGGGTCTGGGGATCATTTTCCTCCACCACCATGCCGTCCGCCATAAATACCACGCGGCTTCCCACTTCTCTGGCAAAGCCCATCTCATGGGTCACTACCACCATGGTCATGCCGTCTTTCGCAAGTTCTTTCATAACGTCCAGCACTTCGCCCACCATTTCCGGATCCAGCGCCGAGGTCGGCTCATCAAACAGCAGTACCTCCGGCTTCATGCACAGGGCCCGCACAATGGCGATTCGCTGTTTCTGCCCGCCGGAAAGCTGTCCGGGATAAGCTGCCGCCCGGTCTCCCAGGCCGACCCGCTCCAGCAGCTCCATGGCCATCTGCTCCGCCTCTTTTTTCGGCATTTTCAGCAGTTTCATGGGGGCCAGCGTCATGTTGCCGAGGATAGTCATATGGGGAAACAGGTTGAAATGCTGAAATACCATGCCCATTTTCTGTCTGTGCCGGTTGAGATTTACCTTCGGATTGGTAATGTCCGCCCCGTCTATGTAAATATGGCCTTCCGTGGGGTATTCCAGCAGGTTCAGGGAACGTAAAAACGTGGATTTCCCGCTGCCGGAGGGCCCGATGATGACAACCACTTCTCCCTGACGGATTTCCATATCGATGCCGTCCAAAGCTTTGATTGTGCCGCCTTTATAATGCTTTTTCAGTCCTTCTACCTTAATCAGTACATTATCGTTCACTTACTTTCAGTCTCCTTTCGACCTTGCCCACCAGCCAGGTGAGCACCACAACGACGATCAGATAAATCAGCGCCACCATAATCAGCGGCATAAACGCGGAATAGGTCCGTCCCCGGATAATATCGCCGCCCTTGGTCAGATCCTGTATCGAAACGTAGCCGGCTACCGAAGTTTCTTTCAGCAGGGCAATACATTCGTTCAAAAGTGCCGGAAGTACATTTTTGATCACCTGGGGCACCACGATATGATACATGGTGCGAAAATAGCTGAATCCCAAAGACCTGCCCGCCTCGAACTGGCCGTTGTCAATGGACATGATGCCGCCGCGGAAAATCTCCGCCACATAAGCGCCCGAATTGATGCCGAAAGCCAGGATGGCAATCAGAACACTGTTTGTGGAACTGGCCATAATGATGAAATACATGATCATCAGCTGTACCACCACCGGTGTACCGCGGATCACGGTCAGATACACTTTACACACAGTGTTTGCAATTTTCATAACGATATACAGGCCTTTGTTGCGCATGCGCATGGACTCTTCGTTTTTATCAAAGGTGGTTCGTACAGACGCCACGATGATGCCCAGCGCAATGCCCAGCAGCGCCGCAAACACGGTAATGATCAGCGTATTTTTGAGGCCGTTCACCAGATACATATACCGGTTGTCGTCGATAAAATTCAGCTGAAAGGTCGCCTTAAAACTTTCAAACCACGTCCCTATGTTCGCCTTAAAATTTTCAAACCACGCACCCACGTTTTTTCCTCCTTATACACAACAAAGAGGGCATACAGCCCTCTTTGTCAAAAGTTCCGTTTCTGATTTCTTATTCTTCGGCAGGAATATATTTGTCGATAATTTCCTGTAAGGTGCCGTCCGCTTTCAGTTCCGCCAGCGCCTCGTTGATGTCGGCAAGCAGCTCGCTGTTGTCTTTGGCAACGCAGATTGCATAATCCTCTACCGTATATTCCGTATCCAGCAGCTTGATGCCTTCATTGGCCGCTACGAACGCCTTGGCAGGCTCATTATCGATGATGACACAGTCTACCTTGCCGCTGATCAGCGCCTGTACCGCGTCCGCGCCTTTGTTGTAGCGCATCACTCTGTCATCGCCGAAATCATCACTGGAGTAAATATCGCCGGTGGTATCCTGCTGTACGCCGACTTTGTAGGTGGCGCCGTCTGCAGAAAGGTCGTCCACAGAAGTAATCGGAGAATCCTCGGTGACGATAATGGACTGGATACCGGTAGCATAGGAATCAGAAAAATCAACGCTTTTCTGTCTGTCTTCCGTTACGGTCATGCCGGCTGCGCCCACGTCATATTTTCCGGACTGTACGCCTGCAACGATGGAACCGAACTCAATGTCTTCGATCTGCAGCGTCTTGCCCAGCTTTTCGGCAATAGCTGCCATGATCTCCGCGTCGATGCCGACGATTTCATTGTTTTCATAGTATTCATACGGCGGGAAAGCCGCGTTTGTCGCCATGATCAGCGTATCTTCACTTCCGCTGTCATCCTGGCTGTTATCTGCCGCCTGCTCTGTATCCTTGTCTGCAGACTTATCGCTGGAGCATGCAGTAAATGCAAATGCAAAAATCAGGCAAAGTGCAAGCGCCATCAGACGTTTTGTCATCTTTTTCATATTTTGTTCCTTTCTGATATCTGAAATATCGCCGTGCAAAGGCGCACGGAAACTGATTTTGGAAAATTTTAGCACTATTTCCCCGGGCATGTCAAGCGCTGCCACGGGAAATTTTGCATACACCGGGTTTATTATGCATTTTCCCGGCCGGAAATTCCGGTTTATACATTTTTTTATGCATTTTCTTTCCGGGGCGCGGATGTCAGCTGCGCCAGAACGATGGCGGCAAACATAATCAGGCAGCCGATACATTCCCGCACAGAAAGCCGCTCATGCAAAATCAGCGCGCCGCCGATGGCGGCGAACACGGATTCCAGACTCATGATAATGGAAGCCACCGCCGGATTTTCGGCATATTTCTGTCCCAGAATCTGCAGCGTATAGGCAATGCCGCTGGAAAGCACGCCGGTATAAAGAATCGGTTTCCAGGCGGAGAGAATGTCTGTCCATACAGGATGATCAAAGATGGCCATCAGCACCAGCGACAAAATCCCGCAGACGGTAAACTGCAGCGCGGAAAGCCGGATGCTGTCCAGCGCGTCGCCGTACCGGTCGATACACAAAATCTGAAAGCTGAAGGCCACCGCGCAGCAGACGACGATAATATCTCCCGGATAAATGCCGGAAACCCCCTGCCCGAAGCACAGCAGATACATGCCGCCCACCGCCATCAGCACGCTGATCCAAAGGCCTGCGCCGGTCCGTTTTTTCTGAAACAGCCCAAACAGGGGCACCAGAATCACGTACAGGGCGGTAATAAAGCCGCTTCTGCCGGAGGCCGCGGCCTCGGCCGGATAGATGGCGATGCCGAACTGCTGGAAATTTACCGCGATGCAAAGCAGGATGCCGCAGAGGAGACCTGCTTTCAGCAGGGTTTTGTTTTCTTTTGTTTTTGCAAACAAAGGCTTCTGATTTCTTTTCGCACCGGCCAGAATAAAGGGCAGCAGTACCAGTGCGCCGATGATAAACCGGATGCCGTTCAGGGTGAAGGGTTCCACCGCTTCCGCCGCCTGATCCTGCGCCACGAAGGCAAAGCCCCAGATAAAGGCGGCCAGCAGCAGAATCAGATTGCCTTTCAGATTTTTCAGATTGCGTTTTGTGTCTTTCATGGTCAAACAATAACCCCATTTCCGCCGGAGACGGAAACGGGGTTTTTCATCCTTCCTGTCAGGTTATGGATTTCTTTTTATTTTGTCATAATCTCTTTTGCCTTGTTGGCCGCACTGGTGGCGTCCTCGGTATAATAGTCCGCGCCGATCTGATCCGCAAAGCTCTGGTTCACCGGTGCGCCGCCTACCATAACGATGTATTTGTCCCGCAGGCCGCGTTCCTGCAGACGGTCGATGACTTCCTTCATGGCCGGCATCGTGGTGGTCAGCAGCGCGCTCATGGCGATGATGTCCGCGCCGACTTCCTCTGCCTTGTCAATAAATTTGTCCGCATCCGCGTCTACGCCGATATCATAAATCTCAAATCCGGCGCCTTTGATCATCATGCTGACAATATTTTTGCCGATGTCATGCAGATCGCCTTTGACCGTTCCGATAACCACCCGGCCGATGGGCTCGTTGCCCACCTTCACCAGCTCCGGCTCCAGAATGGAAAGGCCGGCGTTCATGGCTCTGGCAGCAACCAGTACTTCCGGAACAAAGACTTCATTTTTCTTGAATTTATCACCGATGATCATCATGCCGCCCAGCAGTCCGTCGTTTAAGATCTCCTTGGGATCCATGCCCTCGTCCAGCGCCTGCTGTACCAGCGTTTTTACATTTTTTGCTCTGCCCTTCTGCAGAAATTCGGAAATTTCCTGTATCAATGACATACCCATGCTCTCCTTATCATTTATATATTTTTCATTTGCATTACATGTTCTTTTACGAACCTGCATGAATTTTCCTGTTTTTGGGTGACTTTTTTAAAATCCTGTGTTACAATAGGTTTTGATTGGGGCAAATCTATTTATCGTCCATTCAAAAAATACCAATATTTATACATAATTACAAGTAAATTTTTAAAAAATTTTTTAATTTTTTTAGGCGGAGGTTATCACATGAACAGAAATATGACAAAATGGGTGGCGGACATGATCGCCGAGCCCAAAAAGAAAGCCTTTCCGGTACTTTCCTTTCCTGCCATCTCCAAAATGGGCATCACGGTCAAGGAACTGATTTCCAGCGCCGACTACCAGGCCCAGGGCATGAAGCTGGTGGCTGATGAAGTCCCCAGCGCCGCATCGGTGAGCCTGATGGATCTTTCCATTGAAGCCGAATGCTTCGGCTCCACGATCCACGTTTCCGACGATGAGGTTCCCACCGTGGTAGGCAGCATCGTTTCTTCCGAAGAGGAAGCGGACGCACTGGAAATTCCTGCCGTCGGTTCCGGCAGGACCGGCATTTACATTGAAGCCATTAAAAAAGCCTGTGCGCTGATCACCGACCGTCCGGTCTTCGCCGGCATTATCGGACCCTTCTCTCTGGCAGGCCGCCTGATGGAAGTCACGGAAGCCATGATTTACTGCTATGAAGAACCGGATATGGTGGAAACGCTGCTGGACAAGGTCACAACCTTCCTGATTGACTATGCGAAGGCCTACAAAGAGGCAGGTGCAGACGGCATCGTCATGGCAGAACCTCTGGCTGGACTGTTGAGTCCCTCTCTGGCAGCGGAATTTTCCGCGCCTTATGTGAAGAAGATCGTAGAGGCCGTACAGGATGATTCCTTCCTGGTGGTTTACCACAACTGCGGCAACGCCACCGTACAGATGATCGACTCCATCATTGATACCGGCGCAAAAGCCTTCCATTTCGGCAACGCTATCCGCATGGCGGATATGATGCCCCACATTCCGGCCGACCGCATTGCCTTTGGCAACGTAGATCCCGCGGGACAGCTGCGCAACGGTACGCCGGAATCCGTCAAAGAGGCTACCAAAGCGGTCATGAGCGAATGCTGCCAGTATCCGAATTTCGGCATTTCCACCGGCTGCGATGTGCCGCCCATGTCCAAATGGGAAAATATCCACGCTTTCTTTGATGCGGTGGAGGAATTTTATCAGGGAAAATAAAAAACAACCATTAAAAAATAGGCTTCGCCTATTCAACTCCCCTGCCCCTCAATCTTGAGGGGTGGGGTTTCTTTTTGTGCCGGCT
>CANRIM010000051.1 GCA_947630695.1 uncultured Lachnospiraceae bacterium
ATTCTAACAGCTTAAGCAACAAGATGGGTAATTCCTTACTGGCTGTAAGGGGTATTAACCATAAATATATTGTAGTAAATAAGGAGATAAAAGAATGCTGAACGGAGAAAAAATATTATTCAGTGCGATGCAGTCCACAGGAAAACTGACCCTGGGAAATTATGTAGGCGCACTGAAAAACTGGGGAAAACTGACGGAGGAATACCGTTGCTTTTACAGCGTAGCGGACCTGCATTCCATAACGGTGCGCCAGGATCCTGCGGCGCTTCGGAAGAACGCCCGGGACGTACTGATGACCTACATCGCTTCCGGACTGGATCCGAAGAAAAACTGTATTTATTACCAGTCCCATGTCAGCGCCCATGCCGAACTGGCCTGGATGCTGGACTGCTTTACCTATATGGGCGAGCTGAACCGCATGACCCAGTTTAAAGACAAATCCGCAAAGCATGCGGACAATATTAATGCAGGGCTTTTCACCTATCCGGTATTGATGGCGGCGGATATCCTGCTGTATCAGGCGGATGTGGTCCCGGTGGGAAACGACCAGCTGCAGCATCTGGAACTGGCCAGGGACATTGCGCTGCGTTTCAACCATGTATACGGTGACATATTTACGGTACCGGAACCCTATCTGGGCAAGCACGGCGCGCGGATCAAATCCCTGCAGGATCCCACCCAGAAAATGTCGAAATCGGACGAAAATCCCAACGGCTGCATTTACATTCTGGATGATCATGATACGATCATGCGAAAATGCAAACGGGCCATTACGGACTCCGACAGCGAAGTTTTATATTCGGACGACAAGCCCGGCATCAAAAATCTGATCGATATTTATACATCCATGACCGGAAAGACGCCGGAAGAAGTAGAAAAGGAGTTTGCGGGAAAAGGCTACGGCGAGTTTAAGACCGCGGTCGGCGAGGCAGTCTGCAGCGAACTGGATCCGGTGCGTCAGGAATATGAGAGACTTTCCAAAGATAAGGCATACGTGGACGCGCTGATTAAGGAAAATGCGGAAACCGCACGGTATTATGCGGAAAAGACCCTCAGAAAAGTGCGGAAAAAGATCGGTTTTCCGGAAATTGTACGATAAACGCCTGGTAAAACAAGTATGGGGAAATAAAAAAGGAGGGGATTGCAATGGCAAAGTGGATGATGTATGTGGGCTGCTACACCGATGAAACGGAAGACGGCATACATATCTTTGCACTGGATGAAGAGACCGGCAAACTGTCGGAAGCAGGCAGCGCCGAAGCGTCGAATTCTTCGTATCTGCTTCGTTCGCCGGTGAAACCTGTGATTTATTCCATCACGGATATGGGCGTGGCCGCCTACGCCATCGAAAAAGACGGTACGCTGACCCTGATGAATGAAGTGCCCACCAAGGCGATGCGCGGATGCTATCTGTGCTGTGACAGCGCCGGAAAATATCTGTTTGCCGGCGGTTTTCACGACGGCAAGATTACCATGCTGTCTTTGAATGAAGACGGAAGCATCGGCAGCGTTGTGGATCGGAAACGGCATAGAAATCCGGGAACCGGCATTAACCGCAATGATATGTGTCATGTAACCTGTATCAACCTGACCAGCGACGATAAATATCTCTGCGCATCGGACAGCGGCCTGGATCAGGTGATGATCTATAAAGTGGATCAGGATTTGCCGGGTCTGGAACTGTCGGATGTGCTGCGCTGTGATCTGGATTATGATCCGGCCCGCATCGTATTTACGAAGGACGGGCAAAACGCGTATATTTTAAGCGAAAGCATGAAGCAGATTTCTGTTTATCGTTATGAGGAAAAGGACAATACACCGGTATTTACGCTGCTGCAGAAGATTTCCACCATTGGCGTATACCATACCGCGTCCACCCATGCCTGTTCGCTGCGTCTCGCCGCGTCGGAAAAATATGTGATCGTTTCCAACGACGGCGACAACACGGTGGCGTTTTATGAGCGGGAGCCAGAGGGTACGCTGATTCTTTACTGCGTGCTGCCCATCAGCGGGAAATATCCGAAAGATGCGCTGCTTTCTCCGGATCACAAGTATCTCTATGCAGTGAACCATGATGAAAATTCCATTACCACCTTCCGGATGAATTATCAGGAAAAGCTGTTTTCCATGTGCGCGAAACCGGTGAAGATCAGCGCACCCAATTCTGCAGTGATTGTGGATCTTGAAAAATTATTTGCGGCAAAGGATTAAAGTATGTTTCATTTACACAAGCAGGAGGGCAGGGCCAGAAGGGGGGCTTTTGAGACCGTACACGGTACGATACAAACGCCGGTCTTTATGAATGTGGGAACGGCGGGAGCCATCAAAGGCGCCGTGTCCACCATGGATCTGGAAACCATCGGCACCCAGGTGGAATTGTCCAATACCTATCATCTGCATGTCAGACCCGGCGACGAACTGATTAAGTCGCTGGGAGGACTGCACAAATTTATGAACTGGAACCGGCCGATTCTGACGGACAGCGGCGGATTTCAGGTATTTTCTCTTGCAGGCCTTCGCAAAATCAAAGAAGAAGGCGTTTATTTCAATTCGCATATCGACGGCAGACGCATTTTTATGGGGCCGGAGGAAAGCATACAGATTCAGTCCAATTTAGGATCGACCATAGCCATGGCCTTTGATGAATGCGCGCCTCACGACGCTTCCAGGGAGTATGTGGAGGCTTCCGTCGCCAGAACCACAAGATGGCTGATCCGCTGCAGGGACAAACTGCAGGAATTAAATGCACGGGAGGATACCATCAATCCCCGTCAGATGTTGTTCGGCATCAATCAGGGAACCACTTTTGCGGATATCCGGATCGAGCACGCAAAACGAATCAGCGAACTGGATCTGGACGGCTACGCCGTGGGCGGCCTGGCCGTAGGGGAAACCCATGCGCAGATGTATGAAATTCTGGATCTGACCCTGCCGCATCTGCCGGAAAACAAGCCCAGATATCTCATGGGTGTCGGGACGCCGGCCAATATTCTGGAAGGCGTGGAGCGCGGCATCGATTTCTTTGACTGTGTTTATCCCTCCAGAAACGGCAGGCACGGCCACGTCTATACCAATTTCGGCAAGTTAAATCTGTTTAATAAGCAGTACGAAAGGGATATGCGTCCTATCGAAGAGGGCTGCGGCTGTCCCGCCTGCAGGAGCTATTCCAGGGCCTATATCCGTCATCTGCTGAAAGCGGGAGAAATGCTGGGCATGCGCCTTTGCGTGCTGCACAATCTCTATTTTTACAATCAGATGATGACGGAAATCCGGGACGCCATTGACGGCGGCTGTTTTGCGGAGTACAAAAAACGAAAATTATCTGCCGTGCAGGGCGAACTTTGTTAAAAATTTATCTTGAAATACCTAAAGGCTTCATGTATATTTAGTCTATTGAGCTATGAACTTATATGAATAAGGGAGGAACCTTTCATGTTTAATCATTTCATTTTGGCAAGTGCAGGAACAGCAGGCGTGGGCATGTTGATTTATCTGGTCATAATCGGACTTGTATTTTATTTTATTCTGATTCGTCCCCAGCGGAAGGAACAGAAACGTATGCGTATGATGCTGAGCGAAATGCAGGTAGGCGACTGTGTTGTCACATCCGGCGGATTTTACGGCGTATTGATTGATATTGCGGATGATACCGTAATTGTGGAATTCGGCAACAACAAAAACTGCCGTATCCCGATGCAGAAGTCATCCATCGTACAGGTAGAAAAGGCAGAAGAAAATGTGCCGCAGGAAGAAGAAAAAGATACTAAAAAGGATAATAAATAAAATATAAATATATATTGAGAAAATTCAGGAGGAATGAAAATGAGCAGAGTGTATAATTTTTCTGCGGGTCCTGCGGTACTTCCGGAGGAAGTTTTGAAAGAGGCGGCAGCTGAAATGCTGGATTATCACGGATCAGGCATGTCCGTTATGGAGATGAGCCATCGATCTGCGATTTATGCGTCGATTATTACGGAGGCGGAACAGGATCTGAGAGATCTGCTGCACATTCCTGAAAATTACAAGGTCATGTTTTTACAGGGCGGCGCCAGCCAGCAGTTTGCCATGATTCCCATGAATCTGATGAAAAACAGAGTGGCGGATTATATTGTGACCGGCCAGTGGGCGAAGAAGGCTTACAGTGAAGCCTGCAAGTTCGGTACGGCAAACAAAATCGCTTCTTCCGAGGATCAGACTTTCAGTTATATTCCCGACTGCAGCGATTTGCCCATCAGCAAGGATGCGGATTATGTTTATATCTGCGAAAACAATACCATTTACGGAACTAAGTTCAAAACACTTCCCAACACGAAAGGCAAAGACCTGGTAGCGGATGTTTCATCCTGCTTCCTGTCAGAGCCTGCCGATATTACAAAATACGCGGTGATGTATGGCGGCGTACAGAAAAACATCGGTCCTGCCGGTGTTGTCATTGTGATCATGCGGGAAGATCTGATTACCGACGACGTGCTGCCGGGAACGCCTACGATGCTGAAATATAAGACCCATGCAGATGCGGGTTCTCTTTACAACACGCCGCCTGCATACGGCATTTATATCTGCGGCAAAGTCTTCAAGTGGCTGAAAAAACAGGGCGGACTGGAAGCCATTCAGAAAATCAACATCCAGAAAGCAAAAATTCTCTATGATTTTCTGGACGAAAGCACGCTGTTTAAGGGGACGGTCAGAAAAGAGGACCGTTCACTGATGAATGTGCCGTTTATTACCGGAGATAAGGATCTGGATGCGAAATTCATCGCCGAATCCAAAGCGGCTGGCTTTGAAAACCTGAAAGGGCACCGTACCGTGGGCGGTATGCGTGCAAGCATTTACAATGCGATGCCCGTTGAAGGCGTGGAGAAGCTGGTGGCGTTTATGAAGGAATTTGAAAAGAACAATTAAGAGGAGAAAGATATGTTTTTATACAGCTGTCTGAACCCGATTGCGGAAGTGGGTTTGAATAAATTTAACGATTATTACAAAAAATGTGATAATACAGAAGAGGCCGATGCGATTCTGGTGCGCAGTGCTTCCATGCATGAAATGGACTTTTCAGACAATCTGAAAGCCATTGCCAGAGCCGGCGCCGGCGTCAATAACATTCCGCTGGATCGCTGTACGGAAAAAGGTATTGTCGTATTCAATACCCCGGGCGCCAATGCCAACGGCGTAAAGGAACTGGTGATTGCAGGTATGCTGCTGGCCTCCCGTGGTATCGTGGATGGTATCCAGTGGGTCAAAGACAATGCAGGGGATCCTGATATTGCAAAGAGCATGGAAAAGGCCAAAAAGCAGTTTGCAGGCTGTGAGCTGCGGGGCAAGAAGCTGGGCGTCATCGGACTGGGCGCCATCGGTATCCGCGTAGCCAATGCAGCTTCGGCGCTGGGCATGGACGTGTACGGTTATGATCCGTATATGTCGGTGGACGCGGCATGGCAGATTTCCAGAAAGATCGTGCATTTCAACAATGTCAATGATATTTATTCCACCTGCGATTACATTACGATCCATGTGCCGCTTCTGGATGAAACCAGAGGCATGATCAACAAAGATGCCATCGCCCTGATGCATGAAGGCGCCGTGGTTCTGAATTTTGCCCGGGATGTGCTGGTCAACGAAAAGGATATGGTAGAAGCCTTAAAGGAAAAGAAGATCAGGGCTTATGTTTCCGATTTTGCAAATCCCATTACGGCAGGCGCACCCGGCTGTATCATTACGCCGCATCTGGGCGCTTCCACAGCAGAATCGGAAGACAACTGCGCTGTTATGGCAGTGAAGGAACTGAAGGATTATCTGGAAAACGGAAATATCAACAACAGTGTCAATTTCCCGAAGGTGGATCTGGGACCCTGCAGCAAGACCGGCGGCAGAATCGCGATCTTCCACAAGAATGTGGCCAACATGCTGGTACAGTTCACCAATATTTTTGGCAGTGTGAATGAAAATATTTCCAATCTGTCTTCCAAATGCAGAGGCGAATTTGCGTATACACTGATCGATATCGATAAACCGGCAACAGAACAAGCGCTGGAAGCACTGAAATCCATTGCGGGTGTCATCAAAGTCAGAACGATACAATAAGTCTGTATACCCCGCAGCACTATGCTGCGGGGTATTTATGATTACAGCGTCAAAAGCTCGAATCCACGGTATGCTTGCATACCGTTGGGTGAGAAGCTTTATGACGCGCCCCAACATGAGGAAGAAGTGGGGTAGGGGCCCATGGATTCCGAATGTTGGGTAGGATTGTGGAAGCTGCGAAGCAGCGTAACAATCCGTAATCACTTTTTCTCACAGTCGGATCGGAAAGGAGTTTTTTATGGCAAAGGTCAGACCATTTGCGGCCTGTCGTCCCGCCGCGGCCTATGCAGCCGACATTGCGGCGCTGCCCTATGACGTTTACAACAGAAGCGAGGCCTGCGCGGCGGTCAAGGACAGACCCTTATCTTTTTTACGGATCGACCGGGCGGAGACTGCATTTGATGAAACCGTCGATACCTATGATCCTGCGGTCTATGAACAGGCAAACCGTCTGTTTCAGGAAATGAGGTCGCAGGGGTACTTTGTGGAAGAGGAAAAGCCGGTCTATTATATTTACGCCCTGACCATGAACGGACGGACACAGACCGGCCTGGTGCTTTGCGCATCCATTGACGATTATCAAAACGGTGTGATTTTAAAACATGAAAATACGAGAGCTGAAAAGGAGGAGGACCGGGTCCGCCATGTGGATGCTTTAAGCGCCCAGACCGGCCCCATCTTTCTGGCGTACCGGTCGGATGCGGTGCTTGCGGCAATCATTGCCGAAAATCAGAAAAAAGCACCATTGTATGATTTTGTTTCCGAAGACGGCATCCGTCATGCGGTATGGGTGATTGATCAGGATACGGATATTGCAGGCGTTACCAAAGCGCTGGAAGCCATCGGCCATCTCTATATTGCAGACGGACACCACCGTGCGGCCAGCGCGGTCAGGGTGGGGCTGATGCGCAGAGCGGCGCATCCGGATTATTCGGGGAATGAGGAGTTCAACTATTTCCTGTCGGTGCTCTTCCCGGATTCGGAGCTGATGATTATGGATTACAACCGGGTGGTAAAAGATCTGGCGGCGTATTCCGTACAGGCATTTCTGGAAAAAGTGGGAGAAAAATTTGAAATAGAAAACAAGGGCGCAGAAGCGTATCGTCCCCGTAAAAAAGGGGAAATCGGCATGTTTCTGATCGATACCTGGTATTGCCTGACGGCGAAACCGCAGATCGAAAGCACCGATCCGGTGGACGGGCTGGACGTTTCCATTTTGCAGAATGAAATTCTGGCGCCGTTGCTTGGAATTACGGATCCCAAAACGGATCAGCGCATTTCTTTTATCGGCGGGATCCGGGGCTTAAAGGAACTGGAAAAACGTGTCCGCGCATCCGATACGGTGGCGTTTGCCATGTACCCCACCGGTATCGGGGAACTGTTTGCGGTGGCGGATGCGGGCAGACTGATGCCTCCGAAATCTACATGGTTTGAACCGAAACTTCGCAGCGGTTTGCTGATTCACAAAATAGAAAGGTAAATCCCAAGATGAACGGAAAGATTAAAGAAGAAATTCAGAAAGTTTTGATCGGAAAGGACGATGTCATTGACAAGGTTCTGATGGCAGTGCTGGCGGGCGGCCATATTCTGCTGGAAGATATTCCGGGGGTAGGAAAGACCACGCTGGCCACGGCTTTTGCAAAGGCCACGGAACTGAACTGCAACCGGGTATCCTTTAATCCGGATGTGCTGCCGGGGGATATTACCGGCTTTACGGTATACGACAGAAATACCGGAAAATTTGAGTTTAAAGCCGGTGCGGCCATGTGCAATATTCTGCTGGCGGACGAGATCAACCGGGGCTACAGCAAGACCCAGTCGGCCCTTTTGGAAGCCATGCAGGAGCAGAAGGTGACGGTGGACGGCAAAACCTACGATCTGCCGGATCCCTTTATCGTGTTTGCCACCTCCAATCCGGTGGGGGCAGCCGGAACCGCGCTTTTACCGGAATCCCAGCTGGATCGTTTTATGATCTGTCTCAGCGTAGGATATCCGGACCGGGAAAAACAAATGGAAATCCTGCGGACCTATGAGTCGGACAATCCGATGCAAACGGTAAAAAAGGTTTCCAACGCCAGGGAAATCCTGCAGATGCGGCAGGAGGTTTCCAAAGTTTTCGTTTCAGATGCGGTGCTGGATTATATCATTCGCCTGTGTGAGGCAACCCGCAGACAGGGCAATATCGAACTGGGTGTATCGCCCCGGGGTGTGCAGGCGCTGATGCGGATGGCTAAGGCTTCTGCCTATATGGCGGACAGAACTTACTGTGTGCCGGAGGATGTGCAGAAGTGCTACGTCGATGTCTGCGCACATCGTGTGATTCTCAATGCAAAATCCAGAATGAAGCGCATCAGTGCACAGCGGGTGCTCCATCTGATTATAAGTGAAATTGAGGCGCCGAAGATCGGAGAAGAAGATGCTTAAGCGGCGAATCCTGTTTTCTCTGTGGTGTCTGTTTGTGATTCTGTATCTGTGTTTCGCATGGAATGCAGCCGCGGTATTTCTGCTGACGGCAACGGCGCTGGCCTTTGCGGTGTCCGCTTTGGGAGCGGTGCTGGTACGAAAGAAACTTTCATTTCGTATCAGCGGACCTGAACAAATGGGCAAAGGCAACAAAACTACGCTGAAACTGCATGTTACCAACGGGTCTATCCTTCCTGTTTTCCGGGGAAGATGCATATTTCGATCCCGAAATACCATGACCGAAGAAACACAGGAGACAGAAGTCAACTTTTATCTGGGACCCAAAGAAAACGATACGATAACGCTGGAGCTGGGATCCGTGCATTGCGGAAAGGTGCAGCTGTGCCTGACCGGGGTTTGCTGCATGGATCTTTTCGGCGTTTTTTCTGCGCGGATATCCGCGGAAGAGACAGAAGAAATTTATGTTGTACCCGTATATGACCGGATCGCTTTTCAGAATACGGCTTACGCAATGCAGGCGGAAAATGGCCGGAACAAGGGCAATGAGAAAACGGAAATCACGGCGTATACGGAGCAAATGTCCTACCGTTATATTCACTGGAAGCTGTCTACGAAAACAGAGGATATTTTTGCCAGAGACGACAACCGGGCCGGTATGGTGTACTCCGGTATTTTCATAGAAACATCCATTGATGAAAACAGAGAGGCGCAGTTTGCGGATATTGCGGACGAACGGATTGAAACCGCCTATCAGCTTTCTGCGGATTTGTGCAATATGGGCATTCCGCATAAGTTCATTTTTTATGCGGAAGCAGAAGAGGCGTTTCAGGAAATATCCGTGACGGATCATCAGGTGCTGCAGCAGGCGCTGTATGCGCTGCTGGATATTCGTTTCCGGATCAGTGACCGGCACAGTCTGAGGGACTTTGATCCGGTCAGAACGGAAGAAGCCGTCAGTATTATGGCGTATGTAACGGATACATTGTCCTATGACCAGGGAGAATTACCGAATGAACAATGGATTATTCCTGTCTGTAAAAACAGGTAAAAATCACATATCGAAAAAAAAGCCGGGCAGCCGGCAGCGGACGATAATCAGTTTTCTGGAACTGGCGCTTTGTATATTGCTGATGGCAGCGGCGGTTTTACTGTTTGTGCGTATCGGCGGCATTTCCTGTTATCTGCTGCCGGTGCTTGGTTTCGGCGCCCTCGTCTGTCTGTTGTTTTGGTTGGAATGGCGGAAACGGGAAACACTGTATGTGATACTGGCGTCGGTATTCGGACTGTTTTTATTTGGCTTTTTGATTGGAAATGATTACGCGGTCAATGGCCTGCTGGTCTGTATCAATCAGATTGCGGATACCATCGGCCGCAGTGATTTAACCATTTTTGAGAAATTTCAGGTGACGGCGGCGGAAAGTGCCTATCCGCTGTATGCCACATTTACGCTTTTCTTCGGCGCAGGGCTGGCTGCGGCTGTCAGTGCTTTTACCGTATTTGAAGGAAAGTATTTTTTCATCAATCTGTTTGCACTGGCCATCGGCTTTTTTGCGGTTTGGCACCGGCTGGATATGGGCATCCCGGAAGCAGCCCTTTGTTTTTTTGCTGTTTTTGCTGTTTCATTTTATACGGCATCCCGGCGGACAAAGCTTTCTATTGTGCTGCCTTTTGCGCTGACCCTGCTGTTGATGTTCGGCGCTGTGCTGCTTGCGGAGCATGCCGCTCGTCCGGCATTAAGTGAAGCATCGCCCTATGAGCGGGTTTTGCGGGCAAAACAGTATCAGAAAAACAGTGCCGAAGGGTGGAATCAGGGTGTGATTGCCGGAAGAAAGCCTGCGACTGGTGGTGGTACGGCCTTTTATATCCGTATGTCCCATCCGCAGATGATGTACCTGAAAGGTTTTGTGGGCGCGGCGTTTGACGGTGAAAAATGGCAGGCGCTGGACAACCAGGCGGTTTACGACAACCGGGAACTGTTTTACCGGTTCGAGCAGAATGCATTTTCGCCACTGTACCAAAGTGCCCGTCTTTCGGAAATCAGCCGGGCGCAGACAGAGGAAACTGCAGCGGATACGGTGGAAATTACCCTTGCCGGAAGCGGCGATCAGTATATGCTGCTGCCTTACGGGACAGCTTTACTGGATAAACCGGAGGAAGTTCTGTCCCGGGCAGATGCGCTGCAGCGGCAGCCCAAGCAGGCCCAGGCCTATACTTTTTCCGTCGGCGGACTTTCTTATACGGAGCTGCTTGATTTTGAAGAAACAATCATTCCCACCCTCTCCGGAGAAGCATACGATCAGTATCTGCTGGCAGAGGGAAATTACGGGGTTTATGTCAATGAAACCTATCGGAATGTTCCGGAAAGCGAAAAGGAAGCGCTGCAGGCGCTGCTGAAGAAGTACCAGCTGAACGCTGCGGATCTGAAGGATTACAGAACAGCGATTCAGAAGGTACAGGAAGTACTGAATTCGGAACTGGCCTACGACCCGGATGAAACGCTGCCCCGTTTCAACGGTTCGGTTGCGGAAACGCTGCTGCAGCAGGAGAAAAGGGGCAGGGATATTCATTTTGCCACACTGGCAACGCTGCTGTTTCGTATGCTGGGCTATCCGGCCCGCTATGTGGAAGGCTATCTGATTACCCCGGCAAATGCGCTGCAGATGAAAAGCGATACATCTACGCCCTTTGGTCCGCGGGCTGCCCATGCATGGACGGAACTGTATCTGGACCGCGTGGGATGGATGCCGGTAGAGGTGCTGCCATCGTTTGAAAATATGATGTTCCCCGCACAGACGGCGGAAAACAATCCCCATCCGGAGGTCAATTCGGCCCAAAATGCCGGAGAGGCAGAGAATGCCGGCGGTACAGCGTATCCCAATCAGGGAGCGACTGCCGCGGATTTGCGTGGCCGAATCCTTCGCTGTGTGCTCCTGATTGCGGTTGTCTTTACGTTGGCTGTTGCAGCGATATTTGTCCGCCGGGGCAGGATTATCCGGAAACGAAAAGGAAAAATGGAAGGCGAAGACAAAAAAGCTGCCGTTCTGGCCGCTTACGATTATTTATGCAGTGTGCTTCGTACATGCAGGCTTTTGTGCAGCGGACAAAATCCGGAAGAAGTTTTTTCAAAGTACCGGCAGCTGCTGGATGAAGGCCAGCAGGCAGAGCTGCAGCAGCTTCTGCAGATATGTGAGAAAAATGCATTTTCCAATGAAGCGGGAACAGGCGAGGAAGCTGCTTTTGTGTGCGAAACAGCGAAAAAGCATATCGCCTTTGTTACGGAGAAACAAAAAATTTTAAGAAATATATGGATTTATTTATATATCGGTGTAGGATAAAGGAGAAGCAGAATGCGTCAGAAAAATATCTCGTCTGCGGTGATCGCGAGACTGCCGCGGTATTTCAGGTATTTGGAAGAATTGAAGGAAGAAGGCGTGGAACGGGTCTCTTCTTCCAGACTCAGTGAAATGATGCATGTCACCGCATCACAGATCCGGCAGGACCTGAATCAGTTCGGCGGTTTCGGTCAACAGGGATACGGATACAATGTTGCGCAGCTGCACAAAGAGATCGGACGGATCCTGGATCTGGAACGGGAACACAGTCTGATTATCATCGGCTGCGGCAATCTGGGAAAGGCCCTTGCCAATTACGGCAATTTCCGCCTCAGAGGTTTTCGGATTCTCGGATTGTTTGATGTAAAAAAAGAACTGGAGGGCACCGTGATCGCAGGTGCGCCGGTTTATATGATTGAAACCATGGAATCGTTTCTGGAAGAGCATCCGGTGGACATCGCGGTGATTGCGATTCCGAAGCAGGAAGCACTGAAGCTGGTGGAACCGCTGACCAGGGCGGGCATCAAAGCCGTCTGGAATTTTTCCCATACGGATCTGCCTTTTCCGGAAGGAATTACCGTGCAAAACGTGCACTTATCGGAAAGCCTGATGGTGCTTTCCTATCGAATGAGGGAACATGAATTATATTCTGAATGCCATCCAGACGAAAGCCTGTGACGCGGCGGTCATACAAAACAATCTGCAAAAATCCCTTGCGCTGATCGATGCGGCGGCTGCGGCATGCACAGATGCGATCGCAGAGCTTGGGTTCGACCCTTCCAGAACGCTGATTTTCTGCGGCTGCGGAAATAACGGGGCGGACGGTGCTGCCATCGCCGGAAAACTGGAAACGGAAAATGACGTCACCGTGGTTTATGCAGATACAGAAAAAGCGCTTTCCAAAGAAGGCGCTTATTATAAAGAAAAACTGAAAAAATCGAAGATATTTGCGTTTTCGGAACTGCCCGGAGAGAAAGACGGAAAAACATATACATTGATCATCGACGCCCTGTTCGGCGTGGGCCTTTCCAGAAATATCGAAGGAAAAAATGCCGATATGGTGGCATGGATGAATAGGGCGGGAACAGATATTCTTTCCGTAGATATACCCACCGGCATTTCTGCAGACAACGGACAGATCCTCGGCTGCGCGGTGCAGGCTTCTGCCACGGTGACTTTTGCCTTTCAGAAACGGGGACAGCTGCTTTATCCGGGGAAAATTTACTGCGGAAAACTTCTGACAGCAGATATCGGTATCCCGGCGATGGAAGAAGATATCAGCTCCTATTGCGTCGCCGGACTGTTTGACCGGGAAAATCATCTGCCCAGGCGTGTGCCGGACGGCAACAAAGGCAGTTTCGGAAAGCTGCTGGTGGTGGCCGGATCCCGTGAAATTTACGGGGCTGCCTATCTTTGCGCCATGGCGGCCTACAAAAGCGGCTGCGGAATGGTGCATATTCTGACGGAACAAAACAACCGGATCAGCCTCCAGCAGATGCTGCCGGAGGCCATTCTGCATATTTATGATCAGGATGATACGCGGCAGGCGCAGGAATTGCTCCGCAGGCTCCTTCCTGTCTGCGATGTGGTGCTGGCAGGTCCGGGACTTGGGGTCAATCCGCTTTCCTCTGCATTGGTTTCGGAAATACTGGAGACGAAAAAGCCTCTGGTACTGGATGCGGACGCTTTGAATATTATTGCCAAAGAAGGTCTGCAGGACCGGCTGAAAAAAAGCCCCTGTATTCTGACGCCCCACATCATGGAAATGAGC
Source organism: uncultured Lachnospiraceae bacterium (assembly GCA_947630695.1). Classification (GTDB taxonomy): domain Bacteria; phylum Bacillota; class Clostridia; order Lachnospirales; family Lachnospiraceae; genus CANRIM01. The sequence goes on from CANRIM010000051.1 coordinate 13,609, forward strand.
CGGCTGAACGGCCGGCCGGTTCCGGAAATCAAAGCAAATCTGATTGAAACTGCCAATGCATTTGCGGCGCGGTATCAGGTGACTCTTGTCTTAAAGGATGCAGTCAGCGTGGTAGCGTCGCCGGGAGAGAATACGTATATCAATAATACCGGCAATGCGGCCATGGCCAAAGCCGGAAGCGGCGACGTGCTTGCCGGTCTGATTGCAGCGCTGCTTGCCCAGAAAATGGATCCGTACCATGCTGCGGCGCTGGGCGTATATCTGCACGGACTGGCAGGAGACAACAAAGCCGCCTGTCTTGGCGCCTATTCACTTCTGGCGCGAAATCTGATAGAAGGAATCGAGGAACTGAATATATGAAACTTTATCGGGACAGAGCCTATATTACGGTCAATCTGGATCACATCCTGCACAATCTGCGTGCAGCGGCAGAAAAAATGTCAGGATCGGCCGGTATCATTCCGGTGATCAAAGCCGACGGATACGGCCATGGCGCCGTTCCCATTGCCCGTTTGCTGGAACCGGAATCCAATGTCTGCGGATTTGCAGTCGCCACGCTGGAAGAAGCCCTTGATTTAAGAGCGGCAGGCATCCGGAAGGATATTCTGGTTCTGGGTTATATCTTTGCGCAGCATTTTGAAGAAGCGCTGCAGCAGGACATTTCCTTTACGATTTTCACCTGTGAAGCAGCAGAGGCCCTTTCTGAGGCGGCCCTCCGGCTGCACAAAAAAGCAAAAGTACACATTAAGGTGGATACGGGAATGAACCGCATCGGCATCCATCCCTGTGTGGAAACCATTGCGCTGGTACAGGACATTGCAGCAATGGACGGTCTGGAAATGGCAGGCATTTTCACCCATTTTCCCAATGCCGATACCGCGGATAAAACCGATACTATGGAAAAACTGCAGGAATTTCAGGACTTTATCCGTCTGCTGCATGTGGGCGGCGTGGATTTCGGCCTGCATCATTATGCTAACAGCGCCTGTATTCTCGATCTGCCCTGTACGGACTGTGAAGCCGTCCGGCTGGGCATTTCCCTTTACGGATTGTATCCTTCCGATGCGGTGGATCGGGACGCTCTGGATCTGAAACCAGCCCTGAGCCTGTACGCATCTGTGATACATGTGAAGGAAATCGAAGCGGGAGAATCCGTCGGATACGGTTCTGTTTTTACGGCAGAACATCCCACAAAAATCGCTACCGTTTCCATCGGATACGGGGATGGTTATCCCAGATCGCTGTCTGAGGGCGGCTATGTGCTGATTCACGGAAAAAAGGCGCGAATCTGCGGCAGGGTCTGCATGGACCTGATGATGGTGGATGTAACGGACATCGACGATGTGAAATGCGGTGATACGGTGACGCTGATCGGCTATAGCGAGGACGCGTATCTGAGCGTGGATACGCTGGCGGAGATTTCCCATCGTTTTTCGTATGAATTTGTCTGTGATCTTGGAAAACGGATTCCCAGAGTTTATATCAAAAACGGAAAGGAAATCTGAAAAAACGCTGCAAATGCTTTTTCACCGCGGTATGCATACACGCTGAAAAATAAGGAAATACTTCTGAATAACGGAACGTTTATAAGGTTCTGTCGGGACAGAAACATATATGCTGGACCGTAAAGAAAGAAGGAGTGTGTATCAATGGAGGTAACGCGCGGCGATGTATTCTATGCGGATTTAAGGCCGGTGGTCGGTTCGGAACAGGGCGGCATCCGACCGGTTCTGGTGATTCAGAACGATGTGGGGAACAAACATAGTCCGACGATCATTTGTGCGGCAATTACATCCAGACAGAATAAAGCAAAACTGCCCACACATGTGGAGGTCTCTGCCAACGGAGACCGAATGGTGAAGGATTCCGTTATCCTTCTGGAGCAGCTGCGTACCATCGATAAAACCAGACTGAAAGATAAGGTCTGCCATCTGGATCCTAAAATTTTGCTCCGGGTGGAAAATGC
>CANRIM010000052.1 GCA_947630695.1 uncultured Lachnospiraceae bacterium
AGCAGAAAGAGCGCACAAGCGCCTTTCGGGAACACACTCACCGACTGTGCATTCAGTCTCATTGGAATCTCACCACCCCCGGGATCTCCGCGGGCTGTCCCCACTTGTTGCGACGGCATACGATGCTTCGCATCGAATCTGCTCGAAGTATCGCTTCAACGCTCGACTTTATGGCCGGACAGAAGTATCATTGTTGCTCTCGCCTGTCGTCGCCCCACAGCGGATGCGCCGCTGTTACACGAGATCAATGCTCGATCGGCTCACCGGCTCATCACCGGCAGCGAGAGGAATGTAGTGTGTGTGCTGTACTATTCAGTTGTCAATGAACAGCTCCGTGCAGACAGCGGAGCAGTGAAGAACGGATCAGCCCGGCTTCTTCACCTTTGGTTTTGCAAAGGAAACAAGGATACTCTTGAGCGTATCCTGCTGATCAGACGGAAGTTCGGGAAGCAGTTCACGAAGGAGCGCCTCCTGGTCTTCACGCAGATATCTGCGGCTGAGATACCAGCCGTCAGCAACACGGATACCGCCTCCTGTCCCTTGTACCGTGAAAATCGGTGCGGAGCGAGACAATATTTCAATATCATATCTGATCGTTCTCTCGCTGACGCTGCATTCTTTCGCCAAGCTGTCTACGTTTAAGGCACGTCTGTCACTAAGCGCTTCAAGAATATACTGTCTGCGTTCGTTCGCGGTCATATCGCTCCACACCTCCTTCCTTTTTCTTTGCTGATGTATCGTAACATTCAAACCGGAAAGGTAATTGCCGGTTTGAAAAAATATTTCAAAAAAAATTTGAGAAAAGAAAAACCACCGGCAAAACAGCACTATTCCGCAGAATAGTGACTGCCTTGTCGGTGGTCTGAAAAGACTGCACCGTCGCTGATGACCTGATATCGGACTTATGCGGGCTGTATTCCCGCCGCCTTACCGTCGTTTCAGTTTTTCAAGACAAGTTCGATGCGTGAGCTGACACAGGATTTTTGCTTTATCTTTACACTGGTGGTCGCCGCATCGGTAATATCTCTCGGTTTGTTTATATATGTACCTGGCCTGTCGGCGCGTATACATTGATCACGTCATGTTTTGACGATTTGATGCTTCGTATCATTGTTGTATGACAGGTTCGGCATTCTATCTTGATTTCGCCGTTTTTATTTTTGTACCCCGTGACTACGCTGCCGCAGTTGACACAGTGCCACGAGTATGATTCCCACCGTTGTGTTTTCTCCATTTCTCATTGTTCCTCCGAAAAAGAACATTTGTTTTCTATGATGCCATTATATCACTCCCCGAAAACAGTGTCAATAGGGCAAAAATAAGGTGTACATTTAAATGCACACCTTGAAAGAATTTTGAGTTTTTATGCTTTGTTCTGCTCCATCAGTTCACGAAATTCAGTGATCGCGTCGTCGGGAGACAGAATTTTTATCTTTCCGCCCGAAGCGAATACCCAGCCGTAAAAGTTGTTGCTCAACTCCACCGCTACTGTGACCTTGAAATGCATCATATCGTAGAGTTCCGTCTCTACGTTTTCGCCGAAGCGGTCGATGATATTGCCCATCAGTTCGTTTTCGCAGAGCAGTTCGACGCGGCTTTCTTTGCCGTTCAGCATCGAAAACTCTTTTGTGAAATACTCTGAAACATCGAAGTCTGTGGGACGTTCTGTCGCCGCTTCATCGAGGATTTCAAGCTGCGTGATGCGGTCCACACGGAATGTTGAGACTTTTTCCCGCCGGTCGTAATAGCCTATCATGTAATATGCGTCGTTATTCCAGAGCAGGGCATAGGGAGAAACAGTATATATCTGCCCGCCGTGGCGCAGCACCTTTTGCTTGTCCGGCGCATAATCAAAGTATTGAAATGTTATTTTCTTATGCGCCTCGATGACAGCTTCTATGCGGTCGACGGTTATGTATATGCTTTCGTTATCCGCTTTGAATCTGCTGTCGACGTAGAATCCGCTCCGCATGAGGTCGTTTTGATACGGACTTGCGAATACCGACAGCTTGTCGATCAGCGCTTTGCTCTTGCGTGTTGTGATGAATCGTGACGACTGCACCGCGTCGATGAGTAGACGCAGTTCGGGCATATCGAAGTGGCGGGAAGCGACGTGATATTGATTCTGTACCCCTCTCACGGACACGATGTCGATGCCGAAGTCTACAAGCTGCGCGATATCCTTGCGGATTGTTCGCGCGTCTGGTTTCGGGATTCCGTGTTCGGTGAGGTATTCCGCGATGTCGGCGATGGTGGCGGTATGCGATTCGTCCGTTCGCTGCCACAGAAAGGCGAGAACGAGAAGGGTTCGGTTATCCATATGGTGCCTCCGATCGGAAAGAAAAATTTTGCGGTGAAAATATGAGGCAGAGCGCAGCTCTGCCTCGATGTCATGGATATTGTATCAGTTAGGGAACAGTATCGAACTATTAACCGTAGGAAACGAGCTTCAAATAGTTGTTGAGCGTCGTGCCGCTGATCTCGTAGACCGCCTGTGCGCCGCTGTCCTTGTCGAAAATGTACTGCTGCACCGACGGGTTGCTATACCCTGCCGCGACATAGACGTGAAGCCTAACCTGTGACCCATTCGGGATGTTGGAATCCTTTGCGAGGTCTACCGAGCGTTCTGCATACTGTAAAATGTCGCGGTATCCTGCGGTGTACCAGCTTTTCCATTCACCGGCAAAGCTGACGTTGCCCTGCCCGTCGGTGTGGCGTTCGCGGTATTCCATGACGATCTGCGCGACAAACGCGCCGTCGTTTTGAAGTTTCAAATATCGTAAAGTGTTCATGTTCTGCCTCCTATCACATAAGTGTCAGCGCGTACTGATACAGACTGTCGAATTCCGCATCAAACAGCGGCGAGCCGGAATAAAGAATCTCCTTGCCGGAAACGGAAACATAGGCGTTCAGCCCGACCGCCGTCACGTTGTCGTCGAGAACCCACGCGCCGCCCGAAGCGCACCGCCCATTCACTCCTCTTCTGGATTAAGCCCAAGTTCAATTATCTTCGCTTCCGAAATCAGTACCACCGCTGATACACCATAATTAATTCCTGAACTGTTTTCGGTAGTAACTATACCGCCATCAGCCTTAAAAGCAGATATCATTTTTAATCTTTTCGCTAATTTTTGATAGATCTACTTCCCATAATTCTTTTAATTTTCTTCAAAATCTTTTTATGTAAGGGAATAGAAGAATACTTTTTTAATGCTATACTAAATGGCATAGTATCCAATGAACACAAAAAATCGTAACTCTTCACAGGTACTGAAACAGAATCTGTAAAACAAACATTTCCTTCAAAAATCTCGTCAAACTCTCTCTTCTGATATATTAAAGAACGATTAGCGCTGTTAAAAAGCTCCACCCCTTTATCGGAATTGATAAGAACGAGCGACGTTCCCTTATCGTCATCAAGCGATTCTTCAATTCCCCAAAAATCTGCTATGGTTAAGTCTCCTTGTCTTGGCACTCCCTTGAAGCTACAATGACCGCAACTTGGACGGATATATAGATTAGATGTAAGGTATCCATTCATAAAGAGATTGTCTGTCCCGCTTTTTATTACACTGTGTCCATCTTCAAAGTCAAGCCGTGTCCGTCTTGGGGACGACTTCCACCCGCCCTCCTTATATTTGAACCAAACCCGTGTTACTCTGGAATTTTCCATCCTTTCAATTTCTTTCAACCAGCAAGAATAGGCTTTGGGGGAATTCATACCACGGCATATAAAATCGACCGTTGTCAGGTTGTCATACTCTTTTCCTAGATAAGCATACAGGGCAGCCACCTGGCAGGGCGCTCCACAGAACAGCACAGGTTTACCCTCAACAAGTGATTTCTTTACGGCTAAATAAATCCCGTTAGGATGGCTTTGGATATATTTAGACTGTCTTATTTTGTATAATTCTTTCTCGCTTTTGATGATGATATGTTCGACCAGATTATCCGCTCTATATTGAGCCCCTGCCACTTCACCGCTCCGGTGAAGGACTGCAAATGCGAGTTCTGAAAATACGCCACCGGAAGTACTACAGAACCGGATATCTGAATCCTTGCTCCATGCCGCATATGTAATAGGAACCATATAATGTGTGTTTTCTCGTTCCTCACGTTTTAGGCAGATTTTTTCACACAGATGGCAATCGACACATCGTATGCCAATATTTGGATGAATGAAGCCACATTCATCTTGTTCCATTGTGATGGCCTTCTGCGGACATATATCCGCACATGCACCACATCCGGTACATCGATTCGCTTCAATCCACATTTGCTTCATAATTACTTCTCCCATTTTACACTTTGCTTCAGTATTTTTGCCGGAACCCCGCCTGCGAGCGCACCTGACTGTACATCACTGGTAACCAGCGCCCCCGCAGCAATCACTGCGCCATCGCCAATATGGACTCCGTTTAATATCGTTACCCTTGTTCCGATCCAAACATGGTTGCCAATGATTACAGGTTCTGATGCAACCACCCCATTAAGTTTATGTGCATCCGAATCCATAATCGTGAAATCGTGTGAAATCGCACAGTCTTCGCCGATCACTATTTTTCGGTGACACCGAATCTTGCAGTCGCTGTTGATGAAAGAATCTTTCCCCAGTTCCAATTCTGCATTTTCAAACAGCACAATATCTGCACCATACATGAATTGGAAATCTCCATGCGTGATGAGATTGCTCCCTGCATCCATCCTCAGAATGCTCCCTCTGCCGTTTCCGTAACCAGAGTTTGCATCCAGTGTGAGTGTCCCGTTCAGAGTCAAGAATGCCTCATTTCCTAAGAACAAACGTTCTGCTGCACTGCATCTGATTTTTCCATGGCCTTTGATATGCCTTTTATATCTCAAATTGTAAAAAACGCTGTTTATCCTATGAATCACCGCTTTTAACATATCTATTTCTCCTCCTTGTTTTACCACTAACTTCAGTGATAAAGACAACCTTTTCCTGAAAACCAATGATATTTTTTAATTTTACCTCCTCAATATTATGTTTCCTCCTACAGATCTCGGTGTCCTTTTGTTAATATAAACATAATTTCCTTAACTTCTCCCATAATCATAGAATTAGCACTTATTATTACACCATCGTTGATGCAACTGCCTTTATGAACCATGCTCCTTGCCCCCGTCCAACAATTATCACCTATTGTTACCTCACTGTGTTCATTAATGACATCTCCATCTTGATTCAAGATACTATGTTAATTCAAATCCAACACGCAATACATCCATACCAATCATGAAATTATTCCCTATATTTATCTTATATTCACAAATAATGTTAGCGCCAATTTCGTTATAAAAATATAACCTATATTCGTTTCCACACCTTCTGACAGGGAAAATGTAATGTCGTAATATGGAAGAATATATTGCCCTATGTATTTGTGGACAAATAATTATATTTAATGAATTTCAGAATACTCAATGTCTTAAGGTCACAAAGTCTCGGCGTTCTTTGCTTTACCTTTCCTTAAAGAAAGGATTTTCGATTCTCTTTCTATTTTTTTGCTTCAGCGTTTTTATGTATATTCAACCACAACCTTTTCAAACCCACATTTCTATCTTGACAAAGAAATCGTCCCGTTCTTCTGGGATTGCAGCAGATTCAATATATGCACAGTTATAGGCAAAGATTTTATCAAGCAAACGTTGCCCTTTGTAAATATTCTTACCAAGCTACTGTATAAATTGTTTCACCTTTTCATCATTCGTGATCAAGCTCACCCCCGTATGCATAATCCTTCTCAGCTGCTCCTTTTATTCCCAAGAAATCTCCAATTGAAATATCTAATGCTCTGTTGCCATCCTTAAATCTGCAGTTATAATAAGATTCTCTAAGATTAAGATTCTTCTCAATGAAGTAATCATTGAAATCATCTTTCCAACGGTTTAAGAATTTTTTCTATTGGCAAATTTTACAGTCTCTCCATAGTCGCTCCAACCAAATGGCTTTGTTTTATCGCTGCATCTGTCATATTGCCCCCTACTTGTCATCATTTTTTAAGATCTGTAAATAAAAAGCTTTTTAATAAACTTTTCAGTTTTCTCTTTTTCCAGATATTCCTTAACATTTTTTTATAATCTCGGCTTAGTCCATTTAAATATTCCCCAAGATATTGGTCTCTCTTTTTGATGCTGCAAAGTAAGATTGCATCTGTTAATTCATTGAAATCCTTTTCCAACGGCCTTGCCTGATAATTGTCATTAAGATATAGGACCAATGATTTTATGCCATCTTCTAATGAAATTTCCTTCAAAGCAATGCCTGTATCTCTTTTCACTTTTTGATTGGAAAAAAGAACTCCTTTTGCGTCCTTGTCATAGACAATATCGTCATACAGGGTTGGATTCATAAACTTAAACACATCCCGATCAACCTCATAAATATGTTTTTCTTTTCCAAGTATACAATATAAAGATTCATACGCATCCGCCCATGTATAAACGTGGTCAGAACAGATAATATAGTCGCTGTTCCCTGCCTCTTTCTTATCAAACAACCCCACGGCATATACTGAGAAATCTCGTATATTCATCAGATTATGCTTTGTCTCATGATCACTCTTAAACTCAAAACATACAAGCGGTTGATCATTCTTAATCCTGTCTATAATTGTCCATGGGTTATTCCGGCACGCTACAGGAATCGGGATGCGAATGTCTCCATAGGTAATCGATGGCCTAATAATTATGTAGTCAAATGTAAACTGTCCATCCTCAAGATACTTCTCGCATTGCAGTTTCTGAACCCCATAATTCCATATCGGTTTTTTAGGAGAACATTCGTCCATTGTTTCCTCCCTATTTCCAAACACAGCCGTAGAAGAAATGAACACATAGCGGCGGCAATGACCTTGAAATAAGCCTGTCCTAATCTTCATCTGTTCCAGATTATATGTAATAGGGTCAACAATCACATCAAATATCTTGTCTTGCAAAATTTTTTCCATGATAGGAACATCATTTATATCCCCATGAATGGCATTTGCTCCTTTAGGAATCCTCGAGCAGTTGTTCCCTCTGTTAAGAACTAACACATTATGCCCTCTCCTAATCGCTTCGACAGCAATTCCCTCAGATATTGTCCCGGTTCCTCCAATGATTAAACAATCCATTTATTTGCCCCTTTCTGTTATACGCCTTAACATATGTAATGATTCCGTAAATTCATTAAACCTACAAAAAATAACGCACCACAATAATGCCGATATCAAAGTGCTTATAATCAGTTTAATAACCAGTTCCAGAACTCCCTGAAAGCTAACCAACCCGCAGGTAAAGTTTGTAACGGCTGCGGAAAGCAGCATGCAGCCAATATATGCCATCGTTTTAATGGCAACCTCCTTTAATTGCAATGGCAAAACATTCTTCTTCAATGTGTACAACAGCCATGGGATGCAGATAAATACCTCGCTGATAATAGTGGAGATAATGACTCCATTAATTCCTATAATGTTTACCAACATAATATTAACTGCGAGATTCACTATTGCTCCTATCAATGGTCTGAACCTATCCTGTCTCCATACACCGGCTGCATCCTTGTAAACAGACCAGAATACTGGTATCTCATAAACCACATAGTAAATACAGAACAAAACAACTGAACTGTCCTCAAGCAAATAATCCGTACCAATCCACATCTTCATGAAAGGCTGGAATAGGTTCAAAAGGCAGGATACACATACATTGAGGCAAAAAAAGACAATGAATGTCAGTTTGTTGAAATCCCTGACCTTTTTCTCTTCTCCCTCTATAATCAGCTCATTTGCTATCCCGGCACGACAAGCATTGTAAAACACCATAAAAAACGCAAACAGTGCTGTCATAATATAGTAATAGTTATTATATATAGCCAGCAGCCTAAGACCCAGAAATCTCGAGATCACAATGGTGTCTACCGATGTGAGCACAACACCGCCAACTTTCGCCGTAAAAAGATCCCGAACCATGGCGTTGATCTCCTTTCTCTCATCCAGAGGGATACTACCTCGCGGTTGATAGTCCGGAAACATTTTGTTGGCAGCAAAAGCCGTAATGACATTCAGGATAATCTGGGATAGCAGGCTGATAATCAGGTAAATGTAATAATTTTTAAAGATGAATATCGACGTAATCTGAAGTACATATTTTGTAGTATTCACAATTATGGTAACGATATTAATTACGTCAATTCTTTGGTGAGCATTTAAAATTGCGCTCCTATAGGAAAAAAGCCAATAAGATACTACCGATACCCCTAAGTTGAGATAATACAAAACATACAAATTCAGGTCAGAGGGAATATCGCCTTTTATCAGCGTTGGAAGAAATGGGGTTAATGCAATTCCAATCGCAAGGATGGCTACTCCGATTGCCCCATAATAAACCTTGTAAAGCTTCATAAGCGCACAAATTTTTACTTTATTACCTGTAGTTATTGGCTTATACATATTAAAAACGAGCGCAGATCCAACCCCAAGTTCAGTCAGATTCAAAATCTGTAATACAGATTTAAATAATGTATCAAGCCCGGCATAATCTATTCCTATGATTCGTATGAATACAGAACGAATAGCAAATGGAAAAAGCACATTAACAATCTGTGAAGCAATCCCTGTCACAGTGCCTTTAATCGCATTTTTTTCTCGTTCGATTTTCATTTGCCTTACTCACGCTCCCATGACAATCATTCATTAATGCATCAAGCAAAAATCGATTAGACTTATCTCTCATGTATGATAAAACTTTGTTGATTTTGTTAATATCTAATTTTTCTGGTTTTTTTGTGGGATGATCTAAATCGTCCATCATATCTGATAGTTCAAACATCCCCAATAAAGTTGCAATTCTCCCGCTCATATCATTGCCCTTTTCCGCGGCCTCTCTATGAAATACGCAAAACTTCTTTCCGAATAAAATAGAAATAGCAGTTGCATGAAACGAGTCAGTTAAGACACATTCAGAGTTATGGATTAACCATATAAATTCATCCGGAGATGTTTTGTATATACGTCGGTCTTCTATTTCTCCATCTGTCAAAAACTCCCCTTCAAGATTAATTGGTAACGCAGTCAAATCACTTGCAATTTTTTTTACATATTCATCTAAAGTATGACTTCTGCCCCCTAAAAAATACGTTAAAACCACTCGTTCATTTTCAATATACTTAGGTTTCTTTTCGATCTTAATCCAATCATCAACGCTTAATAATAGTGTTGGATCCAGCACTAGAACAGAATCATTTCTTTGGGCATATTTTTTTATTATATCATTTCCTGAACTTTCACGAACTCCTAATGCCTTAAACTTTTTTAGTTCAGTCGAGAATAATGATTCATAACCCGCCTCGATGTTGTCAGTACCAAAACTTGCGGCATAAGAAATTCTTTTTAAAGGAGATGCAAATGCGGCAAGGTAATTCACAATATCTTCTTTTATTATGTCAAATTTTGTATTCCATATTTGGTCACTGCCGCATACAAAAAAATCAAAATGTGAGTCGATGTCTTCCGAAAACTTATTATATCCAAGAGTATCGTTTGAAAACAAAATATATTTTGCATTAAATGCTTCAAATAGTTTTTTTCTTTTTCTATATTGAAATGTTGTATTTTTTCTCCCGAGTATTTTTTTGACAAAATCTTTTATGATTACAAAAGCTTTTTTTCTTCCGAATAAGTCTCGTGATGATATTCTTTGAATTGTATACACATCACAACCAATTTTCTTTAATACCTCTTGCATCGCATAGTTCTGCAAACGATTTCCATAATTGGCTCCGTCTGTAATTGTTACTATTGCTACCTTCATCACTTACGTCGACTCCTCAACCATAGTTTTTCGAAGATTTTCAAGCTTTTCCCATAATTCTTCTCAATATTCCATGTAAACGACATCCAAATTCTAAATCACAATAATATGAAAGTAACAGAATCTTCCTTATTACTGGGCTATCATTCCACGCTGACCAATATTTGAAATATTTTTTAAATTCCGAATTGATTTCAAGATAATAATTTTCCATAAAAAGTTCGCTTTTTCTACCGATTGTAAATAAGTAGAAAATTGAATCCTCCAAGCGTCGTGTCATTACACGCTTTGCTTTGGGATTGGACAACAGATCTATTTGTCTCTTTCTCGACGTAATTATTGTGTACTTTTTGTCGTCAAACAATCCCTGACTAAGTGAATCATGAATCATCAAGTTATAGTAATACAAGAATTCATTTACAATACCAATTCTTGAGGCCTTGCTCATGACTTCTATAGAAAATAACGCATCCTCGGTAAAACTAATCGTTTCGTCAAATACAGTATTTTCTATCAGTACTCGTTTAAATAAGAATCCCCAGCATGTCCCGTAAAAATCTTCTTCCGTTGGAATGAAATCATCAAAGCTGAATATCCTTAAGTATTCTTTTTGGGAGTACTCTTGTTGAAACTCTCCGTCATCTTTTTCATCTATGCGCCTGCACATTACAACTTCAAGTTCGTTTTCTAAAGCAGTCTTATACATTATTTCGCAAAATAAAGAACTAATTCTGTCATCTGAATCAACAAAAGCAACCCATTCTCCCTTAGCTTTGGAAAGCCCAAAATTTCTTGCACTAGACACCCCTCCGTTCTTTTTCTTGTAACTTTTAAATCGGACATCATTTTTCGAAAATGATGACATTATCTCAAAACTATCATCTGTAGAACCATCATCTACAATGATTACCTCTATATCATTGTATGATTGTTTTTCTATCGATTCCAAACATCTTTTTAAATATTTATTTGAATTATAAACTGGGACTATTAAACTGATTTTTGGCATATCCTACACCACTCTTAATATATTTGAAAATAAAAAGGCAATGTCTCATGCTGACCGAAATACATGAATAAAATATAGAAACTAAAGAACAGCATGCCGTAATTCAGTGCTTCATTGTAAGTGATCTTAAATGACATTCCGGTCATCGGCTTTGAGACTATAATTTTATGCCTTCCACAGGCAAGTGGGATGAGAATAATAAAGAAATACTCTGCATAAAGCGCCATACGATATCCATACGCCGAATGGAATAATATTAAGACTAGAAAATCAATCAAAACACCAATAAGGCCAACAAAAATTACAGAATATATAAAACGATCTTTCTTCAACGATTCAATATCAAACTTATGTCTCCCGGTCTTTTTGATAATACAAAGTGTTGGCACAATCAAATATACGCCTTTTAATAGCACTTCAATATATTGACTATATGCCACTTCAAACATATAACCTTTCGTTCCAATATTTACTCCAGTGAAAACATCAATATAAACTTTAAGTTTTTCAGCCGGAAGAAGCCCCATGTACATTGCCATATATGCTATATTCTGCCATTGAGTCATCAATAAAATAGCTATAACCGTTCCCCAAAAAATAATCAGACTTCTTAGCCATTGTCTCTTAATGGCATATACTGCAAATCCAATGATTGCGAACACAAAACCAATAACAGCTGTGTTATGGAAAAGAAATGCTACTACAGCGCAAAATATACTGTTTTTATATTTTTTATAAATAACCTCCACATAAAATAGTAGGATAAAAGATGCGGCAATTGACTGTCTCATAACATTGAAACCGATCACATAGTTCAGGCAAAAAAAAGCCAGGAGGACACGATTCATGGATACCCTGTCCCTCAATCTATACGCTACTATATAAATAGGCAAAATCTGCAAAAACTCAGTTAGAATCAGTAAACAATTAACGCTTTTACCTATAAGCGCACTTATAATTACAATAAATGCATAACCCTTTTCCGATGAAGATATTTTCAAATAAGCTGACCAACTACCAGCGGATATACATTTTTGAAATTCCGGTACAGCATATACCAAAATATCTGTGCCTACCTCTTCTCCTCTAAATCCTGCAAACAAAGTAGGAATCATGATAGACAAACAGCTAAATATCAAAAAGCGGATTTGCTTTTTACCAGCATACTTCTCAGCCACACTCGTAAAAAACAGACTTGGTATAAAGACTGCAAGATATAGCAGTGAAGTGTATAGTGATCTAATCATTTATTATGTTTCTTTTCTTTATTTTGAAATATTATTATGTCGATCCATTCAACTTATCTGGTCATAATAATCTTACGAATACTTACAAGAAGTCTTCTTTGACTATTATAGAGAAATTAAATATACTCTTCATTTTCAAAAACCGTGACGGAAAATATCAATTGCACATACCTCCGCAATGCTTTGTTACAGAGAAAACAAAAACGGTAAATAGGAAAACTGCGCAAAAAATATGGACATCCGCTCGAAAGACCGCATTGTCCAGATCAGGCGGTAATCAAACATTGCATATTAGATACTTACATTTAGTTCAATTTTTCTTATTTAATTCCGTCGGCCTGTTTACATAAGATGTGAAATCTCGCCCCTGAATCTTTCTGACAGTTTTCAGAATGAACCGACAAACGGGAGCGGGAATCATAAGAAACGGATACAGCGCAATCCATGCATATGGATATTTCCAAGTACACCGAATCAAATTAGATACCTTCGTGGTTTTCGCATTGACTGCGCGCTGCTTGATCACTACAATTCGTCCCAAATAACAGATTTTCCAAATATAATACTTTTCCAATTGTTTACGATCAAACCCGGCTTTTTCAACCGCAAAGTTTATCATTCGATGATAGTTGATTCCCTCAACAATGGCGACATCATAATTTCCCAAGACGCCATATTCGCCGATGGCAATACATGGCCCTTTTATACACCCGAGAACTGCTTTGGGGTTGGTAACGCATAAAATGCTTAAATAGGCTTGCAGAAAATATGTATTGAAATATTGTTTAGGATTCTCAATTTGGCGGATCAGGCTGCTTTTCCAGATATAGCAAGATGTAAATCCCCACAATCGTAAACAGTAATGCAGGAATTCTTTTTTATTAGTAGTTAAAATATCCTGCGGCAGCGGCGGAAGATAAGGCTTATATCCGTGCGTATGTTCCAAACCAATATAATGATCTGTAAACGCAACCGTGTCCATATATGCAAGGCATATATCAGGATTGCTCTCTAAAAATGTCAAGATATTGAGCAGAGCGTTTTCTATAATAATATCGTCGTCTGAAATCAACATAACGAATTTCCCAGACGCTAACATTGCACATTGCAGAAAATTCCCGTCTGCTCCGAGATTTTTCTCATTCCGCACATACCTGATGAACGGATATTTTTCCCTATACTCCGCAATGATCTGCGGAGTTTCATCGGTGGAGCAGTTGTCTGATACCAGCACCTCCACCCGCTCGTCCACCTGGGGCAGCAGAATATCCAGCATATTTCTAATTGTTTTAGAACCGTTATATGTAGGTACCGCAACCGTAAGAAGAGGCTGTGCGTTTTGCATCTCACTCATTTTTCCACCTCATAAGTGGTCTGATATTGTTATAAAGAATACCTGCCAATGTTGCCGCCGCTCTTTCGGGCAGCAAATGCCATAGTGAATAAACAAATTTTTGCTTAAAAGATCGTGTGTCTGTTTCTGACTCCGGCCACGGAGTCAGCGCCTTATATCGGCGATATATTTCTGTATACGGATGATTACATCCGTCGACCCACGGACGGCTTAACATATAAAAGCATCTGGTGAAATGTATGATGACGGGATGCTCTTTTGCATCCGTCACGTCTTCCGGTCTGTAAGGATGACTCGGCCGACGCCATCGCATCAAGTTGTCATAGGAAAAAGCATAAAGCAAAGTAAAGCTGTTATATCGCAGATCAAGCTGATATATTTTTCCTTTGCATACATAGTTCATAAGCGTCTGCTCAAAGAAGAAAACATTTCCGTTTTGTTCTTGAATTATCCGAACGATTTCCTGCTCCATATGCTGCTCGCGCCATTTTTTCAGGTCGATCAGAAACATGCCGGCATTACAGTATATATCATCATCATTCAGATGAAATTGATGACGGTACGCACAGTAATTCAGTGGCTCGGGTACCCCGGCCATTACATTATCCCCTAAGTCCAGTTCCCACAATTCTGTCAGATCACCGAGGACCAATGTATCGCTGTCTAAACACAAAACCTTGTCCACATCCGGAGGAAGCAGCCTGCCTATGCACATTCTCGGATAAGAATGCCCGATCTGATAGCGTGTTTTAAAAGGGAATTCAAACATTTCGACAGGATCGGGGGCAGGAATATAGGTTATATCTCTGCGGAATTCATGGATCATCTGCGTGAGCATGTGTTTTTTTTCATCGCTGATACCGTCATCAACAAGATAAATGTGAATGGCTTCTGCTTTTATATTGTTTTTCAGCAAGGAAAAAATCGATGTGGCGGCAACATTTACAAATGCATCGCTCGCAAAATAAAAAACGTTCATTTATTTTGATTCCTTGGTATGATCATAAAAATACAAGTTCCCGCAGCGGCAATTACACGTTCAATCATTTTTTATTTTTTCCCGTCTCATTTTTACAACGCGCGCGATTCCGTCTTCAAACGAGACCGTCGGTTCAAACCCCGTATCGTTCGTCAGTGAAGTGAGGTCCGCCTGCAAGTGCATGACCTGATTTTCAGAATACGGCAGCTCTCCCAAGCCAAGCGGAAGATCCTTATCAACAGCATCACGCATCATTTCAAAATACCGGCGCAGCGGATAAGCGATACCGGAACCGAGAGGATAGATCGCACCGTCTTTTCCTGATTCCGCTATTTTGATAAGCGCCTCGGCGGCATCGTCGGTATATAGGTAATCCCACATCTGCTCTCCCGCCGTCAGTGACGGTTTTTCTCCCGCAAGAAGCTTATCAATAATAATGCTCGTAACAGATAACGGTCCGTCATTCGGTCCGTATACGCTCAGTATCCTCGCCCATACATGCCGAATCCCGAGTTTTTTGCATACCGATCTCGTCATCTGCCCTGCGCACAGCTTCGCCATGCCGTATCCGTTTGTCGGGAAGCACGGAGAATCCGGCTTCACGAGTCCCTCTATCCTGCCGTGTTCTGCCTGACTGCCTGTCCCGACGAATACGTTACATTCAAGCTCAGCGGCCGTGTTTGCGGCATTTATCGCACAGCGGATGTTTTCCGTCTGAAGAAGCATATCGTCGCGGGAAGGTCCGATCGTTCCCATCCAAGCAAGATGGAAGAATGCGTCTGCCGGGGCTTTTATGCTGTTTTTCAACTCGTCGATTTTTCGCATATCGCACGGCACTATTTCCGCTCCGGACGGTATAAGAGCTATACGCGGGTCTCCGGGATATACTACGGCATATGTTTTTATATTCTTTTTAAGCAGTGCATCTACAAGCGCGAGCCCGACAGAGCCCAACGCACCGTTGACTATTGCGGATTCAATAACATTTTTCATTGATAATCTCCCCATACCGTCAAAGCAAATGTTTTCGGCTTAACAGTTCGTCTCGGCACCGTTAATAAAACATTTTTTGATTTTTGGATAAATTTTAATCAGGCAATTTCCGCCTGCATAAACAAGCAGGCTT
>CANRIM010000053.1 GCA_947630695.1 uncultured Lachnospiraceae bacterium
ACATAAGGCTTCAAGTAGCATCCAAGCAACTCATCTTTGACTTTGGACCACGGTTTCTTTTTTACGAAAAAGTCATCATTCTTCTTTGCCATGTCTTTTCACCTTGACTCTTAGCCCTATCAATTTTAGCGGAAGTGCCTCATCACACGGAAATGGGTCTTCTTCCTCTAATTCCGCTTGTGCCTTCATCATTTTGCGTGATCCAAATGCGCCCGTCCTTCGGATTCCCCGCGCCAACGACACCATGCGGCAGAGATAACCGAAATATCTGGCTCTTCCTTTCCTCATGTCCTTGTTGCCACAAAACCGTCCAGCGGCTACTTTTGCTCTGCATTTGTCATGTGCTTGTCCATAACCGCGACAGGCTGTGAACATTTTTACTGCCCTACTATACCATACAGAACGCCAGAATTCCAGAACAGACCATGACTTTCGAGAGAGGACAGCGCCCTTTATAGGTAATGACGTGATACACGCCCCGGAGTCTCTGCATACGGAAGAACACCATGGCTTAATAGAATACAGTCGGCGGCAGTCATTGACTGCCGCCACATCGTTCATCCCTTTTCCTTCTTCGGTCCTCTTGGCTTCGATTCCGGCCGCTTTCTCACCCCGTTCCTAAAATGTGTTGCCTCATACGGTTCAAACCAAAACACAAATCCGAACCCATCGCCTACGGGATACGGTCCCACAGGTCTTGGGTTCGGATTATGTTGGTTTGGTGCGCGAGGGGGGACTTGAACCCCCACGCCCGGAATGAGCACTAGAACCTGAATTATACAGGTGGCCCCGCCTTACACCATTATCGGACAGCCGTTAAAAGGCTCTCAAACCCTTGGAATGTCTAGGTTTTTGTACTATCTATTATAGCATACGGACATGAAAAAGCAAGTCTTTTCAAATAGAAAAAGAAAAAAGGGTTAACAACTTTTGTTAACCCTTTTTTAACCTTTCGACTAGCTCTCTCCAACCTATTCCAATAGGGCGATAATCTGGAAGTCTTACAATGTCCTATCCCGCAATCATAGCCTCAAAGGGTTTGTTTGCGGTCAACTCGTCTGTGTCCAGATTAAGCCAAGCCCAATAACTCTCTTTTACTATTGGTTTGTCTGTGTAATCTATATCCAACAAGTAATTATCGTGAATAGTAGATTTGAGCCGTTCAATTTGTCCCCATCCTAGCACATTAATCTGTTGTGATGGTGTGTTGAGACAGATATGGATTAGTTTTAGGAAATCCAACTCTGTTATATCTGTGACACCGTCTAAGGATAATAATAAATCTCTTTCTGCGGTGGTCTTGTCCTCTGTCTATTTAAGTCTGGCCTGTTCGGTTGCGGCCTAGATGTATTTCTCTATAATATCCATGATACTAACCTCTCTGTTTTTCTATATAGCGCGTTTAATCCAAAAGAGAAAGAGAAAGGAACTTGCGGAAATGGCACCTCTACGCGCTTTAACTCTGACCTCTGCGCGCCGCCGGGACAAAATTGTCGCGTACATAATAGAACTACCTCGATTTTGACAAAAATGTCCCGGCTCCGCTTTTAACCTCGCTGAATAATGCTATATCTAGTCTTATCGGATTTCTTGTCTAAGACGCTATATCCGTTTTGTACTAGTATTCTCTTTACTGTTGTCCATCCTGCTAGTTTCCCCTATGCTCTGACCGCAGATAGCCTAGAACATAACTCTTTCTTTTCTTGTGTGCCTATTGGTCTATCTAAATATTCTGTTTCTATCTCTCTAAAGAAATCAACCGCAGTTCTATGGTTTACTTCTTTTGCGGCTTTCCATAAGTCCTATATATCAACCGTTCCATTTGCCGCATATTTCCCTAGCTATTGGAAGTAATCGGTTGATAACAACATTTTACGATTTCCAACGGAGATATAGCGGCAATCCTCATTATTAGCCATTTGGATATAACTATCATTGATATATTTCAAATAGGCTTGCGCGAACTTGTTTAGGTAATACTTGCCTTTGTACTTGTAAACGAATTTCTATGTATTAGGGCTTTTCTGTTTACCATACTATTCTCCCATTTCTCCATTAACGTCTACTGCGCTTTTTAATGTCTCAATAAACTTATCCAATTCCCTTATGCTACTTTCATTTTTGGAACGCTGATTAAAATTACAAACTACCATGAAATTCTCTGTGTCCTTTCTTACTCTCCCAAAAATCTATTCTATTGTGATTAGGTCAACCGCCTCACAGATTATAGTTTTCACATTTTCATCGTTTATGTTCATACCCTCACGGCAAGCACTATTAATAAAGATAATGTCGATATTATCCGGGAATCTTTCATTTTCCAGTATAAACTATTTAATACCCTGTTCATTCATAATATCACGGTATAGCTTTCCCTCATTAGGGCCGTTTTTTACTTTCCCCTCATTATAATCACTAATTAAGAATCCTGCGCGCTCCCCATACTGTTGCGCCATTGTATAACATTGTGTTGCGCTCATAGTATAGTAAATTACTTTGTGCTTTTGGCTAATTTGCGGTTTTACTATATTCTCTAGCACAGTTGCGGCCTTGGTATGAATGTAACAGTTTATATTTTGCGCTTGATACTTTGCGCCTAACTCTTTATCAATTACCACGAACTTAAACACATCGTCCGCAATATAATCCAATAGGAAACTAGGTGTTGCGGTCAATCCTATCTTTATCATATCGTTATAATGCTCTTTGATGTAAGCTAGTGTGTATAGCAAATCATCCGCAAAGATAGTTTCCGCAAATAGGCTGTGTAATTCGTCTAAGATAATCAGTCTTGGCGCAATATCTATTTCCCCTGCCTTAATCCAACAGCCAAACTAGTGGGCGGTTGTAATTCTTATCTTTCCCTTGCGGTTGCGGCTCTCGAAGTTGTGTATCTCATCGGCTGGGCTTTTGAAGTCAGCTATTTCCGCACTAACGCAATTCTTATTCTTTAGCTACTGGAATTTGATAGCTCTGCGGGATGTAAGGAATAAAACTTGCTCTGGCTTTATTGGCTCTGGCTTTTCGTTTAGTCCCGGCAAGTAATCTTTATCTCTCTTTTGGTTAACCTATGCCAATAGGCCGTTAGATGTAAGGTCTAGGGCATAAGATGTTTTACCTCTGCCGCAACTTGCGGTAATGAGCATTATTTCACTATATAACGAATGAACCTTGTTAAAATCTATAACGTCATTTCCTGATATAAAAATCTGTTTGCGGCAAAGGCTAGATTGTTCTTTTGTTAGTTTCATAGGACATATTAGCCCCCTAACTCTTGGCGCAATCTTTCTAGTTCCATTCTCCCGGTCTTGTTTTTCCAGTCTCTTTTTAGTCTCAAAAACTCACTTCTCACCATCAAATACTCATTAAACATTTTAACCGTCATTGGTAGGCTTTCCGCATTTAGCTTTAATATGCTCATCTAGTTATCTAGGAAATCTGCGGTTGCGGCCTCTAGTCCGGCAATAAAATCAGTGCTATCTATCAAGCGTTTATCATGTCTGATTATGTACGGGAAATAATAAGGTGCTTTGCCGTCGATTAAACGATTGATAAAATATTTTTCAAAGTTGCTCATAGTTCATAGACCTCCAATAATGTTTTTTGCTAGTCCCGCAATTATTCTGCGGGACTAGTATTTTAATCATCATCAATAGTAATATGGATTTCAGTAGGCTATTCAAACTCTACTGCTCTTTTAGATGTTGCGTCATATCCTGCGCGGCTTAAAATATCCTGCGCGCTCTTTAACTTAATTCCCTCTGTTTTTGCGTTTTCCATTAAATCCGCAATAATCTCTTTTGCGCGGCCTGCTAATTCATCTATTTCTAAATGGATAGCTTGCCGCAATTCATCCATAAATAACTCATCATGTTTCCAGTTCTAAATTGTGCGGACACTAACCCCGCAAATCTCCGCCGTTTCTAAATTCGTTTTACCAGTAGCTAGACATTCAATAGCCTTATACTGTTTTGCGGATAAACTTGTCATCATAGCTTTTTACCTCACTTTTCTAACTTAATTCTTTCATCTACTGGACACTAGGCATTATAATCACTTACTGACATTTGCGGATGTTCCGTAAAGTAGTTATAAATCTCTGTGTCATAATCAAATAGCGCCGCTATATCTACAAGCGTCCAATCGTGAAACGCCCTATCTTTATCACTAATATAAAGTGTTCTTTCATATCTCTAAATCTCTTTCTCTACCTTTGCTAAATCGCGTAGTAAGTCCCCACGCTTTATAATTAACTCTTGTTTTGTCATTTCTATTATTCCCCCTCTAGTTTAATTGAGCATACAAAGCTGTTTAGTTTCTCTGCTTTACCGTTGCTAAATGTGCGGTCACCCTTTAGCCATAAACAAAAATAAGTTGTAGATATTCCCATGTAACGTGATAGAAAGGCATAAGAGACACCGTATTTCTCATGTAGCAATCTAGTTTTATCTCTTAATTCCTATTGTTCCAATTATAACACCCCCTGCGCTGATAATAATTATATAGCCGTTTAACTGACACCCCATAAAAAAAGCGTTGCGGAAACTAAGCCCCGCAACGCTCTTGGTCTATGGAACTAACAGAAAAACAATCTTTATCTCTCATATTATGTAGAAAATTGAAAACAGCTATTTAACTATCTTTGTCCTGTGAAACTAAAAAATTTTTTGCCCCTTGGCGTTTCAACTCTCCCTTATTTATACTAATATTATACCTTTATTTTCTTATAAAATCAAAATACTGCTTCCAATAGGCAGAGATAAGGGAACATTAACAATAATGACAGATAACTTGCGGAAACAGTCTGTTTAGCCTTTGTAAAGCCTTATAATGAAAGTTATCCGTCATAATCTTTGACAAAATAAAGCATATTTGCGGAAATACTGTCTTGATTTGGTATTATTGTATGTTATAATTGATTACAGGGCGCTAATCCCCTTATATCCCTAAAAATTACATAAAAGGATGGTATAGCAAGATGAAAATTACCCTTGACCTCGACAACAACGAAATCATTGTCCCTAAGCATTTCTATGACGAAATAGCCAAGATTAACGCGCAACTGATTAAGGTTGTGGGAGAGGGCGCGCAGAGGATTGACGGCAAAGACCTCATCCGCAAATCTTTTGAGACGGCTATGGCAAATCCTGACACCTATATCAAATCCCGGCAGTAATGGTTAAATCAAAGGGGACTAAGGTATCATCCCGCGAAAAGCAACGTATGTGGGAACTGTATGACCAGTTACGCACATATAAAGCCGTAGCAAAGAAAATGCGGCGTTCCCCTGATACGGTTGCGCGGTATGTGCGAGAGTATGAGTTAGCACATGGACTGTTAACGGTGATGTCTAAAGCGAATGACACGGAATAAAGGAAAGGGCGCATCACACGCCCTTTCCTTTTTATCCAAGAGGCAAGGAAAAAGGGGATTGCGGGAATGGCTCTTTATGGAGCGCGAAAGAGGCTCTTTCTAGTCTCTAGCCGGGACAAAAACGGCGCAAACCCTATAACCGTTTGCGCCAATTCTGTCACCGTGGCGCGTTTATGTGGCTCTTTATAGTCTCTAGGCGGGACATTTTTGTCGATAGCGCATATATAGTTTTTGACAATTTTGTCCCGGTTTCTCTCTCTATCTCCAAGAGGCAAAGATAAGGGATAGTTTGCGGAAATCGGTCTTTGAAGCGCGGCAAAGTCAGCCTTAAAGAGCGTCCGGGACATTTTTGTCGAAATCATAATAGGAACAGGCGGTTATATCCAAAAATGTCCCTGCGGCGCATTAAAGACGCTCCTATCTGCTACCCCCGGCCTATATTACGGGAAAAACCTTTTGCGTTTGTGTTTTGCGGCTGTGCCTGGCCTCTCTAATCCCCCTAGCAGAGGGGGATTTAATATCACCTTTCGCATTACAAAAGACCCATTCTGTTGTGCTTTGCTTTTTTAACTCTTTGAGCAATTCAACGGCCTTTTCTGTGATAGGCACGTCCCGCAAACTCTCTGCGGTCTTTGGTGTGTCGATTATGGGCTTGCTATTACAGACACATACGACACAGCGATTAATGCTTGCTATCCTGTTATCAAAATCAATGTCCCGCCATTGTAGACCAAGCATTTCCCCCCGCCGCAATCCGCTTGTAATGAGCAAGTACATCATAGCTTGAAATTCTATGTCCATCTGCGGCAACAGGCTTATGAATTGCTTGGCCTGTTCCTGTGTAAAGGCATTGACGCGCTTTCTTGCCAGTTTGGGACAGTCCACCTTATCCATCGGGTTTTTGATAATCATGTCTTGCTTTGCCGCAAACTGAAAGATAGACACCAAGAGGCAATAAGAGTGTTTGATGGTCTTATCCCCTAATGCTTTTCCACTCTTGGTTTTGTACTCTGTCCGCAGATACTTCAAATAACGCTCAATGTCTGCGGCCTTGATAGAGTTTAGGCGCATACCCTCAAAGAACGGATAAATGCGCTTTAGGCTGTCTTTGTAGAAAGAAACGGTTGATTGCTTATGCTCTCCATTCTCCAAAAACAGGGGAATCCAATAGTCACGGATGAAGTCATTAAAGAGCGTCTTATCTGCGGCAACGGCTCTCTCTTGTACTCTCTCCGGGTTGAGCAAATCAAGTTCATACGCCTGTTTAGCCTCAAATTCCCATTGTTTGGCGGTGCGCTCTGCCAGCTTGTCCATCCTTGCGGGATTTGTGCCGTTTGGGGCTTTCCATGTCTTGGTCTTGGTGATTTGCTTGCCTTTCTCATCTCTCCCAACGCAAACAAAGAATTTGTAAGAGACAGACCCATCTTTTAGAATTTTCTTTTGAACGCTTGCCATAATGACAGAACCCCCTTTAGAATTTGCCTGTCATTCCAGCAGTTTGTTAACCTTTTTGTTAACCCTTAGCGTTTTCACAGTGATTTGCGCGTGATTTTGCGGCAACATTACGAAACAACAAAAAGACCGCAAACCCTAGAAAACACTGGGTTTGCGGTTTTGGTGCGCGAGGGGGGACTTGAACCCCCACGCCCGGAATGAGCACTAGAACCTGAATACGTTTTTATACCAGTCGTTATTGATTTTTGAGGATAACACTTCAAAAAGCAAGCATTTCTTGACCCAATAACAACCGTGATTTTCCAAGCTATTTCAAAGTGTTCGGAATTTGTTCGGAAATGCAAGCCAGATTACCATATTATACTTTTTGTTATATGTTGCTTTGACTGCTCGTGTTCGGAACAATGAAAGCAGCATATACTTTAATTGACTAAAGTACCGTGTGGCAGGGCATACAGAGACATGTGAAGTGTTGAACTTATCCGCTCAATTTGCTGCCGGCCTCGATTTGCTTCTCCATCATGGAAAGTAATTCACTTGTCCGCAAGCCTAGAGCCTGGGCTATCTTGCAGAGGGTTTCAATGGTGGGGTGCATCGTGCCACTCTCAATCATGGTTAGGTGCGTCCTAGCAATCCCAGCAAGCCCGCTCAAGACCTCTTGGGATAATCCCTTTTCCAAGCGAACGTCCCGTATTGTGTCCCCCAGCACAGCATAATCGAAAAGCAAGGTAGCACCTCCCCTCTAGCTGTATTGTACGGGGAGCGTGTGCTATTTATGTCTAGCCTGCTAGACATTTGCGGAATGGTGTGATAAACTAGAGCGACAACTGGTAAAGGCGCGGCGAATGGTTATCACCGTACATGGGGGAGTGAACATGGAACAGCCGGTTTTGGGGATTATGGACATGAACGAGCGGGCCGCTATTGCGGCAAAGACATACATAACTTTCATGCCCCTTTCATATAGCCGCCTTGTCAAGCAGCTGGAACGTGACGGCTACACTCACGATCAGGCCGTGCATGGGGCTGATAGCTGCAAAGCAAACTGGAACGAACTAGCGGCTAGGACGGCAGCAGAGTATATGTGTATCGCGCCATTTCCCAAGAGATTCTTAGTCGAGCAGCTGGAATACGAGGGGTTCACGCATGAGCAAGCCGTATACGGCGCAGAACAGGCCGTTGAACAATAAGCAAACTGTGGGGAGGGGTCGAACGTGGCGAGGAATACAACAGAACAGCAAAGTTTAGCATTGGGGTTGACAGACGAGGAAAAAGAGTATTTAAACCTGCTTATTAAACGAAGAGAATCAATAGAAATATTTATGGCCCTTATTGTTCTGCTTTCATTAGCTGGTTGTTTAGTGTGCTGGATAGCAGACAATGCATCCAATTGGTTTATCGCTATCTTTCTGATTTGCGGTATTTGCGTTGGAATAGCTTACGCTTTTTTCGATATTCTATCAAAGAGAATAAGAGAGTTGCAGTCGGTTGAAGATAAAAGACTGGCTGTAATACAAGGCAAGGCAAGCAAACTGTACAACAGAAAATGTGCAGAATGGGGTATGTCCGAACATCCATTCCATTATGAAAACAATAATTATTGGGTCGATGATGATACCCTGTGCATCGTGGAAGATGAAGAGACGTATTTAAGCCATTACTCCCCGGATGATACGAGGCCCTATCCGATCTATGTTACAGAGATTCCCCTTGACAGAATACAATACTATGCGAAAGAGGGTGACGTGCAATATACCTCGAATGTTTCCGGCGGCGGTGGCGGCGGTTCTTCCCTCAGCGGTGCAATCGTCGGCGGGTTGATAGCTGGGGAAGCCGGAGCGGTCATTGGCAGCAGGCGAAGAATAAACCCTATCAAAACCGAAGTACAGACGCATGACAGCAGGAAAACAATATTGCGCTATTATGATGATTACGGGAAGCTGGCAGTAATGACTTTTAAGGGCTTTGATGCATACGATTTTCTGTTGAGTGCAATTCCCGATAAAGACTTGACAACGATCCAGCTGGGCGAGAACAGCGGACGGAAAAGACGGCGCTCCCCTGATACCGGCACGCCATCACTGGCAAGCAGCAGTATAGAATCAAAGCTGACAAAGCTACAAGACTTATATATTGACGGCGAGATAACCTTGGAAGAATACAAGGCACAGCGGGCAAGGATATTGAACGAACAGTAGAAGGGCGGGGATTTCTCCCCGCCTCTTTTTGTTTTTGAACATTATCGCACAACTTTTGATCTAATCCATGTATTCGTTGTAATAATCCTCTGCGTCGTAGTAATCATAAAAATCGTCGTAGTTGTAGTAGTAAAATTCTTCCGGGTCAGAGTAATCGTGAATGTCGTAAGGGTCAGCCGTTACTGTGCTTTTCTTGGACGTAGATGTGGAGCGGTGCGGCGTGGGGTAACTGTATGCGGTGCTGTGCTCTTCTTTGCCTGTGTCGCGCTCTGGCGGCGCTGTGGGGCGTGGTGTGTGCGTGGGCGTGGGAATAACCGTTGGTTGCGGTTGCGTGGTATACAGCGGGGATTCTGTGGCCGCTGGCGCGCCCTGTTCCCCGGCTTGCTTCATTCTGCAAAACAGCAATATATCCAGCGCCAAAAACAGTATGACGCAGACGGTCAATGCTTTTATGGCCTTGTTATTCATTCGTGATCTCCCCCTTCAATTCCGATTTATACTTGTAGTAGGTATTGCGGCTTATCCCGGCCAGTTTCCTGCAATCATCATCGGAGAGGGAGCCGCCAAAAGCCCGGCTGTGTTTGCGTATGATCTCCTTGGCCGGGTCTGATTTCTTGGTGTGCAGCTTCCTACCCTTTACCTGTCCTATCTGCTTGCCATTGAGACGGGCCGTTTCCATGCCCTCCCGTGTCCGCTGGTGCAGGTCGCTAACTTCTTTCTCTGCCTGATCGAACGCAAGTCTGATCTGCTCTTTGGCAAGTTCCAGCAGAAAAGCGTTCACCCCTTGCAGTATGAGGTCTACGTTTGTCCCTGTCAAGGGTACGGCGCTCTTGAGCGCGCTCTGATATACAGTAGTGTCAATACCCGGTTCCTTGAGAAAAACAAGCGTAATCCCGGCGCTGTAAAGCTGCTCATAAGCATTAAAGCCCTCGGCGGCGTTCCTGCTCATACGCGAAACGCTGTCAAATATCAAAATATCTCCCGGCTTGATGGTGTGCATCAGACGTTGCCAGCCGGGGCGGGTGTCTTTCGTTCCCGTGTACGTATCGGTCACGATAACCGCCTCCGGGTATGCGGCCTTTATGTTTCTGATCTGGCGGTCTATGTTTTGGGCCGGGGTGGAGATTCGCCCATATCCGTAAATCGGCATTGGTATTTTTCCTTTCTATATCACGTTTGAGGTTCCCTAGTTTTGGTAAAATGTCCGGAGCGGGTTTCCCTGTTTCCCGGCGGTGCTTTTGCTACAAAGCCCCATTACGTTTCTTTTGGTACTGTACCGGGGGGCACGGTCATAGGTGGCGGGGGATTGCTCCCCCGCCGTTACCGGTTACAGAAGAAGCGCCGGGGTTCCATCCATTCGGACAATATCAAAAACGCAAGCAAGACCAAACGTGGTCGGAGGTTACGCTCCAAGCGAACTACGGCAGCAAGTATGACGGTGAGCGGGTGACGGTGAAGGTATGCGGCAGGTGTATTGATCTGTTGATCGGCTTTGTCCGGGGGCAGTATATACCACATACGACGGTTGATACACTAGAGAACTTCAATAAATTCTGGAGGTAAATAATTATAAACGATATTACTATTATTGATGCTCCATGTGGGGCGGGTAAAACTTCTTGGGCTATCCAAGAAATGAACACAAACAAAGATACAAGCTATGTATACTGTACCCCATATCTGGAAGAGATCAAGCGAATAAAGGACGGCACCGCGGACGCGGACGGTAATTGGCGTTTTAAGGAGCCAGAATATTATATCCTCGTTGATGATGATATTGTGAACTGCTATAAGATCGACAGCTTCAATTACCTGCTGGCACGTGGGGAAGATATTGCAGTAACGCATACCACGTTCCTAAATGCGACTCAAGAAACGCTTGATAATATCCAGCAAGGGGAATATACACTAATTCTTGATGAAGCCCTTGAAGCTGTCCAAGAGTTTAACGAGATACAAGAGGTATCTACTAACGTGGAGCAAAAGCTATTACCGCGAGATATAGAGAATCTTATATCCGACGGACATATTAAAATAGATGAGGCCACTCATCGCGTCAGTTGGGTCGGCCCTACTTGGGATGGCGGCAAGTTTTCAGTTTTAGAAAGTATGGCAAAGTCAGGAAGAGTATTCTATGTAAACCAGAGAGTTATGATCTGCATATATCCCCCAGAGATATTCAAAGCCTTCAAGAATGTATATGTAATGACTTATATGTTCGGAGGCTCACAACTGAAAGCATACTTTGATTTATTCAATATCAAATACGAGATATGCGGCCTTGAGAAGTCGCAATATAATGAGTATCAGTTGTGTGAGTACAATATCGAATCCGATTTCTCATTTCGTGACTATTGCAGAGGACTAATAAAGTTTGTCGGTGAATCTACATTCAGACGAGGTAGCCTCTCAAAAACGTGGTACCAGAGTGCAAGGGAAGATAGTTTCTCCAAACTTAAAGGCAAAATAAAATATAATCTCACAAAACAGATGAAGGCACGGGCCGCAGAAATAATGTGGACGTGTCCAAAAGAATACCGACACAAACTATCCGGGAATGGCTATACAATAACTCGTAAATTGACATCGGAAGAGCGCAGACTTCCAGAGGAAAAAAAGAAGAAGATTGAAACAGAGATAAGCTGTTTCGTCTCTTGCAATGCAAGAGCGACAAATAACTTCGGTAGCAGATGGGCGTTGGCCTATTGTTGCAACATGTATCCAAGACCCGTGATTACAGATTTCTTTGCCACGCAAGGCATTACGCTGGGACGAGATACATACGCGCTGTCTTCCCTTATACAATGGATATTCCGCTCACGTATAAGAAATGGACAGCCGATAACAATATATCTGCCATCCAAGCGAATGAGGGATTTATTGGAGCGTTGGCTCGCTCACGAGGTATGGAAATAATTACCAAACGCATTTCGTGGGGCTGGTGTTATCTTTTCGTTTCTCCCTTTTTCTTTCTTAAGAAGGCATATCAAAAAAGTCAGTAATACCAACGGTTTGCGGACTTCCAAGGGGAAGGGGGGCTTCCCCTTACAAACTCGCTGTCGCTCGTCCGGGTGCGTGGTATTGAGGCAAAAGCGTGTCCGTGGGAACTCGCTGCCGCTCGCCTGGACGGCACCTCAAACGGCTAACCGGCACTTCATTACACTAAAGTGCCTGCCGCATTGGTCTAAATACAATGCTGAACATTCCATACTCAATAGCTAGGTGAGAATATTGGTATCAATAGTAGGTATCAAGTATATTGGTATCCAAAGAGAAAAAAATAGTTATTATTACTTTATAGGAAAAGAGCCTGAAACCCTTGGGGCGCAAGGCTTTCATTTTGGTTCGTGACACACGCT
Source organism: uncultured Lachnospiraceae bacterium (assembly GCA_947630695.1). GTDB lineage: Bacteria > Bacillota > Clostridia > Lachnospirales > Lachnospiraceae > CANRIM01. Next base: position 12,386 of record CANRIM010000053.1, read on the forward strand.
GTGTAAAAATCCAGAATATGGAAGGTGGTTCGTGACCATCAGCATTCGCCGGTCACGGCTATCAGGTATACCGGTAGGCAGCTACCTCAAACAAGGTGCATACCGGTAGGTAGCTGCCTCAGACATGGACAAGAGAAAAATCTGCAATTACTTGTTATAAGCTGGTTTGCAGGTTTTCCAAAGCATTTACTCATATTACATGAAGGGAATTAACATATGAACGTTATCAAACAAAAAGAAGTTTTTCGCTCCAAGAAAGAGACGAATGCGATCTACGAGGCAACGTGTGACGGGGAGCCGTGCTATTGCCTGGAACACTTGCCGTCTGGACGCATGGCTCTCTTTGACCGGGACAGACGGGTATGCAACCTACTACAGTGTGACATCAACAAGGGGAACGCGGCAGTAGTATACCCGAATCATGGGAGGTGTTATTTTAACATCTCGATCAGAGGTCGGAGCGTTCAGCTTGCAAAATATATGATGTGCCGATACAACAAACAATCGGTGTATCAGATACGCAATTCAAAAGCGATAATAGATAGCATCACCACAAACCCCACAGTGTACGATTTACGCCGTAAAAATATATATGATACATCAAGGCCAATAGAAAGCACACCATCCCGTAGAATTTGGAGTGATGGCAGTAAAATATATATCCAGCTTAAAAAGACTGACAAACCGTTTGTTACAGACTATGACCCTGCTCTGCTGGGCATACTGCAAACACCATCGTTATGCACGTTCTATGTTCACAAGAAAAGAAAAGAGTGTGCTATCCATAACGAACGACTTTTTACCAATATCAAACTTCATACTTTTGTGTATCTGTACTTCACAAGATTTAAGAATTATAGAAATCCACAAGATTTCCTTAAGCACTTGGATGATGAGCGGGCAGCTTTATATAATGACAATTATTCCATCGACCACTTTAACGGAGATATACACAACAACTGTATGTGGAATTTATCTCGTATGACTTGGCAAGGAAATAAAAAGAAATTCAATCGTGTTTCCCTGTTTTATCTCCCTTACGAGTTATACGGAGCGGTAGACCATAGAACAGGTGAGTATCTTGTGGAGGCTATTCATAACGATATATCAAACTTCTATAAGTGCAAAAGTGAATCTGAACTGAATGATTTATTAGTTGTAATACTTGGAAAGTGTAAACTTACAGAACATACAAAAGTGTATTTCAACGGTAGACAGGAGCAAACACCACGCGATCTGCTTGCCTCTAATGGGAATAAGCCTGTTGAGCGGGATTTCAATACAGACAGGTCACACGCAGAAATGCTCTTGCGGCTAAACCGGGAGCAGCCAGAGTGGTTCACGCTCTGGAATGAGATTGGGAGCGGTATTCCCGTAGGAGCGTTACGCTCTGCTGGATGGGAGATCACAAAGGTAGAAGCGGCAAATGGGAGATAATGAGGCGCTGTGTCTTATTACGGGCAAGCAAGAAATATCTTTCGCGTTTTAATATGCTAAAGTATAATCAGCCTATGAAGCGCCCATTTCCAAGAGTTTGCGGGTATGAACTAAGCCGGTTTTACCCGCTCAATCTCCCATGATTACGGGCGTTTCTGTCATAACAGCATAAATTGTGACGGATAATTCAACTCCAAAAGCCAATCGTTATTGGCTTTTCAGTATAAAAAATAAAGGCAGGTGGTTTTTTAATCTTGTCAATCATTATTGAACCGATCAGCGCCAAGCGTTATAATGGCGTTGGTAATCTGGCTTGCCAAAATGAAAGGAGGGCAACAGTGGCAAGCCAAACGATAGTAAAAGGCTATCTAGTGGATGATAAAGGTGCTTGGACGGTACGAGCGCGATTTCCAGACACGCCGGGAAGCAAGCCCAAGCTGCATAGCAAGTCAACCGGCTACAAGGTAAGCGGCAATAATAAGCGCAAGGCAGAGGCCGCTATGCGTGAGATTGTCGCACAGTGGGAACGTCAATTAAAAGAACAAGCGCCCATAGACCAAAACGCAACATTCGGGGACTGTGTACGTTCGTGGCTGCGGACGCGAGCGGGAAAGATACGGCCTAACACCCTGGCCGCCTACAAGATGTACGCAGACAAGCATATTATTCCGGCCCTTGGTGGGATTAAGCTGAAAGACTTAAAGCGGCAGCATATCCAAGAGTACTTCAATTCTCTGGAAGGTACTACATCCCCCAATACTATGAGAAAGCACAACGTCATCATACACGGAGCGCTGAAATACGCCGTGCTGGATGGAGTGCTAACCTCGGATGTGGGGAACGTCCTAACGATGGTAGAACTCCCAGCAAAAAAGAAGTACGAGGGCAAAAGCCTGACAACGGACGAGGTACGAGCCGTCTTTCAAAAGATGAACGACGAGCGGGAGCCGCTACGATCTGCCCTGGTGCTTGGACTGTGCTATGGATTGCGACGGTCGGAGATATGCGGCCTGCGGTGGCAGGACGTTGATTTTGAGCACGGCACCATCTACATACGGAACACCGTCACGGATTACAGCGGGACGCTGTACGAGGCAGAGCGCACAAAGACGCTTGCAAGCCGCAGAAACATACAGATGATTCAGAGTACTATCCCATATCTGAAAAGCCTCTACGAGCGCAGAGAGGCGCAGAGAATGGTATCTGACAAAGTATGTGCATACGAGAGCGGGCAGGCGGTGAATCCCGCCTATCTCACAAGGAACATCAAAAAGTTTCTTGCAGGGTGCGGCGCGGAGAATGTGCGGTTGCATGATCTGCGGCACACAGCCGCAACAATGCTCATAAGAGGCGGTATGCCCGTTGTCAATGTGTCGGCGTTTCTAGGCCACAATCAGGTGTCCACAACAACAGATGTATATGCTCATGTTTTGGACAACGAGCGGGGCAAAGCGTCGGAAGCTATGAACTCGTATATGGAAAGTCTCGGTTTTTGTTCGGAAAGTTGTTCGGAAACAGGCCAGAGCGCCGGGGAGCAACAGGAGCCAAGGGCATAGAAAAAGCCCTGTAACCCTTGCAGTTACAGGACTTTTGTTGGTGCGCGAGGGGGGACTTGAACCCCCACGCCCGGAATGAGCACTAGAACCTGAATCTAGCGAGTCTGCCAATT
>CANRIM010000054.1 GCA_947630695.1 uncultured Lachnospiraceae bacterium
AGCTGTCGCAGTCTGAATGTCCACATGGGCGATCCAAAACGTACAGCCGGGATCATACACGACGGATACAAAGGTATCCTCATAGCCGGGGGCATCCTGAATCGCTTCTCCCTCGCCGCCTTCTTTGGTAGGGGAAATCGTACAGCCGTTTTCCGTAAACGCTGTAACCGTACCGCTCAAGCTGCAGATTTGAAAAAGTTTATTTGCATCGGATGGATTTTCGCCAGTTCCGGGCTGCAATTCTTTGTTTTCATTCACTGCATTTTCGCCGGTTTTCGACTGACGTTCATTCTGTGTCTGTTGTCCGCATCCGGCACAGGCAAATGCCAACAGCACCGTTACGAAAAGTAAACATTTTTTGTGTTTCATATGAAAGCACCTCCTTGCTTCGTACGGACAGATGATACGGTCTTCGTTCTGTAAAAGTCTTTGAATTTTTCCAAAAAATTTTACAGGTTCTTAAAAGAGTTTTAGAAAATTACCTGCTATACTTGCGTTAAGAGTGCCGTTATATATGGTCTGGGAGGATACGATGCGAATACTGCTTTTAGAAGACGATCAGCAATTATCCGCTGTTGTGGCGGAACAGCTGCAAAAAGAAGGGTATATTACAGATTGCTGCTATGATGGAGAAGAAGGCCTCTCCTATGCTTTAAACTCCCTTTGTCCTTATGACATTATTCTGCTGGACAGAATGCTTCCTGTCATAGACGGATTGACCATTCTGAGGGCCATGCGTCAAAAACATATCTCAACCCCGGTGATCATTCTGACCGGCCTTGGGGAACTCAAGGACAAAATTGATGGACTGGACTGCGGCGCGGATGATTATCTGGTCAAACCATTTCATATCAAAGAATTGCTTGCACGAATCCGGGCACTCATTCGAAGACCCGCCGAAATCGTGGATACGGCCCTGCTTTCCGTGTTTGATCTCACACTGGATCAGGAACACAGAAAACTACAGTGCGGCGATCGCTCTGTTATTCTGACGCAAAAAGAATCGGATCTGCTTGCAGTGCTGATGAGAATGCCTGATAAAACCCACAGCCGCAGCGAGCTCATCTGGCGGGTATGGGGTGAAAATACAGAAATTGAAAATGGAAATGTGGATAACTATATTCATTTTTTACGGAAACGTTTGCGGCAATTGAAATGTAAAACAACGATAAAAACCATTTACGGATCCGGGTTTTATCTGGGAGAATTGCAATGATCAAAAAAATACGAAAAAAGCTCATGCTTCTGTTCCTGTCATTTACTATGCTGATCTTTACAGCGGCCATGTGTGTCCTGATCTATAACACAGTCCGGCGCGTACAGAACTACGAAATCGCATTTATAGATAATACAGCTGACAGCATCATTGCATTGGCGCAGCAGACAAAAGATCTGTCCATGCTGCCTTTGTCAGAATACAATGATAAATTACATGGATTTATTTTCATTTCTGATGGTATTCATTCCCAGTCAAATTCCAAAAATACAGATATGACGTTTCAGACGGTAAGCGATCAGATCAAATCCGGTAAAAATATTCTTTCCATGGAGGCAACTGCGCCGGAAAGGGGAAAAAACCTGTCGACTTCCAAAAGTGTTTGCGCTATTGGTGATAACAACAAAAATGCTTTTTACGGATTGTACAGTACCTTTTACATGAACAACGCCGTCTGCGAGATGGTATTAGCCTGTCCCAGATCCGATTTTGGAACCATTTTGCAAAGAAACTGCCTTTGGTATCTGGCGATCTGGTCCTGTGTTGGTATTCTGATGTTTTTTATCAGTCATTTTTTGATTGGAGAAGCTGTCCGTCCAATAGAAACAGCGATGAAAAGTCAAAAAGATTTTATTGCATCTGCTTCACACGAATTAAAATCTCCGTTAGCGGTAATTCAAGCCAATGCAGAAACATTGCACATCAAAGAAGCAGACTCTGCTTCTGCACAGAAACAGAGTATTATTTTAACGGAGTGCAGCCGTATGTCCGATCTGATACATTCCCTGCTTTTGCTGGCAGCAAGTGATACCGGACATTGGACGATGCATATGAAAAAAACGAATGTAGATACGCTGCTGATAGAACTCTGGGAAGAATACATAGAAGCCGCACAAAAGAAAGATCTGCAGTTAGACTTGGATATTGAGGATCAGTATCCTCTGTTACTATGTGACAAGGATCGTATCAGGCAGGCTTTGGGCGTTCTTCTGGATAATGCACTTTTCTACTCCTCTCCCGGATTTCCCATTGAGACGGGCGCCAAAGTGATGGACAAATCCATACTTTTTTATGTAAAAGATCATGGCCCCGGAATCGCCGACAAAGACAAGGAGAAGGTATTTCTTCGCTTTTACTCCGGAGATCCTGCCCGGACAGACAAAAACCATTACGGATTGGGTCTCAGTGTCGCATCGGAAATCATAAAACTCCATCATGGAAATATTAAATTAATGGATACGCCGGGCGGCGGGTGTACATTTACCGTTCAATTACCTGTAGATTCTGCAGATTGAACGGTATCTCTTACTTAAAATCTATTACAAGATTACGACCAAGACCATTGGCTATTGCCTGAAGTGTTGTGACCGTTGGACTACAGTTACCGCTTTCTATTCTGCTTATATTAGACTGCCGCAATCCGCTTCGTCTGGCCAGCTCTTTCTGCGTAATTCCCTGTTCAATCCTTGCAGCAATCAGCGCCCGTGCAAGCTCAAATTCTCCGCTTGTTGACTGGTGTTCTTTAACAAATTCAGGATCTTTCATCTGCTTTTCAAGATATTTTTTAAGATCACTCATCCTTATGACTCCTCTCATAATCCTTCTTATACTTCCGGGCAAGCGCCAGCTCCGATTTTGGCGTTTTTCTTGTCTTTTTTATAAATCCATTTGTTACAATAATTTTATTGTTTACAAAAAAGAAATAAAACAACCGGGAAATATCCCCGGCAAACTTAATACGTAATTCAAAAATCCCTTCTCCCATAGACTTTGAATATGGTTCTCTGAGTGTATTTCCAAATTCTTCAAGAATCAATAAGCTGTTCAATGCTTTATTTCTCATCTTTATATTCAATTTATCAAGAAATTTTTCTACGGGTACTGTCCCGTCTTCCAATCGGTAAAATTCGATCTCAAACACTTACAGTTTCTCCCTTCTTGTTATTACAATATTCCTTTTTTGATATATTGTCAATATGCAGATCGTATGGAATTTTTAATTTTTCTCAAAAACGAACGATACTGCCGCCGCAGTCCAAATCGTTTCAATTATTTTTTCACGCATTTCATTTAAATTTCCGTTTTCTATTCACTGCAAAGCCAAATAAACATAATACTACAGTAAACAGAATACACGGAAAAATGCTGAAAAAGAGATTTGTTGTCAGTATTGTATCATTTACCACAAGATTCTTTAACAAAGTCATTGCCCCTACCGGCAGCACGACAGAAAAAGAACACTCAAGTATACTGAACATTCCAAAGGCAAATGTAGGTATAAGGCAGATCAGGTTTGCCATGATGAAATCTTGAGTCAGCAGGGATATGACATAGCAGCAAGTTATCTGGCAAAGTACGATTACCAAAAACGCCGCCAGAAACACAATCAGCTTCCTGTCATAATCTGTTATCTTTTCACTTACAGGCCAAAACGCTTTCCTTTTCATGCACCAGAGCAAACTGCAGGGCAGGATACTCATTGCCGCAGCGCCTGTGCCCGCGATCCATCTTGCAATCAGTCCCTGCCGGAACCCGGCAGCTGCATCTGTTTTCGGTTTCTGCAGGTCATGTACGGAAAGAGTTGTCATCAAAGCAAGTACGATGTTCAGTATCTGAGAAAAACTATAGATCACTGCAAATGGAACCATATAGACATTTTTCCCGACCCTTGTGCCAAACCGTTTTGCCACAATGGACGTCGGCCCGGAAAATCCCGAAGCAACTGAAATAACAGCCAGAAAAATAATCAGTATCCATAAACTTTTCCCGGTCAATATTTTTATAAATTCCTTGCGAACGGATTTCATACACTATTTTCCCCCTTCCCGATTTCTGCGCAGATATTCCTCTAAACTTATACAAATCGGTATATCGTCAAGATGATTCCTTGTTTTTACGCTGCCGGCATATTGGTCATTAATATAAATATCGTAACCTTTCCCGTTTTTTATCAGGCAGGTATTCTCCGAAGTAACACGCACAACACCATACATCTTTGCAAAGTGATACGGTGGTAATACCCCGGAAAATGTCAGGACCAACAATCCGGAAAGCAGCACGCACACGATCATTTGCTGCCATTTGCAAACAGCAGAATCCGCCAGCAGAGCCATTCTTCTTTTCAGATTCTTAAAATTGCCGCCGGAAAAAGGGATTCCGAAAACATGCATTTTCCCTGTTGATTGTATCGCCATATCTTTCAGGCATTCCATATAATTTACGATCTCTTTGTCCGGAAGATTTGCGGAAAGATTTAAATCATTGCGCATCTCGATTAATCCAAAATACTCTTTTCTCAATAATGAAAAAACGGGATTCCACCAAAAACAGGTGCAGAGAAAATCCATGGATAATTTGCGCCAGATATCTCTGTTTTTCATATGCATCTGCTCATGGAGCAGAATGTACTGAAGCTGCTTCCTGTCATATTCTAACTTTGGCAAAAGCATAACATAACGGCATACTCTGACATAGATCACTGCTTTTCTGCAAATCAGAGCAAAAAATACAGCGCCCCATACCATCATCAGTACCTGGCCTGCCGTCACAAAATGTCCCTGCCTTAATGGGAGTTCAAGAAATTGTCTGAAAGCGTTCATTCCCGTACGCAATACAGGATGATAGATATATGAAAAATTCAATGGCACAAACATTCTGATGATACAAACGATAAACGACAGCATGATGCATGACGGCCCCAGCCGTTTTAACAGCTGCCTGCTGTGACAGCATAGGCATAGCAAAAGAATCAGCCCGGAACAATATAAATTTCTGGTTATCAAAGAAAAAAGTGACCAATCCATTTTATCCCCTGTACGATCAACTGAAATAATCATACTTTCCCTTCTTTTCCTTCACCGGATAAATTATGCTTACTCTAAATCCATCTTTTGAAAGGCCATGGCGCCTGTAACGGACGTTACAAATATAATAATCATTGGCGGTATGCATAAAAGTATAAAATCCCTGCACAAATACAGATCCGGTATTACAAATAAATTCATGCGATTTAAAATTCCAAACGGCGTATACAGGAATAATTTTTCCAGCTGGGATAATTGAAATGTCCGGGCCAGTTGTTTGGCCAATAATTCCACCATAATCAATGCCATACATATGCTTACTGCCAACACAGTTTTTCGAATCAGAAAAGTAATCATCGTATATATTGCGGTCATTGCCATAATCTGAAGCAGCGCAACCAGCAGGTAAATCAAAAGTTTCGCCAAATATTGATCTCTGATCAAAAAGGCGCTATCGTTACCAAACAATTCCCTGAAAAGAGAATACAAAATAACTGACAGAAGAAATAATCCGCCGCAAATCAAAAACTGTCCTGTCAATTTTCCAAAATAATAACGGATTCTGCGATTGCTCCTGGCGATTACGGTTCCTGTGCAGCCATTTCTAAAATCTTCCCCTATGATCATTCCTGTTAAACACGCAAAACCAATCATATATACATAACACATTAAAAAAGCCGCAAAAAAGGGCGCCATATACTGATATCTTTGAAAAACAGGGTATTCCTTAAATGAAAAGAATAGACTTGCTACAGTCAGGAAAAACATTTCAACAAAAATAATCTTATATTTAGACATTCGATATAGTTCTGCCGACATCATACCTTTCATCTTCCGCCTCCGTTATTTTATTGCAGATCTGATTTTTCAAAAAACAGCAGGCCACATGCGAGGGTAACCGTCATAATCATCAGCGCCGGAATCATATTTGATATAAACTCCATCGAAAGTATTCTGTCTGTCTGAACATATTCATCGATCAGGCTATAAACAATTCTTTGGGGCGTATACAAAAAAATCTGAAATCCTCTGGCCACCATCCATTGCCCCAATATGCCATCCAGATATACTGTCAATATGCTGACCCCGCAGGCCACCGCTTCCCGCCTGCACAAAAAAGACCACATTACGAACCATGCAATATAGGCCCAAAGCTGCAGTAAAGTAACGATTGTGTATACAGTCAATTTTATAAAATAACCTGACATAAACTGACTTTTTATACCAAATCCAACGGCACAAATTCGATAAACGGAAAAAATTCCAATGCAGAAGAAATGCGTAATTCCCGTAATAATCATTATAAAAATGATTTTTCCGAAAAAATACTGATATCTCCTGATGCCTCTGGCCACAACCCCTTGTATCGTTTTGTTTTTGAAATCCGTACCTGTCGATATCGCGGTAAACACGCCAAATACCAACAGTTCAAATACAAAAAACATATATGGAGATAAAAAAGGAGCAAAATATCCATACCCCATGATGTCTTTATATGCAAAGGGAATTGTTTTGTCTGCATACATTGCAGTCAGCAGGATGATAATAAACAGAACCACCGCCATGACTTGCAGCGATTTGGACTTTCTTAGCTTTATAAGCTCTGCTTTTAAAACATTCACAATCATATCCTTTCGCCTGCGCTTTTTATGATCTCAATTAAAAAAGTCTCCAGATCACAGGATTTTTTCTCACATTCCATTTTCATTTCTTCACTGGCAAATTCTTTTAATAATTTTCCTTTATGCATGATCCCATATTTATTAGACAATTTCTCCAGTTCAGACAGGTTATGACTGCTGATTAACATGGTAATCTTTTTTTCTTTATGAATTTTTCCTAAAAGATGCCGCAATTCCACAACCCCGACAGGGTCAAGTCCAACCGTCGGTTCGTCCAGAATCAGAAACTTTGGATCACCTAATAACGCCATGGCAATTCCCAGTCTTTGCTTCATCCCCATCGAAAATCTGCCTGCTTTTTTTCTCTCATCTGCCGGAAGTCCCACCAGCTTCAACAGTTCAATTTCTTCTTCCTTACTGATATCGAGTGATAAATATCTTTTCTGCACCTCCAAATTAGATAAAGCCGACATATTCGGATAGATGGCCGGATGCTCAATCATACTGCCAATGTTTCGCCGCGCATCTGTTACTTCCTTTTTCTCTCTTTTCCCAAACAGTTCTATATTGCCGGACGTGGGAAAAATCAATCCGCAGATCATGCGCATAAATGTTGTTTTTCCCGCACCATTTTCCCCGATAAAACCGTATATATCCCCTTCTTCTATGGTGAGATTCACATGATCGACTGCATTTGATTTTCCATATTGTTTTGTTAAATTATCTGTTTTCAGAACGATCTCATTCATTTTCTTTTCTCGCCAGTTCTTCTTTTTTTCGGTCGATTATCTCCTGCAGCTGCTGAATGTCCTCCTGACTGATTTCGTCATCCGCCACATATAAAAGTTCCGTAATAATACTCATGCGATTTATTCGATTCACACCAAATACGCTTTTATTTAATCTCACATACTCCTCTGCCAGAAATTCTTTCTGACTGAAACAGGGTGAAAAAGTGCGCGCATATACATTGGAAACCAGAATATAGCGCTGCACCTCGACTGCTTTCTTCTTGACGAGCTTGCGAATCGCCTGCGTCACAGACGGCACGCTCAGTTGATCTTCTTCGAGGAATCCGGCAATCTCCTGTATTGTCAAATCCTTCTCCTGCTCCCACAATACCCTCATAATCTTCAATTCCAATTCTGTGAGCTTCGCTATTTTTTTCATTTCGGCCTCCAATATTTATTATATAATTTTTTATAGATTATAATAATTTATTATAAATGTCAATATTTTTATTAGGGTAAAATAAGATAAATGCCAGCCTGCGGTTCTCGTCATTCCCCCATATCGTTCATGGCGCCGATGAAAATCGGCACATGATTCTCACAGTCCACCAGCATATAAACGAAGGGCCGGTCAAGATAGACCATTTTCGCTTCATCTGACGCAACCCCCGCGCCTTCCATTTTCATTTCCACGGCAGAGGCCGCGCCCGCTTTCGTTCCCTTTTCTCCTACAGAAATAAAGGTCTTATGCAAAACACGACCGATATAGATATTCTTCTCCTCCGGGGAAGCCCCGAGGCCGTGAAAATCCGCCCTGTGGACATCGAATGCGTCTGTCATCCCCATGGTTTTCAGCATTTCGGACATTTCCGTATCATATGACGTTTCAAATTTGGGAATCGCCGTATGCACGGGGACTTCGTCGGGTTCGGCCAGCAGATGGTGCAGACGCTTTCCGTCCAGCGACGCAATCAGTTCCGACAGACCGACACCCTCTCTGGGAAGCAGCGCCGCAAAGCAAAAGTCCCGATCTTTATAATATTTCAGAAATCCCGTCGCCTTTTCATCTTCCAGATAATGGCTTTCCGTACCGTACATAAATTCGGCCGTCTGCCCGGTTCCGTCCTCTTTTGTAAAGACGTCCTCCCGCACATGATCTTTTTTGTACACTTCCGTCCATTCGGCCTCGAACGCCAACGCATTGACCAGATACATCACGGCGTCCGGCGGAATCTCGTCCAGAATTTCGGGAATCATCCGATTCGTTTTCTGTTTCACCCAATGGTTGATGTCGCTGCAAGTCCGCCGGTCAAACGGGGCTTTGAAGATATCTGCGCCGTAGTAATCGGCGTTGGTCTGTAAAAAATCCCGGCTGACCGTAAACCGTGTATCGTCGGTAAACCAAATAGAATTTGCCATGCAAAGTTTTGCGGTTTTGTCCTGCGGCAGGTCCTGCATATAGCTGTAGAGATACAGATTCAGATCCTCCACGGGCATACCGAGAACCGCTTCCATCTGCGAAAGGGTTTCCCCCGCTGCGCCGTTTGCGGTCATCGACAGGGCGCTGAGCACGGACAGGGGAGAAAGCAGCGTATTCTTTCCGGTTTCCGCTCTGGCCTGAAAGAGGCGAACGGCAAAATCCGCCGCGTTTTCGCTTTGCGCCGTCAGATCGGTCAAGGCCGTAACATTTTCCGGCGTAATCCCTTTCATCACATCTTCCGCCTGCCCCCGCAGCCCGCAGCCGGTCAGATGAAATAGCATGGCGCAGGCCAGCAGCAGACAGACTGCCGCCACGTCCATGCGTCTATGTGTTATTTTCATTTTCATTTCGCCCTTTCATCGTGATGCACAAGTCCGGCAATTGGCGTCAATCATAATAAAATTCATACTCCGGAAGCGCTTTCCACGCCTTTGTTTCGGTTAAAATGTCTTCGATGGCTTTGCAGACATCCAGAAAATTCTGTCCTGTCGGATCATCTGAATGATAGGTCATGGCAATCTCTTCTGCCGTAATGGTTTTTTGTATCTGATCGGTGCTGACCGACAAGATCAGCGTCATGGACGGACTGGAATGTACATCTTCTCCATGCGGATCGTAAGAATCGGGATACTTCGTTACGTCCAATCCATCGATCAGGTCATAGATTTCCTTTTTCTGTGCCTCCGTCAGCTGATAGGTCGTTTTGTAATCCTCCGGATGCGTGGCGTCCGTCGTTTTGACAAGCTGTCCTGTTGCGCTGTCATAGGAACTGATTCCATAGCAGCCCCAGGTCAGGGAAAAAGAAAAACTGTCGAGAGACCCGAGCGCCGGTGTGCCGGCGATCTCTCCCTCATACATCTGCCGGTCACTTTGTAACGATTCGGCCTGTGACTGATTTTCGCCTGACTCTTTTGCCGCTTTCAGCGGCGAAAAAAGGAAAGAAAAACTCCCTGCCGAAATCACAGCGACCAGGCAAAGCGGTATGCACAGCGCCAGAATCCGGTGCTGCATTTTTCTGCGCTCCGCGATTCGTTCGCTGCTGCGTCGAAAAACTTCCGTTTTACATTCATTCAAATCTCTCATAACATCCGCGCACCATCCTCTCCGAGAAGACGGCGAAGCTCCTTTTTTGCCCGATAAAAAAGATTGTCCACCTGTTTGCGATTCTTCTTCATGACCCGTGCCGCCTCATCATAAGTCATTTCTTCAAAATAGATGAGATGCACCACTTCCCGCATTTCCTGCGGCAGCTGTGCCATGGCGGCGTTTACAGTCCGCTTGCGCTCATCCGCAAGCACCGTTTCCTCCAGCATCTTTTCGTCATCCAACAAATCCTTCGCCTCGGACAATTCCGTAAAAGCGATCACTTTGCTGTGCTTCAGGTAATCAAGCGCCCGGCTTTTGCCGATCATGAAAAGATAGGTTTTGAACGACACCCTGAAGTTGTACCGGTACTTATGCACGATCAAGTCCGAAAAAGCATCGATGGCAAGATCCTCGGCTGCGTAAACGTCATGTACATATCGGTCAAGGAAGAAGACCAAACTGCGGAAATACGCATCCATCAGTTCATCAAAAGCGCTTTCGTCGCCATCCAGAAAACGGCGGTAGCTACTCGCACCGTTATCCATAGCTGTCCTCCTCTTTTGGGAACACGTCTGTTCCTTCTCTTATTATACGACTGGGAAGGGGGATTTTCCTTATGAATTATGCAAAAAAATTGATTGATTCTTTCGGAATGTAGAAACCGGTCAGTGCAGGAACAAGATTCTACCCGAATGATTTACCGTAAAAATAGCGAAGTGCTGATTACAACACTTCGCTGAATGCCAAAAGGATATGATTGCAGTTGTCCAGATTATAATTTTTTACCTTGCTAAATATGCGTGGATATGATATGTTTTTGGTACAAAAAGTTGTAACAAATTACAACTTCGGTCTGGGCGAGAGCTCTTTGGAACACCGTAGGCGGGAAGAATCTCCCGCCATTTTTAATACACAAGAATATTTTTTAACTGTCTCACAGAAACAACTCGTTTTCCTTTCTGATCACACAGGCTTTTTTGATTGCCAGGGCGGCTGCAGAGACCATCAATCCATTGACCTTCCTTGCATTTTGCGGGCAAACTTTCATACAGCGCATACAGGAAATGCACTTTTTCGCGTCCGCCATAAACCGTTCGGAATCAATGGCCTGTACAGGACACGCTTTCGCACAGACCCCGCATTTCACGCAGGACTTGTCCGGCTTCGGCACCAGACCCCCGCCACCCGCTTTTTTATAAGGGCGGTTCCCTGGTATCGTAGAAACGATTTCCGTTTTTCCGGCAATTTTTTCAGCAAAATCTTTCAGCTGCTTTTCATCCGCCGCGTCGGGTCTGCCCGTAGCGTACTGCGGTATGATCGAATGCTCGGCGACAGCGGATAGGGCCGCGATTACTTCAAAACCGCTTTCCTTCGCGGCATCCTCCATCTCCGCCAGCGTATCTTCATAGGCCCGGTTTCCGTAAACGCAGACAAGGACACATCTGGCATTGTTTCCGCGCATTTTCCGAAGCCGCTCGATTGCCACGGCGGGCGCACGTCCACCAAAAGACGGCATGGCGATAACGACCATTTCCTGCCCGGTGATTTCACACCCGGCAAAATCAGCCTTCGCATCACTCAGATCTATGATTTTCGGATTCTCGCTCCAGCATTTTCCAATGATATGGGCGACTTTTTCCGTGCCTCCCGTGGGACTGAATATGATTTCTACTACATTCATAACAAAATCCTCCATGCTAATGTTTCAACCATCTTACTGATGCGTCTCGTAAGTCACAATATACGCCGTCTGATCGTCTGTTTCAAACCCGGGATCTTCTGTAACAAAACGCCCAGCGACCCCCGCTTCCTTCAATGTCAGATCGAAATGGGCAAGCGCAATCCCGATATCTACTTTCTGTATGTCCCCAAGCGAATTGTTTTGCATGGCCTTAGCCTTTTTCTCATAGAAATGCACCTTGTCCCCGCAGACTACAGCCCGCCAGGGCTGCTTGTTTCCGGCAGAAGGCGCAAGCCGTGCCATTTCCAGCGCATCCTGAAATATACCGGCGCTTTCCGGGTTTAAACGCTGCGCAAAGGAATTTTCAAAAAAGAGGGAATCAAAAGGAAGGCGCATATCGGCCTTAATGCCCTTTCGCATCATCTTTTCCCGGACAGATTGTTTTTCCGCCGGATAGCCGATGGGACTTGCAACCGGCATAACCTCGGTATCCTGAACCTCCATCGCTTTCTCAAAAGCGCTGCGGCTGATCGTTGCGGCAAGCATGACCGTTCCCACGCCCAAGGACGCTGCAAACAGGCAGAATTTTTCAAAACTGTATCCAAAGGCGATTTCCGATTGCGGCCCGCGGCTGACCTTCGCGGCCACATATGCATCCGTTCCGATAATCACAGGGCTGGACAGGCCGTATTCCTTCGCATCGAGAATCCGAAACTCGATCGGAATGTCAAATGGATTGTCTGCAGTTTTGAGAAACGCCTCCAGCTTCTGTCTGTCTTCGGAACGAAGCGGCGCTCCGTTGAATGTTCGCACACTTTTTCTTTTGCGGATTATGTCCATCACGGAAGTATTCATAACAACTGACCCCTTTCTTGCAAGAGAATCTGATACAAGTACATTATCTAAAAAATAGAAATAAAAGCAGGGTTCGGCATCGTAAAATGCGACTCTGCTTTTCTGAGTGGCTGCGATTCAAATTGACCAAAATCAAATATTATCTAATTGGATGGGTGTCATCGTAGCCATATGCTGTCTCCAGAAATTCATCCGGATTCACATTATCAAAATGTTCACGCTGCCACTTTGTATAATCAAAACTTTCACGTAATATTACAGAAATAAAGTGCTCAGCTTCCACAACACCTAATTTTTCTACCAGACAGGCCATTCCTTTATCCATAATTTCAGCTGTACTATACCTCATATCTGCTCCTCCAGTCTTCTCACAAATTCAACAGGTGTTAACAACTCCATTTTTTTCGTCTTATACTTCAATAGCCGCTTATCCGTAGTCAAAAAGAACTCACATCCTGCAATTGTAGCACTTGCCACATGTGCGGCATCTTTTACCTTAATACCTGTATCCATAATATCCCGAATCAGCGGCTCTAATTGTTCCCTAGCACTCCGACCTATGTGAACAGATGAATACTCATTGATAAATTGTCCAATAGACTGTTTCCTAATAGGGTATGGATTTTGGGAATTCTCATAATTAAGAACAAAGGAAGTTACCAGTTCCAATTCCCCCGCTTTAATTTTATCCTGAACATAAAGTTTGGCCTGTGCGTCGAGTGAAACACTTATCTGCCTCTGATCGTCATATGGGCGGTTGAAACAACAGTTATCCAAATATATTCGCATATGGTTCCTCTCCTTTATCAGTATTATACTCAGAAACAACTCACTTCTCAACATGATTTTTCTATTGAATTCCAGATTTATATTTATTCTGGTACACTCGAAAATGCATAAGTCATTTTCAAGTTTAACGTGTGCGTTTTTGCAATTTTATCAAAAACGCACACGTTAAGATTCTCTTGTCAAAGGTAGCGTTCTCACGAATACACCGGGAATTTTATAAATTCCACCTTTTCTCCGTCAGCAACGCCGACATACATTTCCGCTGTATCTTTTCCCTCCTCCAGATAATGCTCTATCACATATTTGGCAGTATAGGGCATCTCCAATTCGTGTAACGCATGCATTGGAAACCACTTTAAAATTCCTTCGTTTGATACAAGGTTTAAATGCTGTTTCAGCCGCGCGAAAAAATAATAGTTTTGCCGCACTTCTTCCTTTGTTCGCCTTAATGCAATATACCTTAAGGAAAGACCCTCGATCTCGTCTTCCGTGATCCCGAGTTCTTCCTGCATTTCCCGCAGTACACAGGCTCTTGCATCATTCAATTCATTTTCCTCAAAATGTCCGCCTGCAGAACCTGTCCAAACATTATTTACCACTCTGCCGCCTTGTCTGTACAGCAGCAACATGCTTTCCTCATGCATCAAATAAATAGAAGTCATATTTCGCAATCTGCCCGGCATAATCATCCTTCTTTCGTTTTCCTGTGCACTATCGATGATCTATGTTTCTTGCAATTTTGATGCAAATAGAACACCTGTCAATATACCCCTATTCTTCTCAAAACATCGCTATCATCTATAAAAGACAACCGGACTGACCCATCGGAATATTTTTCGGCTTTGCCATTATTCTTTGTTTTTTTCCACATCAAAAAATCACAAATCTGTCAAATAGTAACGCAAGTTCTTCGCTGCGCCTTTTTTTGTCAAAAGGCCTTCGGCAACCATTTCCCGCAGAAGCAAAATTGCTGTTGCCTGAGAAATGTGCAGAGTTTGTTCAATATCTTTTCGGACAACAAAGCCGTTTTTTCGGCATAGGTTGACAACAGCTTCAACTCGTTCTTCCTTCTTTGAGTTACTTGTCAACGGGCGCCTTGCATCCCCGGTTTTGTTGCCGTCCTCTTTTGCGTAGTTAAGTCTGCAAATAAAAAGTCAAGCAGAAATTAATGAACTTTGAAAATTTTATACAGGTTGAATGAAAAGCACAAAA
>CANRIM010000055.1 GCA_947630695.1 uncultured Lachnospiraceae bacterium
AGTGTAAAAAACTGCTTACCGAAGGATGTAAAAAACTCATTACCTAACGATGTAAAAAAGTGCTTGACATTTACAGTCCCCCCCAATCGAGGCAATGGATAGGCTTCGGCAAACCGACGGAGGGGTGAAAGTTCCGTGAGGCTTCCGCTAAAAGCCGTCTGATCAAAGCCCCTTTTTAGCCTGTAATAGTGTACTTGCTGTCTTTCATAAGATGTACGGACGAAATGGGAGGGGTGTGTGTCTTATGGAGTATAAGGTAACATATACGATTGACAAATCAGAAATCAATCAACAAAAAATGCACTTAATCGTAATCAACCGCCGTCCACAGTATTTACACAGACCACAAGACACTGTAAAGAGGGAAATCGAGAGACAACTCTTTCAGATATTCATAAAATATGAGCAAACGCACTGAAAGAATGTATGTTCGGTGGTATAACGTAAATTTGCGCGGTTCAATGTCATACGTCCTTGTAAGGAGGACAAGGACATGATGTATGACGCATTATATGGACGCCAATCAATCGAAAAACAAGACAGTATATCCATCGAAAGCCAGCTTGAATATTGCAGGTATGAAACCCACGGAGACCCTTATATTGAATATGCAGACAGAGGGTTTAGCGGAAAAAATACCAATCGTCCAGATTTTGAAAAGATGATGACCGATGTTCGGGCGGGAAAGATAAAGCGGGTGATCGTTTATAAGTTAGACCGTATCAGCCGTTCAATACTGGATTTTGCCAATATGATGGAGACTTTTCAACAGTATAATGTTGAGTTTGTTTCTTCAACCGAGAAGTTTGATACTTCAACGCCGATCGGCAGAGCCATGTTGAATATCTGCATTGTGTTTGCGCAGCTTGAACGGGAAACCATTCAAAAACGAGTAACCGACGCTTATTATGCAAGGTGTAAACGAGGTTTTTACATGGGTGGACGTATTCCTTATGGGTATCGCTTAAAGGAAACCGTTATTGACAATATCCGTACTTCCATGTATGAGGAAGTCCCGGAAGAAAGCGAACAGCTAAAGCTAATATATTCCTTGTATGCTGACCCGTCAAATTCACTGGGCGATATTATACGGTATCTTCACAAAAACGGTATCCAGCAACAACGCGGGGGAACTTGGAACTCTGCAAGGTTAAGTGATCTGTTAAGAAATCCTGTGTATGTGGAAGCTGACATTGACGTGTATAATTTCTTCAAAAGTCAAGGCGCAAATATCTATAATCCGGCGAGTGACTTCACAGGTTATAACGCCTGCTATCTCTACAAAGGAACTGTATCAACGACCCGGAAACAATACGACCTTACTGACAAAGAAATTGTATTAGCCCCTCACCGGGGATTTATACCAGCCCAAACATGGTTAGCCTGC
This sequence comes from uncultured Lachnospiraceae bacterium, assembly GCA_947630695.1. GTDB lineage: Bacteria > Bacillota > Clostridia > Lachnospirales > Lachnospiraceae > CANRIM01. The sequence continues at coordinate 1,388 of CANRIM010000055.1, forward strand.
CGGATACGCTGTCTGAACAACCGCCAATCAACACAGACCTGCAAACCTAAAAATTCATGGTTGACCGGGAAAGTGAAGTGCGGCAACTGCGGATATGCTTTAGTAGTTAGAAAAGCAAAAACGAAATGGGGACGCTACTTTGTTTGTAGCTGCGCCGGGCATGACAATTCCTGCAAAGGCACGGGCTGTACGGTCTACGCTGATGTTCTGGAAGAATATATGCTCAATGCCATTCGTGATAAGCTATCTGAATTTAAAAAACTATCCGACGAAAAAGAAACTGAGACTGTACCTTTAGTCTCAAAAAACAAAATCCGTTTGACGCAGATAGACGAGGAAATCAACGACCTGCTTTCCAAAGTAGGAAATGCAAACAGCATTTTGATGAAGTACATCAACGGCAAGGTTTCCGAGTTGGACGCAGAACGCCAGATATTACAGGAGGAAAACGTTTCTCTCACCTGTTCCAAAACTGAAAGTAAAATAGGGCAGATCACCGATCATGTGATGAAGTGGAACAGCATTTCCTTTGAGGATAAACAGGCGGTTGTGGACGCTTTAATCAAAGTTATCAAAATCGCAAACGGGAATATTGAAATCACATGGAAAATCTAATGCGGATTTTAGCCGCAATCTTTTTTGAGGTAAATCTACTTCAATCTTCCCGTTTCGGTGAGGCGCTGCGCCTTGTACAGGACGATCTGGACAGCAACAACTTCTATGCCTTTAATCCCGCTTTCGACAATGTGGCCGCGGGCATGCAGGCAGCCAGAATGAACTGCGGATGCAGGAAATAACACGGACTCTGCCTGACATATGAAAAGGGGCTGTCGTACTTGCGGCAGCCCTCTTACACTATACATAAACCTGTTTTGCTACAGCAGCAGCTCCAGCAGCTGCGCTTTTTTCATTCCGCTGATATAGTTTTCCAATGGAATCTCCTGCAGCTTTTTCTCAATGGCCGTTTCCTCATGGCGCACACCGGTAAATGCGTCTTCCAGCTGCGCAATATCCGCACTTCCGAAGAAATCTCCGTAAATCCGCAATTCCCGGATCGTATTGTTTTCTACGTTCATATGCACCTGCACCAGGCCGAAGGGGAAATAGGCCTCCTTTTGAAAAGAATATTCCTTTTTAAACCCATAGTTCCATTCCCATGTGGCATACTTCTGCGCTTCCAGTTCGGCAATTCGCGCCTGATCTTCCGCCGTCCAGATATATCGCGTAGTACCCGGCAGATACGCAGGAATATGCTCCAGCAGATAGTTTAAAAACGCCTCTACCGACATTGTCTGCTTTAAATGGGCGCTGATATTGGTGACCCGGGAACGCACCGACGCTATGCCTTTGCTTTCAATTTTCAATGGATTGACTTTGAGCGCTTCGGCCAGTTCCGGAAGATCCGATGAAAACATCAGCGTCCCGTGATGCATGACGCTGTCTTTCCAGACACACTGCGCATTGCCGGAAAATTTTTTCCCGTCAATCAGCAAATCGTTGCGCCCGGACAGCGTAGCCGCAACGCCAAGCTCCTGCAGACAGGCAATCACCGGCGCGGAAAACGCGGCATAATCGTGAAATGTGCCTCTGGCATTTCTGCGAATCAGCGTATAATTGATATTGCCGAGATCGTGAAATACCGCGCCGCCGCCCGTGAGTCTGCGCACCACCGGAATCTGATGGTTCCTGACGTAGTCATAATTGATCTCTGCCAGGGTATTTTGATTTCGTCCCACGATAATCGACCGGTCGTTCTGCCAGAGGATAAAATACTCCTCTGCTTTTTCTTTTAAAAAATATTCCTCCATCGCCAGATTAAACGAGGGGGAAGTCCGGATGCCCGATACAAGTTTCATAGGCTTCTCCTAAAAATATAATTCAAACATTCAATTTTTGTGCGTATTATCATCAAACTGCAGGTTGATGGCGCCGATTCCGCCATTCACTTCCAGCCGGTTGCTTCCTTTTTCCTTTGTATTCGTTTCGGAAACGGTTTGTCCGTCCACACGCACCGTCCCTATGCCCTTTTCAATATCCAGCGCATATTGCTCCCTGTCGCCCAGAACCGTAATATTGGATTCTCCGATACCCAAATCAAATGCGCAGTCCCCGGTCAGTTCCGAAGTCAGATTCAGCTGGCCGACGCCCATATCCATATCCAGATCATGCAGTGCGCCACCACGAATCGTTACTTTCCCGGCGCCGCCTTCAATGTCTGCCTTTTCGGAAGCTGACAAAGATGTAATGGAAACCTCACCGGCGCCAAGCTCCAGATCCACTGTGTCGGCGGAAAGCTGTTCCGCCGTCATTTTCCCCGCGCCGGTGCAGATGCTGATATTTTCAAATGTTGTATTCGCGGGAATATAAATCGTTAATACCGCATCGGCATATGTGTTTATGGATTTTTTTGTATCTTTGACAACCAGCGTTCCGTTTTCATCCGCAACGCTTAAATCCTTCAAATTACTTTCCACAGAAACTTCCGTTCCCTGACGGATCGTCAAATCAGCGGCAGCGATATCTACGTCCAGCCGGCGGATATCCTCAGAAACCGCATAACCCTCCAACGTTTCAGTCACCGCGTCATCATCAAAAAACCCGCCGAAAAAGGCGACAACATGCAGCAGGCCGCCCAGAATACTGATGGCCAGAAATATGGCAAACGCAATAGCCAAATACTGAATCACTTTTTGCAAGGTCGTCATTTGATGTCAATGCCTCCAAACATACAGGTGCCGCTGATATAAAGCGTATACGTTCCTTTGCGCGCGCCGGCTTTATTGGAAACGCCGCCGAAAATGCTGTTTGAATTGATTTTGAGATTCACATTTTCGGGAACCAACAGATCGATGCCGCCGAAAACCGCGGTCGCGCGAATGGCGCAGTCTTTTTCAATCACTGCTTTCCGCAGATCGCATTTCACGCCGCCAAACGTGGCGGACAATTCGGCGCCGTCAAAGTCTTCTCCATCGTAGTTCAGTTTACATTCAGAAAAGACGGCGCATCCGGTTTTGGGTGTTTTGCCGCTTTTTTTGATTTTGGAAAGCATCTCGTTTGCTTTATTTCCAAACAATCCGGACAGAACCATTTTCAGTCCGATGATCACGATAATGACCGGAACAAGCAGCTTCCACAGTACCGAAAAACGCAGAATCCCCTGACTGCAAAGCAGGAGAAACACGCCAATCAGAATACCGATCACATTCCCGGTTTTTTCGTGCTCCGTAAAGAGCCCTACCGTACACGGCACGATGATAAACAAGGTCCACCATCCGTCAAAAAACACATCGATGTCTGTGATGTTTAAGGCATTTAAGGCAAAGATAGCGCCTACTGCAATCAGGACAAGGCCCCAAAGAATACTGCTGATTTTTTTCATGTTGTTATCCTCATTTGATTTTTTGATCTGTGACTTTTTGATAATATCATAATTATTCTTATCTTACAATTTAAAAACTGCTGCCCTTTCACCCGGTATAAGCATCCGCAGCGGAATTACGAAAATCTTGTCTTGCAAGCCATGCTTGTTCTTCATCATTCTCCGGGATATCGATCCGTTCAATCTTAAATACTACGGGTCTTGTTCCATCATTGCAGCAGGCGATCATCATCCGGTCGTCATTTGTCCAGCCTTTCATAATAGATCCGCCCTGAAGGGCTGTATAAACATACCGGCTTATCGCATCCCATGCTTCTCCGCAGAATTTTCCATTCATCAGGTGATAAAAATCATCCTGCTGTGGCGTGCGTTTTAATACAAAGGTATCGCCCACCTTAAAGAAAGGGCAGGGTCCTGATTTTGGATTGGCTAAATATTTCTCCTGAAGTTCCGGAAAACATTTCGTTTCCAGAACGGTGATCTTGCATTCATACTTCATAAAGCTGACTCCCGTAAAATCTGACGTTTTTTTGAGTATAGCAAAAACGCTTTTTACTGACAATACAGTTATAATCGAATATGCCATACTTCGCAAATCGACAAGGAAAAGTTAATAGCATTTTACTTATTGATCGTTCGGCAGTATACTGTTAATCAATGAAAGTTAGAGCATAAAAGATCACAGTCATTATTCGCTATTGGATTTAGAAAGCAGGCGCTATTTTTGTCATTCTTTTCATAGCATCAGCGGGGTATTCTAAATTCCGAAAGAAACCGTTTTCACCGATTTTATTGTTGCTGCTTTCGGGGATTATGGGGATTTTGTTTTTTCTGTTCGAGTAAAAGGATATATACCATACATCCGCAACAGAGCAATATCTGAACAACGGTGGAGCACGGCGTAGCCAGTCCCACGTAAAACAGAGATACCGGCCTGATCCTGCTCATGATAAATGAGACCGGGACTCTCACGCAAAACGCGCCGATGATACCCTGGGCCATGACAAAAGCGGTAAGTTCCATACCGTTGAAAAACCCGATAAAGCAAAACAGAAAGCAGGTCAGCAGGCAGTCAATCGCATAGGCTTTCAGATACTGTGCCGATGCAGTAATAATATCGGGATCCCTGGCAAAAATCTTTGAAAGCAGGTCGCCGTGAAAGAACGAAAGGTAAAACATCGTCACCGCAAAAACCAGTGATACACCTATGGAATATTTCAACGCCTTTACTGCCCGCTCCGGCTTTCCCGCACCGCGGTTCTGTGCAACAAACGCGGACATGGCCTGCATAAAAGCAGACGGAACCAGCATGATGAACGCGCAAACCTTTTCCGCGACACCGACCCCCGCAGACTCCGTAAGGCCAAGGGAATTGACGATGGCAAGAATGATGAGGAAGGATATTCCGACCAGAAAATCCGACAACGCAATCGGCGCACCAAGCCGAAAAATTTTCCTGATGATACTTCCTTCCCACCGTATCACGCTCTTATTCATCAGAAATGGCAGTTCCCTGCGACGAATCAGAAGAAAAGAAATAACAACGCTGACCATCTGCGCAAAGACGGTGGCGATTGCCGCTCCCGCCGTCCCGAGATGAAAAACTGCTACCAGCAGGAGATCCCCGACAATATTACAGACACAGGCAACCGCAACGGTAAACAGCGGCGTCCCGGAATCTCCCAGACCGCGGAAGATACTGCCAATCAGATTGTAGGCAATGATCACAACAAAACCAGCGCCGCATATGCGGATGTACACAGTTGTAAGGGACAGCGCTTCTTTCGGAGCGCGCATAATAAGCGCCAGAGGTTTCGCCCCTGCCGGAATCAGCGCTGTCAGGACTATGCCAACTGCAAGGAAGAACAGGGCCCCGCTTCCGACAATACGTCCCGCCTCTCCCGGTTTTTTTGCTCCGATCATCTGTCCGATTAAAATAGTCATTCCCATTGCGAAACTGCTTACAAGACCCGTCAGGGTCATCATAATCTGTGACCCGGTAGAGATAGCCGATACATCCGCCGCATCTGCAAATTTTCCGACTACCAGAAGGTCTACCGCACCGTATAATGATTGCAGAAAAAGCGCAAACAGAACCGGTATCGCAAAGCGAAGCAATGGCGAAAGAATTTTTCCCTGTGTAAAATCATGATTATTTTTCATAAGCCTCTCCACATTGTATAATATATATCAGCACGCGCCTGTCTCGTTGCGGACAATTCGAAAGAATCTCCCACAGAAAAACAAGCCGGACAAGATAACAGGCATTACAACCTGGCATCTTATCCAGCTCGTCATTTCAGAACTGATCTTCCTTCGTCAGTACTTTCTTCTGCCAGCTTCGTTTTCCGCATGCAGGGCATTTCATGTATCTTGTCCTGCCGGCGTGTTGCGCCAGATTGACTTGCCAGTAGGTCGGCACATACCTGTGGCCGCAGTTTTGGCACGCATAGTATCCGGCTTTCTGCTCAATGCCCACTGCGACAAAAGCGACTGCAAAAATGATCACAAGCGCAAATGCGAGAAGTACGGCCCGCAACCATACAGGCATTGAGACAAAGGAAGCCACAAATACCAGAACAAGTCCGGCAAAAACTGCCGGAAGAACAATCCAGTACTCCATCCTCAGCATCTGCCGGTTCTTTTCTTCGATTTCCCGCTTCATTTCCAGAAGATTTTCTTCTGCCCGTTTGTCATATGATTCTGCCATAATTCTTTCGCCCGACAGGAGTTCATTGACATTGATTTTCAGAAAATCACACAACTCCAGCATGATTCCGGAATCCGGCATCGACTTTCCTGTCTCCCATTTTGATACTGCCCGGTCACTGATTCCGAGCTTCTCCGCAAGGACAGCCTGGGTCATACCCTGTTCCTTTCTGCATGATGCTATGAATTTTCCGATTTTAATTTGATCCATATCGGGTACCTCCTTTCACAGTTGATCATAGTGGAAACGGGTGTATAAGAACACGAACCGGCAGTTGATTTTTATTATTCTGCCGCATTCATTAATTAAAATTTCATATCTAAAACATATTAGGCGTAATTAGATTGCCTCTCTGAGAAGTGGAAATTTAATTTACCAGCGCAACGCACGCTTGCCAGTATTGCTGTTACAAGATTTTTGCTTTGGACGGCTTATCAGAATGATACATCACCTGCACATTGCTCCCCACCTTGGGAACAGGGGCTCCGGCGTTAATCCATTTTCTTTTTGTGTACGCCTTCCCATCGACAGTGTATTCAATCTTGATGACATAAGGAAAAACAGCACCATCCAGTGCGCGCATTCTCACAGGTTTTCTGTTGACCTTCATCCACCACTGTTTCGTTGCTGCAATCACGGTCCCTGTTGTTTGCTTATCCATAAATATCCTCCTTCTTTCAGCGCAAGAACCCGTCAGGGTTTACAACGCATCCTTCGGGCAATTTTTCACACACTCCATGCACAAAATGCACTCCGTTCCGTTCTTACGTTTTCTGGAATTGTCTGTTACATCCACGTCCATCGGGCAAACCTGTTTGCATTTCCCGCAGGAGACGCATTTGCTTTTGTCGCATTGGATCCGAAGCAGTGAAAAATAACTCATTGGCTTCAAAAAGACGGTGACAGGGCAGATATATTTGCAGAACGCCCGATTGTCCCGTAAGGCAAAGGCAAGCGCAATGCCGACGATATAATAAAGCAGGTTTCCCGCAATAAACGCCCAAAACATGATTTTCTCCATATGCCCGACATGGGCAAGGAAAAGGGCTGCCACAAAAACGAGCGAAGCGGCAAAAGCGATATATCTGATCCATCCGATCCGTTTTCGCGGGTATTTTGCGGTTTTGTAGGGCAGAAAATCAAGCACCATGGCCGTCCAGCAGGCATAACCGCACCATCCTCTGCCGAAAATCAGCGGACCGAAGATTTTCGCCACCGCATAATGGATCGTTGCCGCTTCAAACACGCCGGTGAAAAGGTAGTACCAAAAGCCCTCGATCTGCATATTTTCGCCGCAGATCAGTCCCAAATAAATCAGCATATAAGCACCGACAAGAAGCTGCACGACCCGTCTTGCGTGTTTGTACTTTTTGATATAAAGAACCATTCCCAAAGTAATTGCCAAACCGATATAACTGAAATTGAAAAGATAAAACAAATTCTCCTTCGTCAGCCAAAGAGTGACCGCTATCGTTTCAAATAATAAAAGCAAGATGGCCGGTAAAATGTTTTTCCGCATAGCCTGTCCCTTTCGTAAATCGTATTTTATCACACGTTTATTTACTGAAACAAGCAAAATTCAACTTGTTTGGCTCACTGTCTTTTCATCTGCCGCAAAAAGGCAAATGCCGCTATTGCGGTCACGGCGGCTGCATAGCCTGATGCCCACCAGATATGCGGGAAAACCCCGGCATAATCGCCGCGCAGAACGGCACGCTCCATCTCTACGGCATGGACGAATGGCAGCAGGTTTGCGATTTTTTGGAATGCGCCGCCCACCAGTCCCAGGTCAAACCAAATACCGGAGAGCCAAGCTGTCAGGTTCGTCAGCAGCGCCCCGCAGATGCCGCCCACCTGCTTATCCGTGAATATGCTGCCGCAGAGCAGCCCCAGAGACACAAACAACAGCGCAACGGGGAGTGTAAACAAAACGGAAGACAAAATATGAATCGTCACTTTAAGCCCCAAAAGCACCGCCGCCGCATAGCAAATGACCGACTGGGCGATACAAATGGGCAAAATCGGCAATAGATAACCCAAAATAAAATCTCCCGCTGTCAGGGGCGTAGTGTACAGCCTTTGCAGGAAAGAGCTGCCCCTGTCCTTTGCGATCAGCGTAGCGGAGAACAGCGTCATAAATGACAGTCCGAATACAACGATCCCTGGTGCCAGATGTTCAATTTCAAACAGCGCCACCGGGATATTCCTCTGGATAACGGTCAGAAACAACAGCAGGACGATGGGAAAGCCCACCCCGAAAAACAGGTTGAGCGGGTCGCGCAAAATTTCCAGATCGTTCCGTTTGGAAAATGCCAATCCTTTCATGGCTGTCCCTCCTTTATGAGTCGGACGAACGCCTCGTCGAATTTGTCCGTACCCGCTTTGGCTTTGATCTGGGCAGGAGTGCCGGTGCACAGGAGCTGTCCGCTTTTTAAGATGGCAACCCGGTCAGAAAGCGCCTCAGCTTCCTCCATGTAATGGGTCGTCAGAACCACAGTCATTTTCCCCTTGAGAGTGCGAATCATATCCCAAAGATCGCTTCTCGCCAGTACATCCAGCCCTAAAGTAGGCTCATCCAGAAACAGAATTATCGGGTCGCTGATAAGTGCCATGGCGATACTCAAGCGGCGCTGCCATCCACCGGACAGCTTTCCCGCTCTTTTATTTGCAATCTCCCCCAAACCAAAACCATCGCTCAATTCCGCAACCTTGTCTTTCGTTTCAGCTTTAGAAAACCCGTGAACGCCTGCCATCAGTTCTAAGTTCTCCCTGACCGTCAGATTCGGCGCTACCGCCGTTTCCTGCGGAGACACGGCGATCATGGCCTTAACCACTCCACTGTCTGTCAAAATACTTTTTCCGTTCAGAAAAGCGTCTCCGGATGTGGGCCGGACGAGTCCTGTCAGCATTTTAATGGTTGTGGTCTTGCCCGCGCCGTTGACACCCAGCAAAGACAGCAATTCGCCCTGCCGGACAGTGAGGTTCAACCCATCCACAGCGGTCAGATCTTTGTATTTTTTCGTAAGGTCAATCGTTTTGATGGCGTCCATGTTACTTCTCCGTTTCTTCACAAAAACGTGCCTTCAGTCCCATGTAGGCGTCGGTCAGCACATCACTGACCATTTCCATCTCCCAATCCAGATAAGAGGTGGCAATCATGGAGGCGATGCCATGCACGAAAATCCACAATTCCAGATGAAAGAGCTCCGCTTTTTCTCTGGAAAGCCCCGTATTTTTCATAATGAGCGGGAGAATCACATCCATTTCCCTGCCGGGCTCCGGAGGTTCCCCCTTGCGGTCGCACATAAAAAGCAGCTTGAACAGTTCCTTTTCCTCTCTGGCGAAACGGATATATCCCATGCCACTGGCCTTGTAGGGAGGATACATTCCCGCGGCCATCTCCCTGGCAAGATAACTTTGGTACAAATCCTGTGCGGCGGATAAAACCGCGCCCTGTACTTCCTCCATATTTTTGAAAAGTCCAAAAATCGGCTTGACCGAACAGCCCAGCTCCTCCGCCAGTGCCCGTGCGGTGAGTCCATCCGGTCCGGCTTTCCGCGTCAGGTTCAGTGCGGCGTTTGTGATCTCATTCCGTGTAAATTTGAATTTCGGCGGCATGATTGTATTCCTCTCATCATAAAGCATCTATTGTTGCGCAACTTCTGTTACCTATTATGCACACTTTTTTGAAAAAGTCAAGGGAAAGTCGAGCCGATAATTTCGTGAGAATATTCACAAAATCGTAACTGCTTCCTGATATACGGCTTACAAATGATCAGGATTAAAATGTTTGTAACGCCCTGTCTTTGGCAGGGCGTTGCATTATTTCTAAATTACATCTATTAAACTCTTATATTTGTCCGGATGACGGTACTTGTCGCCCATGACATCGCTGCTTCTATGGGCCCTGAGCTGGTCCAGATCCAGCGCAGCAACATAAACGCCGGGTGCTGACGGAGCTTCAAATACACACATATCTCTCACTTTCCCGTCCTGCCACGGAACCCCATCGAAAAGCGTGGAATGTCCGTTGCAATCGGGATGACCCTTCGGATAATTGCAGGTTGCCACCGCCACCATGTTTTCGTATGCTCTTGTCCGCAACGCAGACAGCCTGTTGATTTCCATTGGACAGGCATTGGGCGCCAAAATGAGTTCCGCTCCCTTAAGCATTAAGATTCTTGCACTTTCCGGAAATTCTCTGTCAAAGCAGATCATGGAACCCACTTTTACGGTTCCCTTTCCAAAGTCCAAATCTGCGGTATAGAAATCCTCTCCGCCATCCAATACGATTTCATCTTCAAAAGCGCAGGTATGCACCTTCGAATAATGGAGAATCTCCCTGCCTTTCCTGTCAAAAATGATCACGGAATTCAGTGGCTTGGGACGATGTATTTCAAGAAACGTGATCCCGATTGCCAACTGAAGTTCTGACGCCAGTTCGCGAAATCCGTTCAAAAATGCGCTTTCCTTTTCAATAGCCAGCTGCTTTAATTGCGCATCATCCTGGGGCAAAGCATATCCGTCGCTCCACATTTCCGGGAACAAAGCGATATCTGCCCCTTTATCCTTTGCTTCAATACAGGCCTTCTTCCCGATGGAAAAATTCTCATCGAGGCTCTTTCCCGGCAGAATTTGTAAAAATGCTATATTGATATTCATGAGATTCATTCCTTTTTTCTATAAGCTCGAAATATCACAAATGTAAGAACACCCAGCGCAATGCCAAAGCAAATACCAACACCAATACCGGCATAGCTCTTTAACACCTTGCAGAAAATCACGCCGAAAAGAATACTCATGGATATTCCCACGCTGAATCCAACACTGATGGCTGAACCTCGTTTCATTCCCGATTCGTCCTCCTATTATCCTACTACTCTTTTTTATGAGATTTTGCTTTTCGCTTTGGAGTTTGTTTAATCATAAATTTTTTCAAAATCAACTTCGCCCACCGAACAATCCTTTTTTCTTATACACTCCTATCTCCACCGACAGCACCTTGTATCCTGTTGCGTCAATGGCTGCCCGAAGGGCGGTTTCGTCGATATCCGTTTCCGTCAGGATAATCGTCTCACCTTTTGTATGCGAGGACGTGACCTTTTTGATCGGCAATGCCCGCCGGACAGCGTCATTTATATGGGATTCACACATCCCACACATCATACCTTCAATTTTGACTGTGATCTGTTGCATGATTTTTTCATCTCCTTTTTGATCTTACATCGGCCAATTCAATGCCTCGCTTAAACTTTCCGGAACGCTCCGCGGTCCTCTGACTGCATGAATCCCATACGCTTCACCCAGCACGTCAAAGGTGAACTGCTCAGGCAAATAGCGTTTCAGCAAACGGATCCGCATCAGACGTTTCATATGCACTGCACCGTCATCATACTGCGTCGGAATATCCGCTTTCGTTACTTCGCATTTGTATAGAATGGCAGATACCGGAGCAGCGACATAAATGAAGACAGTATCTCCTGTTTTAATGCCCCTGCCCTGTTTCCACTTGATTTCTTCTTCTCTGGAAAAAGCCGCTTCCACATCATAATATTTCGGATTGGCCGGGATGAGCCACTCTTTTGCCGGTCTGAGCGCCTGCTTTGTCTTTGCGGAAGCCGTTGCAAGATAGCTTTCTTCCAGCCATTTGCAGATTTCATCAAAACCGACAGCGCCATACAATGAAACGGAAACCCAGTTTCCTTTACTGATATGATAGCCCCGGAAATAGCCTTCCTGCTGCACCAGCGCGTCCACAAGCAGCGGATCCGCGATTTTTACATTCACAATATCCACAATATCTTCCGTGTCCAGTCCCAACCGGCTGCCCGGCACATCCATGACAAGGGCAAACCACTTCTGATTATCGCTGTGCCAAAAAACCGCATAGCCGGGGTAACGCCGCCATAAATATTCCGGCGCAGCGTGGTATTTTTCCCTGATATAAGCAAATAGTTGATCTCTGTATGATTTCATCCAAAGTTCCTCATGTTTTGCATTCTCTTTTTCTTAAAAATGCACATTGCTGCCAATTTGGTTATCACGACATTCATAATGTAACACAAGACAAGGCCCGTTTCAATCAGCACCTGCTTTCTAACCCTCTATTTTCAAAGTTGATCTGCATCACTCTCTTACGAAGAGTATCTTAAACACCGTACGAATAAGAGGCTGGATAAAGAACAACTGCGTAAAAAAAGCAAATGGAAAATTGAAACACACAAGCCTGAGCCAATTCGCCAACAGGGTAACGATGCTGAATCCCATATAATACGGGTAATATATCCATGCTGCCAGAAAACTCATCGCCGGACACATAATCCCCACCGTTGCACAGATGATTGCCGTTTCAAACAAAACCGGATGTGTGCTGCGCGGGTCAAACACTTTCGAGGCAAGCCTGAAAGAAAGCGGGCTTCCCAGCGCAATCTCTAATGTGAAAGCACAGGCAAATTCGATCAGGATAATTGCCCAGATCGGAAGCATTCTCCCGAACATGGAGACCCCGCCCTGCTTATGGATCGCAGCAAGGACGCTTCCTGCGCGATTCGCCTCCATTAAGGTATTCCCGTTTACGACATACAAACTGAAAAATACATAGGCATGGACGGTCACAACAACTGTAAAAAATGCAAACACTATTCTCTGAATCTGATTTTTAGGCATATCTTATTCCCTCTACTACAATATATTTATGGTTAATACCCCTTACAGCCAGTAAGGAATTACCCATCTTGTTGCTTAAGCTGTTAGA
>CANRIM010000056.1 GCA_947630695.1 uncultured Lachnospiraceae bacterium
TGCTACACGTAAAGTACCAAGGAGGGGCCCGTTTACGGGAAGATCCCTTGGTGCCAGTACAGGAAGATGTACAGTGGTGGAAGATTATTGAAATTTTATATGCAGTTTTGAAGGTACAAAATTTGGCCTAGTGGCTCAGTTGGTTAGAGCGCCGCCCTGTCACGGCGGAGGTCGTGGGTTCGAGTCCCATCTGGGTCGGTATTTGTACTAAGGAGGGACCCGTTTTACGGGAGGATTCCTTAGTGCCGGATGTGCTAAGGAGGGGCCCGCTTGCGGAACTTCCTTAGTGATTTTTACGGGATCTTAGCTCAGCTGGGAGAGCATCTGCCCTACAAGCAGAGGGTCATAGGTTCGAGCCCTATAGGTCCCACTTTTGCCGATGTGGCTCAATTGGCAGAGCAGCTGATTTGTAATCAGCAGGTTATCGGTTCGAGTCCGATCATCGGCTCTCTGCTATATCATACAAGGATGGGTTCCCGAGTGGCCAAAGGGGGCAGACTGTAAATCTGTTGGCAACGCCTTCGAAGGTTCGAATCCTTCCCCATCCATTATTTGTACTAAGGAGGGACCCGCTTGCGGGAGGATTCCTTAGTGCCTGTATAAAAGAAATATCATTGACGCGGGGTGGAGCAGTCTGGAAGCTCGTTGGGCTCATAACCCAAAGGTCGTAGGTTCAAATCCTACCCCCGCTACTATAAAAAATTTGCCCAGATAGCTCAGTTGGTAGAGCAGAGGACTGAAAATCCTCGTGTCACTGGTTCGATTCCGGTTCTGGGCATTAATTGTACTAAGGAGGGACCCGCTTGCGGGAGGATTCCTTAGTGCCTGCGCAGACGCTATCGAACGAAGTTCGATTTTTATGCGTCTGCTACACGTTAAAGTACTAAGGAGGGATCCGTTTGCGGGATCCCTTTTTAATTTATGGCTGATCTGCGGTGGGTCAGCTATATTTTTTATGTTGTTTGGTTGAAAACCGAAGCAAATTATTATAGAATACAAGCAATAAGTTTTGTATAGACTATTATCATCTGGATAAGAATGGGATGCGTATATGGAAAACGAAAATAAAGAAACAATGAAAAAACAGGTATCAGAGTTTGATCCGGATCTGGACCTGGATCTGGATGAAGATATCGGGGATATTGAGAGCCTGTTAAAAGAAATCGAAGGATTGGAAGACACGCCGTTTGCGGAAACGCCGCATACAGCCAGCGAAACGCGTTCACTGGTGGAACCGGATCCGGATGAGGCGGTTCCGGGACCTTTCCCGAAAGCACCGGCGCCGGAAACGAAGGACAGACAAGCCGTTCCGGAAACCGGGGACAGGCGCTCCGCGCCTGAAAAACAAAAAAAGGGACCACTTTCGGTTTTATTCGAATGGGTGCGGATCATTGTATTTGCGGTGGTGATTGCGCTGCTGATCAATCATTTTCTGATTGCCAATGCGCTGATTCCTTCCGGGTCCATGGAAACGACGATCATGACGGGAGACCGTATTATCGGATTGCGTACAAGCTATTGGTTTTCGAAGCCTGAACGGGGGGATATTGTTATTTTCAAATATCCGGACGATGAAAGCAAGCTGTTTATTAAGCGGGTGATCGGCCTGCCCGGAGACAAAGTGGAGATCGTTGAGGGCAAAGTTTACATAAATGATTCCACGGAGCCGTTGGAGGAACCGTATCTGACAGTGGAGCCAAAGGGCAGTTTCGGACCCTATGAGGTGCCGGAGGGTTCGTATTTTATGCTGGGAGACAATCGAAATGTCTCCAAGGATTCCCGATACTGGGACAATACCTTTGTCAAAGAAGAAAAGATCATTGCGAAGGCTTTTTTCCGGTATTATCCTTCGTTTCAGTTGATTAAGTAAGCCAAGGAGTTGGAATGGCGGCATGGGAAAGATTTTTTACTTATTCGGAAAAAGTGCCTGCGGAAAGGATTCGCTGTATCAGCAGCTGATTGCGGATCCGCAGCTGCAGCTGCAGCCGCTGATTCTTTATACCACCCGTCCCATGCGGGAAGGAGAGACGGACGGCGCCAATTACCATTTTACGGATGAAGCGGCGTACCGCCGGTTTGCGCAGGACGGCAAAATCATTGAACATCGGGTGTATGAGACGGTTTACGGGCCATGGCACTATTTTCTGGCAGATGACGGTGCGGTGGATATTGCACATTTTGATTATCTGGCGATGGGGACGCTGGAGTCGTACTGTAGCGTGCGGGATTACTATGGACAATCCCGGGTCGTTCCGCTGTACATTTATGTGGAGGACGGAGAACGGCTGATCCGGTCCATCAAACGGCAGCGGCAGGAGGCGGCGCCTGCCTACGAGGAAATCTGCCGGCGGTTTCTTGCAGACAGCCGGGATTTCGCAAAGGACAAGCTGGATGCGCTGCATCTGGAACGCAGGTTTGAAAATCAGGAGTTTTCGGTCTGTCTGCGCGCGGTGAAAGAAGAAATATTAAAACACAGAGATGTAAGGGAGTCAAAATGACCGGTTGGGACAAAATCAAAGGACATGCAAATATAAAAAAATATCTGACAGAAGCATTGGAACATCAGGACGTATTTCATGCCTGTCTGATCAGCGGCGCGGATGGCAGCGGAAAAAGAACCATTGCAGATACGTTTGCTGCGGCGCTGCTGTGCGAAAATCAGACGGACAGGCCCTGCATGGCCTGTGATTCCTGCAAAAAGGCGCTGGCAGGCTGTCATCCGGACATTCTCTATATTACACATGAAAAACCGGGCAGCATTTCCGTGGATGAAATCCGCAGCCAGCTGGTGGTGCCCATGTCGGTGCGCCCGTATTACGGAAGCCATAAAGTATTCATTATGGAAGATGCCCATCTGATGACGCCCCAGGCACAGAATGCGCTGCTGAAGACGCTGGAGGAACCGCCGGCCTATGGGGTGATCCTGCTGCTGACGGAAAATGAAAGCGGCATTCTGGATACGGTATTATCCCGTATGGTGCGACTGCGCTGCGGAGAGGTTCCGAAGGACGTTATCCGGCAGTTTTTGATCGAGGAATATCAGGTATCCGATTATAAGGCCGATATCTGCGCCGTATTCGCGCAGGGTAACATCGGAAAAGCCATTGAAATGGCGAATATGGAAGAGTTTTATACAACGCGGGATGCGGCGATTACGCTGGCGAAGGTGATACCTTCTACAGATGTGTCCGACGTGATTACGCGGATCAAGGAAATTGCGGGGTATAAGGATAAAATAGAAAAATATCTGGAATTTCTGTATGTCTGGTATCATGATGTGCTGATGTTCAAGGCGACGGCAAACCCGGATTACTGCCTGTTTCGGGATGCGATTTCCGATATACGCAGTCAGGCCCAGATGTCGTCTTACCGGGGACTGGAGCAGATCTTAAGCGCAGTCACCAACGCCGGGCTGCGGCTGAAAGCGAATGTAAAATTTGATCTGGTCATGGAGCTGCTGCTCCTGACAATAAAGGAGAGTTATTTATGATAAAGGTTGTCGGTGTAAAATTTAAAAGAGCCGGAAAGGTATATTATTTTGATCCGAAAGATCTGAAAATGGAACGGGATATGGGGGTCATCGTAGAAACCGCAAACGGCATCGAATATGGAACGGTAGTGCTGCCGGAGCTGATGGTCAAAGAGGAAGACGTCGTCAGTCCGCTGAAGGAAATTGTGCGGATCGCGACGGAGGAGGATGAAAGAAAAGTCCGGGAAAATCGTGAAAAAGAGGCCGATGCCATGCGCATCTGCCAGGAGAAAATCAACAAGCACAATCCGGAAATGAAGCTGGTCAGCGCGGAGTATGCCTTTGACGGCAGCAAGGTATTGTTTAATTTTACGGCGGACGGCAGAGTGGATTTCAGAGAACTGGTCAAGGATCTGGCGTCTGTATTTAAGACCCGGATCGAACTGCGGCAGATCGGCGTTCGGGATGAAACGAAGATCTGCGGCGGCATGGGTATTTGCGGCCGGGAACTTTGCTGCAGCAGCTATCTGTCCGATTTTGCGTCGGTGTCCATCAAGATGGCCAAGGAGCAGGGATTATCCCTGAATCCCACCAAAATCTCCGGGCTGTGCGGACGGCTGATGTGCTGTCTGAAAAACGAGCAGGAAACCTACGAGGAATTGAACAGTAAGCTTCCGCTGGTGGGCACGACTGTGAAAACGCCGGAGGGACTTTCCGGGCAGGTGCAGGCGGTGAATGTCCTGCGGCAGCGGGTCAAGGTCGTGGTGGATGTGGATGATGAAAAGGAACTGCGGGAATATTCGGCAGCGGAATTGAAATTCAGCCCCCATAAAAAGAAATCCAGAGACCGGGCGGCGGAGCAGGAAAATCCGGAAGAAGCCGCATTGCAGGAAGATCTGTGAGGACAGACGGATGGCAGGCATTTTGTATTTGTGCGCGACGCCCATCGGCAATCTGGAGGATATGACGTACCGTGCTGCACGGATCCTGCAGGAAGCGGATCTGATTGCCGCGGAGGATACGCGCAATTCCGCCAAACTGCTGCAGGCCTTTGACATTCATACGCCGATGACCAGTTATCATCATTATAACCGGTACGACAAAATTCCGTATCTGCTGCGCCTGCTGCAGGAGGGGAAAAACATTGCCCTGATTACAGACGCAGGGATGCCGGGTATTTCCGATCCGGGAGAAGAACTGGTGAAAGCCTGCATCGAAGCGGGGGTTCGGGTGACGCCTGTGCCGGGCGCAAGCGCCGGGCTGTCTGCGCTGGTCTGTTCCGGCCTGCCGACGGGGGAATTTTGTTTTGAAGGATTTCTGCCGACGGAGAAAAAGGAACAGCAGCAGCGCCTGGAACGGCTGGCGGAAGAAGACCGGACTATGATATTTTATGAAGCGCCCCATCGGCTTGCCAAAACGCTGGAACTCTTGTATGCAGCATTCGGAGACCGGAAAATCGCGGTATGCAGGGAACTGACGAAAAAACATGAGGAATTTACATATACCGGGCTGAAGGAGGCGCTTATCCTTTATCAGCAGCAGGAGCCGAAGGGCGAATTTGTCCTGATCGTACAGGGCAGAGACAGAAAACAGATGGACGCGCAGGAGCAGGCGGCCTTTCTTGCACTGCCGTTGGAAGCGCATATGAAATTTTATACCGATCAGGGAATCGACCGGAAAGAGGCCATGAAGCTGGTGGCGAAGGATCGGGGGATTTCCAGACGGGACGTATATGCTGCCCTGATCCATGAATGAAATCAAAGACGGCGTCATAGTATGATAGCAAATGCCGGAAACAGGCAGAGCGTATCGACTGCCTGAAGGAGGAAGGCTGATGCTGAATTGGATCTGGGCGGGCATGATTTTACTGGGGGTGCTCTTTGCCGCGTTTACGGGGGGCTTGGGCGGCCTGACTGCCGTGGTGACCGATGCGGCGAAGGAAGCGGCGACATTGTGCATTACCATGACCGGGGTGCTGGCGCTGTGGAGCGGGCTGACTGAGATTGCAAAGGAAGGGGGCCTGCTGAAAGCGGCGGCAAAAAAACTCCGGCCCCTGATTCTTTTTTTCTTTCCCGCAGTCCGGGAAGACCCGGAAGCCATCGACGCCATCAGTGCAAATTTCATTGCCAATCTTTTTGGGCTGGGCAATGCGGCGCTTCCTGCGGGACTGAAGGCGATGCGTATCTTGCAGCGGCATAATCCGAATCCTAAGGTCGCTTCCGACGAGATGTGCGCCTTTTTGATTATTAATGTATCGTCTCTGCAGCTGATTCCCGTGAATCTGATCGCGTACAGAAGCCAGTACGGATCGGTCAATCCGGGACTGATTGCGGCGCCGGCGCTGGCAGCGACGTTTGTTTCCACACTGGCGGCAGTGGCCTTTTTGCTGCTGATGCGAAGAAGGCGGCGATCTGTTTGAAGGTGCTGATTTATCTTTCGAATTGTATTTTGCCGCTGCTTTTGTTTTATATTATATTGTATGGGATCGGCAAAAAGGTGCCGGTGTTCGATGTGTTTCTGCGGGGCGCCAGAGAGGGCGTGAAGACGGCGGCATCGCTGTTGCCTGCACTGGTGGGACTGTATGTGGGCATCCATGTGCTGCGGGCCAGCGGATTTTTGGACTGGATTGCGTCTTTGTTTGCCCGGGCAGCGGCACTGGCAGGCATTCGTCAGGAAGTGCTGCCGGCCCAGCTGTGGCCATTGATTTTATGCCGGCCCTTCAGCGCTTCAGCAGCCACGGGACTGGCATTGGATTTATTTCAATCCTACGGGCCGGATTCCCTGACGGGGATCGCGGCGTCGCTGATTTTAAGCTGCAGCGAAACCATTATTTATACCATGAGCGTCTATTACGGGGCGGTCAAAATTACGAAAACCCGCTATACCCTGGCCGGCGGCCTCATTGCCTGTGCGGCGGGAACGGCGGCGAGTATTGTACTTGCACACATGATGCAGTGATTTCGGAAACTTTGCGAAGGGAACAAACGCCTTTGCATTTGCATACATCAGAAAAGGACAGGAGGATTAACATGAACGCAACATACAAGAAAAACTGGGAGGAGACCAAAGAAAAACTGATTCGCTGGTGGAATCATGAAAATACCGGCAGGCCGGTGATGATGGTGATGGCGAAGAAGGATGAGAAGGTCCCTTTGGATCCGAAGTACGCCTACAATGATGTTATGGAGAAATACACCAATCCGGAAAAAATGGTGGCGCATTTCAGAAACTGGGCGGAAAACATCGAGTGGATGGGCGAATCCTTCCCCAACATGAGCGCGGATTTCGGCCCGGGATCGGTGGCCGGATATCTGGGTTCGGAAATCAAGTTTGCGGAGCGCACCGTCTGGTTTGAGGAATGCGTGGAAGACTGGGACGAAGTGCCGCCTTTAAAATTCGATCCGGAAAACAAATGGTTCAAAAAGCACATCGAGGTCGTAAAGGAATGTACCCGGCTGGCCAATGGCGATTTTCTGACCACCATTCCCGATCTGATGGAGAACATCGACGTATTTGCCTCCTTGCGCGGCGCCCAGGATACGATTTTTGATATGATGGATGAGCCGGAGATGGTGGAGGAACGGATCGGGCAGATTCAGGACGCGTATTTTGAATACTATGATCGTTTCTATGACATTGTCAAAGCGGACGGCGGAAGCGCCTATACGGTCTTTTCCATCTGGGGACCGGGCAAGACCGCCAAGCTGCAGTGCGATTTTTCCGCGATGATGTCGCCGCAGCAGTTCCGGGATTTCATTCAGGAACCTTTACGTTCCCAGGCGAAGCAGCTGGATCATGTGCTGTATCATCTGGATGGCCCGGATGCCATCCGCCACGTGGACGCGCTGATGGAAATCGATGAAATCGACGCGCTGCAGTGGACCAGCGGCGACCACGGCCCGGACGGAACACTGGAGCAGTGGGACGAGATTTACGATAAGGTAAGACGTGCCGGAAAATCCCTGTGGATCAAGGTTTATTCCGGTACAGTGGACGATTGGATCGCAGGCTGCGACCGTCTGGTGAAAAAATACGGCTCCAGCTGCCTGTATTTCTATTTCAATCCCATGAAAATGGAGGACGCAAAGAAACTCATGGCGTATGCCGAGGAACACTGGTGCGATGTCAAGGGCACATTTGAGGGATAAAAGCAATGAGAGAACAATTTTTGCATCCGGACAACCGGTATCGGCCGATTCCCTTCTGGTCCTGGAATGACCGTCTGGATCCGAAGGAACTGGCCTATCAGATTGAGGAAATGAAAAAAGCAGGCATGGGCGGCTATTTCATGCATGCCCGTTCCGGCCTGAAGACGCCTTATTTGAGTGAAGAATGGTTTGACTGTATCAAAACCGGCATCGAAAAGGGCAAAGAGGTGGGGCTGGACGCCTGGATTTATGACGAGGAAGGCTGGCCCAGCGGCTTCGCCGGCGGACTGGTGCCGGAAATGGACCGGGATTATTACGCAAAATATATCAGTCTGCGCACGGTAAAGGATACTGCGGAAATCGACTGGCAGGAGACGGTGGCGGTTTTTTATCTGGAACGCGGCGGAAAGACCTATACCCGGATTGCCCGGGGGGAGGACAAAAAAGCAGCGGATGGCACGGAGATTCTGCAGATCGTACGCAATGAAAATCCGTTTTACATCGACACTTTGAACAAGCGGGCGGTGGACGCCTTTCTTTCGGTGACCCATGAGGCCTATTATCAGCGCTTTGGGGAGGAATTCGGAAAGACCATGCACGGCTTTTTCACGGACGAGCCCCGGCTGACCTGCGATCATTTTCTGGATCTGGCCTGGTCGGACGATTTGCCGGCGGCATTTACCGCGGCTTACGGCTATGATATCGTGGAACATTTGCCCGCCCTGTACCGAAAGACGGAAGATTACCGGAAGGTGCGGTATGATTTTTGGTGTCTGGTCAGCGATCTGTTTGTCAAAAACTATATGAAAAATATCTATGACTGGTGCGAGGCGCACCACTGCAAGGCCACCGGTCATATTATGATGGAGGAGAGCATTTTCAGCCAGATGACTTCCACCGCCGGGGTCATGCCTTTTTATGAGTACGAGCACATTCCGGGCATCGACTGGCTGCGGCGGACCATTGCCTCTCCGGTAGTGCCCAAGCAGGTAGGTTCGGCTGCCTGCCAACTGGGGAAAAAGCAGGTCATCACCGAGTCTTTTGCCTTAAGCGGCTGGGACGTTTCCTTCGAGGAACTGAAGCAGATCGCCGAGTGGCAGTTTGTCGGCGGCGTCAATCAGATCTGTCAGCATCTGGAGGCGTATACCATCCGGGGCGCAAGAAAGCGGGATTACCCGCCGTCACTGTTTCTGCAGCAGACTTGGTGGGAGGAATACCGGGCGTTTAATGATTTCCTGGGCAGAGAGTGCGTGGCGCTTTCGGAAGGGGATCAGGCGGCGGATGTGCTGCTGCTGCATCCCATGCGCAGCGGGTATGTGCTGTACGATGGCACGAGGACGGATGAAATCCGCAAGTTAGACGATGATTTTACCGAGATCAACAATGTGCTGACCGGCGCGCATATCAGCTATCATCTGGGAGATGAAACCCTGATCGGCAAGTACGGCCGGGTGGAAAAGGCCCGCTTTGTGGTAGGGCGGATTCCTTATCAGACGGTGATTCTGCCCCATATGGAGACCATCGACGCAAAGACGCTGGCACTGCTGCTGGAGTTTGCCGCCCAGGGCGGCCATATCTTTTCAATCGGCGGCTTTCCGGTGTATACCAACGGGGACGCCGGGCAGCTGGCGCAGCTTTCCAAGACCGTCATCCGGACAGAGCTGACACAGATTCGCCGTCTGATGCAGGAAAAGGGACTGGTATACATCAGTCTGACGGAAGGCACCGAAGAAGTTTCGGATATTTCATATTTGCAGAGAGAAACGAAGGAAGGCACGCTGCTGTTTTTTGTCAACTTGAGCAAGGAAGCGGCGCACACTACCACGCTTCGGATTTACGGCAGACATGTGGCGGCGGAGCTGCTGCAGGCAGAGGACGGAAGCATCCTGCCCATGGCCAGTACATTTGACGGCGCGGATACACTGATTTCGCTATTATTTGCGCCGATGCAGTCCTATCTGCTGATGCTTTCGCCTTCCGAAATCCAGCAGCTGCCCAAGGAAGAACCGGCGCCGGTCATGGTTACGCCCAAGGATACCTGGGAGATCGCGCAAATGGATCTGAACGCCATGACGCTTGATATGTGCGAATACCGGATCGACGGCGGAGAATGGGAAGGCCCTGCCGCAGTGATTCTGCTGCAGGATCGTCTGCTGAAGCTGCAGAGACCCTGTGGGGTGGAAATGCGTTTTTCCTTTGAAATGCAGATGGATCCGGAAAAACTGCATGAACTGTATGTGGTGATTGAAGACGCAAAGTTGTATGAAATTTGCGTCAACGGACAGGCAGTATCCAAAGAAATCGCCGGATACTGGAAGGACAAGTCCTTTGATAAGGTTGACATAAAATCATTTGTTTGTACCGGAAAGAATGAGATTTTGCTGAAGACCACCTTCCGCCAGCCCCAGAAGGTATACGATGTGCTGTTCGGCGAAAATGTCTATGAAACGGAAAAGAACAAGATCACCTATGATATGGAGATTGAAAATATCTATCTGCTGGGAGATTTCGGCGTAAAGAGCCAATCTGCTTTTACGAAGGCAGAGCGGAAGGCTTTGATCACCGAGGGTCCTTTTGTGATGGTGGATCTGCCGGATCATCTGGAGGCAGAGAATTTTACGGAGCAGGGACTGCTGTTCTTTGCAGGAACGCTGCGGCTGCGGCAGAAGATCCAGCTGAAAAAGGAACCTGGCCGAAGGATCATCCTGCAGACGGGACGCCAAAAAGCGCCGATGATAGATGTGTTTGTCAACGGTAAAAAAATCAAAACCATTTTGTGGGCGCCTTTTGAAGCGGATATTACGGATGCAGTCACGGACGGAGAAAACTGCATCGAGCTTCTGATTTATGCCTCCAATCGGAACCTGTTCGGACCCCACCATCATATCAACGGAGAGTGCTACAACGTGGGACCGGAGAGCTTTGTGGGCCGCTGGAGCTGGGTGGAACGAGCTTCGGAAGCGGACGCCACGGATGTATTTGATACGGAAAAAAGCTACTGGGCGGACAGCTACTGTTTTGTGGAGTTCGGCCTGCGGTAGCGGAAACTGCATAGGAGCGCAATGCGCAAAAAATCCGCCGCGTGGGAGAGATCTCATGCGGCGGATTTTTAAAAGGCTTTTTGAATAAATGCGGATTCGACTTGTTTTACATAGGTATTGCTGATCGGCAAAATATCGTGATTGGATAAATACAGCTCTCTGTGTTGTATTTTTTGAACATGATGGATATTGACAATCAGTGTTCTGTGACAGGGGACAAAAAAATCCGGCAGAAATTTCAGGATGTTTTTCAGAGAATCCACCTGTTTTAAACGCTGGTTTGGCGTTACGATTTCCACATAATGATTACTGCTGGAAAAATAAAGAATATCATGGTATGGAATGGTAAAAAAGCTGTCTTTGTAGCGGTACTGAAAGCAGGAATCTGACAGCTGTTTCCTGACGTATTGCAGGCAGCTGTCCAGTGCTTCGTACTGCGCCGGTTTTATAAGATAATTCAGCGCATGCACGTTATAGCCTTCAAATACATATTCCCGATACGCAGTCAGAAAAACAATTTCATTTGTGTAACCACGTTCCCGCAGTGCGCGTGCGAGATCAATTCCTGTTATTTTCTGCAGCTGGATATCCAGAAAAAACACATGACAGGAAGGCAATGGTTTGGAAAGCAGGTCTTCTCCGGAAGAAAAATATTTGATACGCAGAGAATGATCGTTGGCGGCTTCCCATTTCTGTAATAAAGTAATCAAATGCTTCAAGTGCTGCACTTCGTCTTCGACAATACAAATATTCATAAATTTCCTCCATTAAGGTGGCGGCACGCGCGCCTTTAAAGGGTACCCCTCTGCCAGGTTATTGGAAGGCACTCTCTAGTTTTTCAGCGGTAAAATGACAGTGGTGCAAAATGTATCGGGCAGTGCTTTTGCCTCATAGATACCATTGGCGTCTTTTACAATTTCCTGAATGCGCTGCAGGCCGATTCCGTGATCGGCCTCTTTTTTTGTACTGATAAATCGACGGGAAGAATCATAGCGATATTGCCCCGTACTGCTGTTTTCTACTGCAATCAGCAGGGATGCTTTCACGGTTTTGATTTCCAGACGGATGAAGGGATCTTCGGTTTTGCCGCTGGCCTCAATGGCATTGTTCAGTATATTTCCCAGAAGAGAGGATAAAGCCACATCCGTAAGGGGAATCTGGGAAGCTTCCGGAAGAAACAGCTTGTAATCAAAACGGATATTCATGTTTTCTGCTTCATATTTCTTCAGCGATACGATGGCATCCAGTGCAGCATTGCCGGTATCGACGATGGTTGCGGTTTGAGAAAAATCATCCAAAAGCTGGTGCATATAATCCGTTGCAGCAGCTGAATCCTGCTCGCTTAGAATCTGAGATAATGTTTGCAAGTGATTTTTATAATCATGCTTCCAGATACGCAGCAGCTGATAGGTTTTATGCAGCGACTGATAGTGACTTTGTTCTATTTGATACAGTTCTTTTTCCTGCCGGTAAAGCAGATTGCGCTGATGGATCCCGCCGATGATAAACAGCAATATGTACAGTAAAACGAAAATGCAGAGAAAGGCGAAGACGATAAGGGTCAAATATGATTGAAATTGACCCAAAGCCATTTCATTATAATCTTTTTTCAGTTCGATGGAGCACCATTGCAGTGCGTGAAGCGCAAAAATGCCAAGCAGCGTGATGATAAACAGGGGAATCAGCACGTATACAGGGAATGCGAGGTTTTTTTGCTTGATTTGAACGGTAATAAAGACACAGGTTCCAAGAAGTAAAAGATAAATCAAAACAGACGTATAGTGTGGAACCGTAGATGAAAGAGTCTCACTGACATTTGCGCCTACAATTAAACTGGAAGTGTACATGGCGATATATTCGACAATGAGAGAAAGAATGGAGGAACAGCTGCCCCAGAATATCTTTTCAATGACGGTATTTTGGGTCATCAGGAAAGTAACGAGAACTTCGACACACAGAATCAGTATTACGGAGACGTTCACATTGGAAAGTCCCGGGCAATAATTGCATAGTGTAATCACTGAAAAATCCGCAAGGATCAGGAGATATTTCCTGAAATCATGGTATTTGACCGTGAGACAATGGCTGATCAAATAATAAAACAATAGTGCTTCAAAGAAATTAATACATAAGTTTACAATTTCAAACAGCATCGGAACACCTCTGTTCATAAAAAATAGATTTATATAATAATGACGTACCAACTGAAATATCAGATATGGTTTCACTTCTAACATGGTCTATTATAACATATTTTTCTCCTTATATAGGATAATTCGCGCTAAAAAAAGGTCAATTCACGTCAAAACTATTGAAAACATATTTTTTTTATTATTGAATCATTTTTGTAACCAAGAGCCACAATATTGCGATTTATTAAGTATAGGCAAAAAAACGGATAAAATAGTCTGCAAATAAAAAGTCAAGCAGAAATTTGTGAACTTTGAAAATTTTATACAGGTTGAATGAAAAGCACAA
>CANRIM010000057.1 GCA_947630695.1 uncultured Lachnospiraceae bacterium
GTTTTCTTCGATATCAAACAAGGTGATTGCAAAAGCAGGAAAAGTTTTATATAATATCAAATGTTTGTTGATGAAAAAACAAACGAAAATATACTTAAAAAGGAGAACAGAACATGGACAAATACATTTGCGGACCCTGCGGTTATGAATACGACCCGGCGGTGGGTGATCCCGATAACGGAATCGCACCGGGAACCCCCTTTGAAGATCTGCCGGAGGATTGGAGCTGCCCGATTTGCGGCGTTGGAAAGGATATGTTTGAGAAGGCATAATCACTGGCCGGACATAGCTGCGGACAAGAAAAATCACTGAAAATGAATCGTGTAAAACAAAGAGGCGCTGAAGACCTTTTTTTGAAAAGGTGTTCAGCCCTTTTTAACTTTAAATGCTGTTTTTAAGCGCATTTTTCATTGATTTTACAAAGAAAATCTAATGTATAAAAAGCTTGGGTTCCGGGAGCTTTTTTAATATAATATTTGAAAATGCTTATGCTTTCGATCCACTGAAAACATACAAAGTTTCTTAAATATATATCGGATGTTGTATTTATGGAGGTAACCATCGATGCGGTTATTGCGAAACAGAACAGAAAATAAACGGTACGTCAAAAGGCGGCCGGTAAAAGCGTGGCGGAAATTGATTTCGGCGGCGCTTTGCCTGTGTATGCTGTGTTCCCTGTCGGACGGACTGAACGGGCTGGGGCAGATGGAAACACTGGCGGCGTCGGAGGATGATGCTGCCTATGAGCAGGAACAGAAAGAACGCAGCGACGAATATGCGAAAAAATTCGATCTGGAAAACCTGAAGTGGAAAACAGACAGTGCCCGAACATATCTGTACTGGCGTCCGGGACAATTTGGCGGCGTGAATTACCGCAATTATATCCATGTCTATGCCTTTGAAGGGGAGACCATCTGTTTCGGCTCCAATGTATGCAATTCCATCTTAAATGAAGCAGGCACAAGGGTGGCGAACGCAGCTGAGCAAGCGGATATCGTAAAGCAGCTGGGGGAAGGCGCCACCGTGGACATCGTGCTGACCGACTTAAAAGGCAACCGCATCCCGTATGACGTCAATCCCACCACCGGCGCGGGGTACATTCCCAATGTGCAGACAGAGGTACTGGCCAAAACCATGGAATCTCCCGCCGGAAATGCGCAGACAGTTGGCACAGATAATTATAGCTATACGCCGCTGACGTATCAGGTACGGGAAACCGGCGTGTATACCTTTGAGTTCCATTCTTATAATTACAATAATAGTACAACAGGACAGACAGTAAAAAACACGCCAACATTTTATTCAGAGGGTACTGATACTGCCCATGGCTCTTTGGTCGCCGCCTGGGACGTCAGCGTATTCAACGAGCGGAAACAGAAGGAAACAGGCCGGGTTTATGCCGATTACCTGTCGCTGCAGCAGAATGGTGGTGCGGGAAAGGTTATGGAAACCTATTATGTAGTCACCACCGACAGTTATATTTACCGCTGGGAATGGAAGGGCAACCAGCCCTATACCTATAACTTTTTTGCCGATAACCGGGGACTGACCGACAATGCCACCGGCAGCACGCTGTACAAGTCGGTCAAGGATCTGAGTAACACCAGCGGGTTTGACTATACAAAATTCGGCGCCAGCTATAAATATCCCGGAAGCGTGAATACGGATCTGGCAAAGAGCTATTACCTGTTCTTCGAAATGCCGGATGCCGATCTGGAAGGGCATCTCTATTCCAAAGCCATTCAGCCCGATCCGGCGGAAAACATCCGGTTTATGGACCGCATCACGGTGGATGGCGTAGAAGTGCCGGGCGCTTATGAGGGCATGGGCGGCTATTTTGCCTTTGAAACAAAGGAAGCCACCACCGCGACGCTGGTACTGGACTTCACAAGGCTGACGGATGAAAAAGGGACTCCGATTGTGGATACTGAGGGGAAGCAGTTTGCGCCGGTC
Source organism: uncultured Lachnospiraceae bacterium (assembly GCA_947630695.1). Classification (GTDB taxonomy): domain Bacteria; phylum Bacillota; class Clostridia; order Lachnospirales; family Lachnospiraceae; genus CANRIM01. The sequence continues at coordinate 1,954 of CANRIM010000057.1, forward strand.
ACGATTTCCGGGCCGGTGAAACCCTATGACACAAATTATTTCTACTGGGACGGAAGAGACGGCAACGGTAAAGTCATTCCCCCAGGGAAATATGACATCCGTGACATCCTTACCCTGACGACCAAGGCGGGGGAGATCCATTTTCCGATACATGATATGGAACAGGCGTCCGGCGGCTTCACCTTTACCCGGGTAAGTCCCATCTATGACCACGAGGGGAACCGGGTGGATAAATCCGGCACGATTTTGGACGCCACCAAAAGCGTGATCTATTATGATGACAGCGCGCTGTATTACGGGGAGCACGTAGGGCGTACCGGATTGACAGAAGATCTGGTGCAGACGGACATTAGCGGAGAGAAACTTCGAGATAAGTTCGCGACGCGCGTAGAAAAGGACGGAGACGGAAATACGTTTTTCCGGTACAACAATATGCTTGCCACCGGAACGAAAGGCAGGGAATATGACATCCGCACTGCGGTGAAAGACTATGTCAACGGCGTGGATAATGATAAAATAGATTCTTCCAAGCCTTTCATCCGCATCGGGGATCACAGCCATGTCACCAACCAGATCGAGTATTATGGCTCAGACGGGAAATTCCTGACGTCATATGGCGATCAGAGCCAGAAGATTGCATATCTGGACAGCGCAGCGCATCCTGTGGGTATTTCTAACAGCGGTTCCGGGGCGAGTACCACCGACTACGGGATTACCGATTACTGGACGTTTATTCCCGCCCAGCCGGCCAAGATAGATGCCAAGTCGGAAATGATTGATATTATTGGCGGAACGGCGTTCAATCTGACCGGGCAGGTATTCTTCGACAGCAATCAAAACGGCACCTACAATTCCATGGCAGACGGCGATACCTTGCTGTCGGGGATTTCACTGCGCCTTTACAGGAAGACAACAGATGTGAACCGCATAGAGGGCAAAGAATATTATCTGGCGGGAAGTGCATCGAACAGGGTCAACAGCGCCGACAAGATCGATCTGCCCCGGACGACGGTGGAACTGTACAACGGGCCCACACCGGCAGCGGCTGGCGCTTTTGAGCTGTTCCGTACATCGGTGACAGCAGGCCGTTACTTTTTTACCAATATTCCCTATGCAGAGGGAGATACCTTTTTATATGAGGTCGTCCGGCCAAACAGCAGCTACCGGCTGACTTCGGGACAAACAAAGCCCGGCGCAAAGGAGGTCAACGGCGCTTACAACGGTTCTTATGCGCTTTATGCCTTTGATTCGAATGGACGGGGAAGCGAAGTGCAGTCCATTACCGTAGGGAATGCAGCAAACCAAGTCGATCCGGAAAAAAATTTGATGGGGGAGGCAAACCATACCGTTACCGCGGTGGACGTGGGCTACTATTTCGATACATATACCAAGCTGACAATGCAGAAAAACTGGAAGACGGACACCGGTACTGTTCCGGATCAGATTCCGGTCTTTGAGTTGTGCTACGTCAATGCCGCCGGCGCCTGGGTTTATGATGAAAGACCGCTGGCGCAGATTGAGAAGCTGACGTATTCCTACGAACTCTTGCCCAATGCCGTGGACGGGCAGCTGGTGCGGGACTGGTATGTGTCGGCGGAATATTATATTAACGGGAATACTTTGTATAAACACCGGTTTGCCTACAATCAGGCAACGGGGATTTATGAGGAATTTGTAGGCGACAGCGTTTCCCTCTCTCTGACGGATAATGGGGACGGTGTGTACAACCAGTTCGACGTGGGAGACTGGAACGGCGATGGAACGAGCAACTGGAGCGATCTGGCCTATATCCCGGAAGAAAATTGGACGGCCGGCGGCGCCGCGCCGTATCATGCCGTGCTTGACCGCAATCCCGGCAGCGCGGAGATCACGATCAGCATTACAAATGCCGAGGATCCCGGCGTGATCGAGATTCAAAAATATACCGGCGCCCTGGAGGACGGCAATTTTCTGTCCGGCGCCACCTTCCGTCTTTATACGGATATTGCGGCAGACGGCGGGAAAGCCCTGACCATTGAAGATGTACAGGCGCAGATTGATAAGGGCGAGGATGGCCTTGGCTGGCTGGCGGATCGCCAGATCGGCAGTGCAACCACCCGTGACAACGGGCGCGTGGCTTTTCCGGGCCTGGATACAAATAAGCATTATGTGCTGCGCGAGGTGTTTGCCCCGGCAGGATACCGGATCATGGAGGCGCTGTATCTCATACATCCGGCAGGCTGTGTGGATTATCATACGGAGCAGCCGGGAGGTATGGAAGGAACCGCGTGGGAAAAATGGCAGCAGCAGAATTTTCAGTTTGAAGCAGACGGGTATGTAATGACGGATATTGCCAACATTCCTGCCAACGGCGATATGGCCATCCGCAAGCAGATCGATGGCCGTGCCTGGAATATCAACGATGCGTTTATCTTTGACCTGTCATTCTGGAATCCGGATCAAACGGCGGAACTTACTTATGCTGCCGATACATACAATTACCCCGGCGCCATAGAGATCGACGACGCCGAGTATGCCATTGTCACAGCAGATGGAGGCAGTTCCGCTTTTCAGGAAAGCATGAAAACTTTTATAGATGCTTTCAATAAAAGTGACGGGAAAGACATCATTGTCAACAATAACAGTGTGTTTGCAAAAAACGTGATCTCTGTAAACGGTTCACAGGATGTAGAGGTAGCGCTTTCCGATACCAAGCAGTCGGTGTCGCTGATCGTCAATGATGATCCGGAGCTGAATGAAAAGGGAGAACCGGTGAATCCTGCTGACGAGCCGGATGATGCGCAGCTCAATACGTCGGGCAACGGAGGGAGCGATCCAAAGGATACCGATGTACAGGCCCCGGTTTCCCATACATTTCCCGCTGCAGGCACCTATACCTTTACAATACGTGAAAATGCGGCAAACAAAGAAGAAAATATGACGTATACAGACCGTGTGTATACGCTGATCGTGGATGTGACGAGAAGTCCCAATCCGGGGATCGAAGAAGGCACGACGCTGAGTAAGAATAATTCCTATCTGCATGCGGATGTGCAGCAGATCTATTATCAGGAGCCGGAGGGCAGCGGTACGGCAGATTCCTATCCTGCAGGGTATGGCGGCAGGAACGTATACGCCGGCGTAGCGCCCACCTTTACCAATTCCTATCATATTCAGCCCGCCGTGCAGTATACAAGCTATGCCATCGAGAAGGTCTTCAGCGGCAGGCTGGATGAAAACGGAGATCCGGTAAACAAAGGTACGGACACAGAAAACTGGCTTGCGGACGACAGGTTTACCGTAACGATCACCGGCGCGGATGAGACGACACAGGATGCGCTGAACAACGGAAATATTTACATCGGCGGCCTCCATGGAAAAATTGCGGATCCCGACATGCGTAAGGCCATTCGCTTCGAACAGACGCAGGTTGTAAACGCCAACCACACGGACGACAGTTACACAGGAGATGTGGTAGATGAAGGGCATATATTCAACTTTGAGGAGCTGGATTTCAGAAACCTTTCCTTCCCGGTGGAATGGGTGTTTTCCGATCCGTATAAGCTGCCGGATGGTAAGAAAATGGGTGATACGATTCCCACAGATGCGGATAAGCTGAAGGATGTGGTGATTTATCTGGACACTGACAATATATATAGCCTGCCGCCGGGAAACTACTTTGCCGCGGATCTGGAACATATGGCCGAGGGAAACCTGTATCCGGTAACGGCGCGTACGCAGGACATCGTCTATACGCTGCTGGTACAGGAAGTCAACAGCCGCCGGGGCGGAATCACTTACGATGATCGTCAGTTTAAGATGGTCATTACGCTCAAAAATGCCGTAAACCCCGATCCCGCCAGTCCGGGAGCAGCAGTGACGGATGGCATCGTAGATGAGATGGATATCGATCTGTTTGATTCGAAATCGGAAACGCCGGAAAAAAGCGTGGCGACCTGCCGGACAAACCAGCATGTGGTCACGGATTATGCTTCGTTTACAAACCCGGAAGATGTTTTTACAGATGACGACACGGAACCGGGCGGTATATATTATCAGTATTATGTGAATGCCGAGGGCGTGATTCGCCCGGTAGAGGAAACGGGCGGACAATACTTCGTTGAAATCGACGGAGACCAGTATGAAATCACAGATGCCAATTTTAATGAGTATGAAGCACGAAACGTTACGTTTATAGTCAAGTATGAGTATCATACCGGTGAACATAGAATGCAGATCCACAATACCTATGCCGATGAGACGAAGTGGATCCCGAAAGTTACGAAAACCATGAAGGGCAGAGACTGGGCAACGGACGAGGCCTTTACCTTCCGGATAGAAGCGGAAACATGGCCGGGCAGCGATTCCGGAACAAGTGCGGTCCGTAATCAGTACAAACCGGAAATTGCCTCCGGGCCTGAAGGCATGGCCGGCGCCGTCAAGATTGCGCCTGCCGGGGGGAAAGAAGACGTGACGTACGAAGCGAATCTGCCGGAAGTGACCTTTCACCGTCCGGGTACCTATACGTTTTCCGTGCGTGAGGATGCGGGGGCAGGCGTTGGGCATGGCAGTCAGACATACAGCAGCGCGACGCTCAAGGTGGTAGCGACAAGCAATACCAACGGGCAGCTGGATCTGGCGGTTTCAGCCACAGTGGATGATTCTCCGCCGGCGGACAGCGGTTTTCTGAAAGTCGACGGAAACAATGTCACGCTGAATTTTGTCAATGTCTATGATGAATACGGCGATTTTCCGCTGAAGCTTTCCAAACTGCTGACCGGGCGGAAATGGACAGATGAAACCTTTACATTTTTCATTGAACCGGTGGACGCAGCGAAGGAGGATATTGATAACGGAATACTCATTCCGCCCACGGCGTGGGGGTCTGCCGCTGATGGAAAATACAAAGTGACCGTAGGCAGTGACCCGTCGCCGGTACCCAATGAAGTCGGATGGCAGATGCAGGAGATCTCCCTTGGCGAGCTTCAGGTGAAAAATCTGAAAGCCAAAGGACAAACATATAAATTCAATATTACCGAGGACACCACCGGATTCAACGAAGCAAATCTGTCCTGCGCGCAGCCTGCGATGCAGCTGCAGATACAGGTGACGAGCGAATGGGGGACAGAAGGGGGCTATACCGGCGATCTGGAGTTTGACGCAAGCTATGCCTATCTCTCCGGCGGTAAGCCCGGCGAGTCGATTACTCCTGCCGGCGATACGGTGATTCTTCCTTTTGTCAATACCGATACAAGGCTTGGTTCTGTTACCGTGGAGAAACAGATCAAAAATGATCTTCCCAGCGATACCGATGCATTTTCCTTTACGGTAACGCTGAAACCACCGGCGGATCCGACGCTGCCGCTTTCGTCGAAGGCTTTGAAAGTAACGGACGCCGGCGGGGAAGAGCTGAAAGCGGAATGGGAAACGGCTGCGGATAAATCCCTTACCTGGACCTTTACCCTGAAGCACGGAGAAAAGATCAGTATCGGAAACGTTCCCTATGGTACCGCTTATACGGTAACAGAAGGCAAAGCCGTAGGGTATCATCTGCAGGAAGTGACCGGCGAAGGCGAACCGGGTGAAACCATCGGAACGGATGCTTCGGCGAATCCGCGATTTGATCCCGACAAGGGCACAGCCGACGGAACGCTGGACGCTGCACACACGAGGGCATATCTGCGCTTTATCAACGCCCGGGCCTTTGCCGTTCCCTATACCGGCGGCGCAGGCTGGCGGTGGTGGACGCTGTTTGGCCTGACGCTGGTGCTGGCTGCGTCCATGACGTACCTGTTTTACAGAAGGAGGCGAAAATCCACGTGAAAACTGCCAAATTCTTTCAGAATAGATGCATTCAAAAATACATAAAAACGATGCAAAAAAGGAGTCGAATCATGAAAACAAACAAATGCATTGCATGGCGGCTGTTGAGCGCGGTACTGGCATTTTTGCTGGTACTGACAACGGCCCTGCCGGTTTTTGCCGCGGAAAACAAAACCATTGAAATCAAAAACGCAAAGGGCCTGCCCGCAATGAAAGTGAATCAGTTTGCTGCCTATCAGCTGTTTTCTGGTACGCCAAACAAAGAAAGCGCAGATGCGGAGCACAATGTCTGGGACGCTGCAAGCTGGGATAACTACACCCTTGCGGATATCCAGTGGGGAAAGGACGTGAAAGGTCCCGCACTGATCACGGCGCTGCAGGCACTGACCTATGAAACCAATGGAAAAGACTATCCGTATTTATTTGCGGAAGGCACCCATGCCAATTTATTTGCCGGTCTTACGGCCGGGGCAGCAGACAGCGCAGAGCAGCTGGCAAGGCTACTGGTGGGAAAGGAAAATGCTTTCCTGCAGGAATTCAGCAAATTTGTAGTAGGCAAAGGCGCGGGAGAGGACGATTCCTATCTGAATGCTACCGGCGCGAAATCCACCGTGACGGCGGGCGCCGGCACGGCTGCCGACGGAAGTGACGATGTGTCCTCAATTACCGTACCCGCCACCGGCTATTATCTGGTGGTCGAGGAGGGAAATGATGCAGAAGCCGTTTCCGAGTACATTTTGGCGGTACTGGGAGATCAGACCATCAATTTGAAAACCTCTCTCCCGGTGGTGCAGAAATGGATCGATAAAAGCGGCACAAAGGGAAAAACCGCCTGTATTGGCGATATGATCACTTTCATTCTGGAGGGGACCCTTCCGGCGGATTACGAAGACTTCCTTCGTTATACCTGCGTCTTTCATGATACGCTGGCCGCCGGCCTGTCCTTTGATGAGGCAACTGCCGGTCTGAAAGTAGAGATCGGAGGGCATGTGCTGACCAAAGACGATCAGTATACGGTAAAGACGACGGGAATGAGCGACGGCTGCAATCTGGAAATTGCCGTCAATGATTTGAAAACTTTTGGATTTGCAGATGTGGATGCGGCTTCCAAAATCACCGTGACCTATCAGGCAAAGCTGGATCAGGATGCCGTATTGGGAAGTACAGGAAACCAAAATAATGTAGTCATGGAATATCCCATCGACATTAACCATGCAGGAACCGCAAGGACTGCGGCCAGCAGTGCATGGGTCTATACCTTCGGTTTTGATCTGAAAAAGACCGGCAGCGACAAGCCGGACGGGCTTGGGGGCGCAGGCTTTTTGCTGAAAAATGAAGCCGGCCAGTACGCCAAATTTGAAACCGTATCCGCCGGACGCCGGTTTGCCGGATGGACCGGGGACACGGCCGTGAACGGATTGGTGACGACGTACCGGACCGCAAAAGAAGCCTGGGATAAAGCGTCTTATGCAGATCAGACAAACCCGGCGTCTGCAGTCAGTGAAACGCTGACGCGGGCGCGCGCTGCGCTGGCAGACTATCTGCTGACTTCCTCTTCCGATGCGGGAAGCGTCGGAAAGATCCCGACGGCCACCGGTCTGGGAGAAGGAACCTATACGCTGACCGAGATCATCACGCCGGCGGGGTATAATACCATGAAAGACTTTACGCTGCAGATTACGCCTGCAATTGCCACGACAGGCGCACTGCAAAGCTTTACCTATGTACCGGATGGGGCGGCACCGGGAACTACTTACAGCAGCACTTCAACGCCGGCCGTTTACAACAGCGGATTGATTTCTCAGACTCTGGTCAATCAGAAAGCGGCGCTTCTTCCCTTCACCGGCGGTACCGGGACGCTGATCTTTTACATTTCCGGCGGCCTGCTGATTGCCGGAGCGCTGACTTATATCATTGTTGCCGCCAGAAAACGGAAATCGGCTTAAAGCAGCAGGATGAAAAGAAAAACGAAAGCGGGAACAAAGCGTAAAAAAAGAGGTTTTGTTTCCGCGGCACTGGTTACGCTGGCGCTGCTTTCAGGACTTTTCCTGCTGCTGTATCCGACGATTTCCGACTATCTGCATTCGCTGGCATACAGGAAAGAGATCGAAAACTACCGGGAGGACCTGCTGGATCTGGACGATGCGGCCCGGCGCCGCATGCTGGAAGACGCACGGCAGTGGAATGCGGCGCTTCTGGAAAAAAGCGTGTATATGGGCGCGTTGGATGAAAATGAGCGGGAACGGTATTTTTCCCTGCTGGATCCTTTCGGCACAGGCATGATGGGGTATATCGAGATAGAAAAAATCCAGGTTTCTCTGCCGGTTTATCACGGGACAGATGAAAATGTCCTGCACAGCGGCATAGGGCATCTGGAAGGATCTTCCCTGCCGGTTGGCGGCACAGGAACGCATACGTTTCTGTCCGGACACAGCGGGCTGCCTTCTGCCAGGCTGTTCAGCCGCATCGACCGGCTGGAAGCCGGCGATACCTTCACGCTGCATATTTTAGGTGAAGCGCTGACCTACCGGATCGAATCCTCCGTGGTGGTTCTGCCGGAAGACGCCGAAGCGCAGGAAATAGACCCCGGGCAGGACATCTGTACGCTGATGACCTGTACGCCCTACGGGGTGAATACCCATCGGCTGCTGGTGCGGGGCGTACGGATAAAAACGGCGGAAGAAAGGCAGCCATGAAAAAGAAAGATGCAAAAAGAAAGATGCCTCCTGCAGGGATCATTGTCCTGCTGCTGATGCTGGCGGGACTGGCGCTGATCCTGTATCCCGGGATCGCCGGCAAATACAACCAGATGCTTAACCGTCGTTTGATTACGGATTACCGGGAAAAAGTGCAGGCCATCGATGAAAGCCGGCAGCAGGATATGCTGGCTGCGGCGAGGGAATACAATGCAGCGCTGGCCCTGCATACGCCGTATATCGGGGAACTGACGGCGGAAAACCGCAAAATATATGAAAGCCTGCTGGATATTACCGGAACCGGGATCATGGGATATATCGAAGTGAAAAAATCGGGGATCTACCTGGCTGTTTATCACGGAACCGGCGAGGACATCCTGCAGACGGCGGCAGGGCATCTGGAGGCTTCCAGCCTGCCTGTGACGGGGGAAAGCGTGCATACGGTACTGACCGGGCACAGCGGCCTGCCGTCGGCGCGGCTGTTTACGGATCTGGACAGATTGAAAAAGGGCGATATTTTTACCCTGTACGTGCTGAATGAGACGCTGACCTATGAGGTGGAAGATATACGCCGCGTGAAACCGGAGGCGCTGGAAGATCTGCATATTGAAAAGGGACAGGAGCTGTGTACGCTGATGACCTGTACCCCTTATGGGCTCAATACCCACCGCCTGGTGGTAACGGGACGGCGGATCGAGACGCCGCAGGCAGCGGAAAAAGAAAGCAGCCCGGCCGCGCGGGCAGTCACATCTTCATGGAACCGCTGGTTTATATTCCTGCCGGTGCTGCTGTTTGCCGGCATCGTCGCCGCGGCATGGGCACTGCGGCGGAAAAAGAAAAAAGACTGACGCGCGTACCGTCAAGGAGACTGTGTTATGAACAAACGTCATTGTGTCATATTGTTTTGCATACTGTGGTGTATTTGGATGATACTTCCGGTTTCCGCCGGCCAGACCGGATCGGCAAAGCTGGTATTTCAGTATGAAAATCATCCGGTGGGGCAGGTGCGTTTTCAGATCTATCAGGCGGCGGAATGGGACGGAAAAACCTATTCCTTTGTTTCTCCTTTTTCCGGATATTCCGTTGGACTGACGGAGCATCCGGACAACGAAGAATGGGAAACGCTGGCATCGACGCTTGCAGCGTATGCCGCCCGGGATCAGCTTGCGCCGCTGGCGTCCGGCATGACGAAAACGGACGGAACGCTGCAGTTTGACGGGCTTTCGGAAGGCCTGTATCTGATCGTAGGCCAATCGACAGCGCTGGACGGGCAGACGGTTTTGCCCCAGCCCATGCTGATCACACTGTCATTTCCCGAAACGGCGGACGACACAGACCAGGTGGTGACAGCCATTCCGAAAGTCAGTGTGATCACGGAAACAGGAGAAACAACTACATGCCGGGTAATGAAGATCTGGAAGGATGCGGACAGCGGGCAGGCACATCCGTCGGAAATCAGCGTACAGCTTTTGTGCGACGGGCTGCTTTACGAAGAATGTAAATTAAACAAAGCCTGCGGCTGGAGCCACACATGGGAAAATCTGGATGCCGGGCATCACTGGCAGCTGACGGAAAAAGAAGTGCCGGACAATTATACGGTACAGATCCTGCAGGAGGGCGATACCTTCACCGTGACCAATACCTACAGCGGCGGCATTTCCCGTCCGCAGACAACCGGAAATCCGGGGCAGGACGACGACGCTTTGCCGGGAAACCGGGATGCGTCCGTGCTTCCGCAGACAGGTATGCTCTGGTGGCCGGTTCCCCTGCTGTTGGGGTGCGGCGCCGTGACACTCTTCATTGGGGTGTATCTGCTGTTGCGGAGAAAGGACCATACGAGTGAACAGTAAAAAGTCCGGGATCCTCCTTGTTTGTATCGGCATTGCGCTGATTCTGGCATCCGTGGGCCTGATTTGCGCCAATGTCCGGGAAGACCGGAAGGCGCAGGCATCCGTTGAAAGGATACTGGCGCAGTTTCCCGTTTCAAAAGCAGGCGGCGCCGTTTCGGCGTATCTGCCGGATCCTGACCGCGCTATGCCTGTGGAGGAAATCGGCGGAAACGGCTATATCGGCCGGCTTTTCATTCCGTCGCTGGAACTGGAGCTGCCGGTTATGGACGACTGGGATTACCGGCGGATGAAGACGGCGCCCTGCCGGTATGCCGGTACGGCGTATCAAAATAACCTTGTCATCTGCGCACATAACTATGCTTCCCACTTCGGACGGCTGAAAAATCTTTTGCCGGGGGATACGGTCCTTTTTACCGATATGGATGGAAATGCATTTGTATATAAAGTAATCGAAACGGAAAACCTTCCTCCTGCTGCGGTGGAGGAAATGAAAAACGGAAGCGGGGATCTCACGCTTTTTACATGCACCGTCAGCGGGCGTGCCAGGGTGGCCGTCCGGTGCCGGCGGGAAGATGCGGGAGAGGGCGTTTCGTCCATTGCGGACAGATAAAATCATCAAAATGACGGGAAAGGCCTGAAAGAGACGGGCATTTCCCGTCATTTTTTACTATATAGGAAATTCCGAGGTTCGGAAAGGATAGAAGAACAGGCGTTCATCGAACATACGTTAGATAAAT
>CANRIM010000058.1 GCA_947630695.1 uncultured Lachnospiraceae bacterium
GCCGGCCTGCGGAATATGAATTTCGCGGACTTCTACAGCAGGTACGCCGACGACGATGATGACGAGACCGCCGAGGACGTGACGCGGTGCGACAACTCCGAGCCGTACCGCCTGTACACGCGGATGCTCCGCGAGGAAGCACTGCTTTCCGCATACGGCAAATTAGATTACCGGGAGCGCGCCATCGTCGCCGCCCGCCTGGGTTTTTGCATGGACTGCCTGGGAACGGAGTACATCACCGCGGCGGAAGACGGCTCCCCCGCCCAGCGCAAAATCAAAAAGCAGGCCTACGCTGACATCGCCATCGATCACACCCTCTCCTCCCCCTCCACCGCCGAGCGCATATACCGCAAAGCGATAGAGAAGCTGCGGAAAGCGATGGAGGAAGAGGGATGGGGATAAGGACACCGCCAGCACAAACCAGCAACTATATTGATCTTACTGCAAATAACATTCTGCCCGTGTGTACACGGGCAGAGTGTTATTTCATAATCAGGTCTATAACCAGCATCAATGCATATTAATATATATATTCACAGGTCAACTTTTACCCTCAAGGTCGCATGTATAATAGGTTCTCCATTTTTCATCTTTAATGAAACACCTTTAACCTTCATACCTCTTTTCAGACATTGCTTGAATAATTCTTGATAGCCTGTTACCTCAGTATTCAGTACTATTTGCTTTACCCTCGGATTAAGTGAAACAAGAATATAACAGACATTATATCCCTTGTTGAGAAGGAGTATAATCTTTGACAATTGATCTATGGCCCGTTGCGAATAAACTGATGGAAATTGAGCCACAGTGTTAAACGATAGAATGCTCTTGATTTCAACAATCGTTTTCGTATCTTCAATATACAAGTCACTTTTGTAATCATCTATTGTATATTCTTTTCTGATATGGCTTCTCTTTCCCAAATCCGAAAAGCGTCTGCTCCGAATACTTCTCTCCACCACAGCATTTGCCATCGATAGATTGAGAAGAACATATTTATTCTGAATATATAGGGCATATACAGAGTATTTTGTTTTCGAATTAGGTGATTTCACTGGCAAGAGAAGTACTGACCGATTCATTAAACTTACAAAGTTACTAAGCCTGCATGATGATGGAATATAGCAAAGAGTATCCTTACCATCAACCTCAACAAGGCATAGGAATCGATTTTTAAGTTCTTCCTTGAAAACCCCCTGCTTTATTATCAGTTCAGACACTCTTTGCTACCTCACTGTTATAATTAATATTTCCCGTTTATAACGTTGCTTACAATCTCATCAAGCTCTGGTATATCAATAAGATACCCCTGCGCTCTTTCAATGACATCGCCATTCTTATAAATCATGTCGCCGTGCTTTTGAAGGTATTGAGCATCTGGTGCTTCAATAATCATCCTCGACGAGATTCCGTCATTTACGCGCAATGCTACTCGGCCATTTAACTGAGCCTTTGTAGTTGAAGGCACTAATTTTGCTTCAGGTCTTTGAGTACAAATAACCAAATGAATACCTCTGCTTCTCCCTGCCTGTGCGATTCGTTGAACGGGCTTATAGAATGCATTTTGCTCCTTTTTGGACTCAAGTTGATCCGCTAGGTCAGCAAATTCATCAATTACCACAACGATAGGCGCCAACTTTTCTGAAGCAATCTTATTGTATTCAGCAATATTTGCAACTCGTGCGTTTGCCAACAGTTTGCCCCTACGCTCTGATTCTTCAAATATTACTTCCTTTATCACGTGGGTAGCCTCTATAGCGTCCGATATAACACTGCCAGAGTAGAGATGTGGCAATCCTTCAAAATGGATGAAGTCCTCCAACTTTGAAGATGAAAGTACTAGCTGAAGATCTTCCTTGTTCGGATGAGTCATTAACATAGCCGCAAGCATGCTGAACAGAAACACAGATTTACCTGATCCAGTGCTGCCTCCAACAAGCATGTGTGGCATTTGTCCGAGATCCTCAATCAAATCCTTCCCATTTGGAGTCCTCCCAAGCGGGAAATACAACTGCTCTGGCGAAGTTACCTTCGGGAGATTGGTAATCACATCACTAAAGAGGACCATTTCTCTCTTTAATCTGGGGACATCTAGGAGTAATTCATCAGAATTCGGCACCCGCTGAACAATAACCCCTGTACGCTTCATTTCCCTTCCGATATCCTCAAGGTGTGTTGATAGTCCCTGAAGCGTTTGGCCTCTTCCAAGTCTGAATTTAAGTCGAATTACACTGGGACCAATTACTGTATCCTCCGGATTGCACTCCTTTAGCGAAACATGATAATCTCCGCAGGAGCGTTTGAAATCCTTAACAAGTTGCTCTATCTCTTTATGGCTAACATCAGTATCATTATTTTCTGGAAATACAGTAGCCATTTTCTCTATCTGTTCTCCCGGTGAAATCGTATTCCCTACTGATGGAAGTTCATCGGTCACGGCCGTATGTGCACCAGATATTTCCTCACCATTAATCGAACTAGAGAAATAATCTATATCAGTATCAATTATTGCATCTTCTGCTTCTGAATCACCTTCAGAGGAATCCTCAGAATTATCAAAATCAGGAGTAAAAGCTTCCTTTACAGGCGTATTCTCTCCCAGGATATCACGCTGAATTTCCTTTGCGGTCAGCTTCCAATAATCGATTTGGCAGTCATCGAAATCCGGATTCTTGCAGACAATGTGTTCTCCTCCAGAGGCCTCATTCAATTTAATATGCAGGAGTACACCCGAAATGAGTATGTTTAGCCCTTCTTCGCGGTCACTACTAAAAGCTCTTTTTAGAATCTTGTACCATTTTATCTGCCAAGCAGAGTCATGTACATTGCGGAAGCATTCAGAAACTATTTGATACTTTAGGACCTCTCTTCGTGCGGCAGTAAACATATCCATCTGACTGTCATCAGCAGTAAAGATCTCGCGTAGAAGCTCAACCATTGATGCAATTTGGTCAACTGCATGTCCAGTAATATAATAGGACCTTGCACCAGTGTTATCTTTTTCAAATTTAGCGTCCGGCGAGTCGTCTCTTGTTTTCACCTCAACAGGTTCAACATGTAGAGTACTTGTAGTTTCATCAAAGTATAGTCCGACTAAATCGGCGCGTTCATTTCCATATTTGCTATTATGAAGCCATAGACGCGCCCTATCATCATCAAGTGACGCTACAAGTGCATCCTTATGCTGCTTCATATACCAAGAGGTGGCAAATAGTGTCCCAATCAAGCCCTTTTTCTTGTTATCCACGGCTTGTGCATCAGTTCCAAACTTCGGAATGCTAATCAATCCATTCGAAGCAACATGACCGAACTGACGCAATATATCAATTAGAGTCTCTGGTTTTGGATACAAATTATATCCACGAAGAAGCGTCATATACTGGGTAATGATTCGAGAATCATCTGCTGCCCAGACACTAACCATTCGCTTATCAAACTGCATCTCACCAATCGGAATTGCATCAGTTGGTTGATAATTATTTGTGTCTCTATCAGCAACAACAAGCCACTGCGTCTGTCTATCCCGAATTGTAGAAACAACCGCTGTCATATCTGTATTCCCGTTGTAGGTAGTTCGTGGATTCATATTATTGCTAATAATATCTGCCGATCTCATTAGCTTATGATAGTCGCCAATAAGGCCCGATTCCATCTCAGAGGAGGGAAAAATACTGCCCTTATGCTGAATTTCATCAAAATCATAATCATAGGTTATGACTAAAGGATTGATGTAAAGATTGCGGCTGTTCGGGCCAAACTCTATTGCATATGAGGATTGATCAAAATAGAAGGCAACATGTACTGGCCTATGGGTAAGCGCCGATTTAATGCCGGTTGAAGACTGTATATTACGAATGCTTATAGAAATCCGGTCATTTCGAATATACTCACCGATTTCATAATCTTTTCCTGAATAATCCAACTTCGAAAGCTCAGTATTTCCGTTTTGATTGTGTGTCAAATAGACATCATAGACAACCCTTTTGACAGAGTTCTTATCCATAAAGCCTTTAATTTGACGAATATTACCTATTAGGTCAGGTGCATCAATGGAGCAAACCCTGATCTCGTTTTTTGTGTAGGGCGCAAAGCCGACCCACCGCGTAAGGATCTCCTCTACCGATTCAGTTCCATCATTACCCAAATAACGGTTGGTCTTATTCTCAAAGGTAGGAAGCATCTCAACACTTCCGGAGCATGGCAATATGCGCTCCTCTGTTGTCTCCGTTACTAAGCTATTTGCGACAACAAAGCTTAGCACCTGGGGAAGTTGCAGAAGAGCCTTAGACAAAGCCTCCTTGTCCTCATTACTAAGCATTGCCTTCTTGGTCGGCAGCATCTTGAACACTTCGTAGTATCGCCAAAGATAGATAGGATGAAGTGGAAGCAGTATCGCCTTCCATTCTCTTGGTGTTTTAATATACAAAACATCAAGTAGCAAAATCGCTCTGGCGATAAAGCTAGTACCCCCTGCGCTTATCTGTCTCATAGTGGGTTCGTTTATGCAGAAAGCACGATAAAGTCGTTCCCACGCTTGAATATACTCTATAAGATTTTCCCTATCCTCCTCTGATGCGCCAAACGGCAGCACAGGATAATATAAGATTAAATCAAGACATGAAACCAGCTTTTTTCGTTTTTCCTTGAGATCACTGATAATTGGAGCAAAGCGCTCTGTTATTTCCAGCCCCCTACTTTCGAACTGTGCATCAAACTGTATAATAAAATCAAACAGCGGCTGGCTACCATCAATACCGCCAGCAAATGATACCATTGACTCGTTATCCTCAGGATCAAAAGCTCGGATTGAAGTAATATCAGCTGATATTGCGTCCTTGAGAACGCTCTCATCCGTCTCCATAATGCCTCCCCAGATAGATTCGCTGCAAAACTTACCAACAAGCTTACGCAAATCAGTCTGGTTCGATTCGGGTTCTATTTCGCGATTTTCAAAAACTATAGTAGGCACTTCTCCAGCTTCCGTATTGTAGTAATTATTCAGTTCACGGAGAAGCTCCTTAATGCTCTCTTGTCCTTCCTCGTCACCAAATATGACCGTTTCAGAAACAATACGGTTTAACTCCTTGGGGCGAATAGGCGCAGTTTCAATCCCTTCAGGAATATCAGAAGCCCCACCGCCTGGAGCTTGCTTTCCTTTCTTTTTCTTTGTTGCTTCTTTCTTTTGAGACGCAGAGAACAACTCCTGAACAGTTTGGAGGTCAAGTGCCTTCAGCGCATTTTTATCTCCATATTTATACAGAGTTTGAAGGCTACTATACGCTCTCTGAAGCCGATCCTTATCCTTTCCATTTGTCCTCACAAGGGAACGGCTTAGCTTCTTTCTTGAGTCCTCACTCAATTGGCCAATTGCAAATATCAAATCACGACTCTTTGCAAGGCGTTCAACAGGTTTACTTTTTGTTCCTAATATTTCGTTATCCTGTAGCAGGTTGAGTCTCCACATATTCTGCGAAATCGCTTCGGCAGGATTATCGCTCCTTTCCGTGGCAGAGACAAATTCGTGCAATGCCTCAAAGGTATAGTAATCAGAGGTATCTCGAAGTGCAGACCAAAAATCATTAGTAGGTGTATTGTTCTCACTATTTATCTGTGTTTTTACTAAATAACGTGCAGCATCTCTAGTAGTTATGGTCTCAAACTCTGCTAGCGAATGCAGTTTGTCAGTATCATTTCTGATGAAAACAATGATGCTACCTGCATATTCAGGCATACTGCGCCAAAGCACAGCCTTTTCAATAGAATCAGTAATATCATAATACTCTGTAGAGCTTTCAAAAACCTCATTATAGCCAATTGCTGCAGCATGTAAATGCTTCTCTTCTGTTGCTAATGCTTTGATAATTTCCTCAGGGAGGATATCGTCTACACCTTTAACAATAATCCCTACTTTGATTTCAGAAAGGCGCTCACGAAGAAGAGCAATAACCAGTTCCTGCTTATTCAGCATTCTTCAACACCTCCTAATCTGATCTGCAATATACCATCTGCCATAAGCTCTGCGAAATCCATCGATTCAAGCATCTTTGCAAATGAAGAGAAATTCTCTTCCAGGGCATCCTCATCTATTTGAAGAATCATACCACTTTCCTGTAGGGTCTGCATTTCAAACTGACTACCGCCAATAATGATTCCAAATCTATCCCACAGTCGTTTCCTAATATCCATTCCACTTATCATTTCTCCAGGTTTAACACAACAACGAAGGAGCATCTCAATAATATCCTGGGAAACAACAAATCTTTTGTTTGGATGCAGTTTATCAGGCGGATATAGTATCCCGGAAAGATTACCCAATGCTCGTAGGTATGTAACTGGGTGAGATGATGCTTCTAATGCAAGCATATCATACATGGTTTCACCAAAGATCATGTACATTTCATCATCTTCAAGACTACTCGCTCGTTCCTTCGCAAGCTGCCACAATGTATCTAACTCTTCCCTGCTTGCTTTGGATACAGCTTTTCTCTCCTCATAGACAGGAGTATCGGATTTAAGAAGTTCCTCCTTAGTAAAGCCATTCTCATCAAGCCACCTCGCATAGCCCCATGCGTAAAATCTATTGATAGCCTTATATATCTGCGTATATGACATTTCAGATGCACGGGCAACACTACTAAAGCTCGGACTCACCCCACTAAAGTCAAGAAGAATAGGTCGTATACGCTCCCCGCAATAGAATGCCTCGAGAAGTGTCATATATCTAATCAGATTGAATACACAGAAAAAATTAAAGAGTCTAAGCTGTGTTAGCGGATTTGGGTGCTGGCTCAGGTTATCAAGTAGGCAATTACCACTTTCTTCTACCCCCTTAAGAAACCATTTTGTTTGATCACTCGGATTTTTGAAGGCTGGTATATCCTCATACTGATTTTGATCGGTAAAAGCCTCCATGTCAGCCTCTAAAACAGGCTCAAATAATAATGTGATAGGGTCATTAGCTTGATCTAGAAGTTTCTTAATATAATCGGCTAGCTCAGGGCAATACCCCCTAATAACACTTCCTATGAACTCACCGCCACGCTCATATGGCGCGCCTACTCCGCTCGTAAGAAAATATTTTGAGCCAGCAGAATAAGAGATCATACTGTCGCTCAAGGCGTTCACAACAAAAACGCCCTTATCAACCGACAAGAGCCGTTGCATAACATTTCTCATTGATTCCACGGAGTTGATAGTGATACTATCCTCAATCATTTCACCTTCGGTAAGTTGACCGTAGATCGTTTCTGCCTCATTACCCTTTGGTATATTTCCCTTAGCATCTGATACAAGCGCTATTCTTTTGATACCTTTGCTTCGGTTGAACGACCCATAAATGCAGCGTTGAGCACCAGCCGCAATGTGCACTGGTTTAACTGAGCCACTATTCGGTTGGAAACCAACGTATTTCCTATCAACCTCTTGCCGTGCAATTTTAAGATATATCTGTTCCATATTCATCAAGCCCCCTGTCCACGCTCACTATCAATGCCAGAATACTTATTGTCCTCTCTATCTACAGAAACCATGACTATCTTCTTATTCTGAACATCTAATAGCCCTACTTCCAATGTATCCTCATCATCTATTTCCTCAAAGGATTGAAGCTGCTCGATAAACCGCCATACCTTTTTTACCAAATCTGATTCCATAAAGAGGACCGGAACTCCTCGTTCAGCCTCATTCAGCATAAGATACATCTCATAATCGACTTTAAGGAAAATACTAGGTGCATCCTTCTTCTCCAACCTAATATAGTTGGATGTCATGTCAATTCCAGCTTGCATACTCTTAAGTAACATAGGCCTTCCTACGCTGAATTCACTCTTTTTGATTATTCCCGCAGATATCAGCACTTTTCTTGGCTCATTATTATATCGATGTCCAGACCATATTTGTAGCTTAGTATTCGAACCACTAGTATTTCCAAAGAAGCTATTCAGCTTAGAAATAAGCTCCTTTATAATTTTTCCGTTATCCTGACTCAAGAAGTCTTGGAAACGTGTCGCATCATCATCCATAATCTTTAGAAGCTCATCACCATTTTGATTGAAGAAGAAAAACTGACGTTTCCTTAAATTGAACAACGCTTCATTATCATAAGCAATTGCCTCAGCTGGTACTTCGTAGCCTTCAACCCAAGAGAATGGATCAATTGAATTAAGAAGCAGCCTCTCATCCCAAATCGGATGAGAGATATTAACAGGGTCAATAGAGTGTTTTATCGCTTCGAACAGCTTGCCCTCCCCTGAGTAGATGAGGTTCACCAAATCATACTGACTATTACCTGCGGTTTGATTAAGTTGCTTACAGCTCCTATTCCCAAATATAAGAAATGCAATAAAGCTCTGGATCTCGCGCAAGGTTGTGTGATACCCCTGCAATGAGACCCGCTGCAGAATAATGCTTAAGCGCTTTTGAAAGAGCTCATTATTAAGTAGCTTGCGGTTTTTTCTGACTATGCAGGAGCCAGATAACGGGCATTTTCCGCACTCTCTATAGTGATCCTCTGCCGTCATCTTCGAAATTGCTTGCTTTAGTATCTCACTCGTGAGTGTCTCTCGTTTGCTAAGGTCAAATACAACCAGAGATCCCAATTCGCTATCCTCCTCGTGGAAGACAACTGAATTGAGCATCTGATAATACGCTTCCTTGATCGGTCCAAAATTAGGAAATGCATGATATACTGAATACAGAACCGCTGCATTAATCGCAATAACAAATGGAGCGTGTTTTTCCCGTGCTTGCCTCCACGCTCGGTAAATCTGGTCATTTGATAACGTACTGGCATCTAAATTCACAACAGCCGGCACAGGGAGTCGTTCAAGTTTCGATTTGAGCATTCGGATAATATGGGTTTTACCATCACCGGGATTCCCTGTCAGCACAATATCCTTCCCCTCATCTGCGGCTTTAAGAATTGCCGTGTCAAGCTTTGTTTCTAGATGTATATCGGAAAGGAGCTTTTCATCTATGTGGTCGGCATATGCGCTAGTGCCACGGTAGAAATCCCGGATGAACTGCAAACCAACTTTCTTTTCATCATTCTCAGGCATATGCGATATCTCCTTTAGCTTTTTGAATGTCCACTCTTCACCATCATTGATTTGATTTCCTACCAAGACGTCCTGTATATCAAAGCTACGTATGCGTTCAAATATAGGTGTGTAGTTTAATCTGCTAGATAGCCATCTTTCTATCCAGTAATCAATAATTTTTTGTGTTCCGTCACGGTAATTATCTATATCTGTATAATAGTTAGGTGTCGCGTCTCTTCCCATCAAATAATCTAATGTATTAGTCGCAAGACAAGCGCCGTAGACAATACGCGACATCGCATGTTTGGAGAAATCCTTAGAATCCTCATTTGTTGATTCTAAAAGCTCTCTTATAGACATAGTCAACAACCGCATTTTGGGACTTGCCCCCTCCCCGAAGACATGATTGATGCGGTTGTACCCATCGCTTGTGGCCTCAGTCAAGCTAAGCGTGGTTGCTTTGCTAATATGCATGGTACCAAAGCCAATAGTCATCCCAAGCTTTTTCCAGACAACATCAAAATCTGATCCAAAAACGCTACCAGGGATTTTTAACCGATTATATTGGCTAGAGCCAACATAATATAAAGACGTTGTTCCTACATAGACCAAATTAGCCGGTCTAAACACATTTTGTCCCTTAAGTCTGCTTGCAATCATGCTAGCTTTATTAGAGTATCGTTCCTTATAGTCATGAATAACCTGCGGAGAGGTTGCCAGTAGAGCTACCAACTTACCGCCTAATATCTCATTGTATGGAGGAATTGCTCCGCATACATTCAACTCCATAAGGCTTGAACCTATATGCTGCGTTTTCTGCGCGACAAGAGCACTTCTAATCGCAGAATTTCCATTTTCACTCTTGCAAAAGTCCACCCATATTTCATCAAATTCCTTAGACTTATATATCTCTAGCAGGGCTTTTTTAGCCATAAGAAGCCTGGCAAGCTGTTCTGCTCTTTTTCTTCTATAAAGGGCACCCTCGGCCTCCTTGGATATGCTCCCAAGCTCACTCTTCTCATCCTCCTCTATACCATCCTCTAACGCTTCCTTTAGAAGCTCTTGACGTCTCTGTTCAGCACTATTTGCAAAGTCAAACAGCAGTTGGATGTCTTCATTGCTTGGATTTTCAACTGTCGCCTCTGTACATAGCTCGGAATAATCAATGCCTTCTATACCTGACTCAAGATACTGAAGGAGCTTATCAAATTCCTTTCTTGCCTCAACAGAATTAAGCGTTGTTATTCTATCAATAAAGGCCTTCTGATTCCATCCTATATAATCATCCCTACAGGTAATCTGTACGGCGCAATTCTCAAGTGAGGCAATTCCCATAACCGCATGCATAGGGTGTGCTGCATCACGGATTAAATACTGCATAGTCCTTCCTGGTGTTGTTTCTGCCGGGGTAGACCAGGTTAACCGAAAATATCTCCATATCTCAGAGGTTTTTATTCCTGTAAATTCATCTCTATCGTTTTCTATAACGAGCTGTAAATAAGGCCTAACGGCCTCTGATAATTCAATTTCTCCATTATGAGCACGCTCTAAACGACGTGCCAACTCTTCACCATCAGCGATCAATTCGCTAATATCGTGATTGCTAGTATTCTTTCTCTCCATTCGTTGGATAAACTCGGTATAGGACACCAGTCGTTCATGTCTGCTTTCGCTCATCCAACTCCTCAGATGCATTTTGATCTCTGGAGAGGACACGTTATGCATGTCTCCATTTAAACTCGGCAGACTCATATAAAGAACGCCGTCACGATAGCATGCCTTCCATGATGCTCGTGTGAGATCGCGAAACAGCATCCAGATAGCTCTGTATTTTTTTCTTTGCTCCAGGTTATATGTACACTCTTCTTCAACCCAGGATATCTCACCCACAGAGATTCGCTCTATCTCTATCAGCGAGGTTTCCTCATTTATACCCGAAACAGCATTATAAAATCTAACCCTAAAATCGCCTTCAAGCCTTGGTCTAAAGGGAATTTCTCTGTTTAGCATGGTAAGATATCTCTTTCTATCAGTTCTTTTCAATAGCTATTATCTATTTCCCTCTACAACGGAATCCTTTGTGGGCACACGTTCCATAATGTCTGCAATCCCACAATCGAGGGCCTCACATATCCTTAGCAAAACATCGGTAGTAACATTTTCACTTCGTCCCAGCTTTGCAATAGAAGCTGCACTCACCCCACTCATTCTTTGAAGCTCCTGCTTTTTGATATTCTTATCTATCAATAGCTTCCATAGACGGTTATAGCTAAATTGTGAGTTTAATTCCCTTTTATTTGTACTCCCTTGCATCATTGGCGTTCTCCTTACTCTGCTTCTATTCAAACAGTTTACTGTTGTCTATAGTAATTTCTAAACGAGATTTACTCCAAAAACTATCTACACGCATCTGTTGTGCAGACCAACTGTGTAACGTGCAACATAATTTTGCTTTCTAACCTTTCAGCTCGTTGCAAACCTTTTCTCATTTCAGAATACCACATCATCGGACAATTTTCTATACTTTTTGATTAGAATTTATGCTTTCACAAAAATTTTCCTTTGATTTCATGTCCGCAACACATTATTAGCGCGAGAAATGTTCTCTACTATACAAATACTCCCGACATATCCATGTCGGGAGTCCGTTTACCTATTGTCTTCTTTTCCTTCATTCTCATCAGGAGGGTCCGTCTCCTTCAAGTACTCCTCCTCGCATTCACGCTGAGCCTCCACCAAAATATTGATGGCCTTCTCCATGGCCCGGTTCATCTTATAGTACATCTCTTGGTAGTCAACCACTGTTCCTCGCCCCCCCCTTAGGCTATGTATAGCCCAATAGTAGCATGGGTAGCCTACTTTGTCAAGGAATCTCCCCTACAATGGAGGCGAGGAGCGTGATGCCTTATGACAGCGCAGGAAGCTGTACGCAACCGCATTTTACAGCTTTGCGGGGAGAGAAATATCACCATCAACAAGCTGGCAACCTTAGCTGCCCTTCCGCCATCCAGCGTGAAGAACATTCTGTATGGGAAAAGCCAGAACCCAAAACTACTAACCATCAAGCTGATCTGCGATGGCCTTGGTATCACATTGAGCGAGTTCTTTGATACTGACGACTTCAACCAATTGGATACCGATACATGAACATGAGGCGCATCGGGTTTGTCCCCGGTGCGCCTCTCATTCTAGTCGTCGCGCTATTACCCCACCATTAGCTTGTTGGCCTTCTTCAAATACTTCGCCGGGATGGGGGCGTCCAGCTTCCAAGTGATGTTCATGGGCCGGGAGCCCTCATGTTTGACGTAGCTCGCCGTGCCGAGATACGTATACGCCGCAGCGGTATTCAATACCCGGTCCGACTTAAACTCTCGGACGAACAGCAGCACACGGCTCCCCTGCTCCCGATGGTGGATATACCGCTGGCCGGTGGCCGAGTTCTCCGCCGTTGTGCTCTGGCTCTGCCAATGGAACAGCTCGCTGTTGATGGAGTAGTCGTTGTACATGGTGGTCGGCGAATAGTCCTTGTCTGCCTTGTTGAGCGTCACAAAGAACACATCCAGATCCTTCTCCGGCAGCCACTTCACACCCTCGCGCACAGTCGCCGGTTTCATGAAATCCAGCGCCAGCAGGATCTGGTCGCGGGTATATGTACAGTGCAGGTCCAGGGGGCAGTTGAAGCCCACGTCCACCGGCGCGTCGATAAAGTCGATGTGGTCATACTGATACTTCAAAAGCTCCATGAGCTCGCCCAGCATGACCGGCGAATCCGTGAGGGCGCGGAGATTGGCCCGCACCTCCCCGCTGTTCCAGTCCTCCGCCGCCTTCAGCCAGATGCTCACATAGAGCATCTGCATCATGCGCTGCTCGACGGGCACCATCGCCGCCACATCCACCTCGCCTATCCTTGGCAGCACCTCCAGCAGGAAGGCTATCCACCGGCGAGAATCAATGGTCGCCAGCCGCGGGAAGGCCTTTTTCATGG
>CANRIM010000059.1 GCA_947630695.1 uncultured Lachnospiraceae bacterium
CTGTTCCTTTATCAGACCGGCGTTCTGCGGTGGTCTGGTTTTTGTGCTTTTCATTCAACCTGTATAAAATTTTCAAAGTTCATTAATTTCTGCTTGACTTTTTATTTGCAGACTTGTCTAATATGTAGCGGCACGCGCGCCCCAAGGCGCACCTGCCAGGTCGTCGGAAGGCATTGAAAGTTATGCTTCGCATAAGCCTTCCTCCTGCAACTTGTTTTTTGCACCGGCGGCCTTTTGCCGTTTCACGGCTGCCTCTGTCCTGATTATACTGAAAGATATACGCGGCTGAAAGAAATTTCGATCGTATTATTCCGATAAAAAAAGACATAGTATTTTCTATTTTGATATGTTATGATGTTTCCAGACTTTTTTTGACAGGAGATATGCTATGGAGTATCAGATTCGAAACCTCGATCTTGCGCCTGCCGGCAGGCTGAAAATTGACTGGGTGAAAAAAAACTGCCCGCTGCTTCGCTCGCTGGAGGAGGAATTCACCCGCACGCAGCCTTTTCAGGGCATCCGGGTGGCCCTTTCCGTCCATCTGGAAGCCAAAACCGCCTATCTCTGCAAGGTATTTGCAGCCGGCGGCGCGGATATTTATATTACAGGCAGCAATCCGCTGTCTACACAGGACGATGTGGCGGCGGCGCTGGTGGCGGACGGTCTGAAGGTATTTGCCTGGTACGGCGCCACCCCCGAGGAGTACGACGCCCATATCCGGAAGGTACTGGAGCCGGGACCCCAGATCATTATCGACGACGGCGGAGATCTGGTCCATATGATGCATACGGAATTTCCGCAGCTGACCCGCGGCGTCATCGGCGGCTGTGAAGAAACCACCACCGGCATTCTGCGTCTGCAGGCCATGGCCGCGGCAGATCAGCTGGCGTTTCCCATGGTGCTGGTGAACAATGCGGACTGCAAGCATCTCTTCGACAACCGCTACGGCACCGGCCAGTCCGTCTGGAACGGCATCAACCGCACCACCAATCTGATTGTGGCTGGAAAAACGGTCGTGGTGGCCGGTTACGGCTGGTGCGGCAAGGGCGTGGCCATGCGGGCGAAGGGACTGGGTGCCCAGGTGATCGTCACGGAAATCGACCCCATCAAGGCCATTGAAGCCGTCATGGACGGATTTAGTGTCATGCCCATGAATGAGGCCGCGAAGGTGGGCGATTTCTTTATTACGGTGACCGGCTGCAACAAGGTCATTACCAAAGAGGCCTTTGCAGTCATGAAAGACGGCGCGATTCTCTGCAACGCCGGACATTTTGACGTGGAAATCGATATGGCGTATTTAAACGCCCATACTGTAGACAAAAAGCTGCAGCGGCAAAATATTACCGGCTACACGCTGGACGGCAAAAAGTGGATCTATGTACTGGCGGAAGGACGGCTGGTCAATCTGGCCGCCGGCGACGGCCATCCCGCGGAAATCATGGATATGAGTTTCGCCATTCAGGCGCTGAGCGCAAAGTATCTGGTGGAGCATCAGCACGATCTTACCGAAAAGCTGATCGCGGTTCCCAAAGAAGTGGATATGGACGTGGCGCACCGGAAACTGAACTTCCTCGGTATTTCCATCGATTCCCTCAGTGAAGAACAATCCCGTTATTATTATGGTGCATAAATGATGAAGTTTTCAAAACTGATCGGCGACAAAGCCTTTTACCGGCGCATCCTTGTGATTACGCTGCCGATTCTGGTGCAGAATGTCATTACCAATTTTGTCAGTCTGCTGGACAATATCATGGTGGGACAGGTGGGCACGGAGCCCATGTCCGGCGTGGCGATCGTCAATCAGCTGATTTTCGTTTTCAATCTCTGCATCTTCGGCGGCCTTTCCGGCGCCGGTATTTTTACGGCCCAGTACTACGGAAAAAATGACCAGAAGGGCGTGCGGGACAGCTTCCGCGCCAAGCTTTATATCGCGGCGGGGGCGGCTCTGCTTTTTACCGTACTGCTGCTGACCCGGGGCGAGCGGCTGATCCTGCTGTTTCTGCATGAAGGAACCGAGGCGCTGGATCTGGACGCTACCTTAAGCTACGGCAAGACCTATCTGATGATTATGCTGCTGCAGATGCTGCCCTTTGCGGTTTCTCAGGCTTACGCCTCCACGCTGCGTGAAATCGGCGAAACCCTGCTTCCGATGAAGGCCAGCACGGCGGCGGTCGTGGTTAATACCACCTTTAATTATATCCTGATTTTCGGAAAATTCGGCGCGCCGCGGCTGGGCGTGGCCGGGGCAGCCATTGCCACGGTTTTGTCCCGTCTGGTGGAATGCGCGATTCTTTTGATCTGGACCCACCGCCACAAACAAAGCATCGCTTTTATCAACGGCGCTTACCGCTCTTTGAAGATTCCCCTTTCCTTTGTCCGGCAGCTGATCCGGATGGGGACGCCGCTGATTATAAACGAAGTGCTGTGGGCAGCGGGCATGGCCATGCTCAATCAGTGCTATTCCCTGCGGGGACTGGAAGTGGTATCCGCTACAAATATTGCTTCCACGGTGGCAAATCTGTTCTTCTGTGCATTTTTCTCTATGGGAAATGCCATTTCCATCATCGTGGGGCAGCTGCTGGGGGCCGGAAAGCTGGAAGAAGCCGTGGAGGCCGACCGGAAAATCATCGCCTTTTCAGTCTTTATCTGCCTGTTTATGGGTGTGATCATGGCTGTGGCCGCACCCTTTATCCCGCGGATTTACAATACCGGGCCGACGGTGAAAGCCCTGGCGGCAAAAATGCTGGTGGTCAATGCCATCCTGATGCCGGTCAACGCCTTTACCCATACCTGCTATTTTACGCTGCGCTCCGGTGGCAAGACCATCATTACCTTTGTGTTTGACAGCGCCTTCGTATGGGGCGTCAGCGTTTCCACCGCCTTTGTCCTGTCCCGTTTCACGGCGCTGCCCATCCTGCCTTTGTACATCATCGTGCAGTCGCTGGAGCTGATCAAAAGCGTCATCGGGTTTATTCTGGTGAAAAACAGAAGCTGGGTCAAAAATTTAGTTGCAGATTAGATACCGGAACCATAAAAAAGCTCACCTTTTATATTCAAGCTTTGCCATTATTGTTTTCCTGCATTTGTATTTTCTTCGAGTTCCGGCAAACTGGACAATTCCTGCAGTTTCTTTCGCAGGACATCCTTATCCGGCAGTTGCAACTGATACTGCGCCACCATCATAGGTGAGAGTGTCCGGCTCATTGCATACTCCACTACCTCGTCATTTTTGGAGGCGCACAGCAGCAGACCCACACTGGGATTTTCATCCGGCTTTCTGATTTGCCTGTCCAGCCCCTCCAGATAGAAATCCATCTTGGAAACATATTCCGGTTTGAATTTTCCAACTTTCAATTCCATTGCCACAAGGCAATGCAGGCTGCGATGAAAGAACAGAAGGTCGATTCGATAATCCTCGCCGCCGACCTGTATCGGATATTCTTCGCCGACAAATGTGAAATCCTTGCCCAATTCAAGAATGAAATCACGCATTCCCTTAACCAGCGCCTTACGGAAATCATTTTCGTGGAAGGTATCTGGCAGGTCGAGAAATTCCACCACATATTGATCAAGGAACGGATTCTGCTCTGAGTGAAGTGGTTCCGGCAGCAGTTTGCTCTTGGAGAGCATGTATCGTTCATAATAGCCGCTGTCCATCTGGCGTTCAAGCTGACGCTTACTGTATCGCTCCTTAATGGCAAGGCGCATATAAAACTCCCGTTCTTCATCACTTTTACTGCCGGACATAATGAGCAGATGATTTGTCCAGCTTAATTGTGTCACCAGCGGAGACACTTTTTCGTTTTCAGCGTAAGTCTCGTAAAACTGCTTCATACGATAAAGCCCGCGACGATTAAAACCTTTGATACCGGGAAACTGATTTTTGATATAATCTGCAAGAGAATCGATATAGCCGTCACCATAGTTTGCGTCTTTCGATTTTTCTGAAAGAAACTGCCCAACGCGCTGGTACATCAAAATCAGTTCTTCGTTTACCTTGCGATAAGCGTTATCGCGAGCTTCTTCTATTATCTTCGCTATTTCAGCGAACGTATTATCGAGTTCGTTCATGGCTCATTTCCTTTCAGATAAAATTGTGTCACCAGTGGTGTCATTTTTTATTTTTCTCTGGCTGCGCGTTTTTTATGACCCTTCTCTTAATACTTGACCACCTGTACCGCCAGATTCCCTTTGCGCGTTGTCTTTATGATTCCTTCATACCGGAAACGGCCGTAGCCCCGTACCGATACCACGTCGCCCTCCTTTGGCACAGCGCTGTTGTTTTCACACTGTCTTCCGTCCACAAATACCTTCTTTTCCCGGAACAGTTCCAGGCCTGCGTTTCTGGAAAGCCCGTACAGCTTGCAGACCAGCGCGTCCATCCGCGCCGTATGCACCTGCAGCTGCAGGGCCTGTCCTTCCTGCAGACAGTCCGGAATCTCCGTAGTCAAAGCGCACTGCACCGGCGTATGCTTCACCTGAGTCAGCTGCTCCATCACATAATCTTTCATCCGCTCCAGACAGAACAGATACCCGCAGTTTTCATGCAGCAGAATGTCTCCGATACTTCCCCGCTCGATGCCAAGGGCCATCACCGACCCCAGCACGTCCCGGTGGGTCAGCGTATCCGCGTATTTCTGCATCCGCGGCGTGATCCTGATGCAGCAGATGGGAAATGCTTCCTCATAGCCGATTTCCTCCGGATCGCCAAACTGCGCCACACAGCGTTCGCAGTCCTTGGTTCCGCCGTACAACCGGTAATTGTTCCGGCCGATCTGCGCCTCCATGCTGTGCAGCAGGCTGATTTCCGCCATGGAAAGAAAGGGCGTATAGAAATACTGGCTGCTTTGATACGCCCGGTCTGCCAGCTCCGCAAAGCGTTTTTTCAGTATGCTTTCCTCATCCATCGAGATATTTCTCCCTGATCTCTTTTTCCGTATTCCGGACGGTTTCGTAAAATTCGGCAGCTCCCATGCGCCGCGCGCCCTGGCCGAATATAATGATCTGCTCCAGATTGTCGGAGGTGGCCACCGTCACGTTGTGCTTCCTGCCCAGTTCGTGCACGGTCTTTTCGATATAAGCGTCCGCCGTCTCCGCTTCCTTGGTATAAACCACAAAAATATTATTGTGGGCGTAATGTTCGCCGTTAAATCCCTTGACCTTGTATGCGTCGAACACCACAATCAGCGTCATTCCCCGGTAACCCTGATAATTGCACATAATGTCAATCAACCGGTCCCGGGCGCTTTTTAAATCCGTCTGCGCCAGTTCCTTTAACTCCGGCCAGGCGCAGATAATATTGTACCCGTCCACCAGCAGGTATTCCTTTTTGGGCGCCACCTGCTTCGTCTTCGGCTCCCAGATTTCTTTATCCTTCTGTTCATTATTAATGACCACCGTGTCCGGACGTTTGTAAAGCCGGCTCTTGTGTTCCCCGTAGGTTCGTACAAAAATCGCGTCCAGCTCCTTGTCCAGCGCGCCCCAGGCCGCCGGCGTCTGATCCCGCTTTTCCCTTTCCGCCGCTGCCACAGGCTGCGCTTCCCTGCGCCTTAACACCGCCGGAATATGCATATGCGCTTCCACCTCGTCCCAGGGCACTTCAAAGCCCGCGCCATGGGAACAGAAGACCGAACCGCAGGGGCGGGACAGGTCATTTTCCGGATGGTAACCTATAGATTCCACCACTTCTTCCTGATTGTGACAGGGGTAATACCCTTTCATCTCACAGGTAAAAACGCCTCGCCCCCTCGTATAGGAAACAAATTCCGACTGATAGCCATGCATCGCCGCGGCCGGCGCCATACCGGTCAAAATATACTGTTCTCCCTCCGGCACCGGCGCTTCAAAACTGCCGCTCATCCGCTGGATATCGTTCATGGCCCGGCCTAAGGCTTCCTGGGGCAGTTCCATATGAAACGCGTAATAGGGCTCCAGCAGCACCGGCGCCGCTTTCATCAGGCCCTGCCGCACTGCGCGGTAGGTGGCCTGCCGGAAGTCGCCGCCCTCCGTATGTTTTTTGCTGGCCCGGCCCGCCGCCACCGTGATTTTCATATCCGTAATATCCGCCCCGGTCAAAACCCCCGGATGCGTGGTTTCGGCCAGATGGGTCAGGATCAGGCGCTGCCAGTTCATACTCAGCTCGTCCGTGCTGACGTTGCTGGAAAACAACAGCCCGCTGCCGGGCTTCGCCGGTTCCAAAATCAGATGCACCTCCGCGTAATGCCGCAGCGGCTCGAAATGTCCGACCCCTTCCGCCATCTTTGTAATGGTTTCGCGGTAAATCACACGGCCCGCGCCGAAGGATATCTCCTGCCCGTAACGCTCTTTGAACAGATATTTGAGGATCTCCATCTGCACTTCTCCCATGATGTGCGCATGAATTTCTCCGCTGCCCCGCTCCCATTGGACGCGCAGCTCCGGAATTTCCTCCTCCAGCGCCTTCATCTTTTCATAGGCGTCGCTCTGGTCTGTTCCTTCCGGGAAACGGACACAGTAGGAAAAGACCGGCGCCACCTGGGCCTTCGGCATCTTTTTGTCCGTTCCCAGCATTTCTCCGGCAGCTGTGTGTTCCAGCCCCGTCACCGCGCAGATCTGCCCGGCGCATACCTCCTGCACCGGGGTAAACGCCGCGCCGGAATAGATGCGGATCTGTTCCACCTTGTCTTCCCAGTCCTTTCCCTGCAGCAGGGTTTTGGTTTTCAGGGTCCCGCCGGTGATTTTCATATGGGTCAGCCGCGCGCCGTCCTCATCCCGGGCGATTTTATAGATTTTTGCCTGAAAGTCCTTCGGATAATAGCGATCCTGCAGATAGAAAGACAGCCGCTCCAGAAAATACGCCGTTCCGAGAGATTTTAAAGCGGATCCGAAAAAGCAGGGAAAGATCCGCCGCTCCACGATCAGCTGCCGGATCCGCTCATCAGACACCGTTCCCTGTTCCAGATATTCTTCCAGCAGCTGTTCATCGCACATAGCGGCATTTTCCGCAAAATCCGCCGCACCGTCTTTATCAAAGCGCACGCAGTCCGAAGACAGCTTTCCTTTGATATTCGCAAACACTTCCGCCGCGTCGGTCCCCGGCTGGTCCATCTTGTTGACAAACAAAAAGACCGGCACCTGATAGAACGCCAGCAGCTTCCACAAAGTTTGCACATGTCCGTCCACCTGATCCGGCGCACTGATCAGCAGGATACAATAATCCATCACCTGAAAGCTGCGCTCGGTTTCCGCTGCAAAATCCACATGTCCCGGCGTGTCCAGAAGCGTCACGTCCCGGTCGCCCAGCCGCAAAACCGCCTGCTTGGAAAACACGGTAATGCCCCGCTGCTTTTCCATCGCATAGGTATCCAGAAACGTGTCCCGATGGTCCACCCGGCCCAGTTTCCGAATGCTGCCGGTCATATACAATATATTTTCCGCCAGCGTGGTTTTTCCCGCGTCCGCCGGCGCACAAATTCCGATAGTTAAATGCCTGTCAGCCAATGTTGCCTCCCGCGCATCCTATGCCATTTGCAGCTGCAAATTTCCTTTTGCGCCGTCTGTCTGCACTTCACAGACCGCGCCGTTGACCAGTATCATTCTGGGCACCGTGTGGCCAATGTCGGCCTCCGTCACCAGCAGAATGTCTTCTCCGAAAATCCGTTTCAGCGCAGTCTCGTAGGTCATGGCCGTAGAGGCCCCCGGAAACAGCACCCGGCCCGTCAATACGCCGGAGACATTTTTAAACCATCCGGCCTCCCGCATCTGAAACAGCGCCCGGTAAAAATCCTCCGCCGACAGGGAAAAATCGTCGAAATACCAGAGGATGGGTTCGCCATCATAGCGTTTTAAGAAATCGGCTGTCCCATCGCGCTTCGTCCCGATCAGATCCCGCAGTACATCGATGCAGCCGCCGATCAGACGGCCTTTCGCGTGATCCTTTGAATTTAAAACCTTCCATGCTGCCGCCTGGTCAAACACATAATTGCCGCTGCGCTTTTCGCTCTGCCAGCGGGCAAAGCTCTGCTGCAAATGCCAGTCTCCCTTCCAGAAATCACAGGCAGTCTCCAGCGAATCATGCCAGGGATCCTGGTCAAAGGACCCTGCGTTAAAGCCGTAAAAAGTGGCGATATCCGCCTTTGTCGTCATCCAGTACAGCAGGGAAGTCGGATCAGAGGCCCCCATCAGCCATTTCGGATGTTTTCGAATCACATCCAGATCCACAAAAGGGAGCATTTCCATTAAAAAATCACCGCCGCTGGCACAAAAGACCGCGTCAATCGCATCATTTTCAAACAGCTCCATCAGTTCCTCTGCTCTGGTCTGTCCGTCCGCGCTGGTGTCGCCGCTGTTGCGGACGCTTTTCGTTTCATACAGCCGAAATCCGTGCCGCCGCAGGCCATCCAAAGAGCAGTCAAAGCTTTCCAGCTTTTCTCCCACGCCGCTGCTGGGCGCGCAGATGCCGATAGTATCATTTTCCTTTAAAAATTTCGGATAGTTCATTGCATTTCCACCTTAAAATGGGCACCGGAAAACCCTTTTCCGATGCCCATCGATTTTTCACTTTGCCGTCAGGCCAGAATATCCTCATCCAGTACAATATGCTTCGGTACGCCATTGACATAAACCGGGGTGATTTCGCCCAGAATCAAAGGCTTCGCATAGTTGATGAATGCTTCCGTGACATACGTGCCGTCCTCGTTGATCCACTCCCGGGGTACGGTCTTTTCCACGTTGGAAATCTCATGGATATCATACAGATCCGTGGTGCATTCATAAGGTACGTCCTTCACTCTTCTGAACAGCACCATCTTGCCGGTCTCGCCGTCCAATGTGGCCTGTACCGCAGCCGCGCCTGCCATAAAGGCCTCCTGTACATCGGTAAAGGAAGAAATATGGGAAGCCGCCCTCTGCAGGGTGGAGAACTCTACCGCTCTGGTCTTTGCGCCTGTCTCTGCAGCGATCAGGTTGCAGAGATGGGAAGCCGTACCGCCCAGCAGCTTATGGCCAAAGGCATCCACGTAACCGCTGTCATGGCCGTACTCAAATACGTACTTGCCTTCCGCTGTCTTGATACCCTCGCTGACTGCGACGATTACTGCGTCCTTCTTTTCCAGCAGTGCTTTCACTCTTGCCATGAAGTCGTCCATATCAAAGGTCAGCTCCGGCAGGTAGATCATATCGGGACCCGGGCACTCCGCATCCTTGGACAGTGCCGCAGCGCCGGTCAGCCATCCGGCATTTCTGCCCATGATCTCGATGACCATGACATTTTTCTTCTGATAAGCCAGTCCCAGCGCATCGCAGATCAGCTCCTTTGTGGAGGTGGCGATGTATTTCGCGGCGCTTCCGAAGCCCGGGGTATGGTCTGTAATGGCCAGGTCGTTGTCAATGGTCTTCGGGCAGCCGATAAACTTCTGGGTCTTGCCGTATTTCGCAGCGTAATCCGATAACTGTTTGATGGTATCCATGGAATCGTTTCCGCCGATATAAATAAAGTAGTGTACATTCAGCTCTTCCAGAATAGAGAAGACTTTCTCATAAAGGTCCTCGTTGCCTTCGAATACCGGCATCTTATAACGGCAGGAGCCAAGGTAAGCGCTCGGCGTTCTCTTCAGCAGTTCGATGTCCGACTCTTCTTTGATGTGCTCGGACATGTCAATGTACTGTCCGTTTAAAAGTCCCTGAATCCCGTGTACCATGCCGTAAACGGTCTTGACGCCAAGATCCTTCGCGGTTTTGTACACGCCGGCCAGACTTGCGTTAATCACAGAAGTCGGACCGCCGGACTGTCCTACAATCAGATTTCCTTCAATCTTCATTGGTAATACCTCTTTTCCGATTTTTTCGCGTATAACAATATGGGTTTTGCCGGAATCCGCGCCGCCTTGCGGCACAGCTTCCTTTTGACCATGACATCATAGCATATTCCTGCTGCAAATGTAAATAGGGATACAATGAAAAAAGCCCTTCAGAGTGCCATCAAACTTTCTGGTGGCACTCTGAAAGGCACTCTGAAACACAAGCCTCTAAACTTTTAACCCTGATATCATACTATTCCGTCACTGTAATCGTATACAGCCGCTCGATCAACATCGACGCTGTTTATACGGTTTCTATAACAGCTTTGCTGCTTCCTGTAAGACGCCAAGCGCGTCTTCCGCTGTCACCTGTCCGTCCGTATTATAATCTCCCGTACAACGGTGTTTTTCTTCCAGCTGTGCCGCTTCCTGTAAGATACGCAGCGCGTCCTCTGCCGTAAACTGCCCGTCGTCATTTACATCGCCCCGCAGTACCTCATTTGTGGGTTCAAACTGAAATCCTTTATTACTGTAGAGTTCCACCGGACCCGGCGCTTTGCCGCGCAAAACGACATTGGGATTCATTGTGGAATCATCCAGTAAATAATCCGGCAGTACCGTTACACTGTCTGCGATTTCGATACTTTCCAGCTGACTGAATCCATCAAACGCATATTCACTGACCTCGGTAACGCCTTCCTGTATCACGACATTCTTTGCCTTGCTGCCGACATCATGCCAGGGCGTTTTTACTTCAGACTTTTCTGTGCCATCATAGTAACGATAATCGCAAATAATTCCCTCTCCACCAATATAGAGACAGTCTTCCTCATCTGCGTAACGCCATGTGATATCAGAGGTAATCTCTGTATTTTCATATGCATTTTCGACCCCGAGCGACATTTCATTACCATTCTTGTCATAAACCTTTGCTTCCGTCAGATAGATCTGCGGATCTCCGGCACCTCTCACCTGAAAATACGCTGGATATATTCTTTCTCCAATTCTGTTATGTTCTTTACAATCCAGTGTCACATGCAACAATCCGGGTTCTATCAGTTCGGCAACAGGTGTCGGCATAATATCCGGAAGAGCAATATAACGGTACCATTCCAGTATTTCTGGATTATAATGCAATACCAAATCTATATTTCCAATTTCCGAATCTACGGGCAACATCAGTCTAACATTCATCGTACTACGGATTTCCCCCTTCAGTGACAGCACCAGCGGTTCCGTTTCATTCGGCAAAAATGGCTCGTCGTCAAGCGATATATCATCATCTATCCAATCATCCTGTGGTGTTGCAAACAGTTCTTGTTCGCTGACATAGTCAACACTGGCAATCTGATCATGTGCTTTCAGTTTGCTCAGATCATTTTGCGTTATCTTCGCAATTATGATCGGCACATAGGTTCCCTGAGAAATGATATTTTCTTCGGGAAGCTGTAAATCATTCACCACAGCCGCGACTTTTGCACTACGCATTTCTTTTCCAAGTCTGCGATTTTCGCTGATATACAAATCCGTATTCACCATGATCAGACGTCCCACTGCCATTCCGGTACTTTCCTCTATTCGCTTCATCAAGTCTTTCTTGTCAATGTCTTTGATCCAAATGACCACATACGTTTCGCCTTTACTCTCCAAGTCTGTCAAAACCCGCTCATCTACATAGACTTCTTTGGCCGGTTCTTCGGCAGGTTCTTCTATATCGGCAAATACATTGCTGAAACAGGAAACTGCAAATACCATCGTTAAAACCATTGCTATAACTTTCTTATACATTCTTGTTTTACAAAGCATTCCTTTCTCCCTCCTTTGTTCACTGACACCTTTTGTCCATGACATTATAACATATTCCTGCTGCAAATGTAATTAGGAATACAATAAAAAGTCCTTCAGAGTGCCCTCAAACTTTCTGGTGGCACTCCGAAACATAAGCCTCTAATCTTTTAACCCTGATATCATACTATTCCGTCACCGTAATTTCATAAATCCGTTCTTCCACAGCGTCTGCCTCCGGATCATTGACTGGACACAATCTAAAGTACAGTTCATACACACCGGCTTTTTCTGCGCTTATCGTGTAAATCTGTTCCGGTGTCTGTCCAATCGGGCTATCCTCCGGCAGCGGAAGTACTTCTTTTTCAATTGTCAATCCGTCCGCCGGAGTTGTTTCTGCGTAAATCCATGCGTACTGACCGACATCAAATAACTTATCAATGGTATACGTATCGCCTGCCATCATCTCTGTGCTGATATGAAAAACATCCAGCTTTGCCGCCACCTGCAGAATCTGCAGCGCGTCCTCTGCAGAAACCGCACCATCCTTATTCACATCCGCAACCGTATTCTGATATTCATTCAGTTCCGTGATCTGTGCTGCGCTCTGCAGTGCCATCAGGGCATCATCCGCATTGACACCATCTTTTTCGTTAATATCTCCCAGCTGATACTGCGATGCCTCCGCGCAAAGTGTACCAACCAGCAACACACAAACACAGCTGCATACCGCCAACATTGTTTTCAAAATCATTTTCTTTTTCATTTTGGAATGCCTCCTTCTACTACAATATATTTATGGTTAATACCCCTTACAGCCAGTAAGGAATTACCCATCTTGTTGCTTAAGCTGTTAG
>CANRIM010000060.1 GCA_947630695.1 uncultured Lachnospiraceae bacterium
ATCGAAAGACCGTATTACGGCGATGTCGGAAGAAATCTTAGGAGACTAAGGGCTTCGGAAAATCTTCATGACGACGTTGAACTGTCAAATGAAGTTAGTATAATTTCGGACGATTTTGCCGAAGAGAACATTTTTAACATTAGGTATGTTGTGTGGAAAGGCGTAAAATGGAAAGTAACAAATGCTGAAGTTTTGCGCCCGAGGATCATTCTTTCCCTCGGAGGTGTTTATAATGCCTGAAAATGATACGAGAGACAGAAGATTAGAGCTTCAAGATATTTTTTGTGATATTTTAGGCTCCGATAATGTCCATTTCCAACCTCCTAATAATATAAAGATGAATTACCCCGCCATTGTGTATAAGCTTGCTGACATAAAGCCTAACTACGCAGATGACGGGGTATATTTGTCTCACACGAGATATATGGCGACGTTTATAGCAAAAGAACCCGATAACGACGTCGTTTATAAAATAGTGAATCTTCCGACTGCAAGATTTGTAAGACATTATGTTGACGACAATCTATATCATTATGTGTATGAATTATACTAAAAATAAAGGAGGATAATAATATGGGAGACTCAAAAAAGCTTGTATGGGATGAAGTAGGCACTCGCGAGTATGAAGCTGGCGTTAGCAAAGTCGCACTTTATCCTATGGTAGATAACAAATATCCTAAGGGAGTTGCCTGGAGCGGTGTTACCGCCGTATCTGAAACTCCTGAAGGAGCAGAAGCAAATCCTTACTATGCCGATAACATTAAATATTTCAATCTTATCGGTGCGGAAGATCTCGGAGCCACATTGCAGGCGTATTCCTCTCCTGAGGAATTTGATGAGTGTGATGGAACCGTTGAGGTAGTAAAAGGCGTTGTAATCGGGCAGCAGCCGAGAAAGATGTTTGGTCTTTCTTACGTTACAATTCTCGGAAACGATACAAAGGGCAATAAGAACGGATATAAAATCCATCTTCTGTATGGATGCAATGCCGGTCCTTCTGAAAAGGAATACGAATCGGTCAATGAGGAAACCGAGCCCATGAATTTATCATGGGATATCAGCACTACTCCGGTTGAAGTTCCCGGTCATGAACCTACTTCGAGAATGATAATTTACAGCACAAGATGCGATCCTGCAAAGCTTAAAGCGTTTGAGGACATCCTGTGGGGTAATGAAACTACCGAGGCAAGACTCCCTCTCCCGGAGGAAGTTATTCAGTTACTTACTCCCGATGTGTAATTAACTAAAAAATACATAATCGCTGGGGCTGCTTAAGCAATAGCAGCCCCTTTCTTTTATCGAAAGGAGAAATAATAAATGCTTGTAAAATCTATAACTTATACCGATTACAACGGTACCGAACGTACAGAAAAATTCTTGTTCAATATTTCTGAAGCCGAACTCGCTGATCTCGAAACATCAAGAGAAGGAGGATTAAGGCAGCGACTCACTACTATCGTTGATGCTAAGGATCAAAACGATATCATTCATGAATTCAAGCGAATTATTTTATTCGCATACGGAAAAAAGAGCGACGACGGCAGGAGATTTATGAAGTCTCCGGAGATTTCCAAGGAGTTCGAAGAGTGCCCCGCATATTCTAAACTGTTTATGGAACTTTCAAGAGATTCGCAGAAAGCATTAGATTTCATCAATGCAGTTCTTCCGAACACGATGCCTGCCGAAGCACCTACAACTCCAAATATATCTGTGACCCAGAACTAAGAAGGTGACATTATGCTCCAAATAACAATTCCTGCAACAGAATTGTGGGATGAAAAAAATGAAGTTTTCATTTACACAAAAGCACAAACGCTTCAATTGGAGCATTCCTTAGTTTCTTTATCAAAATGGGAAATGCATTGGCATAAGCCTTTTCTTTCCAAAGTGCAAAAAACGCCTGAAGAAATAGTCGATTATATCAAATGTATGACCATTACGCAAAATGTCAATCCAGATGTTTATAATTATTTATCTATCGAAAATCTTGATCTGATAAATAAATATATAGACAATCCGATGACAGCAACAACATTTAAGAAAGACCCTAACGAGAAGCGAAACAACGACATTATAACAGCAGAGATTATTTACTACTGGATGACAGCTCTAAATATCCCGCTTGAATGTCAAAAATGGCATATAAATAAGCTTTTAACGCTAATAAGAGTTTGCAATATCAAAAATAGTCCGAAGAAAAAGAAAAGCAGAGAGCAAGTATTACGAGAAAATGCTGCTCTTAATGCTGCGAGAAGAAAAAAGCATTGATCCACAAAGATTGGAGTGTTGAATATGGCTACTTTTTTACAGCCCGATAAAATAGTTAAGGTTCAAATCGGTAGTCACGAGATGACTATCAATCAAAAAATAATTCCCGACAACCTTGTTGCGAAAAAAGATATTGCAAGCTATGTGAAAAAAGGCGATAAAATGAAACCCTGCGCAAAGCTTAATAACGGAAGCGGAAAACCTAAAGGAATAACCGTACATAATACAGGCGATATAAAGGTTTCTTCCGGGACTAATGCCGCCGAGCAGTATACGAGAGCCACTTACAATGGAAATATGAGCGGCGTTGTAGTGCATTTTTATGTCTGGCATAGAGAGATATGGCAGAATCTTGATGAATCTGAGAGGGGCTGGCATGCCGCCGACGGTTCTACAAGGAGAACGGATCACCGAGGAAATAAAACAGGCGGCAATCTCGATACTATAGCTATTGAATGCATAGGCCCGGATTCCGAATCGGAAGATACAGTTGCGAAGCTTGTTGCATATCTTTGCAAAAAGCATGGGCTTGATCCAAAATATGATGTATATACTCATAACTATTGGATGTACGGAAAAGATGACATAGCGTCCGGAGCAAGAAAAAATTGTCCGATATACATACTTCCTCACTGGAATCAGTTCTTGGAAACCGTAAATAAATATTTTGCTTCCGTTGCCAATATGGGAAAGACATTATATAAGGTGCAGTGCGGAGCATTTACGGTAAAGTCTAATGCTGAAAATTTAAAAGCAAAGCTTATTAAAGAGGGATTCTCGGACGCATATATCGTATATGCAAATAAATTATATAAGGTTCAGGTCGGAGCATTTTCAGAAAAAAGCAATGCAGAAAATCTACAGAACGACCTTAAGAAAAAAGGTTATAATACCTTTATTTCACAGGCGGCACAATGATTAGGATAAAGCAAAAAGGCGATTTAAAAAAGATCACCTCTTATCTTAAGAAATTGGAGCATCCAATAAGTTTATCGCTTTTAAAAAAATATGGCGAAGAAGGGGTTGCTGCTTTAGAGGCGGCAACTCCTTTTGATACTGGTTTAACAGCAAAATCTTGGGAATATAAAGCGTCCGTTTCTGATGGAAGAGCGGTTTTGACTTTTTATAATACAAATATTCAAAATGGAGTTCCTATTGCAATAATTCTTCAATATGGTCACGGAACGAGGAATGGCGGTTGGGTAGAAGGACGTGATTATATCAATCCCGCAATTCAACCGATTTTTGACAAATTAGCAAAAGAAGCATGGAAGGAGGTCACCAAATTATGAGCGATATTATTGATAACAAAATTGTCGAAATGCAATTTAATAATAAGCAATTTGAGGAAGGCGTAAAGACGAGTCTTTCTACGATTGACAGATTAAAGCAAAGCTTAAAATTTGACGGCATCCAAAAAGGCTTTGATAATATAACCGGCGCTGCTAAAAGCTGTGATTTCTCAGGTATGCAGAATGCAATTGAAACCGTTCATGCTAAATTTTCTGCTTTTGAAGTGATGGCTGTTACAGCTCTTGCAAATATTACTAACTCGGCAATAAACGCAGGAAAGAACCTTATAGCTTCATTGTCGGTTGATCAAATTTCAGAGGGTTGGCAAAAATTCAGCGATAAAACGGTTTCTGTCGGAACACTCATTTCACAAGGATATGAACTTGATGAAGTAAATGAACAGCTTTCAAGACTTAACTGGTTTACCGATGAAACAAGCTATAACTTCACCGATATGGTTTCTAATATTGCAAAATTCACAGCAACGGGCAAGAAACTTGATGAATCAGTTACAGCTATGGAAGGCATAGCAAACTGGGCTGCATTGTCGGGACAGAATGCTCAAACTGCATCGAGAGCTATGTATCAGATTTCGCAGGCTATGGGCGCGGGAAGCATGAGGCTTGAAGATTACCGATCAATTCAAAATGCGTCAATGGACACAGATGAATTCAGGCAAAAATGTCTTGACGCCGCTGTCGCTTTGGGAACATTAAGAAAAAATGCAGATGATACATATACATCATTAAATAATGAGTCAATAAGCTTTAGTAAAGCAGGATTCGCAAGCTCTCTTACAGAAGGAGCTTGGCTTACATCTGACGTAATGATGCAAGTTTTTAACAATTATTCTGCAGCGGTAGATCAGATCTATGAATATGCGGAAGAAAAAGGAATAACCGCTTCGGAAGCTATTGAAGAACTCGGCGGAAACGTTGATCAATTTGGTCTGAAAGCCTTTAAAGCAGCTCAGGAAGCAAGAACGTTCGGCGATGTTCTCGATTCAGTTAAAGATGCTGTTTCGACCGGATGGATGAACACTTTTGAAATTATATTTGGTAATTATGAAGAAGCAAAAACGTTATGGACTGACTTGGCAAATGCTATGTGGGACGTATTTGCAGGCGGAGCAGAAGCAAGAAACGAAATGCTTCAAGAATGGAAAGATCTTGGCGGAAGAGACGATTTGATTGAATCGTTCTGGAATTTATGGGACGCTATTGATAAGGTAGTAACACCTATTAAAGAGGCTTTTCGTGATATTTTTCCGGCAACCACTGCCGAACAATTGAAAAGTATTACAGAAAAGGTAAAGGATTTTACAGAAAACCTTAAGATTAACGAGGAAACCGCCGAAAAAATCAAAGATATTTTCAAAGGTGTTTTCAGCGTATTTGACATGCTAAAAAAGACGGTCGGAGCGGTAGCAAAATCATTTTCTCCTCTTATTTCTCGCCTCGGAGAAGTAGGTGGAGGAATTTTTGATGCTGCAGCTAATTTTGGAAATTTCCTTAGCGGGCTTAATGAATCGGCTGATAAAATGGGTGTATTTGAAGAAATAACCAAACGCCTTTCATCGGCTATTCAGGTTTTATCCGACTTTATATTTGATTTTGTTGATAATACAATAGTCAGCTTTATCGAAGGAGGAGAAGGGTTATCCGGAGTATTTGAAGTAGTCTTTGATACCCTTGCCAATGTTACAAGAGCTATATTTGATGTTGTATCGGCATTAACCGGAAAAGATTTTAGTCAGATAAGGGATAAAGTCGTTTCCGTGATACAGACGGTACGAAACACGGTTGTCGACGCGATTTCTAATTTCAAAGAATTTGGAGAAAAGGTAAAAGAATACCTAAATTTACCTGATTTTGATACAATAAAAAGTAATGTTTCAGACTTTATTTCGTCGGTAAAAGAAAACTTTCAGACTCCCGGTTTTGAGTTGTTCCACAATATTCTCGAAAGAATACAAGAAAGAATGTCTCAGCTTGGAGATTTTCTTGGAAAAGTTAAATCGTCCGCGTCAACCGCAATTCAAACTATTGCCGATACTATTATAGGGAGCAATCTGCTTGAAACTATCGAAAAGATATGGAAAGTGGTTAAGACGGTTGTAGGCGGAGTTATAAAAGGAATAGGGTCTTTGATAAAAGCCGTTACTAATGGACTTGGCGATGTAGATTTTTCAAAGACATTTGATTTCTTTAATAGCGTATCGCTTGGTGCAATAGCTGCGGGAATTGTTACTTTCGTAAAAGGGTTTAAAGATACAGTAAAGGATATCTCGTCTATCAAGGAATCATTTGTAGGAGTTTTAGACGGAGTAAAAGATTGTTTATCTGCTTTTACTATGGAAATAAAAGCAGATGCTTTAATGAGAATTGCCGGAGCTCTTGCTATCCTTGCCGCTTCTATTCTTGTTATATCCTTGATCAACAGCGATAAATTAACAGGCTCTTTGGAAGCTCTTACTGTAATGTTTATAGACCTTGTCGCTGCTTTAGCTGCAGTAGACAAACTTGTTCAAGACGAAAGAGGAGTAAAAAAATCGGCTACAGCTTTACTTGTTATGTCTGCAGCAGTGCTTGTATTATCGTCTGCGTTAAAAAAGATATCGGATATAGATACTGAGCATCTAATCAGTAGCTTAGTTGCAATAACCGTACTACTTGCTGAACTTGTCGTTGTTTCAAAAACAATGGAAACAGATTCTAAGGGTATGATCAAAGCAGCAACGGCTATGGTTATATTTGGAGCAGCGGTAAATGTTCTTGCAACAGCTTGCGAGAAGTTTGCCGATATGGATTGGGAAGAAATAGCTAAAGGGTTAGTTGGTGTTGGCGGACTGCTTGCAGAAATTGATATTTTCTTAAATACCACAAAATTTAGCAAAGGGGCAGTTTCAAGCGGCATGGGTATTCTTCTTATTGCTGAAGCTATAAAGGTTCTTGCGTCTGCTTGTGAAAAGTTTGCAGAAATGAATATAGAAGAATTGATAAAAGGTCTCACATCAGTTGGTATTATATTGGCAGAAATAATGGGCTTTACATATTTGTCTGGTAAATCTGAGAATATTTTATCAACTGGGATTTCTTTAATTGCTATAGCAGCTGCTATGAAGATATTTGCTTCTGCAATGTCTGATTTTGGAAGTTTAAGTTGGGAAGATATTGCAAAAGGATTTCTTTCGATAGCAAGTTCGCTTCTTGCAATTGTAGCCGCTGTTAATTTAATGCCAAAAAATATGCTTAGTATAGGAACAGGTCTAATTTTAGTTGGAACCTCTCTTGAATTGATAGCGAATGTTATGAAAAAGATTGGCAATCTATCTTGGGAGGCTATCGGAAAAGGATTGTTGACCATAGGATTTGCTCTTGGCGAACTTTCCATAGCTTTGAATCTAATGAAGGGCGCAGTAAGTGGAGCAGCTGCTCTTGCGATTGCGGCTGCATCATTATTGTTGCTTACTCCTGTTCTAAGTATTCTTGGAGCAATGAGTTGGGAAGCGATTGTGAAAGGCCTGGTTTCCTTAGCCGGAGCTTTTACAGTAATTGGAGTAGCAGGAGCTTTGTTGTCTCCTATTATGCCAT
This sequence comes from uncultured Lachnospiraceae bacterium, assembly GCA_947630695.1. Lineage (GTDB taxonomy): Bacteria > Bacillota > Clostridia > Lachnospirales > Lachnospiraceae > CANRIM01. The sequence goes on from CANRIM010000060.1 coordinate 7,155, forward strand.
CTATTCTTGGACTTGGTGCTGCTCTTGCACTTATTGGTGTTGGGGTATTAGCTCTTGGAACCGGTCTTGTAGCTGCTGGAGCAGGTTTATCGGCTATAGGAGTTGGAGTAACTGCCTTATCTGCATCATTGACTGCCGTTGGAGCAGCAATAGTTGCTGCTATAGGTGTGATAGTTCTTGGAATACTCGATTTAGCCCCGCAGATAATTGATTCTCTTACGGATATCGTTGTTGCTTTATGCGGAGCAATTTCTAATACGGTTCCAGCATTGGGAGAAGCTATAAAAGCAGTTATTCTTACGTTAATGGATGTGATTATAGAATGCGCTCCTGACATTGCAGAAGGTCTATTAACGCTTCTTGATAGTGCTCTTTCTGCTTTATCTAAACATATTGGTCCTATTTGTGATTCGTTATTCAAAATAGTAATCGAGATATTAAATAGCATTTCTGAACACGCTCCAGAATTTATAGGGGCTGTTGTTGGAGTGTTTAAATCGATTTTTGATGGCGTGGCTGCATTATTTGATGGTGATGGAGCTGCTGATTTACTTGAAAGCATTGCAAAAATAGGAAATGCACTTGGAAGCATTTTCGGGTCCTTTATTGGCGGAATTGCCGGAGGAATTATGGATGGTATCGTAAGTCAATTTCCAGAGATGGGGCAAAATCTTGCCGACTTTATGGTAAATGCTAAGCCATTCTTTGATGGATTAAAGAAGATAGATGCACAAATGATTGAAGGAATAGGAGCGCTTTCAAAAATTATTCTTTCGCTTACTGCTGCAGAACTTCTTAACGGTTTAACATCATGGTTCAAGGGTAGTAACTCTTTATCAAAATTTGGGAAAGAACTTGCTGAATTTGGTCCATATCTTGTAGATTATTCCGATGCAATAAAAGGCTTAGACTCTTCGGCAGTTAAAAATTCCGCTGAGGCAGGAAAAGCTCTTGCCGAGATGGCTAAAGCATTTCCGAATGAGGGTGGCGTTCTTGGCTGGTTCATGGGCGAGAACAATGCGTCAGTATTTGGAGAGAATATGGCTAAATTTGGACCAAAATTGATGGAATATGCAAAAAGCGTCGAAGGCTTAGATGCTAAAAGCGTATTAAATTCTGTAGAACCCGCAAAAGCTCTCGCAGAAATGGCTAAGGCATTTCCTAATGACGGTGGAGTAGTAGGGTTCTTTACAGGAGAAAACGATGCTACATCATTTGGCAAGAATATTGCTGCTTTTGGTAAAAAATTAAAGGAATATTCTGACAATGTTAAAGACTTGAATTATCGTGGAATAGTTAATTCTGTAGAACCCGCAAAAGCTCTTGCAGAAATGGCTAAGGCATTTCCTAATGATGGTGGAGTATTTGGTTGGTTTGTTGGTGAAAATGGTGCAGCTGATTTTGGTAAAAGCATTGCTGAGTTTGGTAAATACTTTGCCAAATATGGTAAAAGCATATCCGATTTGAATCTTAATGCTGTTTCAAGTTCAGCAAAAAGTGCTTCCGCACTTGCTGATGTTTTAGCAAAACTTCCGGCAGATAAATTATTGAAAAACGAAACCTGGCTAAATGATTTTGGAAAAGATTTGTCCGAATTTGGTGGATATTTTAGTAAATATGGAGATGAAATTTCGAATATTGATGTTCCAAAGTTATCGGCTGTTGATATTGAAGTTGAAAAACTTGTATCAATCGTAAAAGGAATGACGGAAATAGATTCTAACAAGGCAAAAGATTTTGGAAAAAATTTAGCCAATATTGGTAAGGATGGAATTTCTGATTTTATTAAAGCATTTACTGATTCCGTGTCAAAAGTAACCAAAGCAGCAGAAGATATTATCGAAGCGTTTATAAAGGGAATAGACAATAACAAAACAAAAATAAGCAATTCCGGAGGTAAAATTATAGAATCCCTTTTGGATAAAATAGATTCAAATAAAAACAAATTTACTTCAAGTGCTCAAGAGCTTATTATTAAGTTTTCTTCCGGTTTAGAAAGCAAAACTAATCTTATTACATCTACTATAACAAAAATGATTCGGTTAGCAATTTCGACGATAAAAAATAAATATAATAGTTTTTCGGATGCTGGAATTTATGTAATAAAAGGTTTTGCTAATGGTATGAGTTCACAAACTTCCCTTGTCAAGCAAAAAGCGCAAAGCATAGCTTCGGCTGCTCTTATCGCAATGACTGATGAGTTAGACATCAATTCTCCATCTAAAGAAACTTATGAGATTGGAGAAAATACAGGAAATGGCTTTATAAATGCACTGACAAGTTATGTCGGTAAGGCATATGATGCTGGAATTGATGTAGCTGCAAATGCCAAAGAAGGTTTGGCAAAAGCAGTACAAAGAGTATATGACCTTGTAGATGGAAAAGTCGATATTCAGCCAGTTATAAAACCTGTATTAGATCTTTCCAATGTTACAGATAGAGTCAGTAGCATAAATAATATGTTTGCCTCAGATAGAGCGATATCTTTAGCAGGTTCTGCGAATACCTATTTCTCAAAACTACAGGACAAGAATCAAAATGGAGTAATAGTGAACAATAACGATGTTATAAAGGAACTTTCTGGATTGAGAAGCGATTTATCGTCCATATTTGGTATTATCGGAAAGATAAAAATAGTGCTTGATAGCGGGACGATGGTCGGCTCATTACTTAATCAGATTGACGCTGCTTTAGGGACTAAAACTATTAGGAAAGGAAGGAGGAACTAAGTTATGTATCATTCTATAACATTTGGCGAAAAAAATACATGGGACGATTGGAAACTTGTTCCTACTTCCAGACCGGTTTTCAATCCCCCTTCCCTTAAAAGAAGAACTGTTGACATACCCGGTGCAGATAGTTTTCTTGATTTATCAGAAGCTCTCACCGGGTATCCGGTTTATGAAAACAGAGAAGGTAGTTTTGAATTTACGGTTTTAAATGGCTACAAGGAATGGTATGAGGCTTTTTCGGATATATGCGATTATTTGCATGGACAAAAAATGAAAGCAATATTGGAAGACGATAAAAATTACTATTATGAGGGTCGATTTACAGTTAATGAATGGCAAAGTAATAAAGGAAATTCTTCAATAGTCATTAACTACAGCGTTAATCCTTATAAATGGTCTGTTCATAACACTTTATGGGAATGGGAATGGGATCCATTTAATTTTCGAACCGGAGTCATATATTCCATGTTTTATAGTAAAAAAACCGTATCTCAACAAGGACTTACTCTGATTTATGATAGCAATTTAATTGGAAGAGCTCCTGTATGCCCTAAGTTTTTAATAGCATCATCTAATAACCAAGGAATGTCTATTAAATTTCAAAATAATGATTTGAAAATCAATAAAGAAGTATCAGTAAATAAGGATGGAACATATCAATTTCCTGAAATAGTATTTTATGGCAGTCAAGTAAAACTTGAATTTTCTTGTCATTCATCAGGTACCGGAACGGTATCAATTGATTTTAGACAAGGGAGGTTCTAAAGATGTATAAAGTTTATGCTGATGGGATATGTGTCTATGATGATTCCTTTATAATGGAAGACCAAATAATCAGTACCCCTAAACTCGTTTTAGAGGATAATTCGGCTGGTTCATTCGAAATGATATTGCCGCCAACTAATGTCGCATATGAACTGATAGAGCGTTTTTCTACCAATATTCAAGTATTAAAAGATAATAAAGAAATTTGGTCAGGAAGAGTATTATCAGATAGTTTTGACTTTTGGAAAAATCGTTCGTTATATTGTGAAGGAGAATTAGCATTTCTTAATGATAGCACACAACCTCCGACAACGTACAGTAATATTTCATTAAGGGATTTTCTTTCAGCTATATTGGCAGTACATAATTCAAAAGTATCAGAAAATCATAGTTTTCAAGTTGGGATTATTACAGTTGATCCTTTACAAAAAAGCTTTGATTTTTGTACTAATTTTGAAAAAACAATTGACACTATAAACGATAATCTTATAAATAAATTTGGTGGGCATTTAAGAATAAGAAAAGAAAACGGAATTAGATACTTAGATTATTTGAAGGAATACCCTAATACTAATACACAAACAATTGAATTTGGGAAAAATTTGTTTGATTTTACAACCTCAAACGATATGTCCGAGTATGCAACTGTAATAGTTCCACTTGGAAGCAGATTAGAGGAAAGTCAAAATGAATCATTCGATTCATATGTAACTGTTGAAAGTGTGAATCATGGAAGTATATATGTTTGCCAAACAGAAGCACTTTTAACATACGGCTGGATTGAGAAAGTTGTAAAATGGGATGATATTTCCGATCCGTCTGAATTATTGGCAAAAGCTAATGAATATTTAACTGGAATTTTATATGACAATTTAGAAATTGAACTTAAAGCTGTCGATCTACATTATATGTTCTCCGATATAGAAGATATAAAACTGCTTGACCAAATTAGAGTGTTTTCATTACCACATGGTCTTGACAGAATATTTCCGGTAACAAAAATTGAAATTCCTCTTGACCAACCAGAAAATACAGTATTTTCGATCGGTTATAAAAATCAAAATTCCGATTCAACTGCTCAAGTAATAAATGGGCTGCGACAGTCTGAAAAAAACGACAACGAATTATCAAGTCGTATTACAAAAACTAATGAGTCCATAACCCTTGAAGTTACTCGGGCATCAAATGCCGAAGGTGAGCTTTCCAGTCGTATAGAAATAACAGCGGAGCAAATAACTTCCGAGGTTAAACGCGCCTCTGAAGCCGAAGGCGAGCTTTCAAGCCGAATCACTCAGACTGCTGAAAGTATTACCGCTGAGGTTACAAGAGCAACTGAAGCCGAAGGTGAATTATCCGGAAGGATTGAACTTACTGCTGAGAGTTTAACGACCGAGTTTAAAGCGAATATCAAAGAGGAAACCGACAGAGCTGAAAAAGTAGAAAAAGAACTTTCAAGCACTATAACCCAGACTGCTGAAAGTCTTACTTCGACATTTACTGAAAAAATAACTATCGAATCCGACCGCGCTCAAGAAGTAGAAGAGCAATTATCAAGCACGATAACACAGACAGCGGAGCAAATAACTTCCGAGGTTAAACGCGCCTCTGAAGCCGAAGGCGAGCTTTCAAGCCGAATCACTCAGAC
>CANRIM010000061.1 GCA_947630695.1 uncultured Lachnospiraceae bacterium
TTCCAGATCATGGACGGTCTTATCAAGCGGTCGCCCGCTGATGATCCTGTGTATGCTTTCATGGATAAGAAACGGGCGGAGGGCAAGCCCTACTATGTCTACATGACCGCCGGTGCAAACAAGTTCCTACGCATTTATTACGGTCGGGTACGGGAATACCTTGCCTCACTGTCTGAATTGAAAGAAAACTAAAGATAATACCTGTTCCTTTATCAGACCGGCGTTCTGCGGTGGTCTGGTTTTTGTGCTTTTCATTCAACCTGTATAAAATTTTCAAATTTCACAAATTTCTGCTTGACTTTTTATTTGCAGACTATATCAAGTGTCAATCCATCCATAGAATCAACGCGCAAAGAAGCTTCTTTATTGTTGTAATTATTGAAATGCAGGATATTATTGTCTAAATCATAAGTTATTCCGTCTGGACATTTTGTTTCGCATGGTTTTCCATTCGATATAATCAAAATATTATCTATACTAAGGCTCGCCTCTTTATTGAAATAATAAACATCCATCTTTATTCCATGTTTTTCAGCAAATTCATATGCCACTGAATTGTAAAGACAGGTAATCGTCATATTGTCGCAGTTTAAAAAGGCATCTTCAGCAATTTCGGTCACACTTTCCGGTATATTCACGCTTTTTAATTCCGGGTTGTCTGCAAATGCCTTTGATTCTATTGATTTAATTCCTTCATCAATGATAACGCTTGTTAAAGATTTGTCTTGTAAGGCTCCTCTTTTAATTGCTAATATCGGAAGATCTAGGTATTTATAAGTACTCTCAATCCGAATGTCTGTATCTGTATCAGAGTAAAAACCACTAATATCTGCATGATCATCATATATATTTAAACTAAAGTCTTTCCAGCGAACTTTCGTGTATAGAAGCTCAATAGCAATCGAATGCCTTTGTCCATAATAATAAGCATCAGAGTATTGTGGACATCGAATTACAAGTCCTTCACAGGAATCAAAAGCATACTCCCCAATTTTGGTTACGCTATCCGGAATCTCTATCCATTTTAAGCTGCTGCAACTATAAAATGCGCCCATTCCTATTTCTGTAACACTTTCCGGAATTACTATATTCTTTAAACTTTCACACGAACTAAATGCCATTGATCCAATTTCTGTAACAGTATCCGGGATTTCTATGCTTTCTAAATTACTGCACAACAAAAATACGCTATCTTCAATATTTATTATACCGGATGGAAGCCTTATGTCTTTTAAACTAATACAAGCAGAAAATGCCATTGATCCAATTTCTGTAACACTTTCTGGAATTACTATATTTTTTAAATTATCACACCCTAAAAATGCACCCATTCCTATTGTTGTAACAGTGTTAGGGATTTCTATGCTTTCTAATGTTTTAAAATTCAAAAATGCTTCATCTCCGATATTCGTAACAGGATACCCATCGATCTCCTGCGGAATCTGTAATTCTGTTGCCGTACCGTTATAACCTGTAATCGTAATACTCTGATCCGAATTTACTGTGTATTCTAAATCATTCGTCGTACCTGCTGCCTGTGCATCTATTTGAGAAAAATGTAAAATTGTTATGCAGAGACATGTGATGATAAGAAATAAATGGATTGTTTTGGTTAGATGTATTTTTTTCATTTTTTTACCCTTTCATTAATTAGTTTATTTAATTATTTCTCTACAGGAAATCGTTCGATTAACTTTGCGTCTTTTCTACCGGAAAGACATTGATAATTTTTGCCGCTTTCTGCAGTACAAGCAGCGCATCATCGGCATCCAGTGCGCCACTACGATTCACATCTCCGGACAGAATTGCATCTTCCGTGAAAGGTACCAGCTTGGCTGCAATCTTTAAAATCTGCAGTGCATCATCTGCATCTACTGCATTATTTCTGTCTAAATCACCGTAGGTTGCTTTTGGCGTATCCGTTGGAGTCTGTGTAGGTGGTGTTGTTGGTGTGGGTGGTGTTGTTGGTTTCTCTCCCTGGATCGTAAAAGAACCTGTACTACTTTTAAATATATATCCATTTGCCTGTCCCCACATCTGGAAGGTGTACGTTTCTCCCGATTCCAGACCATCCGGTTTTGCCTCTGCTACAACATTCAGGCTTTGCCAGATAATAGAGTCATTTAATGTGCATGTTTCACTGTGATCTACTACAAGTTTGCCTGTAGAATCCCATATTTGTGTGCCCACAGATGACATTGTTACCCTTCCCGGATTCACAATTTCAGCGTATAAACCAGCATTCCAATTATCAACAAACTGGACCGTTAAATTTCTATAAGAAAGATCAGGCGTCGTATTTTCACTATGATTAAATATAATAAACCCCTGTGGAACACCTCTTTCATTAATTAATTGTGACCAGGAAATCCAATGTTCATAAACATCAACCCATCTGTTCTGTGTGTAAAGAAACACGTTGCCCTCTCGAATATTCAATCCGACAGAATCAGCAGATAACACAAATCCTACATGTCCGTCCCAGCAAATGATACTGTTGTCAGGCGGCACATATCCGTTATAGTAACTTACCGTCTGATATCCATCTCTTTGCGCATTCCAAAACCATTCTCCGGCATTTCCCCAACCCGGCAAATCGATTCCCAGACGATTATGTACCTCCTGCCATGCTTGCCAGGTGCAGTTTCCCGGATGATATCCCATTTCATCTGTATACGTCTGCGGGTATGGATTTGCATATACATACTGCATTTTAATGCCAAATACGGTGATCAGACACACCATAATCAGACTCGTGAATAATTTTCTTATTTTACGTTTCATTCTTTGCTTTCCTCTCAAATGTTTAAACAAATTCAGAAATACTTTCGATTTATTACGAAAAGATCAGGTTTTACGGTGACTTTTTGCATTACTATATATTTTAAAATGCTAATACGTATATTAAATCATATAGAAAGTATACGTGTAATTGCCACTGACAAATGTAGTTGTAGCTGCTCATGAAATCAGCCGTTCCACATGCAGCAGATCTGCAACCAACAATATACAAAGCATTAAAGAGACAGTTTTCCTGATTAATTGTTTCAATTTATCCACTCCTTTCCCCTGTTTAAGACAATAATATATAAAAGTGTATTTTTATACTACTTTATCCTACTATATACGAATAGTCAATATTTTTTAAGATAAATTGCTATATTGTAACAAAAAGGAGCTTATGTTATGAAGCCATTAAAAAATAAAGTAAGCATTACCTTAGATGCTGACATAATTGAAAAGATTAAAGAACTCGCAGAGCAGGATGATCGATCATTCAGCCAGTATGTTAATCTGGTATTGAAAGAGTATATCAAAAAACATGCGTCATAACCCACTTTAAAAAGTAAAGAGCCTGCTGATTTTGACCAGCAGGCTCAAATGCTATTATAAATGAGAATTGTTTTAATCCACAAAGATTACACTGCACTCGAATTAAATCAATATTTCAAATACAATTATAAATTTAAAGTGCCATCGAAACGATTTTTCGCCCCATTGCTTTAATGATACAGCCATTACCGAACTGTCTACATATTCTGTAAAGCCATCTCATCTTTCAGTTTTTTCACTTCCTCAACCGGCAATTCTAAAAGAATAATGATTTCCATCAGGTAGAAAATGAATCATAATGACACTGTAAATAATTCCTACAATAATTTGATAACATCACTATTTTTTTCAATAAACCCAAACGGTGATGGTGCATTCTCAGTCCAAAGCGTTTTGACATTCAAATTAACTCTGTCTAAAACATAGCGGACATTCGTCATCGAGCAAAAATCACGCTTAAAGTCTTTATTGCTTTTGCTATGAGTCAATTCAACCACACTTTTGATATCGCTGCATCTGACAAGTTCATCTTCCAAATTCAACACTTGCGATAAAAACACCAATCTGATTTTCGAACAAAACGTCTTCAAACGACTTATATTCTCTCTGAGAACTTCCGTATTTGGTACATCTGTATCAAACACAAGAACCACTGTCGTACCGGTTTGGATCGTAACAAGCTGAGATTTAGGAAGCAGCTTTTGAACGACATTGAAAACCTTAACACGTCCTGACTGTATTTTCTGAGGGTATTCCTTCAGCGCATTCAGTAATCGTTCCTCACATTTTCCCTCTGCAAAATAGATGCAGTTATTTTTCATCATCGTCGTACCTCATTTCCAATTCGTCAAGGAGGGATTCATCTGGTAGCGATGAGAAAACATCGTTTTCTACAGCACAACGAATAGAATCGGTATTCCTTTTCAGAATATCCGAGGCATACGTCACACAGACATTATAGTCATCTTCCTCCTTCTTTCTGAGGAATGCAAAGCAGTGTTTCGGCAGATTGAGGTCAAGCATATCGGTATTATGCGTGGTAAATATAAGCTGTCCCGAACGTCCCAAATGTTCAAGCATTAATCCAAATATTCTTTTTTCTATATCGCTTTGGATATAGGAAAAATGCTCGTCGCAATAGTAAAATCCATTTCGTTCTGACATAAGTAAAGCAAGAAAGAAAGCGATATCAACACCCTCGGCAGTTCCGCTTGAAAGCGTATCTCTGCCGAGCAGCTTTCCGTCCTGAATGATGATTTCCTCTCTGTTTCTGCGAATGATAAACGAATTTCTCAAATCGTTTGAAACACTTATGTCTTTCAGCGTAGGATCCAACGTACCGATGACAGCCCTCAAAGTTTTAAGTGCGACAGACTTTTTGATTCTTGCCACTTTCGATGCAGGCTTAATGTCGGGGCAAGAGAACGTATAATTTATTTTGCCGATTTTGCTATAAATCAGCGTCTCATCCTTCGACTCAAATGGCATCATTTTCTTGCAGCACATTTCATACGAATCCTTTGGTTGAATTTCCGCATAAGAATAAGACACAAAAGATTTATTGGCATTTTCTGTTTCTTCCAGTCTAACGCTTAATCTGTGCATCGTGAAACTATCGTTTACGAAATCAATCTTAAAAGACGCTTTGCTGTCTGACAATGTCATAGCATTCAGCATAGCAGGATCCCCGCTATTGATGAAGTTTACGATATGGAGCAGTGCTTTTCCGAGACTTGTCTTTCCGGTAGCGTTTGCCCCCATCAGAATCACGGCCTTCTTATATCTGAAATTCGGTCTTCCTTCAAGATACTCATCTTCGATCAGCGAATTAACAATCTTCTTCGGATAGGAGAAATCAATACTGAAATTTGAGAAACCGTATATATTGTTCAGTTTTAGATTTAAGACAATCATCGTGTGCCTCCGAATCATTGTTTATATAATATTAGTTCGCCGTTTACGAAGCAATTATACGGTTTCTGAATAAAAATTGCAAGAGGAATTTTTGTCTTATTATAAGATTTACGCCGTCTGCAACCGCAGGCACCGGTCATAGTAAATCATCAGCCTGCCCCACCGCCGGCCGTAAAACACCTGCATGTCCACATTCTCATTCGCTGTGCTTCGGAAAAAGTTTTGACTACGGGCGGCTGCCTGCTTATTTCCGCAAATCAACATATCCATGGGCACCCAAAGCAGCGCGCTCAGGGCATACAGATGATCAACTGATGGCATACTGGTGCTTTCCATCCAGTGGTAAATACTCTGCGGCGCCGACAGACCCATATAGGCCTGCACATCCCTGACCTAGTTTTTTCACTTCCTCAATCGGCAATTCTAAAATCGAGGCAATATACTCAGGCGTATGATGATACGACAACATATTGGTGGCAACTGTTCTTTTGCTCATCTGAATTCCTTCCTGATATAAATCATCCATTGAATCATACATTTTCTTTACTCCTTCCGGACTTTCTTTGTAATAATATACTCTTTCTGCAAGTTTCCATCCTCTGTGATAAATATCAAATAGGTATCCGGGAGATTCTCTGTATCGTCTCCTTCCGGCAGTATATTTGCATCAATCAGACTGCTGTGATACCTTGCACGTTTAAATCCAGCACCTCTGACTGCCCGCTGAATTTCAATATTCAGCTTATGTCCATCTTCATCTGCTGCATAAACATCTTAAGCATGCTTTAATCATCCGTAAACCCTGTGAGAAAACTTTGAAACGAAAGTCGGACTAATGTTTACTTTCTACCGAAAAGACATCGATAATTCTCGCCGCCTTCTGCAGCACCAGCAATGCATCCGCAGCATCGACAGCACCGTTTCCATCCACATCTCCTGCCGCCTTCTTCTCCCCATCGGCAGAGATCAGCTTTGCGGAGATCTGCAGAATTGAGAGCGCATCATTTGCATCTACCAATGCATTCTGATCCATATCGCCATAAACAAGTCCTGTCGTATCCATCAGCTCGTAGGCAATTCCGTGGTTTTTTACATACTGATGCGCAACAGAATGGTAATTGCAGCGTATCACCACATTGTCCTCACAGTTCATTCCATGAATGATCGTCACCGAATCCGGAATTTCTATAGTGTTTAAATCTGTATTATTTGAGAAAGCACTCTCTGCGATTTGATGTACCGTATCCGGAATAACGATATTTCCTTTAGCGGTTTGCGCATCGATCAGGGTGCCGTTGACAATCACCAGAGGATTCTCGGCTCTTTGATGTGCCAACCATGGCGTATCCTTAAAAGCGTCATAATAGAATTCGTCAACGCTTTCTGGAATCTCAATGGTTTCCAGCTTTGTACAGCCAAGAAACGCTTCCAGTTCAATGATTTTCACAGAAGACGGAATGTGCACGGACGTGACATCTGCGCAGCCTTCAAAAGCATCGCAGCCGATCATTTCCACGGAATCCGGAATCTCTACGGCTCCGGTTGTACCCGAGGCATCCAGCAGTACATGTCCGATGATGGTCATGCCGTTTTGGGGAGTCTGCTTTGTAAACCAAGGCGTATCCCCGAAAACATCCTTTCCGTAAATACGAATCAGCTTGTCCGGGAAGGAAATGTCGTTCAGGTGAGAACAGCCAAAAAACGCATATCCGTAGATTTCTTCCAGACTGTCCGGAAATGCAATACTTTCCAGTGATTTCGCGTTTTGAAACGCCTGACCCTGAATCACCTTCAGCTGACCGGAAAGCCGCACTGACTTTGCGGACAGACAATTCATAAAGGCAAAACGGCCGATTTCAATCACACTGTCCGGAATATAAATGCTTTTATAATTTTCGTTTTTTATGCTCTGTACATAGTCTGCTTCGGGATTGGTATCAATGACGGTCACCGGCAGTCCATCAATTTCCGACGGAATCACAAGATCCTCCACATTCTCCGGAAAATCGACAATACAAACGGTCTGATCGTCCTGTACGACATATCCAAAGCCATCTTCGGTAACTTTCGCCGGTCCTTTTGCATCAGCCGCCGCCATCGCCTGCAGCGGGGCGATACCGGTCAAAAGGGAAAGCATACAAATCAAAGCAATCAATTTCTTAAACATTGTTGGTTCCTCTTTTCATCATTTTTTATTTATCGATTTTGCCATCCAATGGACGATATTCCTGCAGCTTCTGTTCCAGTGCCGCTTTCAGCGCCAGATAACGAATCCGCTTTTCTTCTTTTGCAAAATGTACTTCTCTTGCCTGCAGGGGCTGATGATCATATGAGAGCACTTCCCCATGAAACTGCTCGCTTGTCAGATCAAATACGCAGTCTCCTACCACATTGAAACAATGATAGTTTCCGCCCTCTCTTAAAATGCCACGTACTTCGCCGCCGAAAATGTCCTGTGCCAGAAATGCCGTAATGGAACACTGCCCTAAGGTTTTGTTGGCATGGCTCCAATCCTGCCGCATACGCGGCGCACAGGTTTCGGCACACCACAGATCTGACAGAAGATCATAAAGATGTCTTGGATTTTGAATTTGTCGATACGCTTCTGTTACAGGCGGGACGTCTGCCTGCGCCCACCCGTAGAAATGATATTCCTTCATTGCCGCACCATCTCCTTTAAAATGCTTGCTGATTCTAAGAATCGTATTGCTACAGATCTATTGCGTTTTCATCAAGAAGAAATTGTTCTACACTGAGAAATAAAATACCATGTTCATCTCGCCACGGATGAATATCGTCTTTTACTATCACCATTTTCTTAAACGAATCCGGAATTCTTTTCAGTGATTCTGTTTCCTGATTCATTTTCTTTGGTTCGGCTACCGTAAGTGCCGATTGTATATAGTATCTTTGATTTCCACGATTTACAACAAAATCGACTTCCAGGTTTTTTCTGATTTTTTTCCCAATCCTATCTGTGCAATTATATTCGACAACGCCAACATCCACGTCAAACCCCCGCCGTTTAAGATCATTAAATATTATGTTTTCCATAATATGCGTTTCTTCCTGCTGGCGAAATCCAATACGCGCATTTCGAAGACCTACATCTGCAAAATAATACTTTTGCAAGGTTTTCATGTATTTTTTCCTTTTGACATTGTATCGTTCTGCCTTCTGCAGAAAAAATGCATCGACGAAATAACTGAGATAATGTTCTATGGTAGCCGGAGCGATTTTGATCTGCTTCTCACTGACAAATGTATTCGACAGTTTTGTCGGATTTGTAAACGAACCGATGGCAGATGACAGAATATTTAAAAGATCCTCCAGTACCTCCGTATCATTGACAATTCTATGTCGTTCCACAACATCCTTCAAATACGTTTTCGTAAAGAGTTCATGTAAATACTTACTTTTTTCTTCATGGGTATCCAGCGACAATACCACCGGCATTCCGCCATAGGTATAGTAATCCCGCCATGCATGCCGCTTATCTTCTTTATAAGCATCATAAAATTCTGCATATGACAGCGGGTAAACACGAATTTCATCTCCGCGATCCCGAAATTGTGTAAGAATATCCGAAAACAGCATCTTTGAATTGCTGCCGGTTACATAGATATCTGCATTCTTAATTTTAATTAAACCAAGCACTACATCGATAAAAGTCAGCCTGGCATCCGGATCATCAATATAAGGATTCTGGATTTCCGATACAAATTGAATCTCATCAATAAAAACATAATATCGTTTTGATTGATCCGTAATTTTACTTCTGATATACTGATCCAGTTCCATGGGGTTACGATATCTGGCATTGGGCAATTCATCTAAAGCAAGACCAATGATCTGGTCTTCCCGGATCCCCTGGGTTAAAAGATACTTTGTATATAATTCAAAAAGCAGATAGGATTTTCCGCAGCGACGAATGCCTGTGATGATTTTCACGCGCCCGTTATCTTTCTTCTTAATCAATTGATCCAAATATTGTTTTCTGGCCAGTTCCATATGCTTGTCTCACCTTGCTTCCATCGTTTTATGCATTGCATAGTATGTATAGCATACTACAGGTATAAGATGGTTTCAAGCATTTCACGTTAAAAAAGTGCGGATAACCGCACTTTTTTAACGTGAAATTTCAATGCTTCCTTCAAGATTACAGTATCCTTAAAGTATCATTGAGATAAGTACACTGCTCACTTTCTGTTGTTATTATCATCTTCGATCTTTTTCCCCCAATTGGGCAGAATCGATGTATCTCTTCGGAACATCCCGACTGTAGCAGACACAGTCTCATACAGCACCTGCGTGCCCTTCTCATCCGCACGATAGTTGACTGCCCGGTCACGGCTGATGCCAAAATGTTTTGCCGTTTCCACTGCGTCAATATTGGCGCCGATAAAAAGGAACTCCCAGCCGTACTGCTCCTTTTCCCGTTCAATCATCTTCTTTACGTTATCGCTGGAGTAGCGATGGCTGGCATTTTCCATGCCGTCTGTGGTGATCACAAACATGGTACGCGCCGGCACATCCTCCGGACGTGCGTATTTGTGAATGTTACCGATGTGATGGATGGCGCCGCCGATGGCGTCGATCAAAGCAGTGCTGCCCCGAACGGTGTAGTCATCCCCAGTCATCTTCGGCACGTCCTTCAGTGGAATACGGTCATGCAATACTTCGCTCACATGGTCAAAAAGGATAGTGGAAACATAGCATTCGCCATCTTCCTTCCACTGCTTTTCAATCAGTGAATTAAACCCGCCGATAGTATCGCTTTCGAGGCCTGCCATGGAGCCGCTGCGGTCAAGAATGAAGACCAGTTCCGTTGTGTTGTTCTTTTCGTTATTTTTCATCTAAAATCCCTCCGTTCATGTGTATAAGCCTTTCGACCTTGTGACTGTATCATACAGCATGAAACGGAGGGATTGGTCGCATCTAAAGCGACAATTTTAATTGCCAAGTAATGCCTGATCGAAGGCAAACAGCGCCTCATTGATCTCGAAAACATTATAATTCTCGTTGGTAATGAAGTATTCGATGATCAGATCAAATTTGCTGCTGTGGGACAGCGCAAACCCGGCTTTCCGCAGCAGGTCTTTTGTTTCGTCCAGACTCAGTTCCAGAGCAATCGCAAAGGCAATGGCTGTCGGTTTGCTGGGATGGTAGTGGATGTCGCTGCGAATCTTGGAGAACAGTTTTCGGTCCACATTTGCTTTTTTATAGCATGCGCTGTCAGACATTCCTTTTTCATCGATCTTGCGCAAAAGTGTCTGAGAAAAGCTCTCGTCTTCCTGTTTCAGCATCTCTTCCAAAGAGATGCCGGGCATCTTCGCCCCTAAAGGCGGGAAGGCAGCTGTGACGGATCCGTCTTGTGGAAAAGGCTCCGGCGACAGCATATCGATTTTCGGTTCATCCGAAGAAAGGATTTCTGTTGTTCCAAAAACCCTACTTTCGCCTTGTGTATCCCGCTCTGTCCGCCGGAAAATGAAATGGGTATCCACATATTTATCGTCGATAAAGGCGGCAATGTCGGAAAACAGTTTTTCACTGATTTGGAAGGATGATTTGTCAAATACCACAATGTAGACCATCATGTCATGGTCGATTAAAAAAGATGTAATACTATCCACTGCAACCCTCAGCGCCTGATCCTTCGGATAGCCGTAAATTCCGGAGGAAATCAGCGGAAATGCCACGGATTTACAATCATGCGTGAATAATCCGGACGGAAATCCATCGCCTGTCCGGCAGGTGGAAATCACTAATCCGTTTTAATGGAAATCAGCATT
>CANRIM010000062.1 GCA_947630695.1 uncultured Lachnospiraceae bacterium
TCTAGCAGCTTAAGCAACAAGATGGGTAATTCCTTACTGGCTGTAAGGGGTATTAACCACAAATATATTGTAGTAGATTAGGGAGAATGATTTTAAAGGCATTGCTTGTAGCCTCAATCGATGGCTTGATGGATGAGTCAGAGTAACTCTCATTGATCTTCAAGATGCCCGTCCCATAAGCTTCGATCAGTCTCAACCGGTAAAATATATTGGCAAGGTTTTGATTTCTGAGAACAGAAACGCCCAGCATGATATCATCCAGGGCCATCCCTTTGACCAGTCCCCCGATGGACACAAATTCTATACGGTCATCGAAAATGCTGATCAACGTTGCGCCGCTGAATGAATAATCCCGATGAACGATAGCGTTCAGCAGCGCCTCCCGCACCGCAACGGCAGGATAATCCCGACTGTCCAGCCGATCAAGTCCCTGAAACTCCGCACGAGTACGATTATAGCGGTCTATATAAATAAAAGCAGCCTCAAGCTGTTCCAGCAGAGAACCGGACAACTCGGTACGATCCTTAAAAACAGATTTTTTGCTTCCTTCAAAAACCGCCAGTTTGACCGAGTGGGTGCATTGTTCAGATAATAGGAACGCCAGATTTGTAAACAGCCCATCCTCACCGATCATGTGGAGCGTCCGCATCTGCTGAGGACCGAGATCCAGCCCCCGCTTTTTGAAAAAGGCAGAGCAATGTTCAAACGTGAGCTGTTGATTAATAGACCGCGCCGCCTCATAGCTGCCGCCCTATTCTTTCGTCCTCCGTTTTTGCCTGTGCGTATCATCCCCAATTTTTCCATTATTTTGTATGATGCAATGTTATCGGTATCGCAGTGAGCAATAAAATGCGTTGTTCCCATATTGGCTGCAAAGTACTGAATGACAGCTTTTGCGGCTTCATAAGCAAATCCCTTTCCCCAGTATTGTTTATTCACAATCCATCCAAGCTCACCAATACCATTTTCAAAATATACGCTCACCGCGCCAACGTGTCGTTCCTGATAGAGCATTGCAAATTCATAAAAGCGCGGTCTTTTTTTGTTCCACTCTGCCTCGACATTCTTTAAAAAATCAAGCGTTTCTTCAGAATTTCTTTTCGGCAGAATCGTAGTCTCCCTTTCGCTGATATGCAACAGCCTTTTTGTGAATATTGTATCTTGTTGTTTCCGCACGGATCGTATCCATCCCCACCAGCAGGTCTATACTTGTTTCAAATATGTTTGCCAGCGCAGGCAGCAGCGTGATATCCGGATAGGATTCATTCCGCTCCCACTTGGAAACGCTCTGGGGCGTGATCCCCAGAAACTCCGCCACTTCCTCCTGCGTAAGATTCTTCAGACAGCGATATTTCCTTAAATTTTCTGACAGATATAACATGACATCCTCCTGATCTTTTCTTCCAGCCGCCGTTGTATGCGAAAACCTTCCCCGCCGACCAGTGATTTGTATTTGACTACATTAAGATCATATCGTGAATATCTGCAAATGCAATAACGCAATAGTTGTCTTACGCACAACCGTCAGAATTTATTGTTTTACAAAAGAGATTTTACCCTCAAAAAATGGCACGCTTCGGCTAAAACATTCTATACGCATATTATTTCCGCATTCCTTATCGCATAGGTTTGATGCTTATTGGTATAGATTTTGCCGTTTTCACAGCAAAGTATTACGTCAATTACGCCGCCGTGTGTGACCAAAAGCACATTGCCGTTTAAGTCTTCCGCTGCCTTTTTAAAGATTGTCCACGCGTTTTTTATGCGCTCATAAAACTGTCGGGGAGATTCACCGTTGAGATATGGCTGTTCCCAGTTTAAGCGCTTCCAATATACTCCGGGATGCTCTGCTTTTGCTTTTTCTTTCAGCATACCTGCCAAATCGCCGTTATTGGTCTCTCTAAATTCCTTTAAAAAAGTAATGTTCAGATTTAATCGTGCGGCTATCATTTCAGCCGTTTCCCTTGCTCTGGGCAGATCACTTGAAAAAATATGACAGATATGAAACTGCGCAATTTGTTCGCTTGCGCGTCTGACTTGCTCTACTCCAACCGCTGACAGTTTCGCATCGCTCCAGACGGTCATCGGCGTCGGCGCCATGACGCATTAAAATAATCATGTAATTTTCTCCAAAATTGCTATACCATTCGCACTTACATTTTTCGCGTTAATGGTGTGAGATTTTCAAAATCAACGCAGAGGGCTGCATGTGCAAAGTAATCTGATTCTATTTTCTTAACAACCAGTCAGACAGGTTTTTGATCTGGATGCCGTTGTAATTTCCTAACGTGAGCCGATCGCTGGTCAGGATGATTTTCTCATAATTATCCCGAATATTTGAAAGTGGCCTCATCTCGCGGTCGAAAGTTTCTTTCGCTGTCATATCCGCTGTAACCTGAAAATAGGTATAAATCCCCTGCTTTTCTGCAACGAAATCCACTTCCGCATTGCCGGCCTTTCCGATCATAACGCGGTAGCCTCGGCGCAGAAGCTCAAAATAAACAAGGTTTTCCAGTGAAAAGCCCAAATCGTATTGACTGCGCGGCAGGATATGGTTTCGTAAGCCAAGATCTACAATATACAGCTTGCGATTTGCTTTCAAAAGCTGTTTCCCCACGATGTCAAAACGCTCTGCAGGATAGAAAATAAAGGATTCCGTGAGCGCCTCCACATAATCGCTCACCGTGTTAGGTGAAACTTTCCTTCCATTTGAGGTCAGATAATCGGTAATGCTTCGAATGGAAACCGGATTCCCGGCTACACTGGCCAGATATTTGGCTATGGTTTTCAGCAAGAGAATATCTGTAATTTTTCTTTTGTCCGAATCCATTTTCTTCCTTGCCTGCCGATCTTCAATGTCTTTTACGATAACGGTATTGTAGATCCCATCTAAGTAGATTTCTACCTTTTCCGGAGTTCGATCCATAACGGCAATATACGGAAGCCCTCCATCACGCATGTATTCCGAAAGACCGCGATCCGCATCCATATCGGTGATCTCCAGAAATTCCCTGAAAGACAGGGGCAGCATCTTAATTTCCACATAGCGTCCGGTCAACAATGTAGCGAGATCTCCGGAAAGCATGTAGGCGTTGGAGCCGGTAATGTAAATGTCCACATCAGGCTTGACATACAGACTGTCTACGACCTTCTCAAAGGATGAAACCTTTTGAATTTCATCCAGAAAGATATAGGTCTTTTTCCCTTCACACAGGTGCTCTTTGAGATAGGCATATAGCTTTCGATAGTCCTGCAGTTCTTCATATTCCAGTTCTTCAAAATTGACATACACAATCTGTTCTTTTGAGATACCGTTTGCTTTAAGCCATGTCTGATACTGAAGCAGCAAGGTAGATTTTCCGCAACGCCTGATACCGGTGACAACTTTGATGACCTGTTCATCCTTCCACTGAATCAAACGATCCAGGTATTCTTTTCTTTCAACCAAAATATTCACCTCCCATCAAATAGTATTCTGATTTTAGCACACAATATACAAACAGTCAATTTTTATTCCGAAATCGGAATATTTCTCTATTTTTATTAGATTATATTCCGGAGTGTGAATATTTTAGGCAATATTAAAACCATTAAAAAGTATCACTTCGAAATGGCAAAAGCAGCTGATACCATGGATTTCATTTTTCTCCTGTTTTAATAAATTCAATTAGTTCCTCAACATCATGAAAGTCATCATAATCGCCATAAATGCCTTCCCGATGATAAACAATACCTGCTTTTTCATTCCGTTCAAGGCAGTCTAAAAGTTCTTTTTCTCCATATCTTTTGATGAACAAGGTAAACCCATAGGGCTTGATTTTGGACAGCAAGCCTTTTCTGCATTCAGCTTTACATTTATGGCAATGTGTATAATTCTTCTCAATAGAACATTTTCTGTTTTCGCACCAGTCCTTGTCCGGACATTCTCCCGAATTGCATCCGCTGCAATGTTCATTCTCACTGCATAAACAACATGCCAGTCCGCAGCGTCCAATTCCCAATGCTCGTTTCATTGTATACCTCCGCAAAATTATGATTTTTTGAGTATATCAAACAACATCCCCTGCTTTCAACCGCTGATTCCCGCATATTTTTCCGCCTGCAGCCGGAACATGTACGCATATTTTCCATTGGCCTGCATCAATTCTTCATGGGTGCCGTATTCCGCCAGCACGCCGTCCGCAAACATGTAAATCCGGTCTGCCAGTCGGGTGGAAGACAGCCGATGGGAAATGAAAATCACCGTGCGGTCCTCCGCATAGGAAGCAATCGCCTGATTCAAGGCATACTCTCCATCTGGATCCAGTGCGCTGGAAGGCTCGTCTAAGATCACGAAGCGATTCTCTTTCGCATAGACATGGGAAATTGCCAGTTTCTGCTGTTCGCCGCCGGAAAACAGCGCGCCGTTCGGATCAAATTCCCGGGTCATAATGGTGTCCGTACCATTTTCATACGTATCAAACTTGTCTTTTAAACCTGCCAGTTCCAGCGCCCGTGAAACGATTTGCGCATCTCCTTCCTTCGTGGAACGGCGCAGTACATTTTCCGAGGCAGGCAGCGCAAAAATCTTATAATCCTGCATCACGGAGGAAAACAGCTCCCGGTAGTCCGAAAGCGGAAGGTTCCGAATGTCCACGCCGCCATAGCGAATCGTCCCGACAGGATCATACAAACGCAGCAGCAGTTTGACCAGCGTGGTCTTTCCGGCTCCGTTATGCCCTACGATCGCCACCCGTTCATTGGCGCCGAAACGCATATTGACATGGCGCAGCGTATCCTCGGCAGCGCCTTCATAGCGAAATGAAACATCCTCCAGCACCAGATCTCCGGTTTGGGGCACCGGCGTTTCACCGCCTGTGATCTGCGGCGTATAGGCCAGAAATTCCCGCATATTTTCGATATATAGGGCATTCTCCTGAAAGGCCAGAAAATGCCCCGCATAATTCCGCAGCATATATCCCACGATACTGACAGAATTGATAATGACCATACAGTCGCCATACCCCATACGTCCGGTGCCAAGGGTCTGCCAGACCGCATAGGCCGTGATACCTAAGGTCATGCAGACTTCCGCCAGAATGTCTTCCAGATACTCCAGCGCGGCCAGTGAAAACCCGTACTTTTGGATCACGGCAATGATCCGTTCCCCGGACTGCCGGAAACGGCGCAGCAGAAACAGCGGCGCCGGCAGCAGCCGCAGTTCCTTCGCGTACTCCGCCAGATAAAAAGTTCTGCGGGAATACTCCTCCACACGCTGTTCTTCCTTCTGTTTCATTTTCTGCGTATAACGGATCCGGTTCTTCTTTGCCGTCAGCGGCACTCCCAGCAGCGGCAGCAGTACAAAGGGCAGCGTCACCGGATCGATGGCCAGGATCATGGCAAAATTTCCAATCAATGAAAGCGTCTGCCCTTCCAACTGCCGCAGGGTATCTTCAAAGGTCTCCGCCCGTTTTTTACATTCTTCAATGGCTTTGACAAACCGGTTATAAAAGGCAGGATTTTCGTAACAGCCCAGTTCCACTGCAGCTGCCTTTTGATACACCAGCAGATGAAGGTGTCGTTCCACATCCGTTTTCCGAATCCTGCTGTATAATTCATACCCGTAAAAAGCCAGTCCCGAGACCACCATGCCCACCAGCATGTACAAAAGTACCGGCGCCAGCTGCCGGAAGCTCTTTCCTTCTTCTACTCCGTTTAATAAATAGCGCATCAGATATGTATCGGAAAAGACCCATCCCAGCCGGTTGAAGACTTCTGTCACCAGCAGAGCAGCAATCAGAAAGGGCGCAGCCTGCTGAATCTGCCGCAGCATAAAAACATTGTTGCTGATGATCCGTCGGAAGGATATTTTCTGATTTTCACTGTCTTTCTTCATATGCTACACTTCCTTTTCTGTCTGCAATATCAGTGTCAGAAAATGAAAAAAGGTTGGCTGTTTTGCCAAAATGTTTGGATGATTGTATCAATTTTCACCTTTTATCATATACTTTTTGTGAATATATATATAGCATTAGAACCGCCTATAGAAAATCTCTATGTTAAAAACACTTGCACACAAATTTCAAATATGCTAATATAATAGACACAAAGGAAGTAACCGCCCACAAAGTGGTTAGCCTCCCATGGGTAAGTATAAGCCTACCTGACTGGCTAAGTACAAGGTAGGCTTATTTATTTTCGCTTGTTATTCCTATCTACGTAGGCAAGCAGTGCAACCAGAAACGTACCGAAAAGAATTAACAATGTTAAAATTTCGTATGTATCCATCTGCACCACCTCCCATCTTGTTCAAGTTTGGGAGGCTACCACCTTGTTACACGATTACTTCCTATACCATGATTATAGCATAATTCGCATATTCGTGCAAGCATAAACTATATGTGTAATTTTATTATTCATTTCTATATTTTTATACTGTAAATATTGTAACTTTAAATTAATTTTGCAATTTTCTATCTGATTTCTGTCTTTTTACCCTTGCTGCCTGGTCTCAACTGCTGATTCCCGCATATTTTTCCGGCTGCAGCGGCTGTGGCCTCTTCAAAGAGATATTCTTCACCGGCCCATTGCATACGGTTATATTGGGAATCCGGTGCTTTTGCCGTGTCCGATGTCATAAATGCCCTGACGAATGCGGCACTGTTATATTCTTTATTATATCTAATGTTCTATTATGCGGCAATTGGTTTTGAATTGTCACACACCGGCATTGATTTTTAAAAAATGTGTGGTATTCTATTATCAGGAGGAAGGCTTATGCGAAGCATAACTCAAACTGCCTTCCGACGACTTGGCAGGTGCGCTTCCCGAGCGCGCATGCCGATACATATTATACGAGGGGATGGGAAAATGCTGATTGGCTCTGTTGTGAAAAATGAAGCTTTGCGAAATGCACAGATGATTAAACAATATGAAGCGCAGCTTGCCGCGCTTCCAAAAGGATCTTTAATTTCCCGTAAGGGTTATTTCTATTTGAAATTTCGAAAAAACGGCAAGGTCTGTGATGAATATATTGGAAAAAATCCGTTCAAAGTTTCCGAACTACAGGAGCAGCTTACGCTCCGAAAGCATTGCGAAGCAATGCTTTCCACTCTCAGGCAGGAACAGAAGAAAATTCATAAGATATTGGAGGAACTCGCATGATCCTATATCACGGCAGCATTGAACTTGTCAAACAACCCGAGATACGGAAAAAGAAGAAGGAAAACAGCTTTCTTGATTTTGGTACAGGGTTTTATACGACCACATCTTACGAACAGGCAGAGCGCTGGGCAAAAATCAAGATGCGCAGAGAAAATAAAACCACCGGTTATGTGTCCGTTTACGAATTTGATTTTGAAACAGCAGAAAAAGAATGTGAAATCAAACGCTTTCATTCTGCCGATCTTGAATGGCTTAATTTTGTTGTAGCCAACAGAAGCGGGAAAACGACGACTGTAAAATCAGATATGTATATTGGGCCGGTTGCGGACGATAATGTTTATCAGTCGATCCGCTACTTTGAAACGGGTGTATATGATGCAGAATATACAGTTAAGAAATTAAAAACCGAGATTCTGCATGATCAATGGACTTTTCACACCGAAAAACCGCTTTCACTTGTGAAATTCATCGAATCACATGAAATAAGATCGAGGGAAGACTTATGACACAGGAACAGTTTTCAACAATGATGCCGACAATCAGTGCAGATCTCGTCGCAATGATTACAAAAAAACAAGATGTTTCCGAAGATGATGCCATCAGGCAGTTATATGCGTCAAAGCTGTACGCCGCACTGGAACAGGAAGAAACCAAAGTATGGCAATACAGTACGAATATGCTTTACGCATTGTACGAACAGGAACGAAACACCGGGAAGATTCGCTTCCCCGATGTATGAGGAAGGCTTATGCGAAATATAACCCAAAATGTCTTCCGACAACTTGGCAGGGGCGCCCCTTAAGAGCGCGTGTGCCGTTACCTTAATCGTAGGAGAATACCCCATGAGTAAAGAAGCAACATTTACCATATTTTGTTTGGAAAATTATAAGCAGTATCGACATCTGAGCGGAGCTAAAACCGCCGAAATATTTACACGCTATGGCGTCTTTGATTATATCCGGGAATTTTACGATGTCCTGCATACCACCGGTTACAACTATATCAACCGGGATATTGATATTTATCTGCGCGCCCGCGGCGCAGAAGTGCCGCAGGCGCAAGAATAAAACTACACTCCGTCAAACTCCCGAAATTGATAAATCACATCGCACCAGCAATGCTCTGCCGGCATTTCTATCTGCCCGGTTCTTTGGGCATACGCAACAATAACAGTATACATCCCCACAAACAGCTGCTGACACATACGGTCTGCATCCTCCTGCAGATGCTTCGGAAACAGACGTTTGTACCCATCAGCAAACTGATATACCAGTTCCGCATATTTTTCAATATGCGGAATCAGGACGGTTTCTACGATTTCATAAAAGCGCTCCATCTGGTCTATTGTAAATGCCGGGGTTGTAACAAAAAAGCTGCCGTCCTCCCGTTTGATGATATATCCGTCGCTGATCGCATACGCAAGGGCGTCGATTTCGTCGGTTTTCCCGTCAAACAGAATATCCTGACACACATTGATATAATCCGCATACATCATCTGACGGGATGCAGTGCCGGGGATAAAGTTAAACACTTTATGAGCACAGCAGCCGCGGCTGCCCAGATTGGCGCTGTGCTGCACACCGATCCCCACTCTTTTATGTCTTCCGGTTTCCATATTTCCAATATATGACCATTCATTTCCGTCAAACCTCTTTTTGAACCAAGGGTACGGCAAGGCGCAGTATTTTTCACTGGCGTAGGAAAAGGCCAGCGCTCCAAACAAATAAAACAGATCCTTTTCGTTCTTCTCTGCTTTGTAAAAATCCAGCTTCATGGCCTGCCCGGAAATTTCTTTCAAGGCCGCTATGAGTTTCTCCATCACAGGCATCAATGTTTTTTCAGCATTATTTTCACAGTAAATGGCGTATGTATCCGACAGGATGACAAAATCCGTCTGATATTTCCCTTTCCCTGCTTCAGTCATCGCTTCATATTGCAAAAGACGGCTGATTTTATCTTCAATGTAGTATGCGGGCACGCCGCACAGCTTGGCCAGTTCTTCTATCGTGCTCGGTTTTTCATACGCATAATATAAAATATTTTGCGACAATGCATCGTCAATATAAACCGTAGGAAACGGCCTCTTTTTCTCGTCATAATCTCCACATCCGTTGATGTTTAACCTCATCCGAACAGGACGCAGTGCTGTTTCGTTCATATCATCAAACTCCTTTTTCAACTTTTTTCGACCCGCCGAAAGCCGCCATGTAACCGTTCCTTCCGGAACATTCAGCTTTTCGGAGATCTCTTTTACCGAAAGGCCATCGTAATAGTAAAGAATGATGATGTCGCGGTAAATCTCAGACAACATTGCTATTTTGGTGCGCAGGAAATCATAAATTTCTTCGTTTTCGCTTTCATCCGATTCCTCATAAGGCATATCTTTCAGCACATCATAAGAATACAGCGCATTTTCCTTCCCCCTGGACCGGCTGAAGGCTTTTGTTGTGTTATGCGCAATTCCCCATAACCACGGTTCAAATTTACTTTCATCCCTGAGCTTTGGCAGCTGACGGATCACTGTAAGCAATATTTCCTGAGAAAGCTCGTCCGCTTCTTCCCGGGAATATGTGTGATTCACAGCATACCCATATACCTTTTCAATATAATCCTCAATTATATCCGGCTTCATCATTCCCACCTGCCTTTCACTGATAAAGTGTCACAAAATGGAGTTTGATTGGGTGGTTTTTATCAAAATTTACTGTTATGATCCAACACAAAATTTATAAATTCAGAATATCTTTTTTCGAAGATTATTTTTTCCTCCTCGTTTCGTTCGTGTTCGTGGTTAAATTCATCCAAAACGATCCGATTATCTTCAATAATTCGATTTGCAAAATATTTACTATCCTTATGTTTTTTACACATTTTCCCTATCAATTTATAAAAATCCTTTTTTGCATAGGAACTTTTATAATAATGCTTAAGCAATAAATAAGAGGCACAGCTGCTCTTCTTCAAAGCATCATAATCAAAGATGCCACATTCTAAATCCTTCCAAATAAGAATTACACTTATAGTATCCTTCGTTACTATCGCATAACTGCAATTTAAGTTGTTCTCATCTTTCATTGAAATTTGTACCAAAGATTCTGTCATTATACCTGTCCCTCTTTTCTCAGCAGCTTCTCCATATCATTCCAAAATAAAATCTCCCTAAATTCGCCAAACACCATTACAAACACCCCTTTCGCTTTAGATTTTATGAAATATCCGCAGGCAATACAAGTCTTGTTGTGAAAGAGAAAAAATGATATAATATGTATGTAAACAACAAGCCCCCTTCGCCAGTTTTTTGATCTGACAAAGGAGGCTTCCTTACTTTATATGAACTATCTTTTATGGTAAACTATTTTACTCTATCAGCTCAAGAATTTTATCTTCTGACCAAAATTCGTTCGGAAAAATGGAAATATCCTCTTTATGTTTTCTAATAATTCTTACAGGGGTTTCCGTGTTATCATATACGTGCAGAATATCACACAGTTCCATTAATATTTTTATATGAGCAAGCGATTTATAATATCGTTCAACAATCTTATCACGCTTAACATCATGCCCACCTGAAGCAACACGCGCCTCAACACGAGCCACATTAATAAGCGGATCTATCGTCAGTACAAAAACTCCCTTAATAAAATATCCCTGCTCTTTTGCCCTCTTTAAAATATCAATCTTATATTGGGATGAGAGAACCGTTTCAAACGTAATATCTTCCTTCTACTACAATATATTTGTGGTTAATACCCCTTACAGCCAGTAAGGAATTACCCATCTTGTTGCTTAAGCTGCTAGA
>CANRIM010000063.1 GCA_947630695.1 uncultured Lachnospiraceae bacterium
CCGTCCGCGCTCTCGATCCGCAATCCCGCCTCCGGCGCGGGAACTGTAACGGCGGCGCCCCATATCTGCGCCGCCGTACCCGTGTCGGCTCATCTTACCGTTATACGGCTCGCATAAAATGCTTCGGCCTTCGCCGTTTCCGGCGAAGGCCGCTATTTTTAAAATTCATATTTCTTTTCGTATTCGTCGAAATAGCGGCTGAACGTCGCCGTTTTGAGATGCTTCAGATTCGTCAGATATTCGTGCGTGTCGAACAGATTCGATTCAAGCTCGATCACCGCGACGCCTATGTTCGAGCAGTGATCGGCGACGCGCTCGAAATCTGTTATCATATCGTTGAATACGAATCCATGTTCGAGCGTGCAGTCGCCGGAACGGATCCTTTCGACGTGATTGTGCTTCGCCCTGTCGCAGAGGATATCGATCAGCTCCTCGAGCGGCTCGACCCTGTACGCGAGCGCCACGTCGTCATGCTCGAACGACGAGAACGAAACGTCCACGATCTCCATCACGGCGTCCGCGATCGTCTTTAACTCATGCTCCGCGTCGGAGGTGAATTTGATCCCCTTGCGCGATATCTCGTCGGCGGCGTTTGAAACGCTGACGGCGTGATCGCCGATGCGCTCGAAATCGCTCATCGTATGCAGAAACAGCGATACGCTCTTGTTCTGGTTCTCGCCAAGCTCGCGTCCCGTTATCCGCACAAGATACGTGCCGAGCTTGTCCTCGTATGTGTCGATGATGTTCTCCGTGTCGTTTATCTCTTTGCGCTTATTCTCGTTAAAATTGTGCAGCATCGAGATCGCGAGGGTCAGATTTTCCCTCACCTTGTCCGCCATGTCGCACATCGCGAGTCTGCTCTGCTCGACGGCGAGCGCCGGATGGGCGATGAATCGTTCCTCGAGCCTTTCCGCGATAACGGCGTCCGCGTTGTTCTTGTCGTGCTTGCCCTCGGGGATCATCATCGCAGATATCTTCTCAAGCAGTCCGACAAACGGAAACAGTACAAGCACCATCGCCACGCGGTATGTGCTGTTTATCAGCGCGACGCCGATCGTATTGGCGGGGTCCGTCATGAACGGGAAATTCGCGATCAGATGCACGCCGTAGAAAAGCAGCGAGCATATGAGCGTGCCGAACACGTTGATTATGAGATACAGCACCGAGGTGCGCTTTCCGTCGCGGTTCGCGCCGATCGCGGAGATCAGAACGGGGACAGACGCGCCGATGCCGATACCCATGATGAGCGGAAGCGTCGTCGCGTTCGTGATCGCGCCCGTGATCGTCAGCGATTGAAGCACGCCGACGGCGGCGGACGCCGATTGAAGCACGGCGGTGACGATAATTCCGACGATTATGCCGAGAATCGGATTTTCGAGCGACGAGAGTATATCGCCGAATATGACGCTCTCGCGCAGCGGCGCGACGGCCGCCGCCATCGCCTGCATCCCGTACATAAGAACGGCAAAGCCGAGCAGGATATCGCCGACATGGCGCTTATTCTGCGATTTGCACATCATGCGCAGCACGATGCCGACGAGCGCCACGATCGCGGTCAGCGTTGACGTCGACAAAAGCGTGATCCATCCGTGCTGCATACCGTCGAGCATCGACAGGCACAGCACCCATCCCGTCACGCTCGTTCCGATATTCGCGCCCATTATGATGCCGATCGCCTGGCGCACCGACATCATTCCCGAGTTGACGAAACCGACGACCATCACCGTCGTCGCCGACGACGACTGAATAACGGCGGTGACGCCCGTTCCGAGCAGCACGCCCTTGATCGGAGTATTTGACAGCTTCCAGAGTATGACTTCAAGCTTGTTTCCAGCGACACGCTTCAGAGCCTCGCCCATCAGCGCCATTCCGAACAGGAACATGGCGACGCCGCCAAGCATTGACAATATGTCCGAAACTTCCATCTGATATTATATGCGCGCGGTCGCGACAGAGCCGCCGTCAATCGCATTTCCTTTCATAATATCACAAGTTACATGATACAGCATTATCGGACAGATTGCAAGAAGATTTTTCGGCGCGGGGCATATTTTTGCGAAAATTTTTTCCGCGTCATAACGCGCGTATTTATTGCGGACAATAATATTATGAAAAAACTGCTCGTTATAATAATTTCGGCCTCGGTGATCTGCGCCGCGGCGCCGACTGGCGACCTCGATCTGCTCGCCGGCTGCATCGACGGCAGCGGCGCCGACGATCTGCTTTCGATGATCGCGGTCGGCGCGGCGATACTCAACCGCGTCGAATGCGGCGGGCTTCCCGATTCCGTCATACAGAACGCGGAATCGCTCGGGATCGCGCCGTCGCCATCTCCGTCCCCGATGGCAAAATTCGCCGCCGGACTGGCGCTGTCCGGCGTCGATCCGACGTCGGGCGCGATCCATGCTTACGCGCGCGGCGCGGAGCCTGATTTTGCCGATTTCACGCTCGTCACGCGCCGCTTCGCCTTCGCGAGATAGATATAGCGGCAAGGAAACGACAACGCCATCCGTTTCTATAAGCGGTACGGATTTCATTTTGACGGCACAGAGGCGGAAATCATGCTTGGCACGCCAAATACGGAGTTGAGAATGATTTTTGAAAGAAGCTGAAGCAGTTCGCCGCTCACCCCGCGCGTCAAAACCGAATACAAAAAAACAGCCCGCACACCGGTGAGCCGATATGCGGGCGGTCAATTGTGAAAAAGGACGGCGCGCGCCGTCCTTTTTTCATATTTCGAGCGGGCGGTATTCGTCAAGCCCGAGTTTGTGGTACTCTTCCCTGTATACGTCGAGATATAAGTCGGTGTTGCTCTCCCAATCGTAGACGCCTATCCACGCGTGAGTGATGATGTAGTACGCGCGGTCGATGGCGCGTCCGCATTCCTCTCTGCGGCCGAGCTTATAGTGGCACGCCGCTATGCTGAGATAATGGCTCCAGTGATTCGACTGCGTGCCCATGATCGGATATGCGTCGTATGTGATCTCCTTCGATTTCATGAACCGCTCGATCACGTCATTGGCTTCGGTATAGGAGCGTATCGCGCTCTCGTAGTCGCCGATCTCGTAATACCCGTCGCCCTCATGTTCGCACGCTAAAAACAGCTCCTGCACCTCAATCACCTTCCAATCCTTTACCTCCGCGAGGCGGTCCTCGCCGCGAAGGCAGCGCGACGTGACGCGCATTTTGTCACTGATCATGTAGGGGTACATATATGGCAGCGAGCTTATCAGCTCCTTCGCGTCGTCGTAACGGTCCTGACGGAGGTATATCTCCGCGAGCGTTTCCTTTGCGCGGCAGAGGGAAAACACGTCCGACGCCTCGGCGATGAGCTGACCCGCCAGATTCGCCGCTTTCGTGAGATATTTTTCCTTTTTGTCCTCTTTCGAGTTCGCGATATAGAGATCGAGCAGATCGGCCTTCAGGCTGTCCGACGTCGGATATTTTTCGATCGCGGACAGGAACATCTGCTCGCACTTGTCAGGGTCGTTCCAGAAATATCTGCCCGCCTCACGGCGCAGTTTTTCTATATTTTCCTCGCGCTTTTCGATGTCGAAGCCGAAGATGGTGTCGATGCTGACGCCGAAAATATTCGCCATCATCGGGATGAGATTTATGTCCGGAAAGCCTGTGTCAAGCTCCCATTTTGATACCGCCTGCGGCGATACCGCAAGTTTTTCGCCGAGCTGCTCCTGCGTCATTCTCGCCGCGAGTCTCAGCTCGCGTATCTGATTTCCGAGTTTCATGATTTTTTCTCCTTAGATGTGATTTTATTCTCTTGCAGCTGCAATTATATTTTATCACACCGCGCGGGAATGTCAATCATCGCGTTTTTGAGTTTTTGCAACTTTGGGTTGAGACGTAAACGCACGGTTGCGGGGGAGGAGATAAATTTGATGAATCCGCTTATAAGGCTTTAGTAAAAGTCATATTGAGAGATTTACAGTCGGCGGAGCGCAAACATTTGGTATTTTTTATGATGAGGAAAGCCGGCCCGCCGCGCCGGAGCTTGGATTTTCCTGCGTCAGCAAATATGTTTTATACATTAAACAAGTGTAGGTTTATGCGGCAGGTCGTCGGCGGTTTTATAAGATTTTGATTAAACGGGGTAGAAGGGGGGGAATGCTTAGATAATAAATCATGCGCGCTTGGCAAGCGGCCATTTTGGTTGAGAATCATCCCCCCGCAAAAAGCCGCGCGGCCTGCCGTCTTCGGCAGGCCGCGCGATCGATTTCTCGAGCGTATCGATATTATTACTTAAAATATCTCTCCAGCAGACCCTTGAACGCCTTTCCATGTCGGGTTTCGTCATGACACGCTAACAAAAAGTGTTGATATTTCAAGGAAAATCAGACTGCCAAACAACTGTTACACAGTTTTTTACACAGCAATTCACTTGGAATCTTTTTTGTTTTTTCTCTTTTCATATTCTGTTTCAAAACGTTTTAAGAGTTCGGAGTCAACCCAATCAAGCATTTCTACTCGCCCACTGGCCCTAACCCTAACACGAACTGTCTTTCCTGTACGAACTTCCATAGGATATTCTTCTACTACAGGATCGTCAAGCGAAATCGTGTTAATAATCCTCAACGACTGTTGCCGCATAGTTTCATCTGGGGCTATGTAGTATTTCATAGTGGTTTCAATCTTCTTATGCCCCGCCCGTTCCATGAGAGATTTCAGAGGGTAGCCATGAGAAGCCAAATAGGAAAGATGCGTTTTCCGCAGCTTGTGTGTTTTGAAATCGAAGCCGCACTCTTGCTTTATTTTCTTAGCATAAAACTTGAAAGAGTTGATTGTCAAGAGTTTTCCTTCCAGCCCATCATTTAATTTTCGGTTCAGAAAATTGAATCCGACTACTTCTACAGGCTTTTTGTCCCGCATATCAAGGACGATTTCATTCGCCCTGTTCTTGTAGCTTTGCTTTATCTTGGCACGGTTTGTGGCTATTCTGCGTTCCATCAGAAACTTTAGAAAATCGTTTGGCAGGTCAATTACTCGGCTTGCCTGTAATGTCTTTAACCGTGTTATGCACCAGCAACCATCGATCATAACAAGCTGTTTATTGACGCTGATTGTTTTCTTCTCATAATCAAAATCATCCCATGAAAGACCGAAGATTTCACTTTCGCGCAAACCGCAGTAAATACCAAACATAAAAGCTGGCTCTAAATCCGTTCCCTTGAATATCTTTTCCATATCTGCAATCTGACCAGAATCGTATATCTCTATTACACCCTCGTCCTCCAAATCCTTAACGGTTTTTTGTGGCATGGAGATACGGACGTCCTTTTCCTTTGTAAACTTGTTTAGGGTCTCCATGCTAATATAGTTATGCCGATATGCGAGGCCATATAGGAGATAAAACAATCTAAGGAAGCCTTGAATGTAGCCATACGCTAAATCAGTTCCCATATACATTTTTGTTAGATAGTTGTTGATTTCCTGAACAGAAACCGCCTCAGGCCCAGAGATATATTTTTCTCCAAACTCCTTTTTCAAGTGATTTTCCCAAACACTTGTATATTTCACAACAGTTGACCGAGCCTTCCCCGCACTGTCAGAATCAAGGAAGCCTTTCCAAACTCTGCTGAATTTAACTGCTGTTTCTTTTTTCTCCTGCAATTCAGGATTAAGGAGTTGAGCAATTTTGTATTCTCTGTAGTTCCGTGCCTGTGCTTTTGTTGTGAACGGTGCGCCTGTGCGTTCGTCAACACGGCGGGACGTGTCTATCTGAACGCCGTTAATTTTCTTGTAAATTCGGCATGACCAATTCCCATTTTCTAATTGCTTCAATCCCACATCGTTATTCCGTGCCATAATATAGCCCCCTTGAATCAACTGTTTGTGTTCACTGCGTATATTATAGATCAAAACTGGTAATTTGTCCATATCACTATTCACGAAATCTGTAAAAATTTCAAAGAGAAAAAATCTGTGTGCATTTGTTGTATAAGCGCAATAATCCGTGTATAATATAATTAGAAAATAAAAAAGGCCTTGTCCGCAAAAGACCAAGGCCGAAAGGATAGCTGCGTATGAAACATTTACTATAATCATTTTATACTACTGAAAAGATAAAAGTCAAGGGAAGCCCCTGTTTATTATAGTGATGTTTCGATCTCGTGTCGAAGCATCTTTTTTATTTTCAAGATTTGACTGTCTGGACGAAGCAGGACACCTAATTAGAATCTAAAATGCTTCTGCTGGCCTATCGGCAAAACGGGGAAATCATATTACGGCTCAACGTGAGCCGAGAAAGGAGAAAGCAATGCAATGTACCCATGATTCAGTTGAGCAGCTGGAAGAATGTATTGAAATGGCAAAGTCTGATATTGCCCTGTTAAAAGATATTCTTGATAGAATGGAAGTTCTTGCAACCCGCATAAAACACTTTTCGATGAATAGACGCAGGAGCCTTGGCCCTTGCGAGTTGGATTACCTGAAAATGACCATATCCGCCGAGCGAGAGATCGAGTGCCTCAGACAAGAATATCTGGAAGTTCTTGAAGATGGACACAAGGATTTTTCAGATATTAAATCCTTCTCTGTCACAGGGAACGGGCAAAAATCTACACTTGTATAATTTGATATAGGAATCCCCCTGGGGAATCCACAAGGGAATCCCCAGTTGATATAAAAGGTAGATTCTTTCTATTCAGTTAATTTCTATTCCATTCGCTTTTGTTCTTTTCACTTCCGACTGGAAGGAAATAGAATAGGGCGAACCGAAAAACACAAATTACATAAAAAACTATACTTACAAAGGAGGTATCGTAAATGGCAAAATCCGTTTACACAAATGAAGATATTGATAAATTAGAAGCCGATGAAGCTATAAATGGCAATACAACAAAAAGGACAACATGGTATTCCATACCGTCAGAATTGCTCAATGACATAAATTATTGCCAAAAGATGAAAGAGATTTCCCCTCACTACTTTACATTCCACTGCTACCTTAAAACACAGATGTTGGCAAATGAAAAATACTATGTTTTCGAGAAAAATATATCCACTGTTTTAATGCTTTACAGTGCGCTTTTTGGGGTGGATATTAAAGAGGTCAGAAAGATATATAATGATCTTATGGATTGTAGCTACATAAGGACGGTAAACCCTAATTGCTTCAATAAGCAATCTATAATAATTGATGATACCGTAGTTGACAATTATTACCAAGCCCAGAAGAAACGTGCTTTAGAACGTGTAAAGGCACAAAATAAGGCGGCCCATAAAAGCGCAAATGCGATCCCACCTATCAAAAGTGGTATTCAACCCGCTTTTGTAAATGAAGAAACCACATCAGATGAGATAAACACCTCGGAGATAGACCCTTCACCTAAAAGCACTGAAAACAAAGTTGTAAAGGCTACCGATATTGAAGTACCCACTTGCCCTTTAACGGCTATTGAAGATGATTTTTCAATCTGTGATGAAGAAAGCGACAGTACAGAACATTCCTTCTGGTAAAAATGAAAAACACCACCAGCTTTTATCGCTGGTGGTGTTCTCATAAAAAACTATACTTTGAATTATCGTAATTGATAAAACCATTCACTTATTGTAGGTTACCTACACTTTTATTATACCCCCAAAGATTTATAAAAACAATAGATGGAAAATCAACTTTTCGCAATATAATGTTCTATTGTAACGTCAGATCTGGTGTGATTTAAGACTGTTGTGGAGACATAGAGAACCGCCACACGGTCATAGCTTAATTCTTTCCCGCTTGCTTCAAGACGCTGGCGATTAGCGCCACGCACACAATACGGATTATCCAAGTTCTCGTGACAGGTACGGCCTCTGTCCGCATAGGCTTTTAACACCTGCTCTTTATAATACTCCCTTCTTTCTGGATTTTTCTTTATATCCTGCAAGACACTATTATAAACCGTAATCGCTCTTTGCTGGCGCTCATGGTGTAAATCGCAATCCCCTTTGAACATTTCTCTGCTGAAAATCTTCTCGTTTGGTTCCTTCCCCTCTTTGAGAGCAAGAATCTTTTCCTTTTCTTCTGCAAGAGTGAAAATCTGTTCGTTGTGCCTGCCCCCTTTACCGATAATCTGGACAACAACCTGATCCCCTCGCTCAATAATATTTTCCGCACGAAGATTCTGAAGCTCGGCCCTTCTCATACCCAATAAACGGTTTGCCTCCAATAAGTCAGCATGATTCTTTTCGTTGTACTTGTCATGCTGTCTTTCAGAGTTGCCACGTTCGATTTTGCTAATGGTTCTTCTGGGGTGCTTATAGTCATGTATATTTGCACCTGTCGCTTTACAAACGGCGGCAAGAGCGGTGTTGATTGTCCACGGGCTTTTTCCATCTTCAATCAAGTGATCTATATAATCTTGAATATAATCCTTGCTTTCTTCAAGACTGATTTTTTTGTGTCCTTCACGGATCAGGTAATCTCCGAAATATCCAACCTGTTGTTGATATGTTTCCATCGTCTTATATGAATAAATATGACCTTTCATATCGTTAATCGCAAGGCGTTCTTCATAGCTGGCGCCCTCTGCTTTCATTTCAGAACGCTTTTCGTAGGTGCTGATTTTATCGGCGTGCTTGGATCTGCCATAAGAGGCCTGCTGCTCTAATGATTTTTTCAATTCAAATTTTATTGTGTTCCTTGCCATCGGTTACAATCCCCCTTTCTTTTGATAGCATTGTTAAGTAAGGTGAGCGGGTCATCTTCATATCCAGCTTGAAGATTAGAGCTGCGGAAAATATCATGCTCAAGACATTTCCTTGTTTTGTACGTCAAAGGTTATAGGACGCACCATAGATAGCAGGTTATACCTAAAAGCTGTCGCTTTTTTGTATAACCCGCTTTTGATTTGCCGTGGTAGGGCAACCGTTAGGCTGCCACTACCATTTGCAAATCTGTTGCAGTGGCAAGCCACTGCATGAGTTCTCTTGCGGTTTTTTCTATCACCGCCAGAGAACCCTTCAGCTCTTTCAGTTCCCGATTGCTGCTCCAACCCGCAACATATCCGAAACTGTAATCGCTGGTGTCCAAGCCGAAAGCCGCGCTTACACAATAAGCGACTGATTCTGCTTGGACTTCCTTCGCCTCACGGGTATACACTTCTTTGGCTTCGGAATTGTGAAGCAAACTGTGAGCTTTTTCATGGATAATCGTTTTCAATGTCTGTGTTGAAGACATGGAAGGACGCAGAAAAATCTGCTTTGTGTCCACCCGATAATATCCGTTGGCTCCACCTTGCTTTAGCGTTGTGTCATAGCTTATATCCTCGTTCTCGTTGACAATCCGATCTACTGCCTTTTGTAGATATTCGGGATCGTCCTGCAGCTCTTTGGCAAGCGTTGGAATCTCACCATCGACCTGTGAAGCGTCAAATACATAACCGACACGAAAATTAAGACCTTGCGCCTCCACCGTTTCTGTAATATCGTTGCCGTTTTCGTCAACGGTGGTGCGCTCCTTCTGATACTTAAAGGGAATCGGGACTAAAACCTTGATCCCCTTTTCGCCTTTGCGAACCTGACACCCCACCTTTTTCCAAGTTTGATAGCTTGCAACCTGTGTGGCATCGGGACGCTGGGTGAGAATCAAAATACAGTTGTTCACGCTATAGCTATGGAATTTACTCAACATATCCAACAACCGTATATAGTTGTCGGAAGTGAATACGGCGGCAACACCATCTTCCAGTTGCTTCATGATCTCCTGCATTTTTTCTCTCTTTTCTTCTTTTGTTCCTGTCATAACTATTCCTCCGTTTTTGATTTGCTCTGGGAGCATGGATCACTTAAACAGCACAAAAAAAAGACAATTCTTCCGAATCGTCCTCTCCATTGTGCATCCCGACTTGTGGGAGCCTATACTTTATGAAACTCTTTACTGATAATCTATGTGTTGGCATTGCCAAAATAGATATAATAATAACTTACAATTAAATTATATCATTTCAGATAATGATAATCAATAAACGTGAAGTTATTATAGATAGATATATAAATTTACCCAAAATGCTGTTGAATTGTTTTAATTTGTTTCCAGTGACAGATAGGAGGTTTACATGAAACAAAAAATATTTAGCCGAAATATTGATATATTATGAACTTGACATATACATAACAGCAAGTTTTGTTATATATTTTTTATGTATACTCCGATTGCAATAGAACAGCGACAAAAAAGACAGGAGCCATTTTGGGCCCCTGCCTTTGTTCCTATATTCGGTTCAATAGATTTTCATGGCTTAATTGTTAATAATTGAGGCATTAATAACAGCAAAATCAGAATTATCGTATTCGTAATATACGCCTTCTTTACCAGAGGTGTCTGGTTCATCTACGATTACTGGTGTGCCTGTTGATAAATCAAGTGTAATAGAACCTCCATAAAGATCATCTTCTATATCATAGCCAACATATATAATATTATGATCTATAGCTGAAAAATAAATGTTTGTATAATTTTCATTTGTAAAATCATAATCAAT
>CANRIM010000064.1 GCA_947630695.1 uncultured Lachnospiraceae bacterium
CCGTCCTTATCAATTCCGAGATTTCCCGCAAAAACATTTACGGATTGGTCTGATAAAATTTTATGATTATAAAAATCAGTACTTTCAAACTTTAATGAAGATGTTTTCCATTCAGAGCCGTCAAACACAATTGCCGGAGGCATTTCTCCGCTTTCTTCTGCTCCGTACATTCCTATAAGCTTATTATTGTACTGAATAAAGTTTGTAAAAGCTCTCTTCTGCGGAAGATTATATTCTGTCTTTTCAAAAGCATTATTGGTAAAATTAAATTTATAAACGCTGTCTGTAAAGGTCAGTTCCTTAACATCCAAACCTCCTATAAGATATATATTATCATTTAACAAGGCTAAAGTTGAGCCCTCAAAACACTCGTCAGGCATTTCGCAAAGCTTTTCCGTATGTTTTTTGTTAAGGTCGTAATATCCGAATACCGCATCATAACCGATAATAAATTTATTATTATATGATATATAATTTACCGCAGTAAAATAAATTTTGGATTTATAGTAAACAGCACTCTGAATGACATAATCTTCAGAGTTAAAAATGGATTTTAAATCCATTTCATACATTTCATCTGTAAAACTGTAGCTTTGTTTCGGAGAATTTGTATTTAAAACACCGATTTTTCCATTAAATGTATCAATAAAATAAGCACTGTTTTCTGCGGATATCATTATAGCCATGCTTGTATCCGCAGGACTTCCGCTTACCTTTGTCGTTTTTTCCACAGACTTTTTATTTACAAGTAAAACTTCAAACTCATCATTGCCGTAGGCGTTTTCAACCTTTATTTTAACATTATATGTGCTGTATCCGTTATCTTTAATAACAAGCCTTTCCGAATTTTCACTTATAATATCAGCTTTTTTACCGTCCACATAGACTGAACCGACATCATCAAACACACCTGTAATTTCAACATTTCCGTCAGTATTATATTGGGCTCTGACAATCATCGGCGGAAGCTTGTCAGTATTATCCAGTGATAAAGTCTTTCCGCTTTTAACTTTTCCTTTGAGCCCGGGGATTGATTGTCCTGAATTTTTTATAATATTTATTA
The DNA here is from genome assembly GCA_947630695.1 of uncultured Lachnospiraceae bacterium. Taxonomy (GTDB): domain Bacteria; phylum Bacillota; class Clostridia; order Lachnospirales; family Lachnospiraceae; genus CANRIM01. The sequence continues at coordinate 1,064 of CANRIM010000064.1, forward strand.
CCCTTAAAATTGAAGCGTCGGGATAGGCATTTTCAACAAGCGCCACCGCTCCCGTAACATAAGGGCAAGCCATTGAAGTACCTGAACAGAAATTATACTTACCAAAATCATCCGTAGATACATTCTGACTGCTTATTGCAAGGTCGTCAATAATAAATTCTTCTGAAGCAGAGATAACAAAAACAAGCTTTCTGTCCTTAGATTTGTCATAAGAGCTAAACGAGGTATCAATTTCATATGTTTCGTGCGACCAGTAATTTCCGCCATGTAAATGAAAGCTGTTATATTCAAATTCGGGTATATCCACCTTGGTTGAAATGTCGCAGTCAGCAGGAACATCAAAGATAAATCCTTCAGTCTCACTCGGGCTTGAGCACATAAAGCTGATGGTGTAATCTTTATTTTCATCATCAAGAGTAAAAGGAATTTCAAATGCGTAATTCGTTAACTCGTATTCTTTTTGTTCCTCTGTACTGAAGCTAAGACTTTTTCCGGACAAGCCAAAAAATTTATCTGACTTCTCAAATTTCAGAGTTTTCGAAAGCTCAGGCATTGCATCTATATTTGTTAAAATATTCGGATATCCAAAATCGGATTCTTTAAACTCTCCGTCAAAATTCTGATAATAAGCGCAAAGCCTCTCCCTATCACTCAAAGAATAAATAGACGGATTAAAGCAATTGTATGAAACGGTGGACAATATGTCCGCACCCGGAGCGGCGACGTCCACATATTTATCACCGTAATTTGAGAAATCCGCGCAATCACCGTTTTCATTACTTGCGCCTACAGTTATACAATAAGGACTGTCACTACTTGCGGGAAGAATAATACCACCTTCCTGATAAAATTCCGAATCGGGGTCGTTTTGTTCATTTAAATCAGTACTATCATTTCCCGCCGCAACACAGGTAATAACACCCTTTGAGCCGAAATAATTAAACATCTCGTCCAGAAACGCTTTTGATTCTTTGTCACCGTATCCTCCGAACGAACAGTTGATAGCGCTGATTTTCGTACCGAGTTCTAATGCTCTTTCAATATATTTAAAGCAAGCCATTTCCGAATCAAAAGGACCGTTACCGTCACAGTCAAGCATTTTTAGCGCCATAATTTTAACATTACTTTTATTTATACCGCTGATACCTGTTTTATTATCAGATTTTCCCGCAATAATTCCAGCGACATGTGAACCGTGACCGTTGTCGTCTAAGGGAGTTCCGTCTTCTATCATTCCGCTGAAATCTGCTCCAAATTTTCCAACAAGCTTGTTGCCATAAGGATTTTTCCAAAGAACATCTTTAAATTCCTCGCTGTTATAATCAATGCCGGAATCCATAATCGCAACAACCTTTTCGTCCTTTGATTCTGACGCCTTTGTCCAAAGCGCATCCGCATTTACATCCATGTCCTTTGTTCCGTTTTGCTGTCCTTTATTATCGAGCGCCCACTGATAATCACTGTATTCATCGTCAGTTATTGAAGCGGCTTTCATAATGAAATTCGGAAAAGCATATTTAATTTTGCTGTCTTTTTTTAAAGACGACATCATCTGTTTAGTCGAAAGAGTTGACGATTTAAGTACGGCTACTCTTATGTTCCCCGACTTTTTATTAAAGGAATATGTATCCTTAATCTTTACTCCCTTTCCGTAAACCAAAGCCGCTTTTTGTTGTTTAGTATAGTCAGAATTTGCGCTGTTCTTTAAAACAACTACAGCCTCTCCCTCAACATAATTGGCATTTGTATTAATATTTTCAACCGCTGTAACCGTAGCGGGAACAACAGCCACGGACGCGGTTATTAGTACTGATATTAAAAATGGATTCCAAAGTAAAAGGGAGTAGCGAAGGTACTCCCCATTATTTTGGCTCCCCAAACTGTTACATATAAAAAAAGATATAAAGAACTACGCTTGAATCTTACACATCTAATGATTACCGACTCATCAAATTCATTTGCTAAAAACAGTCCACTGGACTGTTTTCTTAACACTCACATTCAAGCTCATTTGGATTCTATAGTAGTAAAACAAAAACAGAGTAACTGTTGCTACTCTGCTTTGTTTGGCTCCCCCAACTGGGCTCGAACCAGTGACATCATGATTAACAGTCATGCGCTCTGGGGACTGTTCAGGAATATACCCAAATGGGTACATGCGCTGTAACAATCCAATCCTTACTACACTTACGCTACGAACTGCTCATAAGAGCCGTCCATTAAAATTTCAATATCGTATCCCCTACCTACATTGATTTCCTTAAACAATGTGCAAATTATCATTTTCTTTCGTTCAGACGAGGCGGATTCAAATTCATCTGCCCAGCTTCTGAATTGTTCATAATGATAATCTATCTTCCCCATTTCTTCCTCCTTGCAGTTAAGCTGGTGTCGTTTTTCTGCAAGACAAGAAACATTATCATGTAACTTGGTCTTTGTGTTTTCTATCGCCATTGAAAGAATATCGGGAGTAAACTTGCTGTCACCTAACAAAGCGGAAGCAATTTCCTCCGTCAGCTCCTTGAGCTTGCGTTCAAGCGAGCTGTTTTCTTTTTCAAGGCATTTTATCTCTTTCTTAATTTGAGATACTATAGCCTTGTATTTTTTCTCAATGACAGCGCTCTTTGGAGTTGACTTGATTTTGTCAAAACATTTGTGAAGTGCATCAAGTACAACCGCGTCCACTTTTTCAGCTGAGTAAACGGTTTGACCATCACACTCACACCTGTGCATTGCCTTTCCGGCGCACATATAACGGTATTTTCTGCCACCTTCGTGTAACACTCCATCTTTTGTCCTATACTTATTTACATAAGAATTAGAGCAAAGCTTCTTACCACAATGTGCGCAATATACATTACCACCAAGCATTGTTGAGGATTTTGCGATTAGTGATACTTGCGTCTTTTCATCTCTGTTGACTTTTCTTTGTCTGAGGATTTTTTGAGCTTCTTCAAAAATATCATCGTCAATAATTTGTAATTCCTCGATACGCTTTGATTTCACTCCGCCTCTTACATAATAGCCGTGATAGATTTCGTTTGTGAGCATCCTCTTAATAGTAATGGGCTGAAACCTTGCACCGTTATGAGTGACAATATTTCTATCGTTGAGGTACTCCGCCATAATATATGAGCCGTATCCCTCCTTGACAGACAAGTTAAAAACGGTCTTGACCAAATTCGCCTCTCTCGGTTCAATTTCGAGAGTCATTAACTCCCTACCCTTCTTGTTAATAATACCACTTTTGACTAATCTGTACCCAAAGGGAGCGACACCGCCTGTGAATACCCCTTCCTCAACTAACTGTCTCAATCGGGATTTTACTCGGATAGAAGTCTTTTGACTTTCTCCGTTGGCTTGCCAAAAGCGTATGTAATTCATCAGTTTGTCAACATGGCTATCCATTTTCTGTTCGCCCTCGTTGACACTCCAAACTTCAATACCGTGTTTAATAAACCACTCTACAACAAACGGCGTTTCATTGTCTATACGTCCGATTCGATCAAACATAAAGACAAGAAGTATATCAAACTCTTTGTTTTCAGCGGCTGTTTTAAGTTCTTGGATAGCATCGCGGTCATCTGCTGAAATCTTGAACCCCGAAACGCCTTTTTCTTGGAACTCCTTTTGAATCACCCATCCCTGTTGGTGCTTAACAAATTCTCGGCAACTATTCTTCTGTAACGGTATGTCGTTCTTATCAACCTGTCCTACCGTCGATACTCTGTATAAGCAATATACTCTTTTGATAGATCCTGTTTGTGTCGTCGTTGTCATTTGATTCCTCTCTTTCATTTTGTACCGACACATATTGCTTAGTCTATTGGAAATTTGTCCTTTGACATATACATTATATAATAGTATAAAGATCTTTGCAATTATGCGTCGGTAAAATTTCAAAAATTTTATGCTTTGTACAACCTATTTTCATAGGAATCAAGCAACATAATTTCCACTTTCTTTAACGCATCTGTTTTACTATCCTTTTTTAAGAAAAACATCTTTGCGTTCCCACCCTGTAACTCAATAACGTGTTCCTTATCAACATCCTCCCTATTCAGTAAACGTTGATACATTATTCTTCTCTATCTCCTTTATCTGCCATCCTCTCAATTTACTCGTCAGCCTTTGAAGCTACAAAGCAACAGCACATCACCAATACTCCAATAAAAACTCCGGCAAAAAGTCCGACAAAAAATCCTATCATTTGCTATCGTTTCCTTTCTTAAATGTATTTTGCAGTCCTAAACTGATTACGAGCGCCACTTCTATTTTCAACAGCGACTTCAGCCTGATGTCGCCTAGTTTCTTGATTAGCTTGCTTTTATCAATGGTTACAACCTGTTCTGCAAGCGCCAACGATCTTTTCGGAAGACAAACATCTTTAACCCTTACATGAGTCGGTATTCGTGCCTTAGTCTGTCTGGATGTAACAGGTACAACGATTGTTGTAGGACTTTATTTATTCCCTTTATTGTTTTGAACGATGACAGCTGGACGGAAACCGCCCTGTTCACTGCCAAAACCTTGTCCGAAATCTACTAAATAAACTTCGCCTCTGATGATTTTCAAAATAGTACCTCCTTATTATGTAGACAGCGCGTATCTTTAACGAATACGCGCTGTGTTTTTGTTTAAATGTATCAACATCATACGAACAGATAGTTAGTAATAAACTCTACTCCTCCATCGTTTTGATGTTAAAGCCGCTACAGAGCGAACTACAAACGGCAAATGGGTTGTCAAGTGATTAGGACTTTTTCTCTGCCGTTATTTGTAGATAGTCCTGCTCTGTAATCCGCGGCTTTTTGTTCGGTATTCGTTCTTAACACCCCCGAACGGGAACACATCAGACGGTCAACGCATATTGACCTCATTAGCTTTTCAGCAACTACAAGGATCTCTCATAGCCGTTTTCATTGCCTGCGACGGTTCTATCACGCTCGGACTGTGACTAAACGGAAGTATCATTATGCCCTTTGCCTGTCATCGCCATCCTTGATTTTACCCATCAAGGTCGAAGTCCTGAAGGCTACAAATCAGCAGCGTTCGCTTCTGTGGCTTGTCCGCAACACGGACAACAAAGGGAAAGTTTCTGATGTGCTGTTATTCAGTTTTCAAAGTGCTTGCCAAATGGTTAGGCATAAGAGGTGTAAATATCCCTCTCACCCTTTATTCCACACTTTTTCGGAATTTGTTGCAGACTATTTCAAAAGTTTTTTCAATTTTCTTAAAATAGCTGTGTGCTTTCTGCTGATGGTTGAATAATGTACATTCCATTCCGTAGCTAACTCCCTGACCGTCGTCGGATTGTCGCTGTATAAGCGGGCGACAAGCTCTTTTTCATCATCAGATAGTGATTCAATCACCTGATAAAGCTTTTCAAGCTGAATTCTATGTATTGCGTCACGTTCAACGTTCATATTGCTATCTTCAATCAGTTCTTCCCCCGTACATCTTTCGCCGTGATCGCCTTCTTGTATTGCATATATAGAAATCTCGCTTATTCCGCTTTTCTTTCTTATATCTGCAACATATTGAGCGCGACGCTCATCTTTACGGACTTTCCCGACCTTAAAGGCTGGAACCTCAATAAATATGTTGTCCTCGTTATCTTCTTCGGATGTGAGCTTATAGAATCGTTTTCCTCTATGAAGCGACAAGTATTCATAGGCTGCCTTTCCTGCTAATCTAATAAATCTTCTTTTTCTATCGGTAGAGAAGTAATCACCGTTGTTATCTTCTATAAAAAAGATTAACAATCTAAATCCTCCGTTCAATCTGAAATGGTGAGTTTTCAGATTGTTCGGAGGAGCGCGGATTTGTGAGCTATTTTGTTCTTTTGTGAGAGAGAAAGCAACTTCACAAAAGATAAAGTATATTTTTGTCGAAGAAAAAAGCGCTGTATCGTCTTTCAACGACACAACGCCAAAATCATCTTTTATTCTACTTTAATACCAATGTTTCCCTTTTTGTTTTGATGTATATTCATATTTATTGTTAATATTTGGGAAATTGCTCACTGTTATATATAATAACAGAGATTTAGCAATTATTATGTCGAACAAAAAAGGATAAATATTAAGAATATGTAATAATCATACTTTTGTAAAAAAAGCAATCTATTTATCTGTTCTTGTTCTTTGCGATTAGCATGAATGTTCGTATAACGAAGCAAAAAATATATTGAATTAAAAACTACTGTATAACTTGGTTAAAAATTCTCCGATTGTTTTTATCCTGACTCCGTCAAATTCAAAATCCGTTTTGCTCATACTCAAACACTTTTTGTTTAAGTTACCATTCTAAGTACGGAGATACTTTATATCGTACATGAAACACCTTAAAACTCTTATCCATATCATCATCCTCCACAGCTTACTAATAGGGCTATTATACACTACGCTAAATCAGAGTTTCAATTCATTTTGCAAAATACGGGACTTCTTTTTTGTCAAGATACCAGTATTTTCCGTTCTTTATCGCCGATTGATATTTTCCTTTCCTAACATCTGACAAAAGATTATTATAGTCAAGCTCATAGATTTTTGAATACTCCTTAAGAGTAACATAATCAGCGGAAGGAATGGCGGAATATTCATAATACTTCGAATCTAATTCTGAAATGAGAGCAAACCATTTCTTGCCGATTTTTTGAGCAGATTTGATAGCACCTTTTCTTGCTTGTCTGGAAAGAGATATATTTTGATAAGCCTTTATTTTTTGCGTATTCTTCAAGACTTATCAATCCGTTCATTTCATTTTGTGACATAAAAAACATCCTTTCAACTTTAATAACATTATGTTATCATTGCTGAAAGGAAAAGTTCCCTTTTTCGTTTTTCTAAGATCACAAGAACAATTTAGCTGCTAAATCAACATCAAACTTTTGTGAGAATTTCGTATTGTAAAAAGCCAAATAAATTCTGATTTATTCCAGCAAGCGTTTTCTTAAATTCCTTTTCGCCCTCAACCCCGATTTTCAGTCCAAAATTATCTGACATTCTGTCACCTCCTTGTTTTGGGCATGAAAAAAGAGCCATAAGGCTCTGTGCTAAATGCATATTAAAAGGAGCAACCTTTTTGTCACTCCTTGAGTACGATTATCTAATAGGCTTTTTTATGATACCAGAAATCTCTCCGATGGTAATGGGATTTTCTCCTGCCCGTTTTTCCCCAGTTCTTAATAGTGTCATTTTATATGCACTTATTCCACGATTAGTAGCTTCACCCATAGCCTCATTTTCTATAGCTTCTGCTGCACGATGAAGTAAATTATATTCTTTTATTATATAGTTTACCTCGCGTGAATCATCATATTTTCCTTCATAATAGCCAGCCCCAAATTTACAATTTTCATCAATTCAAATAATAAAAGTTTTTTTAAAACGATCATAATATAATTTTGTTTGCCCTGGAATTATATATCCATAGTTTATTAGGTAATCTGTTAGTTCTTTTCCTTTAAGATTTTTCACATATACTTTTGGTATTATAGCATTTTTGCCTAAAGGCATTAATATAGCATTATTTATGTACTTTTTATATTTTTTAAAAAATTTACAAATAACGGACTCTGTGTCTCTATCTACATCATCCATTGTTTCACGAATTTTCCCTATTATCTCTTCATGTTTTTTATAAATTTCTTCAGACCAATCCTTATTTGTATTATCCAACATAAAACCTGATAAATTAGCCAACATAAAACCTGATAATTGGTTAGAAATGTCCAATATATATTGTTTCAACACACTTCTTGTATCTTCTAATTTTAATTCTTCGCACCTTTCATATGCTGGTTTTATGACTTCATCAAGCAAATCTTGATATGTAACAGGAATAAAATTTTTATTTTCCACAGAAGTATATGGACTTGCCTTTAAAAGAACATAAACTCTTTGACTATCTTTATAATTTTGTTCACAATAATCATAATAAACATTTGACTGTGGTTTACCATTTTTGTCTTTTTCACTAGCTTTAATCTTGTTTTCTATAACTAAAGTTAAAGACTCGCTTTTACCAAAAATGTCTATTCGACCTTTATCATCAGTTGTACGCTCAGTTTCAAAGTGCATTTTCTCAACATCTGTTTTATCAATCTTAAGTTCTTTTTGTTTTAGTTTTTTACTATAACTTTCAACTAAATTCAAAAAATTTACTAAAGGATCTTTACCTAGTCCGTGGTTTTCATTAGGGTCAAGTAGCCAACATACAAAACTACTATGCCATTCTTCTCTTCTTTTATCTCCCATTATGGTAAAACAATTTGAGTTTTATATAGTTTTATTAACTCTATGAAGTACTTGGATGTATACTAAAAAAGTAGACAAGTGTGATAAAATAGAAGACAATAGAAGACAAGGAAAGGAAGGAAAAAATGAGTAATAAAAAAAGTCCTACAAAATACAGTGAGGAGTTTAAAAAAACAATCGTAAATCTTCACCAGTCAGGGAAATCTTATGCGGATATCCAAAAAGAATACGGTGTATCGTCTTCGGCACTGTCAAACTGGGTTAGGAAATATTCCCAAGTTCGAGTGGATGACGATACCGTCCTGACAGCAAAACAGATAAAAGCACTTCAGCGCCGCAATGCAGAGCTTGAGGAGGAAAATCTCATCTTAAAAAAAGC
>CANRIM010000065.1 GCA_947630695.1 uncultured Lachnospiraceae bacterium
GGAGGCAGTCGATATGTGCAAAGCAGTACAGGAAATGAATGAGGAAGCGAGAAGGGAAGGCAGACAGGAAGGAAGACTGGAGGCTTTACGTGATAATGTAAAAAGCATCATGGAATCGTTTCATCTGAGTATGGAGGAAGCAATGAAGGGCTTAAAGGTCACGAAAGAAGATCAGGCACTGCTGATGAAGATGCTTTAAGAGAGGGCTTCCGGCAAGTATGCCTTGATTTTTTTTCGGAAAGAGAGTATCATGCCTTTGAAAGTAAGACGGATGGTCGCGGCTGCAGATGCAGACGAGGAAAGTCCGGGCTTCACAGGGCAGGATGCCGGATAACGTCCGGTGGAGGCGACTCTAAGGAAAGTGCAACAGAAAACACACCGCCATGCAGCGCATGGTAAGGTTGAAAAGGCGGGGTAAGAGCCCACCGCTCAGACGGTAACGCCTGAGGCAGTGTAAACCCCATCCGAAGCAAGACCAGACAAAAGCGATAGATTGGCCCGATCTGCTTTAGGTAGGTCGCTTGAGGTTGCCGGTAACGGCAATCCTAGATAGATGATCATCCGAGACATAACCCGGCTTACAGTCTTACTTTCAGACTAGAAAAAGAAGGGACTGCAAAAGATGTTAAACGCATGGATCGATACCTGCGTGCTTGCCAATGATACGGCAAAAACAGGTGTTTTTATCGGAATTGCCGCAGTCGCGATTGTACTGATTATCGTGCTGATGGTCACTTCCAAAAAGAAAGATGATACGGAGGAGGATACGCCGGAGGAAAATGCACCGGCTGAGGAGACTCCGGACAAAGACGAAACAAAGAATTAAAGAAAGAAGGTTCCGCCGGGAATGGCCGGTGAAACCTTCTTTTGTTTTTATAAGCCGTTTTCCTACATGCGTTCCGGCGCTGCAAATCCCAGCATATCGATGCAGTCCTCCAGAATTTTCCTTGTCAGCTGCAGAAGGCCGATGTAGGACGACTGTGTGTCGGGATCCGGTTCGGAAAGAATCTTTGTTTCATGGTAGAACTTATTAAACGCATTGGAAAGCTCGTAAATATAGGTGCAGATTTTATGGGGCGCGGTCTCGTTGTATGCCTGTGTGACTGCGGGCGCAAACCTGCTGAGGGCCAGCATCAGTTCCTTTTGGGCGGCGCCTTCCGCCGGAAGGATCGGGTGGGTTGTTTCTTCCGGATGATCCCCGGCGTATTTCCGTAAAATGGACTTGATGCGGACAATCGTGTAGAGGATATACGGTCCGGTATTTCCCTCAAAAGAGGTGAAGCGATCCGAATCAAAGACATAGTCCTTGGCGCTCTGATTGCTCAGATCCGCATATTTGATGGCCGAAAGGCCGATCAAACCGGCGGTTTTCGAAGCTTCTGCCGTATCCAGATTGTCGTTTTCATTGATTTTTTTCAGCATCTGGGCGTTGATCTCATCGATCAGCGCTTCCAGCCGGGGCGTCTGGCCGCTCCGTGTCTTATAAGGCTTGCCGTCCTTGCCGTTGATGGTGCCGCAGCCGTAAAATTCCAGCGAAGTATCCGCATTCACGATACTGGCCTTTCTGGCGGTACGGAAAACCTGATCGAAGTGCATTTCCTGCCGTTTGTCGGTTACGTACATGATGCGGTCGGGATGAAAATCCTGCATCCGCTGCACCAGCGTCGCCAGATCGGTGGTGGCGTACAGATAGGAACCGTCGGATTTTAAAATGATGCAGGGCGGAAATTCCTTGGTATCCGTATCCTCTTTTACATCCACGACCAAAGTCTGGTTGTCATAGTGCGCGATCCCCCGCCGGGTCATATCCGCTACCATATCCCGGATATAAGGCTTCGCGTCGGATTCCTTGTTCCAGAGTTCAAAAGAAACATTCAGCCGGTCATAATTTCGCTTCACATCCGGCAGAGATACCCGCATGATATGCTCCCACAGCGCCTGATAGCCCCGGTTCCCCATCTGCAGATCATGGGTGGCCTGCAGCGCGTCCGCTTTAAAGGCCTCGTCCTCTTTGGAACGGGCAGAGGCGGTGGGATAGATTTCTTCCAGATCCGCCAGTGTAAAAGGTGCTTCTGACGGATAGTCTCCCGTATAAGCAGGGTCAAAATAAGGCAGCGACGGCTGTCTGCGTTTCAGTTCCATAATGATCAGGCCCATCTGCAGTCCCCAGTCGCCTAAGTGTACGTCGCCGATGACGTGATGTCCCATATATTTTGCGATGCGTTTGTAACATTCGCCGATGATCGCGGGCCGCAGATGTCCCACATGCAGCGGCTTGGCTACATTGGCGCCGCCGTAATCCACGAGAATGGTCAGCGCCGTTTCGGGAATGGTCAGCCCCTGCTTTTCGCTGCGGTTCATTTCGTCCACATAAGATGCCAGCGCCGTTTCGCTGATTTTTAAATTGATAAAGCCGGGGGCCGCTGCGCCGACTTCGGAAAAGCAGTCCGCGCCGGAAAGCTTTTCAATGACTTCCCCGGCAATCACCATGGGCGCTTTATGGGCCTCTTTTGCCGCCGCCATGGCGCCGTTGCACTGATAATCGCACAGATCCGGCCGTTTGGAAAGGGTCAGGGTCCCGTAGGTTTCGTTATAGCCGCAGGCGGCGAAAGCCTGTTTCACAGCCTGTTCCAAAAGCGTGGTAATGCTGTTCATGGATATCCTCCGAATCGTCAAATAATTATTGCCGATTATAGCATAAGAAAACGGGGAAAACAAGAAAATTCACGGGAAAAACCCATTCTTAGGGAAATTTGAAAAAATAATATTTCGCTTTTCGGAATAATAAGATATAATGTTACTTAAGAAAATTGCAAAAGGAGAGCACGAAGAGTGAAAAAGAAATGGAGAATTCCGGCAGCAGTGCTGAGCCTTATACTTTGCGTTTTGCCGGCAGGCGGCGTTTATGCGGCGGTGCCTGCAGATGTGCAGGAAATGCCGGCACAGGAGGCGGCCGGTTTGCTGACCGCCGGAGTGACCAGACTGCCCGACGAGGTCATGTCGTATTCGGGCTATGGAGAAAGCCGGCAGATACCGAATGCGGCGCAGCAGGGCATTTATTTTCTGAACGATGATACGCTGATGTTTTATACGCCCTCGGACGGATCCTTCGAAACGGCATACCGGTTTGCATGCGACTGGGTGATCAGCAGCTATGTGGCACAGAATAAACTGTATGTGCTGGCAAGAGTCTATTTGGCAGGAAGCGGCTATACGAATCAGATCGAAATCTATGATCTGGACAAAAAAGCACCGGAGAAACAGATCGTGCTTCCCATGCCGGAACTGACGGCAATCGGCGCTGACGACGCCGGACAGATCTATCTGGCAGGCATGGAAGATGAAACCGCCATGGTTTACCTGCTGGCTGCTGACGGGACGCTGCTTTCCTCCGCCACGGCGCCGGAGCGCATTTATCGCTTCAGCGGCTTTGACGCCCAAAACGGCAATTTTTATTTCGAATGTTATTACAACTGGCTGTATTGGGGAATCGGCCATCCGATGAACGCACTGGGCATGGGGGTGTGTAAGGATCAGACGCTGACGGTGAGTGAAGTGATTGCTCAGACCATCAGTCAGCAATATGCCGGTGAGCAGCAGCGGGCCGCGGCCCTTCTGGGCGGCAGATATCTGTGCGTCGATGCCTCGTTGTCTGCCAGCAGCAATCTGTTAAATCCGGCCAGCGCAGGGGTATTTCTTTATGATTCCCATGCCGTGGATACGGACTGGAATGCCGGTTTTCTGACGGCGCTGGACCGTAATTATGCCAGGTATAAAGAATATGCGCTTTCCACGGGACCGCGCTGCGTATATCTGGAAAGTGAAGAAAGCCTGATTTCCTGTACGGAGGATCAGATACTGACGGAATATGATTTGGAAACCTTTACCGCGCAGGGCAGTTATCAGACCGCCCACCCGGTTTTTTCCCTGGAAACGGACGGAGAAGTTTTGTATGCGGTGGAAAAGGAGGAAGAGCAGTTTTATCTGGAAACCATTGTCTGGCAGCATTCCGAAAATCTGGAAATCAGGGACGTGCCCGACGCGTTGTATACGGGGCAGTCTTATCCGCTGACCCTGTTTGCGGACGGAGCGCTGCAGGAAACCTTTACCTGGCAAAGCTCGGATCCGAAGGTCCTTTCCGTGGGGAGGGACGGAACCCTTTTTGCCTGGGGTGAGGGCAGCGCCGTAATTACGGTCAGTACGTCCAACGGCGTCAGCGCCTCCGTGATGCTTACGGTGCAGAAGGATCCTGCATTTAATATGCCTGCCAAAACGCAGCTGGATCTGAAGGGAAAAGCGCTGCAGAATCTTTCGCAGAACAATTATACGGTCTGGTCTTCTGTAGTGGGTTCCTATCTGACGGAAAATGAAGACGGAACCCTGACCAGAGTACAGGCGGGCGCGGAAGACGGAAGCATTCTGGCGGAGACTTATGATACGGCGGGAACGCTTCTTTCCTCTCAATCGATTGCCCGGGAACTGCCGTATTTCGGCGGCTTTTTCAGCGGTACAGAGAATCACTATATGGTATTCGGCGCGGCCAATCCGTCGGAAGACGACAAGGCGGAAGTGCTGAGGATCGTGAAATATGATAAGAATTTCAACCGGCAGCAGTCGGTTTCCGTGTACGGGGCAAATACCTTCGAGCCTTTTGACGCGGGATCTTTGCGCATGACGGAAGCGGACGGGAAGCTTTATATTTATACCTGCCATACCATGTATGCCCATGAAGACGGTCTGCATCATCAGGCCAATATGACCTTTGTCGTCGATGAAGGCAGTATGACGGTGGAAGATTCCTTTTATGATGTTATGAATATCAGCTACGGTTATGTCAGCCATTCTTTTAATCAGCTGATCCGAACGGACGGAACCTGGCTGTACCGGGTAGATCACGGCGACGCCTATCCCCGGGGAATCACCCTGACACGCTGCAGGCTGAATGACAGCATAACCGATGTGGCGGGGTATACGGTTCCTTTTGAAATCACAGGAAATGTGGGAGACAACTATACCGGAGTATCCGTGGGCGGTTTCGAACTTGGTTCCCATACCTGTCTGATTGCCGGAAATTCCGTGCCGCAGCAGGAGGCCTCCGGCGGCTATAACGAGCAGCGCAATATATTTGTATGCGTGACCGATCAGTTGTCCCTGGAATCCAAAACGATCTGGCTGACCAGGTATTTGCAGGGCAGCGGGATTACGGTCTGTACGCCCCAGCTGGTGAAGATCGGAGACGATCAGTTCCTGCTGATGTGGGAAGAATATACTGCGTCCGTGGATCATATAACGACGAAAATGGTGACACTGGACGGGGAAGGAACCTGTACTTCCGATATCGTCAGCACCAACCTGCGTCTGTCCGACTGCCAGCCGATAAAAGGCCGGGACGGCCTGGTACGGTGGTATCAGTCCGATGGAAGCCGGACGACGATGTATGCTGTCAATCCCTTTGCCCTCTCTGAACTGTCGGTGTTTATGTACGGAGACCTGGACGGGGATGAGAGTGTGAGCGCTTCCGATGCGCTGCTGGTTTTAAAGGCCGCGGCCAAACTGATCGTGCTGGATGATCAGCAGAAACGGGCGGCCGATGTGGACAATGTCACGGATATCAGCGCAGGCGACGCGCTGCAGATTTTAAGGAAGGCGGCGCATCTGATCCGGCGTTTTCCGGTGGAAGAAGGCACCTGAAACAGCAAACCGGCCACAGGGTAAAAGGACTCCTGCGTAAAAATACGGGAAAAATAAAAATAAATCTTGCATTCCGTTTTCCACTGTGCTAGAATAAATCCGCTGTTTTGAAAACAAACGAACCTGCGAGGGCAGGATATTATAATAATGAGGTGAACAAGATGAAAGAAGGAATCCATCCGAAATACGAACAGACGACGGTGACCTGCAACTGCGGCAATACCTTTACCACAGGCTCTACAAAGTCGGATATTCATGTGGAGATTTGTTCGGCATGCCATTCGTTCTACACAGGACAGCAGAAGACAGTGGCTGCCCGCGGCAGAGTGGATAAGTTCAACCGTAAGTATGGTCTTTAGAAAACCGGCGGGTTTTGCAAGTTGTATTGCTGCTGGATCAGCAGAAATCTGATTGTGAATTCGCGGTGCCATATTGTAAGTCTATCTGAGCCGGTACTGTGTATGTACCGGCTCTTTTTCTATTTACCCGAAAGGAGCAGACAATGAAATCATCCAATATCGGCGGACAGGCCGTCATGGAAGGCGTGATGATGCAGGCCAATGAAAAATATGCCATCGCCGTCCGCCGGGCCAACAATGAGATCGATGTTTCGATCCATGACTGCAGCCGTCCGGACTGGCTGAAAAAGATCCGGAAAGTGCCGTTTTTGCGCGGCGTATTTAATTTTGTAGATTCTCTGGTCATCGGGATGAAGACCCTGACCTATTCCGCCAACATACTGCTGCAGGATGAAGAGGCAAAGGAAGCGGAAGGCAGGGAAGCGCAGGCAAAAGAAACCGACAGCACAGAAACAAAGGACACAACGATTCGCGGCGCGGAAGAGAAAAACGCAAAGGACAAAGAGGGCGGACACGGCATACTGCTGGCGGGCACCGTCATTGTATCGCTGCTGTTTTCCATTGCCCTGTTTATCATTCTGCCCTGGCTGGCTTCCGAGGGCCTGCGAAGGTTTTTCCATGCCGGAGAAACGCTGATCGTCCTGATCGAGGGCCTGATCCGTATCGCCATTTTCCTGCTGTATCTGTTTCTGGTATCGAGAATGGAAGATATCCAGCGGGTGTTCCGGTATCACGGCGCGGAGCACAAGTGCATCAACTGTATTGAAAGCGGAAAGCTCCTGACCGTGGAAAACGTCCGGGAAAGTTCCCGGCTGCACAGGCGCTGCGGCACCAGCTTTCTGTTTATCGTCATGCTGGTGAGCCTGATTTTGTTTATGCTGATCCGCATCAGCAATCCCTTTGCCAGACTGGGCTTTCGTCTGCTGATGCTGCCGGTGATCGCGGGGATTTCCTATGAATTTATCCGGCTGGCCGGAAGCAGCGACAACCGCTGTGTCATGGCTTTAAGCAAGCCGGGGATGCTGCTGCAGAAAATCACTACGGCGGAGCCGGATGATCAGATGATCGAGGTGGGCATCGCCAGCGTGGAGGGCGTCTTTGACTGGAAGAACTATCTGCGGGAAAACGGCGTTGCAGTACCGGAGGAAAAGGAACAGGAATGACATATCGGGAAATACTGCAGCAGGGGGAAGACCTGCTGCAAAAAGCAGAAGATCCGGACTGCAAAACCGATGCATGGCTGCTGTTTTCCTACTGTCTGCGGATGGACCGGGCGCAGTATATGTGCATGATGCAGGACATAGCGCCGGATTTTCTTTCGTTTGTTTATATGGCGCTGGTGCGCAAAAAGGCCGGAGGATGCCCGGTACAGTATCTGCTGGGCACCCAGAGCTTTATGGGACTGGATTTTTTCGTCAATGAAGATGTGCTGATTCCAAGATCCGACACGGAAGTGCTGGCGGAGCAGACGCTGCGGCAGCTGCCCCGGGGCGGACGGATGCTGGATCTGTGTACCGGTTCCGGCTGCATCGCGGTGGCGGTGAAACATTTACGGCCGGATGCGCAGGTCTGGGCTTCGGATCTTTCGGAGGACGTTTTGACCGTGGCCCGGCTGAATGCGGATTATCATCAGGCGGATATTTGTTTTGTGCAAAGTGATCTGCTGGAAGATATCCCGGAGCGCTTTGATCTGATCGTATCGAATCCGCCCTATATCGAAACTGCCGAAATCGAAGATCTGGCGGTACAGGTCAGGGATTATGAACCCCGCATGGCTTTGGACGGCGGCGCGGACGGACTGGCATATTATCGCAGGATTTTACGGACAGCAGGCAGCCGCCTGCATCCGAAAGGCCGGCTGCTGCTGGAAATCGGCTGCGGGCAGGGACAGACGGTGTCGGCGCTGGCGGCGGAAAACGGATGGACAGACATCGAAATCCAAAAGGATCTGGCGGGCTGCGACCGGGTATTGTCCGCAAAAATGAGGAGTGAAATTTGTAATGTTTGATAAACTGGAAGATATACTGCAGCGCTTTGAAGAAGTGCTGAATGCACTGGCAGAACCGGATGTGACCAACAATCAGGAACGGTTCCGGCAGTTGATGAAGGCGCAGAACGACATGCTGCCGCTGGTGGAGGCCTATAAGGCCTATAAAACCGCAAAACAGACGGAGGAGGATTCTCTGTCGATGCTGGAAGAGGAGAGCGACGCGGAAATGCGGCAGATGCT
Organism: uncultured Lachnospiraceae bacterium; assembly: GCA_947630695.1. Taxonomy (GTDB): domain Bacteria; phylum Bacillota; class Clostridia; order Lachnospirales; family Lachnospiraceae; genus CANRIM01. The sequence continues at coordinate 8,281 of CANRIM010000065.1, forward strand.
CAAAGATGAGCTGGCCGGGGCGAAGGAGGACATCCGCCGGCTGGAGCATGAGATGAAGATACTGCTGCTGCCCAAAGATCCCAATGATGAGAAAAACGTCATCGTGGAAATCCGGGCAGGGGCCGGCGGAGATGAAGCGGCGCTGTTTGCGGCAGATATATTCCGCATGTACGCCAAATACGCGGAAATGCGGCACTGGAAAGTGGAAACCATGAATTCCAATGAAAACGGCATCGGCGGATTTAAGGAAATTGTTTTCATGATCAACGGACAGGGCGCCTATTCCCGTCTGAAGTATGAAAGCGGGGTGCACCGGGTACAGCGGATCCCGGTGACGGAGTCCGGCGGCCGGATCCATACCTCCACCATCACCGTAGCTATCATGCCGGAGGCGGAGGAAGTGGATGTGCAGCTGGATATGAACGACTGCCGATTCGATGTGTTCCGGGCCAGCGGCAACGGCGGCCAGTGCGTCAATACTACGGATTCGGCGGTCCGGCTGACCCATATTCCTACAGGCATCGTGATTTCCTGTCAGGATGAAAAAAGCCAGCTGAAGAACAAGGACAAGGCGCTGAAAATTCTGCGGTCCAGGCTTTATGAGCTGGAGCAGGCCAAACAGCACGACGCGGAAGCCCAGCTGCGCAAAAGCCAGGTGGGCACGGGAGACCGTTCCGAGAAAATCAGAACCTACAATTTTCCCCAGGGGCGGGTCACGGATCACAGAATCAAGCTGACGTCCCATCGTCTGGACGCGATTTTAGGCGGCGATCTGGATGAGATCATCGACGGGCTGATTGCCGCGGATCAGGCGGCGAAGCTGCTGATGGTACAGGAACAGTAAAAATTGTTTGCGAAAGAAGCAAGTTATATAATAGAAATAGTCTGCAAATAAAAAGTCAAGCAGAAATTTGTGAACTTTGAAAATTTTATACAGGTTGAATGAAAAGC
>CANRIM010000066.1 GCA_947630695.1 uncultured Lachnospiraceae bacterium
GGCTAACAATTCTGGCAATCCTGCCGAAATTGCCTGTTTCCGCTGTTTTGGCGTTGACAAATTTCGGGGAGCCTTTATAATATAACACGGTTAGTCGATGCTAACTTAAATGCGGCACCGCTTCCGGTTTCCGGAATGATTCCTTTTGCTGCCGCATAGAAAAAGAAAGAAGGTAAATACATGATGCCGCTCACGCTTGCAGATCCCGGAGAAAAAAACCTGATCAAAAAAATCGGCGGTTCTCCGGATATCAAAAAACATCTTGAAGATCTGGGTTTTGTCGCCGGCGGCGAAGTTTCCGTGGTGACAGTGGCAGGCGGAAATGTCATTGTCAATATCAAAGAAACGCGCATCGCCATCAGCCGGCAAATGGCGCAGAAAATTATGATTTGAGGTGCAGCCACGACAGAACAAAAAGGAGGAAATATATAATGAAAACGCTCAGAGATGTAAACATCAAAGAGACGGCCAAGGTTGTCAAACTCCATGGCGAAGGCGCCGTGAAGCGCCGCATCATGGACATGGGGATCACCAAAGGCGTTGAGGTCTATGTCCGCAAGGTAGCGCCCCTCGGCGACCCGATCGAAGTGACCGTCCGGGGCTATGAACTTTCCATTCGGAAAGCGGACGCGCAGATGGTTGAGGTGGAATGATATATTCTTCTCCGACCATACAGGGCAGCGCCCTTTTTTTAAGACAACTGGTTAGCATATGCTTACCAAAGGAGGAATCAATGAAGAATTTGAGAATCGCCCTTGCGGGCAACCCAAACAGTGGAAAAACCACACTTTTCAATGCGTTGACCGGTTCCAATCAGTTCGTTGGCAACTGGCCAGGCGTAACCGTCGAAAAGAAAGAAGGTAAACTGCGGAAACACGAAGGCGTGACCATTACCGACCTTCCCGGCATTTACTCCCTTTCTCCCTACACGCTGGAAGAAGTCGTCGCCAGAAACTATCTGATCCAGGAACGTCCCGACGCGATTTTAAATATCGTGGACGGCACAAGTCTGGAACGAAATCTTTACCTGACCACCCAGCTGACGGAGCTGGGCATTCCGGTAGTCATCGCCATCAACATGATGGATGTGGTGAAAAAGAACGGCGATAAAATCAACGTTGCAGAGCTCAGCCGCGAACTGGGCTGCAAAATCGTGGAAATTTCCGCCCTCAAAGGCGCCGGCATCATGGAAGCCGCGGAAGCCGCGGTACAGGCGGCGCAGAACGGAAGCACCGTTCCCATGCACACCTTCTCCGGCGCTGTGGAACACGCCATCGCCCACATTGAAGAAGCAGCTGTCCACGAGATGCCGGAAGCACAGCAGCGCTGGTACGCCATCAAGATTTTCGAGCGGGACGACAAAGTAAAAGCCCAGCTGCAGCTGCCGGAAGAGACCCTGTCTCATATCGAAGCGGATATCGCGGCGGCGGAAAAAGAGCTGGACGACGATGCGGAATCCATTATCACCAATGAGCGTTACGTCTACATCGGACAGCTGATGAAAGGCTGCTACAAAAAGAAATCCGCCGGACAGCTTTCCGTATCGGACCGTATTGACAAAGTGGTGACCAACCGTTTTGCCGCGCTGCCGATTTTCGCTGTCATTATGTTCCTTGTTTACTATATTTCCGTTTCCACGGTGGGTACCTGGGTCACGGACTTTACCAACGACGGGCTGTTCGGAGACGGCTGGCACCTGTTCGGCATCGGCTCCGCCGCCTATGAAGAAGCCATTGACGAATATGCCGCGGAACATTTATTTACAGATGAATTGTCTGAGATCGTAGATGCTGCGGCAGACGCAGGCGTGGTGGGCGCCGAAGACCTGCAGGCAGCCATCGACGACGGCAGCTTCGGAGATTTTGACGAGGCTTACGGCACCTATGCGGATTCCCTTGCGGAAGAAGGCTTTGACATTTCGGAAATCTATGAATCCGCCGTGGGAGAAGACGCCGAAAATGTTCCCTCCACAGAAGACTATGGCGTATGGGTACCCGGCATTCCGGTACTGGCGGAGCATGTGCTGGATTCTCTCCACTGCGCAGACTGGCTGAAAGGCCTGATCTTAGACGGCATCATCGGCGGTGTCGGCGCGGTACTGGGCTTCGTTCCCCAGATGTTTGTACTGTTCATTTTCCTTGCTTTCCTGGAATCCTGCGGATACATGGCCCGAATCGCCTTTGTCATGGACCGGATTTTCCGTAAATTCGGTTTGTCCGGCAAGTCCTTTATTCCGATGCTCATCGGCACCGGCTGCGGCGTGCCCGGCGTCATGGCCTCCCGAACCATTGAAAATGAACGAGACCGCCGTATGACCATTATGACCACTACATTTATCCCCTGCGGCGCAAAACTGCCCATCATCGGCCTGATTGCCTCCGCTTTGTTTGGCGGCGCGGCCTGGGTTGCTCCCTCTGCATATTTTCTGGGGGTTGCGGCAATCATAATTTCTGGTATTATGTTAAAAAAGACCAAAATGTTTGCCGGCGAACCTGCGCCCTTCGTCATGGAGCTGCCGGCCTACCACTGGCCCACTCCCGGCAATATCCTGCGGTCCATGTGGGAACGGGGTTATTCCTTTATTAAAAAGGCCGGCACCATTATCCTGCTTTCCTCGGTTGTGATCTGGCTCGGTTCCTGCTTCGGCGTTGTGGACGGCAGATTCCTCTTTGACGCGGAAATGGAGCTGGAAAGCAGCCTGCTGGGCATCATCGGCAATGCGATCCGCTGGATCTTTGCCCCTTTAGGCTTCTCATCCATCAAAGCCACCATCGCAACCATTATGGGCCTGGTGGCCAAAGAAGAAGTGGTGGGCGTCTTCGGTGTGCTGGATTTTGAAGGTATGACAAAGCTTGCCGCCTACGCCTTCCTGATCTTCAACCTGCTCTGCGCGCCCTGCTTTGCAGCCATCGGCGCCATCAAGCGGGAAATGAACTCCGCCAAATGGACCTGGTTTGCCATCGGTTATCAGTGTATCTTTGCCTATGCCATCGCGCTGGTGGTCTACCAGTTCGGTATGCTCTTTACAGGCAACGGAAACGTCATCGGCGTCATCGCCGCTGCAGCCGTTGTGGCAGGCATCGTCTATATGCTGGTGAAACCTTACAAAGAAGCTACCAAGCTGACTTCCAAAGTCAGAGTGAAATAGATTCGTGTGCTGAAAAAAGCCGGTGTTCTCCTGCTGTGCGGCAAAACAGCAGGAGGCCCTCCGGCCAACAAGGGAGGTGTTTCCATGGGTGTATGGCTTTCTACCAATCTCGGAACCATACTTGTCGCCGCGGTCATTCTCCTGATCGTAGCGGCAGTGATCTGCAAAATGTTAAAAGATAAGAAAAACGGCCGCTCCTCCTGCGGCTGCGGATGTGAACACTGTGCCATGTCCGGCACATGCCATAAACCGAAGAAATAAAATTCTCCGGATCAAATAAACTTAGCAAAGCGAAAGCGGTCAGATTTTTAAAATCCGGCCGCTTTTGCATTTATATTATGAATTTTTTCAATCAAACAAAAGATCTAAGCGCGCCGTCCACGTCGCTGCAGCGCATCATATGGCTCATCAGGCAGATTCCCGCTGCTCCCGCATCTCGAATACTGCCCACCGTCTCCGGGCGGATGCCGCCGATGGCGTAAACAGGAATGGAAACGATTTCGCAGACGGAACGCAAAAAATCCAGCCCCCGTCCCGGCAGCCCCTTCTTGCAGTCGGTTTCAAAAATATGTCCCGCCGTAATATAAGTGCAGTCCAGCTGCTCTGCTTCCACCGCCTCCGCCGAGGAATGGCAGGAGGCCCCCAGAATGGGAAACGACGCCCGCACCTCCTTCGGCAGTCCCCGCAAAATTTCCATCGGCAGATGGATCGCCTCTGCCCCCAGCGCCTGCGCCGCGCGCACATAAGTATGCAGGATACAGCGGGTTTGATATCTGCCGCAGATTTGCATCGCTTCCCGAGCCAGCTGCAGATAGTCGGATTCGGAAAGGTCCTTTTCCCGGAGAATGATCCCCTTGGGACGGGCCGCCGCCAGCTTTTCCAGCCGATCCGTAAAAGGCTCCTGACACAGGCTGCGGTTGGTAACGATCAGTACCTCAGACATAAAGATAGTCATTCAGGACGGGCTGCAGGCCCTCTCCTTCGATGTCCTCATACATCCGGTTGAGGCTTCGGCTGTCGTTGATTTCAAACTGCTCGTCTCCCTGCGGACCGTCGGTCTCCTTTCCGCTGTATTTCTGCTCATGGTCGCCGATGCCGGTGGACACCCCCGCCGATATTTTGGTGGCCGCGATCTTGACAATGCCGTTGCGGAAGGACGCGCTTTCCCTGGAAGACACCGTAATTCCGGCAAAAGGCAGGAAAATCCGGTACGCGCAAAGCACCTGACACAGCTGCTTTTCATGTACGTCCTGGGGATTGATCTTGTCATTGTTGATGATGGGCCGCAGACGCGGGCAGGACAGGGACATTTCCGCGGAAGGATATTTTCGCTGCAGGTAATACAGATGCAGTCCGCTTGCCAGCGCATCCTTTCGGAAATCAGACAGCCCCAGCAGCGCGGAAAATGCAACGCCCCGCATACCGCCCATCAGCGCCCGTTCCTGGGCATCGAAGCGATAGGGCCAGACCCGTTTTGCCCCCAGCAAATGCAGCTGCTCATAGCGCACCGTATCGTAGGTTTCCTGAAATACCGTGACATAGTCTGCGCCGCAGCTGTGCAGATAGCGGTACTCCTCCGTGTTGACCGGATAAACCTCCAGCCCCACCATCCGGAAATACTTCCGGGCCAGCCGGCAGGCTTCGCCGATGTATTCCACGCTGCTCATCTTCCGGCTTTCTCCGGTGAGGATCAGGATTTCCTCCATGCCGCTTTCGGCGATGACCTGCATTTCATGCTCGATCTGTTCCATATTCATCTGCATACGGCGGATGTGATTGTAACAGTTGAATCCGCAGTAAACGCAGTAATTTTCACAATAGTTCGCAATATACAGCGGCGTAAACAGATACACGGTATTTCCGAAATGCCGGCTGGTTTCCCGCTGGGCCCGCCGGGCCATCTGCTCCAGAAACGGCTCCGCCGCCGGGGACAGCAGCGCCTTGAAATCCTCCACGGAACAATGGGAATGCTCCAGGGCCGCCTGCACGTCCTTGGCGGTATAACGGCTGTAGTCAAAGGACGCCACCTGTTCCATGACCCGGCTGCATACGTCCGATTGGATCTGCTCCATGCCGGGCAGATATTCCATATGGTTTTTCCGGGACGAAGGATCGGTTTCCAGCCGGTGTTTTTTTGCCAGCGCCTCCGGAGAGAGATACGCCGAATCGATAAAATACTGATTGTCCATGTAAAACCTCCCTAGTCTCTTAAGAAACCGGTCAGCGGGTCCGAGGCAGAAGCGCCCCGGGGCAGCACCCGGCCCAGTCCGGAGAGGTAGGCGCTTCGTCCGGCTTCGATGGCCTGTTTAAACGCCGCCGCCATCAGGGTGAGATTTCCTGCGGTGGCCAGCGCCGTATTGGCCATAATGGCCGCCACGCCCATTTCCATGGCTTCGCAGGCCTGAGAGGGTCTGCCGATCCCGGCGTCTACGATTACCGGCAGATCCATTTCATCTACCAGAATCTGGATAAATTCTCTGGTGGCCAGTCCCTTGTTGGAGCCGATGGGCGCAGCCAGCGGCATGATGGCCGCCGCCCCCGCAGAGGCAAGATCCCGGGCCGCATTCAGGTCCGGATACATATAAGGCAGGACAACGAAGCCCTCTTTCGCCAGGATTTCCGTGGCCTTCACCGTTTCCTGATTATCGGGCAGCAGATACTTGCTGTCCCGCATGATTTCAATTTTGACAAAGGTGCCGCAGCCCAGCTCCCGGGCCAGCCGCGCGATATGCACCGCTTCTTCCGCCGTTCGCGCGCCGCTGGTATTGGGCAGCAGCGTCACACCCTCAGGGATGTAGTCTAAAATATTTTCCTTTTCCTTTGTATTGGCCCGGCGCACCGCCAGCGTAATGATTTCAGCCCCCGCATCCCGTACCGCCGCTTCGATCAGCTTCAGCGAATATTTTCCGGACCCGAGAATAAAACGGGAATGAAATTCGTGTCCTCCGATGATCAATGGATCCTCATGCATATCTGTTTCCTTCTTTCTTTTTCAAATTTCCGTTCTGCCCTCCGGCAGCCGCAGCACCGTCAGTGCCTGATGCGCCGCGCAGAGCGTCTTTCGTTTCTTCTTTTGTCGGGACAGGCTCAACCGCCTCCCACAAAACTGACCACTTCCAGACTGTCGCCCTCCTGCAGCACCGTCTCCCCGTAGGCGGCTTTCGGAACGATCTCTCCGTTGCGCTCTACGGCAATCCGTGCCATGTCATAACCGGCTGACGCCAGGTAATCCTGCAGCGTGCTGCCCGTCAGTTCCAGACATTTTCCGTTGATTTTTACCATGGTTCTTCCTCCGCGTACATAAAAAATGAGAGCGGCCGATTTGGCCGCTCCCCGTTTCATACAAATGCAAGTGTATCCCTACGTTGGCATTATCCAAATCAGGTCACCGGTCGAAGGTTGCACCTTCCTCTCAGCCTGTCACACAAGCTCCCGTCCGTTTTATGATTTTTTACAGCATACAACGTTTTGACCTGAATTGCAAGGACCTTTTTGCGATCAATACCCTTCCTTGCCCAGCAGATGGAACATATTTTTCTTGTAGGCTTCCACACCCGGCTGGTCAAAGGGATTGATGCCCAGCGTATAGCCGTCTACGCCGCAGGCAAACTCAAAGAAATAGAACAGTGCGCCGAGGCTGAACTCGTCCCGCTTCGGGATATTCACCACCAGATTGGGAACGCCGCCGTCCACATGGGCCTGTCTGGTTCCCTCCTGCGCTTTCTTGTTGATATAATTCAAATCCATGCCCGCCAGATAATTTAGCTGATCATAATTGTCCGCATCGGACTCCACCTGAATGGATGCGCCGGTATCATCTACTTCCATGACCGTTTCGATCAGATTTCTCTCGCCGTCCTGCACCAGCTGTCCCACGGAGTGCAGATCCGTGGTGAAATCAAGGGAGGCCGTAAACAGGCCTTTGCCGTCCTTGCCTTCGCTCTCCGCAAACAGCTGCTTCCACCATTCGCAGACGTAATGCATGAAAGGTTCGAAATCCGCCAGGATTTCCACTTTCTTGCCGTTCTCATAGAACAGGTTGCGGTATGCGGCATACTGCAGCGCCGGGTTGTCCTCATAAGGCGTCTCCAGCAGATACGCCCGCTCACTGGCCGCCCCCAGCATCAGCGCGTCAATGTCCGCGCCGCTGGCTGCAATGGGAAGCAGTCCCACCGCCGACAGTACGGAGTAGCGTCCGCCGATATCGTCCGGCACGACGAAGCATTCGTAGCCTTCCTGTTCCGCCATTTTCTTCAGCGCGCCTCTTGCCTTGTCCGTGGTCACATAGATTCTGGACGCCGCCCCTTCCTTGCCGTAGCGTTCCTCCATCAGCTTCTTGATGATACGGAAGGCGATGGCCGGTTCTGTGGTGGTTCCCGATTTGGAAATCACGTTGACGCTTAAAGACTTGTCCTTGATCTGATCCAGCACCGTATTGACATACAGGGCGGAAATGTTGTTGCCCATAAAAATGATCTCGGTGGCGCGCTTCTTATCGTAGCTTTCCAGAAAGCTGATGGCCGCTCTGGCGCCCAGATAGGAACCGCCGATGCCGATCACGATCAGCACTTCGCTGTCCTGATTGATCTTTTCCGCCGCTTTTTTGATGCGGGCAAATTCTTCCTTGTCATAATTTTCGGGCAGATCCACCCAGCCCAAAAAGTCGCTTCCTTTGCCGCTGCCGCTCAACAGCGTGTCCTTTGCGGCAAGTACCCTTGCCTTGATTTCCTCTGCCGCGTGCTCCTTTAAGAAGTCTTTCGCGTATTTTGTATCAAATCCGATCAGTTTCATTGCTCTCCAGCTCCTTGTGCAATTTTTGTAAAAATAATAATGTTATTTCAAATATTTTATCAATTTTCACTACAAAAATCAACACAAAAATTCTTTGATGATCTCCCGGATGATCTGTTCTTCTTCATTGGCTTTTCCGGCGTCTTTTCTGGATTTTTTCAGCCGTACCTTCGTGGCGGCGGTCTGCATCTGACCTGCTTCAAATCCGCCTGCCGCATCCGGGGCCGGCGCCGGCTCCGCGTCCTCGTATTCCAGTTCCAGACGGCGGCTCAGGACGTTGGCCAGATATTCTTCCAGATTGATGGAGATCCGGTCCGGCATCCGCCGCGTATCAAAAACGATCTCGGCCAGCAACAACAGCAGTTCTCCCAGAATGCCGAACAGCAGCGTCCTTAAAACAATTTTCAGATCATAACTGTTGACGTACTGCAGAAAGCTGCCGCCGATGCAGACCATGCCCATCAGAATTGCACAGACCGGCGCGTTTTTCTGCAGGAACGCGGGACTTATCCCCATAATCCGGTAGTTCTGCACATATTTTTCCACAAATGCCGGTATATTTTTAATATCCAGATTTAATTTGTAGCAGTTTTCAAATTTCATTTTGAGCTGCCGGGTCAGACTGTTTTTATTGTCTCCCATATGACAGGATGCCGCTTCCAGTTTTTTGTAGAGCACCCAGGAACATATTTTGATCAGAATGCCTGCGCCTGTCATTGCCAGCAGTACGGTCATCAGCACCGTCTCATTGATTAAATTTCTCATGATCGTTTTCCCTTCCTACTACAATATATTTGTGGTTAATACCCCTTACAGCCAGTAAGGAATTACCCATCTTGTTGCTTAAGCTGCTAG
>CANRIM010000067.1 GCA_947630695.1 uncultured Lachnospiraceae bacterium
TGCTACACGTAAAGTACCAAGGAGGGGCCCGTTTACGGGAAGATCCCTTGGTGCCAGTACAGGAAGATGTACAGTGGCGGAAGATTATCGAAATTTTATATGCAGTTTTGAAGGTACACGAGAAAATATAGAAAGCGGAAGCAGACACAGAAGACGGAAGGTCAGAAGTTGTCTGTCTATTCTGCTTCAATGATCCTCGATAGCTCAATGGTAGAGCACGCGGCTGTTAACCGCGGGGTTGTAGGTTCGAGCCCTACTCGGGGAGGTAAGGAAAGTCCGTAAGCGTTGCTTACGGACTTTTTAAGTAAAAAAGTGAGTGAAAACAGGTCGTATGCAGGAAAAAGCAGGCAGATCCATTATAATCCTGTACAGCAGGTGAAAAAATATTTCATAATCATATTGACACCAAATGCGATACCACATATAATGCGGATAGGAGGTATCTTAGATGTCACAGTGGGATAAACTATTAGCAAGGATTTTTTCTTTGTCAAAAGATCTTCGGTTTGATGAATTGCGTAAAGTTCTGGAAAGTTATGGATATAAAATGAACGCATCTAAAAAGGGAAGCAGCCATTATACATTCAGAAAACCGGGGTGTCAGCCAATCACGATTCCAAAGCATGAACCGATTAAAAGAGTGTATGTTGATATGGTAAGAAAAGTTGTGGAGAGTGAGGTAGAGAATGATGAAAACACTTGATGAATATATGAGCATGTCTTATCGTATGGAAATTGTGGAAGATAAGGATGAAGGCGGATATGTCGTGTCTTTTCCTGATCTTCCGGGGTGTATTACCTGTGGGGAAACGATAGAAAGTGCGGTGGCAAATGCTGCTGATGCAAAAAGAGCATGGCTTGAAGCCGCGCTGGAAGAAGGTCTTATGATTCAGGAACCGGATAGCCTGGAAGATTACTCGGGACAGTTTAAATTGAGGATACCGCGCAGTCTGCATCGTTCGTTAGCGGAACATTCAAAAAAAGAGGGGATCAGCATGAATCAATATTGCGTTTATCTGCTTTCACGAAATGATGCTGTTTATTCCAAATAATACAGGAATGTTCAGTTGTATAGGAATCTGCCAGAGTTTTCCGGTATGAAACCGCAACAATAGTAGAGCACGCGGCTGTACACTGCGGGGGTGTAGGTTCGAGCCCTACTCGGGGAGGTAAGAGAGCCCGTAAGCGATCAAAAGCTTACGGGTTTTTTCGCGCAAACAGAAAGAAGCGGGGCTTTTCTGGCGATATTTGCAGAAATGATTTTCCTCAAATACTGGTTGCGCGAAAAATATTTATAAGATACTATTAAAGAAAAGAAGAATGGGTATGTCGTGGTTGAGATTGGAGGGATCCGAATGAAAAAACGAGTATTGTTAGTATTGTTAGCGATAATGCTGGTCTTTTCGCAGAATGCGGCTGCCTTTGCGGGCATGTTGTATTCCAGTGGGGAACCGGCTGAAGAGGGCGCTTTGGTCATGAACCGGACCCAACTCACTATAAAAAGTTCCCGTGCCATTACACTCAGGGCGGAAATGCATCCGTATGACTATAGCAGGCGGCATATAACATGGAAAAGTTCCGACGAGAATGTTGTCACCGTGGAAATGGTCAGTGATCCGACTTTGCCTTTTCCTTGGGGAACCGCAAAGCTCCGTGCCGTGAATCCGGGTACAGCCACCATCACGGCCACCGGTGTGGAGACGCATTGGACGGCCACCTGCCAGGTGACTGTGACGGAAGAAAACACCACATGGCATAAGTCTTCTGAAGACATAAAGAATATGTCGGTCAGTGAACTGGCTGCTATGGAGGTTTATGACGGGCGCGATCTGGGCTATATGACGGATGTCACTCTTCAGATCGGCGGTATCTGCACGGTGGAGGGTCACATTACTGCCATGGAAACGTCGCTGGTCAAACAGGGTATTTTGTCAAAGGAAGAAGCCGACATACACGAGCGCAATCTGGTTTACCGTTATTACAATCACGGAGACGATGATCCCCTGGGCAATACGATCGGGGACAAGACAGTCAATCTGAACTGGCAGAATGAAGCGTTGCGGTCCTATCCTCTGAGCGTTTTCATGACCCAGTGGAATGGTCCCGTCCATGATGACAAGGAATACGGGCAGGAGCTGGATGACGGCTATGCAGGTTGTATCGCCAAGCCGGAGGATATTCTGCATGTTTCCGGAGATACGGACAAGTTAAAGCGTCTTATCGCTGAGTACGGGGCGATCGTAATCGGATACCAGTCCCCGCCGGAAGGTACGCTGTACCATAAGTACAATACCCATGGCCTAGGATGGCATTGTAGCGCTATTGTGGGCTGGGACGATACTGTGGAAAAGGAGAATTTCACCGTGCAGGGACAGCCGATGTCCAACGCGCTGCATAACGGCGCCTGGATCGTCAAAAATTCCTGGGGTACCGATAAACACGGGGACGGGCATGGTTATTTTTATCTCTCCTATGACGCCCCGATTGAACGGCCCATTGTCTATAAGATGATGCCAAAGGACGCTTATCAATACAATTATTTTTATGACGGAAAGGTTAACAACAACGAATATATTCCCATGGTCAGACTGGAAGACGACCAGGCCGCCGCAGTTTCTTTCAAAGCGCAGAAAGGCGGCGCAGAAACCGGTAAGGCGGAATATCTGGAGGCGGTTAATGTAGGAATAAGCGGCAGTGGTCTGGTTGAAGTAGAGGTATATACAGATGTGGACGAAGCAGCTCTGTTGTGCGATCAGCCTGATCCATTAAACGGCTCGAAAGCGGCGGCAACAGGGGAAAGAGAGCTTGCATTCGGCGGTTTTTATACTGTTCGGCTGGACCAGCCGGTAAGGCTGGAAACAGGAAAATATTTCACCATTGTTGTGAGGATGCCTGGGGGCGGAGCCCTCTATTCGGCTAATGAAACATCTAAAAATGACCTGACATTCAAAAAAGAAGCGGATGGCAGATGGAATAATACATCGGGAAATACCCTGCGAATAAAGGGCTTCACCAATCTCCGCACGGATGAGGAACTGGAACAGGATTACAGGATCGAGCCTGTGTCTGTTGCGTTGGACAGGAAAGAACTGACCATGACCGAGGGCAGTACCGATGTTCTCACAGCATTCGTCACGCCAGCGGACGCGCTGGATCAGACCCTCTCCTGGGAAAGCTCGGATCATGACGTGGTTACTGTAGATCGCAGCGGCCGTCTGACGGCTGTAGCGCCGGGTACGGCAGAAGTGACCGTCACCACTGTCAACAAAAAGACAGATGTCTGTACCGTGACAGTAAAAGAAAAGGAGATTCCGGCGGAGTCTGTGACCCTTGATCAGACAGAGTTGACTTTGACAGAGGGAGACACGGCATCACTGCGTGCGACGGTGCTGCCGGAAACTGCCACGGACAAAGCTGTGACATGGAAATCCTCTGACGATACAATAGTTTCCGTAGATGGGAACGGGAAGCTGACAGCGAAGACACCGGGAGAAGCAGAGATTACGGTGACGACAACTGACGGAGAAAAAACCGCAGTATGCAAGGTAACGGTGAAGGCTGTACCAAAACCGACACCCAGTCCCGAACCGGAACCGACACCCGAGCCGGAACCGACGCCCAGCCCCACGCCGGAACCGACGCCCACACCCGAGCCGGAACCGACACCGACACCCGAGCCGGAACCGACGCCCACACCCACGCCAGAACCGACACCGACACCCGAGCCGGAACCGACACCGACACCCGAGCCGGAACCGACACCGACACCCGAGCCAAAACCGACACCCACTCCTGGCCCGGAATCGACGCCGAATCCTGATACTGAATCGGGAAAAGTAGAAGTGGGGGTAGTGCCCCAGCCCGGCGCACCCGCGGTGTCGATCCCGGCGGATGTCTACTCCGCGATTGAGAATGCGGTACTGACTCCGGAGGATAAGGAAGCTGTTGAGAAAGGCGCAAAGATTAAGATTGAACTGACCGTTGCAGATGCCAGCAATACTGTGACAGCAGCGGAAAAGAAGGCGGTGGAAGACTGTATTACGAAGGAGGGCAAAGGTTTTGTCGCAGGGCAATATCTCGATATTTCCCTGTGCAAGATTATAGCGGATGGAGCGTCAGTATCTGTTACTACTACGGGTTCCATGGAGGTAACTATCGTCGTGACCGTGCCGGAGGAACTACAGGCCACGGGACGGACGTTCGCGGTTATTCGATTGCATAATGGAGAGACGGATATACTGGAAGACATGGACAACGATCCCGATACGATCACATTTAAGACAAATAAGTTTTCCAGCTATACAATCGTGTACGCAGATCAGACGGAAGCTGAGGAAACGCCCCAGCCTGAGGAAACGCCTCAGCCTGAGGAAACACCCCGGCCTGAGGGAACAACCCAGCCAGCGGAGACGCCTCAACCAACGGAAAAGCCCCAGCCTTCGGAAACACCTAAGCCAACGGAAAAGCCCGAACCAGCGGAAACACCTGGGCCTGAAGATACGCTCAAGCCAGAGGATACGTCCAAGCCTGCAGATATATCAAAGCCAGAGGATACGTCTGCGTCATCAGCTCATGAATTCGCCGCACCGGTCACGGGGGATAGGACTTCAGTGTTTATGTTGCTGGTTCTCATGTTGGTATCGTTTTCCGTTATGATAACAGTGATGATAAAAGCATTCAGGAGACAGTAAGAAAGAGGCTTCAAATTTACGGAAATGTTCTGAAATGTTTTCTGTGAATGTAACAATTGCTGTTCGAAAGATTTTATAAAGTATAAACTGGTTTTTGACAGGATAAAAAAGAGGGTGGCCAAAAGTCATTTCAAATGACCGGAAGGATGCCCTCTTTTTCTGTTTGATCGATGATTTCTACAAAAAACAGCTACGGGGATATGGTGATAATATATGAGCGCACTATGCGGCTGCTTTCGGTATATAAGGATATTGAATTATCAGAGAAGCAGGCAGTTGTGTTCACAAATGAAACCGTATGGCGGATGCAGTCGGTAATAGTTTACATGCGGCTTGGCAGGATTACCCCGCAGGCGATTTTTTCTCCTGCGTCTCCCGCGGGCTGTGTTTTAAAGTCATCAGGCATCCGATGGATCACAACAGACCGGTTCAGAATCTCGGAGATCTGTACGTGCGCGTCATAAAAAGCTGTCCAGGCATACCCGTTATCTGACATCAGTGGCGGCATATCTCCCGCGTGAAAGGGATGGTTGGCGCCGGAGGGGTCGTAATGGCTGCCGGTGTTTTCAAACGTGCCGGAACAGTCTCCGTTTTCATGAATGTGAAAGCCGAAGAAGGTCTGCATATTGCCGTTCGTACTGTCCGGCAGGTTGAAAAGCTCCGCCTCTATCAGTGTGCCGTCGTAAGGAAGATTGTAAAATCTTACGGTTCCGTTTAATTCAGGGAAGTCTTTGCTTCCGGTGATCCATGCGATGGCTCGGGGGCGGTTTCTGCATAGTATATTGAGAATGGTATGATGAGAAATAGAAAAAGACATAAAAAACTCTTTTTTATTATTTTATGCCGGGAGGGAAAAAACTGTCACTACTATCATGGAAATTACTGAATTTCTATTGGTAGAGCATGCGGCTGTAAACCGCAGGGGTGCAGGTTCGAGCCCTGCAGTTGGCAGTGCGACATACACAACGATTATTGAATTTCCGAAATTTTAGTAGTATAATGCATCATCAGGCAGTGGCAATCTATCGTGAACTGAATTCCACAGGATCAAAGGTATGATGCCTCGACGCAGAGCGTAATAATTATTGAATCTACATTTCAGGGGTAATAATTTACCGGCGCGAATACGGTAAAAACAACTGGCGGGAGACACAAAATGGCAAATTTTACGAAGAAAGCAATTCAAGAGTCCTTTCTGAAATTACTGATGGAACGGCCTCTGTCCCAAATTACAGTGAAGGATATTGTGGCAGACTGCGGCATCAATCGCAATACCTTTTACTACTATTTCGAGGATATGCCAAAACTCATCGAAAGTATTGTCGAGGATGACGCCGAACAGATGATTCAGTCCTATCCTTCCATTGAAAAATTCGAGGATTGTCTGGACGCAGCGATTACGCTTGCACTTGCAAAAAAGCGTGCGGTATTACACATTTATCACTCGGCAAATCGGGAAATCTATGAAATGTACTTATGGAAAGTCTGCGATCATACAATCAACGCCTATGTTACGTCTGTCCTGCGCGAAAAAAAAGTCCGGGACAGCGACCTGGCCATCGTCAAAGAGTATCTGTCCGGCCTTGCTTTCGGCATCTTTTCCAGATGGCTGAAAAACGATATGAACGATGATATCCGAAGTATGCTTTCACGCCTGATGGAAATCAAGAAAGGAATGATCGAAGAGATGATTCTGTGCTGTGTGGAAGAATAAGTTCAGACAAACGGTTCCGTTTGTCCAAAAAACAGTCATTTTATGTCCCGTGTCTGATTATCGGACACGGGACTTTTTATGTCTGTATGCAAATCAAACCGACACAACTACAATATAGGCAAACGAGCAAAGGAGGTTTGCTTTTATGAAGATGCGTTCTGTAACGCCAATGCGGATCGCGAAGATCGGCTACATCGTCATGTCTGTCCTGTTTTGCGCCGCAGGTATTCTTTTTATCGCTGCGCCGGAACTTTCGGTGTCGATCATCGGCGTTTGCATCGGGATCGCCATGATTCTCTTTGGTATTGTCAAACTGATCGGGTATTTTTCAAAAGACCTGTTCCGTTTGGCATTCCAGTTTGATCTGGAATTTGGAATCCTGTTGATCGTCCTCGGCGGGATTGTCCTTTTTAATCCCAGAAACCTGATGGCATTTATCTGCATCGCCCTTGGGATTTCCATTTTGCTTGACGGACTGTTCAAAATTCGAATCGCCATAGATTCCAGGCAGTTTGGAATCCAAAGCTGGTGGCTGATTTTAGCTCTTGCCATCATCACCGGAGTGATTGGCGTGTTCCTGATTTTTGATTCGGTCGTCGGAGCGCGGGCGCTATCGGTATTACTTGGGTTAACGCTTCTTTCGGAGGGCGCTTTGAATCTATATACGGTGATCAGCACCGTCTTAATTGTTAAAAATCAATTTCCGGATGTCATTGAAACAGATGCATTTGAAATGAACGGAAAAGAAAGGTGAATGCCATGCGTTTTTCAAAAGCGGTCGTAAAATACCGTATTCCAATTCTGATTTTAACCTTGGTTCTCCTGATCCCTTCGGTTTTGGGGATGACCCATACACGCATTAACTACGATATGCTGACCTATCTGCCGGAGGATATGGAAACCGTCATCGGCCAGAACGAGCTGATGGAGGACTTTGACAAGGGGGCCTTCGCATTCCTCATTGTGGAGGATATGCCGAACAAGGATGTGGCGGCGCTGAAAGAGCAAATCGAGCAGGTCGATCATGTGGATACCGTCCTGTGGTACGATTCCATCGCGGATCTTTCCGTCCCGATGGAACTGCTGCCTGACAAGATCTATAACGAATTCAACACGGAAAAAGCCACCATGATGGCCGTGTTCTTCGACAGCTCCACCTCTTCCGACGTCACCATGGATGCGGTGCGGGAGATTCGCGGGATCGCCGGAAAACAGTGTTTCCTGTCGGGACTGACGGCCATGGTGGTAGACCTCAAGGACTTGTGCGAACGGGAAGAACCCATCTATGTGGGAATCGCCGTGGCGCTGGCGCTGCTTGTGATGCTCCTTCTGCTGGACAACTGGCTGACGCCCTTTGTCTTTCTTTTGAGCATCGGCATGATGATCCTCATTAACCTGGGGAGCAATTATTTCCTTGGGGAGATCTCCTATATCACAAAAGCGCTTTCCGCCGTTTTGCAGTTGGCCGTAACGATGGATTATTCCATCTTCCTCTGGCACAGCTACAATGAACAGCTTTTGCACCACGACGACCGCAGGGAAGCCATGGCGAACGCCATTCGGGAAACGCTTGTATCCATCGTTGGCAGTTCCATCACCACCGTTGCCGGATTTATCGCCCTTTGCTTCATGTCCTTTACCCTCGGCCGTGATCTTGGCATTGTGATGGCAAAAGGCGTTATTTTAGGTGTGATTGGTTGTGTGACTGTGCTGCCGGCCCTGATTCTCGTACTGGAGAAACCGCTGCAAAAGGCAAAACACAAGTCGCTGATCCCAAATATGCGCCGCGCAGCCTCGGGTACCGTGAAGGCTTTCCCGGTTTTCTTAAGCCTGTTTGTGCTGCTGATCCCGCCGGCCCTTTACGGGTACAACCAAACCAACAACGAGGTTTATTACAATCTTGCAAAATCTCTGCCGGATGATATGGATTATGTGATCGCAAACAGCAAGCTGTCGGAGGAGTTTGA
>CANRIM010000068.1 GCA_947630695.1 uncultured Lachnospiraceae bacterium
GCTTTGTGCAGCATCATGCAGCATTACCATCAGGACGCGTTTGTGTTTGATCAGGCGGCAATGCCGCGGACAAAGGTGTTTAAACTGGTGGTAGAAAATGTGACGGGGAAAATGAGATGTATCAGCAGATAAGAATATTTCATCGGCTTTTAAAGAAGGCTTATTTTTCAATATAGCAGTGCTCGGTAATCTCTGTCAGCTTCTCTCCGTCAAAATTCATTTCTAAGATATAGGGCATCCGATTGATGATCCGCATAAAATCTTCATATCCAAATTCCGGGCGAAAATAATTGATGATCGAGGCCAGCGCCGTTCCGTGCGTGCCGATCACGAGGGTTTTATCCCTGTTTTCCGCCAGAATTTCTTTCAGCGCGGCGATATTCCGTTCCTGCACCATGCGGATGGATTCGCCGCCTGTTTCGTGAAAGGTATGATTTTCCCATCGTTTTTTGATCATTCCGTAATAATCATCCACAACGCCGCTTTTCCGTTCCCGGAGCCGCTCATCGGTAATGATCGGTTTTTGGAAATGGTCCGCAGCCACCTGTATGGTATCTATACTTCTTTTGTAGGGGCTGCAGTAAAACGCATCTATGGGCTTATCCTGCAGAAATCCCAGTACGATTTTTGTATCTGCCATGCCTTCGGCGGTCAGCGGTCGTGTGCGGTCGTCTCTCCAGTGCTTCGGCTGTGCATGGCGAACAAAGTAAACCGTAGTCATAAGGTACCTCCAAATGGGAATTATTGAATAATTATAACAAAAGAGTTTCTGGTATGCAAACATCGGAATGCCGTCTTAACAAAGCAAAAAGCTAATAATATACGCAAGAGTTACCAAATCTAAATTTCCTAATATGGAGGAAATATCTTGACATTACGTTTATAATTGCTTATAATTTGAAAAGTTCAAATTTGAATGATTCATATTTACAGAAAAGAAGGAAAAAGCATGGAAACAGAAAACAACATGGCAGTCTGGCGCAGCGTGATTGAGGCCCACGAGCATTATTTCAAGCCGATTTCCCGTGAACTGGGTATGCCGCAGATGGCTTTGGATATTCTTTTGTTTCTGGCAGACCACCCGGATCAGTGTACCGCAAAGGATATCAGTCTTTGTCATGGATTTAAGGAAAATATTCTGTCCATCAATATCAATAAGCTGGTGACGGAGGGATATCTGGAACGGCAGCCGGTGGAAGGCGACCGGAGAAAGGTGCGGCTGGTTTGTACGGAAAAATCCGCGGACATCATTGCCCGCTGCTGTCAGGCAGGGACGGATCTTGCAAAGATGCTGGAAGAAGGCCTGACGGCGGAAGATAAAAAAGCAATGCAGCGATGCCTTGCAATCATCGGGAATAACGCGGAACAGATCAAAAAGATAAAGATGTAGAAAGGGATTATATACTTTATGAAAAATATTTTTCGATTTTTATTAAGGGCAAAGACAGCCGTGGTCATCATTGTGCTCCTGCTGATCGTGCAGGCTTACTGTGACCTGGCTTTGCCGTCTTATACCAGCGATCTGTTGAATGTGGGTCTGCAGCAGGGCGGTATAGAAGACGCGGTGCCCGAAACCATCCGGGCGGATCGGCTGAAAACGCTGGAACTGTTTATGACGGATGCAGATGCATCGCAGGCAGAGGCGGCCTACGGTTCGGCAGATTCGGAAGGCATTCGCAGACTGGATCAGGATGCGGACAGAGAGGCACTGAATCATTTGCTGCTTTTGCCGGAAAGTGCGGTCTATCAGATGCAGAATGCCGAGGGCGGCGATGCTATCCTGGCGCAGATGGAGCAGGCGTTTGATGCCGGGATGCTTTCCCGTGAAGACATACAGAACCAGCTGCAGGAAAAGATTTCCCAAATGGAAAATCTGACAGACGACTTTCTGGAGCAGGTAGCAGTGGAGTACGTATCCTCTGAATATGAAGCCCAGGGCGCTGATGTGGAGCATATCCGGAATCAGTACCTGTGGAAGGTGGGCGGCAAGATGCTGGCCATGGCAGCGGTCATGGCCGTGGTTGCGGTTTTAACGGGTTACATCGCCTCTGTGGTTTCGGCTGGCATCGGCCGTGATCTGCGAAAACAGCTTTTTTCGAAAGTTATGGGCTTTACCAGTGCGGAGATTGAAAAATTTTCCACTGCCAGCCTGATTACCCGATGTACCAATGACATTCAGCAGGTGCAGATGCTCATTGTCATGCTGCTGCGCATGGTGACATATGCGCCGATTTTGGCCGTCGCCGGTGTGATTAAGGTTATCCAGACAGGTTCTTCCATGAGCTGGATTATCGTGGCGGCGGTGATTGCTCTGGGGATATGTATCGCGGTACTGTTTGCAGTGGCTTATCCCAAATTTAAGATGATGCAGGAGCTGGTGGATAAACTCAATCTGGTCTCCCGTGAAATATTGTCCGGTGTGATGCCCATTCGGGCGTTCCGGCGGCAGGCGTATGAAGAAAACAGATTTGATCATGCCAATACAGAACTGATGCATACCCAGCTGTTTACCCAGCGGACCATGACCTTTATGATGCCGGTCATGATGCTGATTATGAATGGTGTTTCCGTGCTGATCGTATGGGTAGGAGGCCATGGCGTGGATAATGGCACCATTCAGGTGGGCGACCTCACCGCATTTATCACGTATTCGATGGTCATTATCATGTCATTTTTGATGCTGTCCATGATTTCTATTATGCTTCCCCGGGCCGGGGTTGCGGCGGATCGTATTCAGGAAGTGCTGGATACGCCTGTGGCGCTGCAGGATGCGAAGGTCACAAAGGATGCGGAAATGGGTGAAGTGCAGGGAAAACTGTCTTTCCATGACGTGAGCTTTTCATATCCGGAGGCGGATGATCCGGTGCTGGCGCATATTGATTTTACGGCAGAGCCAGGGAAG
The DNA here is from genome assembly GCA_947630695.1 of uncultured Lachnospiraceae bacterium. Taxonomy (GTDB): domain Bacteria; phylum Bacillota; class Clostridia; order Lachnospirales; family Lachnospiraceae; genus CANRIM01. The sequence continues at coordinate 2,903 of CANRIM010000068.1, forward strand.
ACCACGGCCATTATCGGCTCTACCGGCTGCGGCAAGTCTACGCTGCTGCATCTGATTCCCCGGTTTTACGATGTGACGGAAGGCAGTATTACACTGGATGACGTAGATATTCGCGAGATCAGCCAGAAGAAACTGCGCAGCGTCATCGGGTATGTGCCGCAGAAGGGAAAACTTTTTTCCGGCACCATCGAGAGCAATCTGAAGTATGGCGGTGAAGATATTACGGACGAAGACATGACAAGTGCCGCCCGGATTGCGCAGGCAACGGAATTTATCGAGGAAAAGACAGAAGGCTTTCAGTCCGCTGTAGCGCAGAACGGTTCCAATGTGTCCGGCGGTCAGCGCCAGCGGCTTGCGATTGCCCGTGCCATTGCCAAACATCCGAAGATCTTTCTCTTTGATGATTCCTTCTCCGCACTGGATTATAAGACGGATGCGGCGCTGCGTGCCGCATTGGCAAAGGAAACCGGTTCTGCTGCGGTGATTATCGTTGCCCAGCGTATTTCCACGATTCTACATGCGGATCAGATCCTTGTAATGGATGAGGGCCGGATCGTAGGAAAGGGTACACATACGGAACTTCTGCAAAGTTGTGATACATATATGGAAATTGCCCGCGGACAACTGTCCGAAGCAGAGATTGCCCGGGACTTAAAGGGGGTGCAGTGATATGTCGCCAGCAAGAAGAGGACGCCGGGGAATGCCCGGAGAAAAAGCAAAGGATTTTAAAGGCACCATCAGGAACCTCTGGCACTATATGGGCGCGTTCAAGATCGGCCTGATCGCGGTTATGGTATTTGCCGCCGCTTCCACCGTGTTTAACGTCATCGGTCCGAAAATACTGGGAAACGCCACGACAGAACTGTTTAACGGTCTCATTGCCAAACTCACAGGTACCGGATCCATCGATTTTGGCAAGGTGGGACACATTCTGCTCATTTTAATGGGACTGTATGGGCTGTGCGCGGTATTGTCCTGTGCCCAGGGGCTGATTATGACGGAAATGAGCCAGAAGATGAGTTATCGGATGCGCAAAGACATCAGCGAGAAGATCAATCGTATGCCGCTGGCATATTTTGAACGAAATGCTGTGGGAGATATCTTAAGCCGTATTACCAATGACGTGGATACGCTGGCGATGAGCCTGAACCAGTCGGTCACGCAGCTGATTACCGGGGTCTGTACACTGGTGGGCGTCGTCGTTATGATGCTGACCATTTCCCCGCTGATGACACTGATTACTCTTTTGATTCTGCCTGTTTCCGCGCTGTTGGTATTTGGCATCGTAAAGAAAAGCCAGAAATACTTCATGGCCCAGCAGGTTTATCTGGGAAAAATCGACGGGCATATTGAGGAGACGTTTTCCGGCCATGATGTGGTCAAGGCGTTCAACCGGGAAGAAGCGGAAATGAACGCGTTTGACGAGACCAACGGCGTTTTGTACGAATCGGCATGGAAAAGCCAGTTTCTTTCCGGTCTGATGCAGCCCATTATGAACTTTGTGAGCAACCTGGGATATGTGGCGGTGGCTGTGTCCGGAGCGATGCTGGCGGCGGCGGGAACCATTGCCATCGGCGATATCGTAGCTTTTGTCCAGTATGTGAAACGATTTACGCAGCCCATCACGCAGATGGCCCAGGTATCGAATATGCTGCAGTCCATGGCCGCGGCGGCGGAGCGTATCTTCGAGTTTTTGAACGAAGACGAAGAATCCCTGCAGGCGGACGATCCGGTCAGCCCGGATGTGATTCGGGGCGACGTCAGTTTTGATCATGTACGATTCGGGTATCTTCCGGATAAACCGGTCATTCACGATTTTACCAGCGAAATCAAATCCGGACAGATGGTGGCGATCGTAGGGCCCACCGGAGCAGGCAAAACCACCATGGTGAAGCTGCTCATGCGGTTTTATGACGTAGACGCTGGCAGTATCCGGCTGGATGGGCATAACGTGAAAGCGTTTGACCGCAATGCACTGCGCGATGGCTTCGGAATGGTGCTGCAGGATACCTGGCTGTTCCATGGGACGATCATGGAAAATATCCGGTACGGACGGCTTGACGCCACAGACGATGAGGTGAGAAAAGCTGCCAAACTGGCCCGGGCCGACCATTTTATCCGCGCGCTGCCCGGCGGTTACCAGATGGTGATCAATGAGGAAGCCACCAATATTTCTCAGGGGCAGAAGCAGCTCATTACCATTGCCCGGGCAATCTTGGCAGATAATCCGATCATGATTCTGGACGAAGCGACTTCATCGGTGGACACGCGTACGGAACATCTCATTCAAAAGGCTATGGATACCCTGCTGAAAGGCAGAACTTCCTTTGTGATTGCCCATCGGCTGTCCACGATCCGCAACGCGGACCTTGTCCTGGTGATGCGGGACGGAGATATTGTAGAACAGGGAACGCATCAGTCGCTCCTTGCGCAGGGCGGATTTTATGCCAGCCTTTATAATGCGCAGTTTGAAGTTTCCAGCTGAGCGGATCCTGTCGCCCTATGTGAAAATGTGCTGTGCCTACAGAAAAAAAGAAGGAGAACCAGGATGGTAAAACCAATCAAAATAGATGAACAGACATGGCGTTTTGAAGAAGAGGGCGTTCGCTTTTTTCTGCTGACGGGTAAAACCCGTGCGCTGCTCGTTGACAGCGGTATGCAGACAAACAACGCCAGGGAAGTGGCGCGGGAGTACACCGATTTGCCCCTTTCCCTGCTCAATACCCACGCTGACCCGGATCATATTTGCAGTAACAAAGAATTTGATGCTTTTTATATGCATCCGGCGGAGTGTGTAAATTATTACGGAAAGCAAAAGCGAAGCGGGTGCATCCTGCCGGTCTGGGACGGCGATGTCCTTGATCTGGGAGACCGGACGCTGCGCATCATCGCCCTGCCCGGGCATACGCCGGGCAGTATCGCGGTGCTGGATGAAAGGAACCGGCGGCTGTTTTCCGGTGATCCGGTGCAGGACGGGCGGATTTTTATGTTCGGAGCATGCCGGGAAATGCACGCCTATGTGCACAGTCTGTACCGGCTGGAAAAGATGACAGGACTTTTTGACGATATCTATCCTTCCCACGGAAGCTGCCCGGTTTCGCCGGCGCTGATCCCTCAGCTTGCTGCTGCGGCAGAACAAATCCTGGCCGGGCAGGCGCAAGGAGCGCCTGCGGAAGTCTTTGGACAGCCGATTTCAGCCTATGATATGGGTATGGCGGTGTTTTTGTGCGACCGGGATGCTTCATGGGAGATCCGAAAGGAATAAAGATGGATATTCAACATTTTTTTCTTGAAAAAGGGCAGGGAGAACCCCTGATTCTTTTACATGGGAACGGTGAAAATGCCAGTTATTTCCGGGAACAAATCGAAGCATTCTCGAAATATTATCATGTATATGCGATCGATACCAGAGGACACGGGCAGACGCCAAGAGGTACGAAACCTTTTACCATCCGGCAGTTTGCAGAGGATTTGCGTATGTTTATGGACGCACATCAGATAGAAAAGGCGCATCTGCTCGGCTTTTCCGATGGGGGGAATATCGCTATGATTTTTGCCATGCAATATCCGGTGCGTGTGCATCGACTGATATTGAATGGAGCCAATCTGAATGCAGGTGGCGTAAAGAAAACGGTGCAGATTCCCATTGAAATCGGCTACAAAATTGCAAAGCGCTTTTCTGCCGGAAGCGATACCGCGGGGAAACATGCAGAGATGCTGGGACTCATGGTCAATGATCCGAATGTGCGGCCGGAGGAACTGCAGAAAATACAGGCGAAAACTTTTGTCATTGCCGGAACCAGGGACATGATCCGGGAGGAACACACAAGACAGATTGCGGCAGGAATTCCGGATGCAAAACTCCAATTGATCAAGGGAAATCATTTTATTGCATATCAGCGTCCTGCGGAGTTTAATCGGGCAGTGCTGGAATTTTTGCGCAGCTGAAAAGAATTTACAGATCAAGGCCCTGACCACATGGACAAGGTTTGAAACAATCAATGCCCTCCGATTTGGAGGGCTTTTTTTGTGGGGTCAGGCATTTATTAGACGCCTCCGGTGAGCGATAGTTTAGTTGAAAGCAGGCGGTGTTTTTGATATACTCAAGGAAAAATCGCAATTAAATGAGGTATAGATGAATGAAAAAATGTGTTTTTTTGGGGATGCTTGCCTCGCTTTTCTTTGCGGCTACCTTTGTGTTGAACCGCAGCATGAATCTGGGCGGCGGCTATTGGCTGTGGAGTGCCAGCCTCCGCTATCTGTTCATGCTGCCCATGACCTGGGCGCTGGCGAATCGATGCGGTGGCGTGGGTACTGTGCTGAGAGAGGTCAAGGCGAATCCTGTCCCCTGGCTGCTGTGGAGTACGGTGGGTTTCGGACTGTTCTATACACCGCTGACTTGGGCATCCGTGTACGGAGAAAGTTGGTTCGTGGCGGCTACCTGGCAGCTGACCATTGTAGCTGGAATCCTGCTGACGCCGCTGTTTGGAAAAAAGATTCCCGGAAAGAATCGGGCCTGTTCAGGTGTGATCCTGCTGGGGATATTCCTACTGCAAGCGGCGCACTTCCGTACCATGCGGCTTGAGGGAACGCTACCGGCGCTGGTACTGATTCTGATCGCAGCTTTCTCCTATCCCCTTGGGAATCGGAAGATGATGGCCTGTTGCCCTGCGGAGTTCTCGACCTTCCAGCGGGTATTTGGTATGACCCTTTGCAGTATGCCTTTCTGGTTGTTGATGAGTGGGATCGCCCTGGCGAGTCACGGCCTGCCCTCGATGGGACAGGTTGCACAGGGCTTCACGGTGGCACTCTTCTCTGGTGTCATCGCCACATTGCTCTTCTTCGAGGCCACGAACCTTTCAAAGCATGACGTCCGACAACTTGCCATGGTGGAAGCAACGCAGTCGGGAGAAGTGTTGTTCACGATTCTGGGCGGTGTGCTATTTCTGGGTGACAGCCTGCCCTCCATAATTGGTTTCGCAGGGATTGTACTTATTGTAGCAGGTATGGTCGCCAACAGCTTGGCTGCCGCAAGGTAGGGTGGCAATATAAGCTGCAGTGTTGTGGAGTTATAAGGACAAGTTTCCGCTTGTGGGAGAGTCAATGAAGACAGCGAATCGGTATTTAGCGAAATGAGTTGAGAGGCAAAAATGTATTATTACCATATGACGTCATTAAATAATTTGCATTCCATTAGCAAAACAGGATTGAGCCCCCAAAGTGGAGTCAATAGCAAACTCATTGGCGATGAAAAAATCAAGGTGTTCTTCTCAGAAGGATTTGAAGGTGCGATTGCTCTATTTGTGGATTTTCAACTTGTGTATGACAAGGTGAAAGCAGG
>CANRIM010000069.1 GCA_947630695.1 uncultured Lachnospiraceae bacterium
CGGCAGAGCGCGGCCTGATACAGCCCGTCGTAGTCGTGGCCGTCCCGCAGATGGGCGAAGCCCTCCCGGATGGCGGCGTCCTCCATGGAGGAAACCCACAGCCGCAGCATGGGCTTTTTGCACCCGGCCAGAATGTAGACGTTGCGGAAGATAAGCTCTCCCTCGCGCCCGGCGTCGCAGGCGTTGACGATCTCGGTCACATCCTCCCGGTCCATGAGGGATCGCAGGATGGCAAACCGCTTCTGCTTATTATGGGGAATGGCATACCGCCAGTTGTCCGGCAGGATGGGAAGGTCCTCTATCCTCCACTTGGCGAACTGAGGATCGTACTCCTCGGCGCTGGCAAGCTCGGCCAGATGGCCGACGTACCAGGACACGATGTAGCCGCCGCCCTCCAGGTAGCCGTCCATACGGGCGTCCGCGCCCAGAACGGCGGCGATGGTATGGGCAACGGACGGTTTTTCGGTGATTACGAGTTTACTCATTTGACCTCCAAAGTTGATATATAAAAGGCAGCCCATTTCTGGACTGCCTTGAAAAAAGGGTTATAGGCTGGAGAGGAATTTTGCGGAGCAGGTGTTATCCCTGTAATTTGGTAAAAGCTTCCATTTTTAAAACTTTATGTTGACTTTCTCTATATTTTGTTGTATGGTTACGTTATGATTTAGTTATTTTGTGGTTTCGTATGTGTTACCATAAACTTTAGAACATGCTTCTTACAGTCAAACGATGGACGTGTAGGATTTCCATCTGATTGCCACTCATACCCAACGCCGGTGTGATCCTTGACCGGTGCACTCATTATTGTTGACCATTTGGTCTTTCATCGTTCCATCGAGGGCTTGACACAATAGGTCCATGTGCATATAATAGATTGCATCGCACCATAGCAACAAACTAAAGCATTAAACAGTCGCTATAACAAACACAAATAGGGATAGGAGCTGTCATCAGTGTGCTTAGCAGTCGATAAGGAGCAAGTGGTTGCAGGATTCGTCAATCGCAACCCGGATGGTCGGGAATTTACCATTGAGACTATCTATAACTACATCTCATCTCTGTGGAATGCCGGTTGCGGTCCAATTCGGCTCAATTTTACTCGTCAGGAAATGTTTAACTATTTAAATCGGTGTGATGGTGTCTGTCTGTGGATCACGCCCCACGGATACCGGATAGACAAAACTCTTCTGAGCGACAAAATGACGGAGGAAGAGAGAAAATTCCTTCACAACGACAAGGAATTGGCCAAGAGTTTTGATTTGTTCTGCCGACTACAGGTAGACTTCAGAACACCCGGTCGTCTTTTGGATGCAATGGGGTTCCGATTTATATATGCTTGAACCAGCGGGCGTTTTGTGCTTGTAGAATGAAGAGAGAACGGGGGCAGGCGGTAGATGGCGCTGGAGGAGCCGAAAGATTGGTCTGAAATCAAACAGTTCAAAGATCCGGTGTATGGGTATATACCGGTAAGTCGTGCATACGTCAGGAATTTGATCGACACCCAGATGATGCAAAGGATCAAGGGTGTGGCACAAACAGGTCTTCGGCCTGTTTTTTCATCCGCCACGCATGATCGCTTTTCGCATTCTCTGGGTGTCTATAAGTTTTCTATGGCAATGTACGATAGTTTGTCAAAAAAACTCCTCGACTATGTGAAGAAGACTTATCTACAAAAACGTACTACGCTAGACGGGGAGGGGAAAGATAAGGCCCTGTCCTGCCTACCCTTTTACCTGAAGCACTGGAAGACGCTCCTTGCTATTGCCTCGCTGCTGCATGACATTGGTCATCCTGTACAATCTCACGGATTTGAATTTTTGTATGATGACCCATACCTGGATATGGAGTATGACCAATCGGAGCCCGTAGTCATCAGCGAAGAAATGGATCAAAAGGAACGGGACCGAGTATATCAGATCTTCAAAAGGGTGTCTCCAGAGAGCGAGAAAAAGCCAAAAGGGAACCTGGACAAGGCCCTTTTAAATGCGTTCCGCGACAGACAAGACCTTCAGGGCGGGACCGTCCCCGGCAATTACCATGAAAAAATGAGCGCTTATTATATCCTAAAGGACAAAAACCTTGGGGATAATATCAGTGAACTGATCACAGCTTCATGGGATCGGGCAAAAAGAGAGAGCGGCCCGCTTCCAAAAGAATTTCCTGGCCAACTGAATCTCAACAAAGATTTCTGCTTTATTGCCCGTATGATCATCGGCTGGGAATATCCCGCCGAGGAACAGTTATCCTTTCATGGAAGCGTGTTCTTTAACAGTGTGAGGAACTGCGTGATTCATATTTTAAATGGCACCATCGATGCCGATGGTATCGATTACCTAATGAGAAACTCCTACGCCGCTGGCTATGATACCAGCAAAGTCGACAGCACCCGTCTGTGCAACGCTTATACTGCCTATGAGAAAAATTACGTCATGTTTCCCGCTTTCTCCAAAAGCGCATTGAGCGTTTTGGAGGGGTTTATAGCAGCCCGAAATTTCGAGCCCAAGTGGCTATACAGTCACCACAAGGTCGTATATGCGGACTTGCTTACCAAGCAGCTTTATAAATATATCACCCGTTACTTGACAGATCGGACTATGCTGCTACAGGCAGTAAAGCTGTTTATAAAGCATGCCGAAGAGTCAGCTCTCGTAGTAACAGGAGCACAGGATTTCGGTACAGATTTTTTGTTTTCCGATGATTCCGATGACTGCGGTAATAAGAGGCCTGTCGGTCTGAGCGCAAACGCGCTCCGTTCTCATATTGAACAGTGGAGTTATCCATTCTATACTTACCTGCTTGCGCCCTGTCGGCGGTACTGCATTTGTTCGCACCACTTTAGCAAAACCTCTGACGCAGATATGGAAGCTCTATTTCACTGGATGCTCAACGAGCTTTCTCAGTATAGTGGTGAGGCCTCAGAAGACTGTTATGTGCAATATACGCAGCGTTTGAGAACTCATGTCTTGGAAGATGTGCTCAAAGATTCCTCTGTCCGGCTTACCAAGAAAAAAGTACGTATCCTACTAGCTGAAACTTGCTTCTACCTGTCGAGTTGCCAAGATGAGAAGGTTTCCAGAATACTGAAAACATGGGTTGACACAGGAGATTCTGACAACGCATGCCGCGAACTGGCTCGTTTAAACGGAGACACCTCCGCTGCAATAGATGTGCTCCATCCTACAACGGACTACGATCAAGAATCGCTGTTGAAGCATTGGCTTGAACAGTATCAGCCTTTACTCTCCGTCGATGACTTTGCTGATTTCATTTCTCTGCTGGAAGTATATCAGACCAGGCACTATCGCAGCAGTTTATGGAAGTCATATCCTGAGTATCAGCTGTTTCTGAACAACTGTGCTCATCAGTTAGGCGTCTCCGCAGAAAATGTCCATCGCTATATGGAGGCGCTGATCAATGACGGGATGACGGAACACGGCATCTCGATTTTCGACGGCAAAGCGGTAAAAATCGCGCCAAACGCATACCAAGAACAATTCTTCTTCCGATTTGATAAAGATGAGAACCGGTTCCTATTTGACAAAGATGAGGATCGCCGTGAAGCGGCGCAACGACTGGCGAAAGTGCGCCCGTTCTCCAACGCGCCAGACCCAAAGAGGATACAAAAAGAGATCGCCCAGAAACACGCGGCTCAAATCTTTACAGAAACGAAACTCTATGATTTTTCCCGCAACAACTTGGTCGTTAGGTTCCATTCTATAAAGTACAAACGGTTCAACAAGGTCTGCATTCTGTTCAACAACCAACCGGTACCCTTGGAGGAGATATTACCGGCCCAAAAAGATAGCAATATAACATTTCCTTATTTTTATTACAATCCCCGCCCTCGAGTCACCTCTGACCAGGTGCTTGATGCTTTTCAGGAAAAGTTTATCGACTTTTGCAAGGATTACCGCAAGAACGAAGTGGGGAGTGAAAATATAAAAATGGGAAAGGACCATGTATTCCGAGATGCGGTATACGGTGACATTGAGGTGCCGGATAACTTTTACTCGGTTATCTGTACGCGGGAGTTCCAGCGACTCGGACGGATCCGACAACTTGCAACCGCTGATCGCAGTTTTCCAAATGCTACCCATACGCGCTTGGCGCATTCGATTGGCACGTGGCACGTCATGCGGCTGATTCTGAATCATTTCAAACAGTTATATGCTTCCAATCCACAGTTGGACTTTTCTGAAACTGACTGCAACTGTGCTCTTTTGGCGGCTTTGCTGCATGACTTGGGCCATGGGCCATATTCTCATGCCATTGAGGCAGTTTTTGGCCTGAGCCATGAAGATATGACCCAAAAGATGATCATGGACTCCCACACGGAGATTCACCATGCCCTCGAAGACCAATTTGGTCCAGGCGTCGCCAAGCAGGTATGTGATCTGCTGAATGGCACTTCTTATACGGGGTATGCCAACGGGATCGGCCTGATTTATCATGCTGTGATCAGCGGACAGCTGGACGCAGATCGCATCGACTATCTGCTGCGGGACAATGTTGCCTGCGGGATGGCATTCGGACACATCGATATCCAGCAACTTATTGCATCCATGCGTATGCTCCCGAAATACGGCAGCAAGCAGGGCGTCAATGGTTATTGCCTCTGCTTTGACGAGCGGTACCTGCCTGCGATCGATCAGTTCATCTACGCTCGTTACCAGATGTATAAAAATGTGTATCATGACCCTCGCAAGCAATTGTTTGAACAACTTTTTGCGCGCATTTTCCGACAAGTGTTTGCCCTCGGCGATGAGATTGATCTGGGTGCCGGAGCCGAGTCAGTCTTCCCCATTCTGAAAGAGATCTACGACAAGCATGACATAACCGTTTCCAAGTACATCCGGCTGGATGATGAGTCTGTGAACGCTCTCATTAAAAAATGGGCCTCCGGGACCGTCTTAAAGAAAGAGGTCACAGACCCAAAGGCAGTCTCTCAGGCAAAAATCGTTCAATCTCTCTCCAAGGCGTTCCTTGACCAAAGTCCCTTGTTTGAACAGATCGATCTTGGTGGGCAACATCGGCTGTATGATTTGCTGGCAGCACGCATTGGGAAACAACTAAATGTTGCGGATTGCAGCACATTCGTCGCGCTTGACGAGACTTACAGCGCCTTCATCTATATTCAAGGCAGTGACTGCGCTTACAAGATGTCCAGTGACGATGAAAAGAACATTGTGTTGCGCGATCTGACTGACGGGACTACCACCGATTATGCACAGAAGACCCTTTTTCGCTCCGCACACGGCTCGACAGAAAAAACCATATTGGAATCAGATTACTGCTACCTGTTCTTTAGTGAGGAATTGTTGAGGAAGGACTGTCTGATGCACGATATACCAGAAGAAACAGTAAAAGCTGTCAAGCGGTCGGTCGAAGCTGCAATGCCGAGAAAACATATAGAGATCGAACAGAAGTTCTATTGTGAACGCAAAGTATTAAAAGCCGCGAAGGATTACCTGAATAAACAGTACAGCGATGTAAGGGGGATAGAAAAAGCGCAGACGGACACATATTACGACTGCAAGATCGATGGCGTCTGGCTGCTGGCCCAAAACCATTTCAGTTTCCGCTGCAGGGAGCGGGGAGGCAAATATGTTTTCACCGTGAAGATCCCTACGAACAGTCCCAATTACCATTCTCCCTCCCAGTTCGCACGGCATGAACACGAATTGGTCACGACCGGGCCAAGCATCACCGACGAAGTCTGGCAGTTTCTCATCAATACGCTTGACATCTGTGAAAAGGGTGATTTAGGCAACCTGCTGTCCAGAGAGCAGATGCAAGTCCAGCTTCTGGTATATAATCGGCGGGTCACATATCGGCTGGACAGCAAGTGTGAGATATGTCTCGACACGGTAGAGTTTAAGACTGCCGCTAAAGAGCCTGTTGGCGACCCTCTTTATCAGATCGAGGTGGAACTGCTGGGTGAGCCGGAAGATTGGCAGAGCCTGGAGCACGATGTGATTGAGCCTCTTGTTAAAACGCTGGGTACAAAAAACTTGATATACACCAGCAAATCGAAATTGGAAACCGGTTTGGGCCGGCTAGAAAATGAAACCTCGTGATTTGATTCCTTGCGGCGTTTTAAACCAAGCTTTTTAATGTCAACATGCAATGGCGGTCTGCCCTCGCCTGCGTAATATACAAATCCGTGGTGGACATCAGCAAATTGTCCTTCAACCAACAGTTTTCTGTTCGTCTATTCTCCAGCGCTTAACGCGGCTTTTGGCTCCGAGCCGGTCAAGCTGAAGGAGATGGTCAAAGAGGCGCAAAAGACCTATGACCAGTTCAAGCAGGGCAGCCACGCAGATGGAGGAAACGGGGACATGAAAGTCGTTGCCAGCCAAGTCAAGCCTCGGGGCATCATCCTGTCTACTCTCGAAAACGCCACTGTGGGGACTTATGAACGCAAGCAACCGTGGCATATTGCCGTAGGCGCCGGATTCAGATACTGCGGATCACACCGCAGACAATCTTGTCCTTGGCGCGTTCTGGTGTAGCATGACGGTCGTAAAAACAGGTAAATATCGCTGTGCGTCTGCCCGCAAACCCTTGAAAACAGGGACTTTTTCAAAAAATACTATAACGACACTCGGACCAAAACGCGGGGGTGGCCAGGGAGGCCATCCCCGCGTTTTGCTTGGGGTGAGGACCTGCGGCCTGGTGGCATCCCCGAGCGGTTCCGGCGTAAGCCGGGAGCGAGTGGGGCCATTCCGCCGCACGGCTATGCCGTCGCTTGCGCGGCATGGCAGGTTCGAACCCTGTCACTCGGACCAAATAGAAACGGTGATTAGGATACAATCGCCGTTTCTTTTCGTTTATCTGAAAAAGCCTGAAAAGCCCGGTGTTTCTGGGCTTTTCAGGCTTTTTACTTATGACCAGCCGGGGAATAACGCCAGTCGGTCGATCTGGTTTGTGGTGTTTTTCCCCTTGGTGGGATTGATGCGAAGGGTCGCTATCGTGTAATCATGGGGGTTATCGTGTAACCGTGGCCATCTATCGTGTAATCATGGGGGGCTATCGTGTAACTATGACCCCCTATCGTATCGTGTTTTAGTGGAAGCGTAGCACCATAAGCTCACATAAAAGGGCCACCGTTGTCAAGTGACGGCGGTGGCTTCATCTGTTGGCATCAAAGTGGCGGGTCAGGAAAAAGCGGAAGGATCTTGTTGATGAGGATATTATGGTTCTTCTTTTGCAGCTCACACTCCCATATTCGGATGACCTTCCACCCCCTATCAGTGAAGTAGGCGGTTATCTGCTCATCACGTCTTTTGTTCCGTGAAATTTTAGCTTCCCAATACTCTGCATTATCCCTGGGGGTGGTGTTCCTGCAATTGTGCCCATGCCAGAAACAACCATCCACAAAGACGGCTGTATGCGTTTTCAAAAAAACAAAGTCGGGGTGACCTTTCACATTGTAATTCCGCCGCCAGCCAGTTATGTGATTCATTCGGAAAACCGATATCAGCTTGAGTTCTGTGCTCTTGTTTTTAGATGAGCGCACTCGCCGCATTATCTCGGAGCGTTCTTCCGGCGAAAAAACATCTGCCATATTGCAATCACACTTTCACTGCCCAGAGAATCGCCGATACTCAGAATAAAGCTGAATCGCTTTTTTCATCTGCGATTTCACGTTAATTGACAATGATTGATATTGACTCTTTTGCTCAAGCTCAAAGATATAATATGCATCCGGCTTGCCATGTTAGCGTCAGGCGAAAATCGCCATTCAGAGTCAGGCGAAAATCGCCAATTCTGGTCAATCGAAAATCGCCACTT
>CANRIM010000070.1 GCA_947630695.1 uncultured Lachnospiraceae bacterium
TATAGCTCAGCTGGGAGAGCGCTTGAATGGCATTCAAGAGGTCAGCGGTTCGATCCCGCTTATCTCCACCAAGAAAAAGGACCTGCATAAGCAGGTCCTTTTTCGTTGGCCATAGACGGTTCCCTTTTCCCCATGAAACCCGCTTCGCTGGGCTTTCATGGGGGTCCCGAGAGGACCTGCTTGTGTAGGCCCTTTTTGCTGCCCCGGAAATGCGTCTCACCGTGTGAACAGGTCAAGAGTTAGTAGACAGAAAAATGCGAAATATGTGGTACGGGTCAAAATCCCTGTTCGGTTCTGAACTGGACAGGGGTTTTGTAATTCAGCTTGTGAGATGGGAGGATATGGTTGAAGTCGTAGACCGCTTTCTCCAGCAACTTCCGGATAGGGGCGCTGGCCCCAGGGAAGTAGTCAGACCGCAGGAACTCCTTGAACCAGCCAAATATACTCTCGATCACGGCGTTGTCTCTGGGCGTAGCGACCCGGGACATGCTCTGGGTCACGCCGTTCCGTTCCAGGAGATACGAGTAACTGGCGGAGGCAAACTGCGTTCCCTGGTCGCTGTGCAGGATGAGATGGGACCCGACCGGCCGTTTCCTGGCCAGCAGCCTCCGCAGCGGTGGCAGGATGAAATCCATACTTTCCTCCGTCCCTACATTCCATTCCAATATCTCATTATTGAACAGATCCAGGAAGCAGATGAAGGCGTATTTCGTTTTGTGGTACTGGAAGTGGGTAATATCTGTGGCGACACGGGAGAGAGGCATATCCGCCTGGAATTGCCGGTTCAGTATATTGGGAAAGACTGCGTGGGGTTCGCCGGTGGTGGGGCGGCGTTTTCTGCGGAGCTTTGCCTGGATGGACAGCCGCCGCATGGACCGCAAAACGCTGGGCGCGCTTACGATCCAGCCCGTCTCTGTCTCCAGGCGCCTTCTCAGCGCTCTATAGCCAAAACTGGGATGTGCCGCGTGGAGCGCGCGGATATACCCATCCAGAATTGTTTGGGATATCTGGTAGCGGTTCTGCGTTCCCCGGCGGTGGAGCCATTTGTAATAGCCGCTGCGGGAGACGCCGAACAGCTGACAAAGCAGAGAAACAGAGTATGGCAGATGCAGTTCCGATATCTTCCCATAGTAGTATTGCTTTACTTCTTTGGTGGGCGGCACCTCCTTTCCAGTTCTACGTCTTTTTTTAGCTTGGCGATCTCCACCCTGGCCTTTGCCAGCTCGTATTCCAGCTGCCCCACATAGCCCAGGTCCTTCTTGCTGCAATACTGCCTTACAGGACTGCTGCCACCGCGCTTGCTCTCCAGGGCGGCTTCGCCGTCCTGCCGGTACTGGCTGACCCACTTGCGTATGACGCCGGGATTGACGCCATGCGCCTCGCCCACGACCCGAGGACTTTTGCCGGACAGCACTTCTATGACCAGCTCCAGTTTGAACGCTGGGGCGTGGTATCTGTTTGGGATGCCTTTGGTCCTGCTCATACCCCTGACCTCCTTTTTCTGTATATAACAAAGATAGTAGACACGCATTTCTGTGTCTACTATCTTTTTACCTCTTCACATGGTGAGACGCATTTTTTCTCCCCGGCAAAGGGGAAGCTGTCACTGGTCCATATCTTTCATCAGCAGCTCGCGGATATCCTGGCGCAGAGCAAACATTTTCATGTAACCGAGAAAATCCTTTTCGAAGAGGGCAACGGAGCGCCCGAAGGTCTGCTCAAAAGCCCGCGCCGTCTCATCCGCGCACCGTTTATAGAACTCCACGTATTTTTCCGTACCGAAGCGTTCGAGCAGGTAACCTGTAAACGCGCCTGCGAGGGGATAGGTCAGCTCACAGTCATATTCACGGAACTTGCTGTTATCGATCAGATCCGCTACGGATGGATTTTTTCCCTGCTCAATATACCATCGCGTCCAGGAATAATTGTCGATACCCCACCAGTAACGGTCAAAAAACATGGCAAGTCCTTCGCTGATGAACCGCGAATCTGGCCGGCAAAGCGAATAGGAAATAATATGTGCGTCCTCATGAAAACCGACGCACTTTATCGTTTCGCTGTATACGGCATAAACATGATCCATACCGTCCTTGCTCATGATATCCGGCAGGGCAAAGCCATTGCAGGGCTCATCGTCATCCTCGCCATGGATGATCGCGTATTGCTTTCCGACCTCCTGCGGCGTATCGAACAGATGATAGTGGATCTTACCCTTTGCGTCGGCATGAAGGCAGCCGCTGATGAATGCGTAGCATCCCTCCTGCATAGCGGCGATCTTGTCTATTTCTTTTTCGGCCAGGCTGTTTTTCCTGTAGTGAAAAACATAGTGCTCCGTAGACATTTCCATACCGGCTTCACCTCCACAAACTTCCGACCTTCCATTCGCCGCCGCCATTGAGACGCATTTTTCTTATCACGCGAAGCCCAGGAACACCAGGGCCATGCCCAGCACATAGTGCGGGATGCACAGGCCCCAGATGGTGTTCTGCCGGCGGTACAGCATGCCCAGACCGCCCAGCAGGATAGCGGCGCCCAGCATGTAGATGAACCCCAGGAACAGATGCGGTGCGCCGAAAACCAGGCTCGTCACGACGATGGCCACCGTCTCCCGGTATTTCCCGGTGATGATGCGGCGCATGCTCTCATGCAAGAGGCCGCGGCTGATAAGCTCCTGCAGGAACACTGTCACGGGATAGAATATCCCGCTCAGGCGCAGGGCGCGCCAGTTCCAAAAGGGCGTGCCGGCCTCAAAAAAGCCCGGGGCCACATGCAGCAGCGCCAGCTTCAGCCCTATCATCAGCGCCAACCCCGCCGCCGCCACAAGGCTGTCTGTTATCAGCGCTTTCCGCAGGTTCTTCGTGGACAGTCCCAGCTCCCGCCAGGTGATGGATGTGGTTTTGACGAGGAACACCATCATGCACGCGCCCAAAAACGTCACCGCCTGGGTCAGCAGATGCGCCGGCAGGGGCCGGTCCAAGAACTCCCACAGCGCCACCAGCAGCATCCACGCACACACGAATATCAGCGTCGACACGAACACGATGGAGGCGTCCTTCTCCTTCCGGTGCATCCGGACCAGCTCTGTGATGTCGGTGAACTGGATCACAACGCCCTCGCTCTTCCGGCCGGTGTCGTCCCGAAGGAACTGGTTGAAGTCGTCGTTGCTGGTCGCGATGTCCTCTTGCATCAGCTCCGCATATTTCCGGCCCGCCGCGTCTTCCGGCAGCAGGAGCATCTCCTGTCCGCTGGGGTTCACATACAGCACGGTCCCCTGGCCGTCCAGCACGATCACGCCGTCGTTCACATCCCGCAGGATGCGGGGGAGCAGCTGGGAGTTGAAAGCACCTCTCTTCCGGCGCGGGCTTTCCCGGCGCATGCCGGGGACAGAGCCCGCCTTGTCCGCTGTCTGTTTGCATACTATGGGGTATAATAGCGGCTTCGGCGCTATTATACCATGTCGTGCGGTTCCGGCGCAAGCCGGGAGCACGACCGGTATTTTGTGGGTATAACAGCGCGCAGCGTCTGTTATACCATGTCGTGCGGTTCCGGCGCAAGCCGGGAGCACGACCGGTATTTTGTGGGTATAACAGCGCGCAGCGTCTGTTATACCATGTCGTGCGGTTCCGGCGCAAGCCGGGAGCACGACCGGTATTTTGTGGGTATAACAGCGCGGAGCGTCTGTTATACCACAACCGCCGGCATTCGCAAGCGCGGCGGGACGGCAGGACACGCGAAGGCGGCGCACTCGCGGATCTGCCCCTCTATGCTCTCCTCCAGCGGCTGTACCAGCGTCTTTTTCCACCGCTTGTTCAGGGGGATTTGGGATCGAAGCACATCTCGATAAGCTCGTTCATCTCCGGGTGCAGCTTGCCCAGGTCCGGCTCGTTGGAATACACCCTGCCCTTGGGATCTCCGCTGTGGTGTAGGGCCGCCTCAACAGACTCAAGCATATACAAGAGATCCTCAGGTCATCAAAAAGGCCCGGATGGCCGGCCAGAGATCGTGTAACCCAGCTTGATGATCAATTTCAGGGTCGCCAGGGCCGTGTTGCGGTCATAGTCCTTTTCACTTTCCGGCAGATCCTTATAGGGGACCAGCAGCGGTGTGGTCTTTTTCCCGGTGTCCTTGGACTCGCCGTAGGTCCAGCCTTCCGCGATACGTCCGACGGCCCATACATCATGGACATTTTCGGCGATCTTCTCCGTCAGCAACAGAAGGTCCTTTGGCAGTTCGATATCGCTGGTGTCGATCGGTTTTGGGGTGTACATGCTCATGAAAACTCCTTTCTGCAGTTGCTTTTAAGATCATATCACACTGTGTTCTCTAATCCAATTGACTGGCGTGCCAGCGCTTGCTCCCTCGTATGCGCCGTGCTATAATTATTGTAACACAAAAATCATATGAACGGTGTCACAGGGGAAATTAAAGGCCGCCAGAGGAGAGCCGCCTGCGCTGCGGCAGCCATAATAAGCCAGGACAAAGCGGCGATACGGAGCCGTTTTTCTCCTGCGGTTTTTGCTTTTCTCCCCCTTGCCATAACGCGAGTCCGGGATGTTGTAATATAGACACAGTACTTTTTGGATAGGGAGAGAGAGGAAATGGAGGAGATCATACGCTGCCCCCAGTGCGGGTCGACGGATGTCACGAATTATAATGGGATGTACGTGTGCTTTGCGTGCCGCGCCAGCTTCCCCGAGCCGAAGGGACCAAAGGCATTTCATCCCATGCGGCTTTTTATCAGCTACGGGCACCCGGAGGCTGAGATATGCCAGCGCATCTATGCCGTTCTGAAGGAACGGGGCCACGACGTGTGGTTCGACAGTACAAACATGGTCCACGGCGAGGACTGGAGGGCGCAGATCACCGACGGGATCGGCCACAGCGATGGAGTGATCTCTTGTCTGTCCAAACACTCCGTCCGGGATCCCGGCGTGAGCCTGGATGAGCTGAGCATCGCCATCGGCGTGCGGGGCGGGAACATCAAGACGATCCTCCTGGAATCGGAGAAGGTGGTACAGCCTCCTGCATCGGTGTGCCATATCCAATGGCTGGACATGAGCCAATGGCGGGAGAAGCTGGCCCAGGGGGAGGCGGTCTTTGCGCCCTGGTTCAACGAGAAGATGGACAAGCTCTGCGAGGTGATCGAGAGCGAGGACAGCAAGGAGTTCGTGGGCCAGATCAACGCTATCCGGGACAAGCTGCATGTGAACTACGACACGAGCAAGCAGAAGGACCTTCTGCGGCGTACGTTCGTGGGAAGAAAGTGGCTGACGGCCCAGGTGGAGGAATGGCTGGACGACCCGGCGGGAGCGCGGCTGTGCGTGCTGTATGGGGACCCCGGCGTGGGAAAGAGCGCGTTTGCTGCCCGGTATATGCACTACAACCCGCGGGTGGCGGCGGGGCTGTTCTGCGAGTACAGCCGTCCGCTCTATAACGATCCCCGGACGGTGATCATGACGCTGGCGTATCTGCTGGCGTGCCGGCTTCCGAACTACCGTATGGTGCTGGCGGATATATTGGAGCGGGAAAAGCGTCTGGGCGAGATGAACCCGTCGGAGCTGTTCGACCTGCTGCTGGCGACGCCGCTGAGCAGCTTGGTGATAGACGGGGGCCAGGAGACGCTGTGCATCGTGATAGACGGTCTGGACGAGTGCGCACAGGGGGAGCGGAACGCCCTGGCGGAGGTGCTGGGACAATACGTGGAGCGGCTGCCGTCCTGGCTGCGGATATTGGCCACGGCGCGGGACGTTGCGGCGGTAACGGGCCCGCTGGGCGGCGCATATCAGCTGGAGCTGCGCGGCGGACAGGAGCAGAATCGGGAGGACGTCCGGCAGTATTTCATTGAGCAGCTGCAGGAGAGGTACGGCGCCGACCCGGCGTGGCCGACGGCGCTGGAGACGCTGACGGAGCGGTCGGGAGGCATCTTCCTGTACGCGGCGCTGGTGGCGAATGGTATCCGCGCGGGGAAGGCGTCCATAGCGGACAGCGACCAGTTCCCGGAGGGGCTTTCGGGAGCGTTCCACCAGTGGTTTGGGTGGTTTTTCCCGGACGATGAGGAGTATAAAAAGGAGTTCCGCATGCCGCTGGGGGCGATCCTGGCGGCGCCGGAGGCGCTGCCGGCGCGGGAGCTGAAGCGCATATTCGGCTGGGATGAAAACGAGCAGAACGACTTTCTGCGGCGGATCGAGGTGCTGCTGAAGCGTGATGTCAACGACTTCGGAGACGAGGCGGTCTCTTTCTCGCATCAATACCTGAACGAGTGGCTGGACACGGCTGAGGCGGGACGGTTCCGGAGCAGCCGGAAGGCAGCGCTGGATAAAATGGCGGAGCGGTTTTATGCGCTGTTTAAGGAGGACAGCAAGGCCGTCACCTACTATGAGGCGGTACATATGCTCGCGCTGCTGGAGGAGAGCGGCCGGACCGACAGGCGCAACGAACTGGCGGCGGACCATGACCTGTTTTGGGCGGTGATCCACGCTGGCGACTATTGCGAGGATTGGGGAAAGCTCAACACGGCGCTGCGCTGCTTTGAGCAGGCCCGGGACGTGGCTGAAGCGGGAACGGAGCAGGATTTTCCTGAGGCGTGGCGGGACCTGAGCGTCAGTTGTGGACGGATGGCGAACATTTTGAAGGAAAAGGGCCAGTTGGACGAGGCGCTGGCACTGTATGAAAAGGCCATGGCGATAGACGAGCGGCTGGTCAGTGAACAGGACACGCCGGGGCATAAGCGGGACCTAGGCGCCAGCTTTTCCCGTGTCGCAGATATCCTGAAAGAGATGGGCCGATTGGACGAAGCGCTGGAACTGTATAAGAAGAGCGTGGCAATGATGGAAAGTCTAGACTGGCAGGATACGCCGACGTTCCGCTGGGACCTGGGTGCTGGTTATAGTTTGGTCGCTGGTATTCTGGAAGAAAAAGGTCAATTGGATGAGGCGCTGGAACTGTATGAAAAGACTGTGGCGATCATTGAGCGGCTGGCCAGGGAACAGGATACGCCGAGTGTCTGGTGGGCCCTGAGTATCAGCTACGAACATGTGGCGTGCATTCTGGAGGCAAAGGGCCAGATGGACGAGGCGCTGGCGCTGTTTGAGAAGACCTCTGCGATTTTTGAGTGGCTGGCCAGTGAACAGGATACGCCGGGATATAGGCGGGACCTGGGCCACAGCTATGGACGGATGGCGAACATTTTGAAGGAAAAGGGCCAATTGGACGAGGCGCTGGCGCTGTTTGAGAAGACCTCTGCGATTTTTGAGCGGCTGGCCAGGGAACAGGATACGCCGAGATATAGGCAGGACTTGGGCATCAGCTATGACGGGGTGGCGGCCATTTTGGAGGCAAAGGGCCAGTTGGACGAGGCGCTGGCGCTATATGAAAAGGCCATGGAGATAAATGAGCGGCTGGCCAGGGAACAGGATGCGCCAGTTTATAAGCGGCGCCTGAGTGTCTGTTATAAAAGTGTCGCGGATATCATGAAAGTAAAAGG
>CANRIM010000071.1 GCA_947630695.1 uncultured Lachnospiraceae bacterium
GACACAGCCCTAAGTGCCGGATAGGAACGGCAAAATTTTTTACACTTCTATTACTTCTTTATCGCACATTAGCAAAGCTCCCCGATCTGAAAGGGTTTGGTGAGATAATCGTCCGCTCCCATCTTCAGTCCCTTGATCCGGTCTTTGACCTCGCCCTTTGCGGTCAGAAAGATCACCGGCGTACCTGTGGGCCGGATATATTCCAGCAGTTCATACCCGCTGATTTCCGGCAGCATAATATCCAGCAGCACCAGATCAAATCTGCCCTTTTCAAAGGTATCCGCTCCCGCTTTGCCATCAAAAGCACAAATGCAGCGATATCCCTCGTCACTGAGACTTTCATATATCAAATTGGCAATAGCCGCATCGTCCTCTACGATCAAAATCTGTTGCATATCGACTCACCCTCCTGCAAGTATTATTATACCACAGGATGTCACAAAGTTGTGTCATACGTACGGCGCAAAAAAGTCCCGCAGACAAACGCTGCAGGACTTTCCTGTCTCATATGAAATTGTAGGAAATCTTTTGATTAGTCGTAAAGGTTCTGTGCAATTTCTTCGCTTTCGATATTTTCAGCGGTGTAGAACTGGCAGCCTGTGTCAGTATCTTCTACTTCTTCACCCTTTGCTGAGGAATACATCAGATCTGCAAGCACTGCGCCGATGGTAACCGGAGCCTGGGTTACAGCACCATACATAACGCCTGAAGATACGGCAGCTTTCAGTACGGAACCGGAGTCAAAGCCGACAGCGATGATGTTGGAATCCTCGGAGCCGCAAACGGAAAGGCTGTCATTTGCTGTAACAACGCCTTCTGCTGCAACCTGGTTGGAACCGAAGATCGCGATGGTGTCTTCTTTGTTCAGGATAACGCCTGCTTCTGTCGCACACAGCTCTGTAGTGGTCTGTGCAGGTACACGAACTTCAATGATAACATTTGCAGAAGCCTCATCTGCGGTGGAATCTGCTGCATCGCCTACATATTTTTCATTACCTGTGACACATACGGTGTAGTTGTCTGCAGTCAGCAGCTCGATCATCTTGTCGATGAAGCCAAGGCCACGGTTGGTAATGGATTCGGAAGTTGCATCCTGATTAACTTCGCCGATACGAACCTGCTTGTCGCCGATGCGGGATTTGATCTTCTCATACAGATTTTCCGCTGCAACTTCGCCTGCTGCATAGTTGTCGGTAGAAGCGTTTGCAAGAACTGCGCCTTCCGGAGCATTGGGAACGCCGGAGTCAAAACCGATGATGGGGGTCTTGCCGTTTACTTTTCCGATGCTGTCGTTCAGGGCGTCAACATCCAGTGCTGCCAGACCAAGGGCATCCGGATTTGCATTGACGGCAGATTCAAACTGCTGTACCTGCTGTGCGATATCCGTCTCGGAATCCGGGCCTACGAAGTTGTATTCGATCTTGACATTCTTGTCAGACTGAATCTTTTCTACTTCTTCCTGGAAGCCTTTGTAAACTGCCTGCCAGTAGGTGGACTGGAAGCCCTTGGAAACAACTTCAAATTTCAGTGTTTCGCTGCCAGCTGCATCATCTCCGCTGCTTTTGTCACTGTCTGTCGTTGTTTTTTTACCACATGCAGCCAATGATAATACCATCACCAGCGCCAGCATAATGGCGAGTGCTCTTTTGAAATTTTTCATTTATTTTTCCTCCTTTTTGGAATTACAGATTGATGTGCAGACCTTAGCGGTTTGCCGCTCTCTTTGCCCGGATCATATCAATGGTCACCGCAAAAAGCAGAACAATACCGGTAATGATCTGCTGCCAGTTGGCCTGCAGGCCCACATAGGGCAGGCCCGTCTTCAGCAGGGAAATCAAAAGCACACCTAAAAATGTGCCGACAATCGATCCCTTGCCGCCCGTCATGGACGTACCGCCGATGATGGCCGCGCCGATGGCGTCCAGCTCAAATCCGGCGCCGGTGCCCGGCGTGATCGTCGTGAATGTCCAGCCATAGGCCAGTGCCGCCAGTCCCGCGAAAAACCCGGAAATCATATACGCTATAATATGCCATTTGACCACGCGCACGCCCGAAAGCCGCAGCGCCTCGCGGTTGGAGCCGATGGCGATGGTGTATCTGCCAACCCGGGTCTTGGTGAGAATCAGCGTCATAATTGCAATCAGAATCAGCATCCATATCATACCGATGGGAATGATGGTGCCGTTTGGCAGCGTTTTCTTTAAAACGCTGCGCACCCAGCCGCCTTCCGCCGCAGCCGCCGGCCATACGCCGGTCAGTCCGCCAGCCAGAATGGAGCCCAAGCCTCTTGCAATCATCATGGTACAAAGGGTGGTGATAAAGGGCGGCAGTTCCAGCACGGAAACTACAAATCCGTTGAAAGCGCCCAGCGCAGTGCCCAAAAGCACCGTCACCAGAATGCCGAACCAGATCGGCATGCCCTGATGATTGATCATATAACTGCCCACAATCGAATAACATACCAGTCCTGTGCCGATGGAAAGATCTACACCACCGGTGATCAACGGGAAAGTGACGCCGATGGCCATCAGCAGAATATAGTACATATAGCCGAACAGCGTGATAATCGTCGTATATTTCCGGAAATTCGGACTTATGATGCTGAAGAAAGCAAACAGGACAATCAGCACACTGATCAAAACCACGCGCTGCAGATCGAGTTTCTTAAAAACCTTAAGTTTCGTTTTTGATTGATCCAATGCAGTCCGCCTCCTTCCCTATTCCCGCAGCGTCGCCAGATGCATGATCTTTTCCTGCGTCACTCCGGCAATGTCCATCTCTCCGGTCTTTTTGCCTTCACACATGACCACGATCCGGTCACTCATACGCAGGATCTCCGCCATTTCCGAAGAAATCATGATAATGGACTTACCCTCTTTGACCAGCTGGTTCATCAGCTCATAGATTTCCTGCTTGGCGCCGACGTCGATACCCCGGGTCGGTTCGTCGAAAATCAGAATATCGCAGTTATTCACCAGCCATTTCGCAACAACTACTTTCTGCTGGTTACCGCCGGAAAGATTCATTACCAGCTGATCTATGCCCGGCGTTTTGGTTTTCAGAAGATCCACATATTTCTTTGTGACTTTGCGTTCTTTTCTGCCGTCAATAAACGGCCCTTTCACATACTGATTCAGGCAGGCCAGGGTAGAGTTTTCGGTAATGGTTTTCTGGAGCACAACGCCGTAGCGCTTTCTGTCCTCCGACAGATACCCGATGCCTGCTTTTACCGCATCCTCCGGCGTTTTGATTTCGATCTTTTTCCCATTCAGGAAAATATCTCCGCTGTCCTTTTTGTCCGCGCCGAACACCGCCCGCAGCGTCTCCGTCCGGCCGGCGCCCATCAGCCCGGCAAAGCCCAGAATTTCTCCTTTTCGAAGTTCAAAACTGACATCTTTGACCATACGTCCGGCATTTAAGTGCTCTACCTTCAAAACCACCGGCGCATCCGCCGCTACCTGGCTTTCGGTCTTGGGTTCCTCGTAAATGACCCGGCCCACCATCATATTGATGATATCATCCTTGGTACATTCTTCGGTGATCAGGGTGCCCACGTAGGCGCCGTCCCGCATGACCGATACCCGGTCCGTGATCCGCTTGATTTCATCCATTCGATGGGAAATATACACAATGCCCATGTCCTGCTTTTTCAGCTCCCGGATGATATCAAACAAACGGTCGATCTCCGCTTCCGTCAGCGCCGCGCTGGGTTCATCAAAAATAATGACCTTTGCTTCGTGGGAAATTGCCTTGGCAATCTCGCACATCTGCTGCATACCTACCGTCAGATCACTCATGGTCATCTTCGGATCGATGTCAATATTCAGCCGCTGAAACAGTTTTTTTGCTTCCTCGTTCATCTTTGCATCGTCGATGAACGGTCCTTTTCTAAACTCCCTGCCGATAAAAATATTCTGTGCTACCGTCAGGTGTCCCATCATATTCAGTTCCTGATGTACGATCACAATGCCCGCAGCCTGCGCTTCCCGGGGATTGTGATACGTGACTTCTTTGCCCTCATAGGTAATGGTTCCGGCGTCCCTGGTGTAGATGCCGGTCAGCACCTTCATCAGCGTGGACTTTCCGGCGCCGTTTTCTCCCATCAGCGCATGTACTTCTCCTTTTCGAACCTCAAAGAATACCTGATTCAGGGCCTTTACACCGGGGAAAGATTTGTCAATTCCTTCCATCGTCAAAATAACTTCACCCATGCGCAAACACCCCCTTTAATTCTTTCTCTTGCGGCTCATAATGTCGGCAGTCACCGCCGCCAGCACGATCAGTCCCGTCAGTACATACTGATAGGAGATCGTGAAGCCCATGGCGAGGATTCCTTCCTGCATCAGTGCCACAATCACAGCGCCGATAATAGAACCTAAGATCGACGCCAGTCCGCCTGCCATGGATGTACCTCCCATGACGCAGGCCGCTATCGCTTCATTGTTGAAGGTATCGCCCAGACCCGGCTGTACCGTCGTATATGCGCCTACATAGAAAATAGCTGCGATGCCTGCCAGCAGACCGCAGATCATGTAAGCCAGCATTTCCCATCTTTTGGTATTGACGCCTGAAAGCCGGACGGCTTCTTTGTTGCTTCCGATACAGAGCATGTATCTTCCGGCTCTGGTCTTGTGCAGCACCACCGCACAGATCGCCGCAACAATGCACAAAAGTATCAGTCCGGTGGGAATATTGTTCCATTTGATCAAATAGCGGTACCAGGAATTTTCAGCGGCACTGGCCGGCCAGGTCACGGACTGGGTTTTGGTAAACACAGAACCGATTCCCTTTGCGATCTGCATACTTGCCATGGACGTGATAAAGGACGGCAGAAAACGGTACGCTACAAAATAGCCGTTTAAAACACCGAACAACAGTCCCACACCAATGCTGATCAGCAGGCATACCGGCAGCGGTACATTGTATTTCGTCAGACAATATCCGGAAATCAGCGCAGATGCAAACATCACGGGGCCGATGGAAAAGTCAATTCCGCCGGTTGCGATAACAAAGGTAACGCCCAGCGCCAGAAATCCGATAAAATAAGCGTAATTCAAGGCGCTCATAATTCTTTCATAACTGACAAAGGTCGTGCCTGCATGCAAAACCGGCGTCAATACCGAAAACAACACATACAGCAGTATGATGACGCCGATGAGAACAATACGATTAAACCCGATGGCTTTGACAATCTTATTGTTTTTTATTTTTTCCATATGGGCATACCCCCTTTCCCTCTGTTGCAAAACTGTCAGCTTTTCTTTGCATGACGTCTTTCTTCCAGCAATGTCTCTCCGTTTTCAAATGCTTTACAAAACTCCTCCCTCGCCACTCTGCCCAGCAGGGCAAAGGCTGCTTTCATATCCAGCTTTTCGGGAAGGCCTTCTGACAGCCGCCATATATCTCCGGCCACCTTGTACTGCCAGTCCCCGGTCTTCATTTCCGACAATCCCATCAGGCGCTTCCGGTAGGATTTGCTGTCGCAGGTAGAAAGATACAGGCGCATCGCATTTGCAAGCTCTGCGGAAAGAACCGCCTCTCCCGCTTCCCCGTAAGGAGCTGCAAGAGAAACCCCAAGCGCTTCCAGCGCCCGGATTACTTCTTTTCTGGCACTTTTTTTCATCCATCCGGCTGTCCGGTACAGGCAGATCAGATTGAGGATCTCCCACAGAAACAGATCCACTCTTCTGCCGCTTTTCGGATCAACGTAACGCAGCTTCCAGAGCGCCCTGCAAAGCGGCAGCAGCGCGTCGTCCGCGTCTTTCGCTTTGATCTCATCCAGCAGTGCTTTTCGCCGGTCTGCGTCTGTCTCTGCAAAATATGCCTGATATGCCGGCGGAATTGTCATAACATTTTTTCCTCTTTTTTGACATTTTTTGTATACAATTACCGCAGGATTTCCCCTGCCGCACAAATTCATTATATAGGTTGTACCAAAAACTGTCAATCAATATTTGATTATTGTGCAATTTTATAAGCTCTACCGCTCCATTTTCCAGAAAAAAGCACTGTAGGGCGGCAATTCGCTTCCGCCGCCGAAATCATGGGTTTCTCCGCTGATCAGATCCACAGCCTGACCGCAGCCTGCATCAAAATGCGCATGATAGCTTTCTTTGTCTGCATTGACGGCCACCAGCACCCGTTCTTCCTCTGTACGCCGTTCGAAAATGCACTGCCGGTTGGTCAGCAGCACCGAACGGAACGCGCCGTAATTTAACGCAGGAGACGCCTTTTTTGATGCCGCCAGCTTTGCGATCCAGGTGCTTAAATCATTCCATTCCGGCTGTGCAAAGGCAGGGCGCAGCGCCGGATCCCCCTGAGATTTTTCTCCTGAGGCGCCCCACTCGCTTCCATAATAAATGCACGGGATCCCCGGCATGCCGAAGACCAGCGCGTAAATCAGCGGTAAATGCGCCTTGTCGTTTAAAATGCTGGCAGCGCGGGTCACGTCATGATTGTCCGCAAAGGACAGCAGATGTTTTCCCTTATAAAGCGTCCAGTATTCCGGTCCGAACTGCCGCAGCAGCGAATGTACGATTTCAAAGAGGTTATTGCTGTTTAAGCTGCTGTGCAGGCCTTTATAACATTCATAATTTGTCACGGAATGCAGCATTTCGTCGTTCATCAGCCGGTTGTAATCGCCGTGCAGCATCTCGCCCAGCAGGAAAAACTCCGGTTTCAGCCCGTCGCAGAAGCTTCGCAGCCGCCGGAGGAACCACTCGTCCAGACAATACGCCACATCCAGACGCAGTCCGTCGATGCCGAAATACTCCACCCAGAACCGCACGCTTTCAAACAGGTACTGCACCACCGCTTCATTCTGCAGATTCAGCTTGACCAGATCATAATTGCCTTCCCAGCCTTCATACCAGAGCCCATCCTGATAAGGGGAATTGCCGCCCAGATCGATCCGGTGAAACCAGCCGATGTAAGGAGACCGCTCCCGGTTCTGCAGCACGTCCAGGAAAGGGCCGAAGCCCCGTCCCGCATGATTGAATACCGCATCCAGCACCACCCGGATGCCGTTTGCGTGCAGCGCATCACACACTTCCTTAAAGTCCTCATTTGTTCCCAGCCGGACGTCGATTTTTCGGTAATCTCTGGTATTGTACCCGTGGGTATCCGATTCAAACACGGGAGAAAAATAGACCGCATCGATGCCCAGTTGTTTCAGGTGCGGGATCCAGTCTTTCACCTTCAAAATCCGGTGCTGCAAAATCCCGTCGTTTTCGAAGGGCGCACCGCAAAAACCCAACGGGTATATCTGATAAAATACACTTTCATAAGCCCACATAATCTGTCCTCCAACATTTTTTATTCCACACTACTACAATATATTTATGGTTAATACCCCTTACAGCCAGTAAGGAATTACCCATCTTGTTGCTTAAGCTGTTAG
>CANRIM010000072.1 GCA_947630695.1 uncultured Lachnospiraceae bacterium
GAACTGCTCAAGGGACATGAGACCTGCATCCTTAACTGCGGTGTGCGGACGCTTCAAGTAGAGGATGTGTTTGAAACAAACCTGTTTTTGAAAACATTTAACTTAAAGGAGGAAAAATTTCTGTGAATCCTCAAATTTCTGTCTTGATGTGTGCTTACAATACAGAAGCATACGTCGAGAAAGCAATCCGGAGCATATTGAATCAGACATTTTCTGACTTTGAGTTTCTGATCGTTGATAATGGCTCCACAGATAGCACTGGGAAAATTATTGATCAACTTTCTCGGGAGGATGAGAGGATTTCTGTTATACATAAAGAGAAAAATATACCACCATCCGAGCCTTTGAACGAAGCTATGCGGATGGCGAATGGCCACTATCTCTATATTATTGATTCGGACGATTGGGCAGAGTCCGAGTTTTTGGAGAAAATGCACGCTCGGGCAGTGGCGCATAATGCGCAACTCGTCTATACTGGCTTTTATATGGATTACTACATAAAAAAGAAAATGTTTTCTTTTACTGTAATCCCCGACGATGCAGATTATACGCAACAGATGTTTAGAGTAAAAGCTATTGATGATCTTACAAGGATGGTGTTAACTAATTATTGGAATAAATTATATAGCCTTAAATATCTGCGTGAAAGAGGAGTGCAGTTCCAGAATACAAAACTATTTGACTATCACTTCAACATGGATGTGTTGATGGACATTGAACGTGTATCGTCAATAAGTGATCCTTTGTATCATATGCTCCGCTCCAGAGAAGGCTCCTATATGAAAAGTAACCCCGATCTTAACCAAAAAAAGCGGGATCATTTTGCGCATACAATGCAGATGTATGAACACTGGGGCTTGTCTGACAAGGCAACAATGGAGGAACTTGCCGGTTATCACTTGGCACACCTGATTCGGTGCGTTATAGATACAGTCAATGGGAACGGTTCAATAAAATATAAGAAGAAGGAACTGAAAATAATTTTTGACGATAAATGGACTATGTTTGCTCTTGAAAATCACCCAAAGAGTTTTAAAAACACTGTATTTGCAATTTTGCTCCGAGCAAGAAGCTATATGCTTTGCAGAATATTTAGTTGGTTGGCAGGCAGCTTTGAACGACTTCTGCCAGGAGCATACTATACAATGCGAGCAGCTGTAGCTCAGAAAAGAAAGGCAAGATAAGCAAATTGAACGAATAACCATACAAGATGATTTGTGGATCAAGAGGACTTCAACACAGCAAGTTGGAAATACAGCAATAGCTCAAGTTGATTCGATTAGCAGTAAGATGTTGCTTGCTGCAAAACCTTACGTGTAAAACTATGCAAGAAATATAATTGAAGAATAATATTTATCTATCATGGTTAGAGGCGAATGATGACACAAACACAGAAAGAAAAATTGCAGTACATAATCACTGCCTTTGTTAGGAATCTTTCAAAGATTTTTTGGATTATTCCGATAAAGCAGAACCGTGTTGCTATGATATCACATGGGGGAACTCAATATTCATGTAATCCTAAATACATTTCACTGTATCTGCAAAAAAAGCAACCTAAAATGTTTGACATTATTTTTGCCCTTCGGGCTTCAAAAAAATGGAACAGTTGCGATGAACATATAGTAAAAATGCCATCGCTTTCGTTTTTTTATTATTTTTGTACAGCTAAAGTAATTATTTCAAACGGAGGTATGCCTACATATCTTCCTAAACGTAAAAATCAATATGTTATCAACACATGGCATGGCGGAGGAGCTTATAAAACCAATAAGGTAAATATTGAGGAAAAAGATGTTACTAAACCGAGAACACGCATGGATTTATATAAAGCTCACTGTACTGACCTTGTACTTTCCAGCAGTGATTGGTTTACAAAACATGCTATACCCGAACTTGTCCTTCGATATACAGGTGAAGTTATGCCATGCGGGATGCCGAGAAACGATATAATTTATCGCGGCGAGCATAAACCGATTCGCGATAAGGTCAGCAAATATCTGGGTATTGACGCCGATCGAGAGATCATTCTGTATGCGCCTACATATCGCGGCAGCATTGACAGTATGCAGGTGCAGTCTGAAAAAAAATTTACAATGGATTTGAATGTAGAGCAATTGCTTCATGCGGTACAGAATAGGTTCAAAAACCGTCCGGTATTGTTAATTCGAGCGCATCATGCGATGAATATGGCAGAACATTTAAAATCTGCCGATATTATTGATGTATCGGATTATCCGGACACGCAGGAACTGCTTTGTTCGACGGATATTCTCATTTCCGACTATTCTTCAACAATCTGGGATTTCTCACTTACAAAAAAGCCATGTTTCCTTTACTGTCCCGATCTCGACTATTATCTCAACGAAGATCGCGGCGTTTACACCCCCATCGAGACATGGCCGGGTATACTTTGCCATACCAACGAGGAACTTGAACAGGCGATCTTGAATTTTGATGAAGCCGAGTATGTCAAAAAGGTCGAGAAGCACCACCGTGATTTAGGCAGCTACGAAACCGGCACCGCTTGCGAGCAGGTTTGCAAACGAATCGCAGAAGTATGCGGAGTAGAAGCATGACATTTGCGATAATTCTCTCCGGCGGAACGGGTACCCGCATGGGACTGGATCTGCCGAAGCAATACCTTGAATTTCGCGGGAAACCAGTCATAGGCTATTCATTATCGACGTTCGACCGCCATCCGTTGATCGACCGCATAGTTATAGTTGCGGACAGGCAATGGCGGGGCGAAATAGATAAATGGCTCGATGATCTTGGCATAAAAAAGTTTGCCGGATATGCTGATGCAGGAGAAACGCGGCAGTATTCAATAATCAACGGCCTCAAAGAGATCGACAGGCTCGGCGGAGCGGATAAGGTCATAATTCATGACGCGGCGAGACCGCTCGTGTCGACAGAACTTATAACTTCATGCCTTGAAAATTTAGACGGCTGCGACGGCGTTATGCCGGCGCTTCCCGCAAAGGACACTTTCTATCTTCTGGACGAACATGGCATGGCGTCAAAGCTCCTTCCGCGCTCGCTTTTGGCAGCGGGACAGGCTCCCGAAGCGTTTGTTTACGAAAAATACTTTGCCGCTAATATGTCGCTCTCCCGAGATGAAATATTAAAAATTAACGGCAGCTCCGAACTTGCGCTTAAATGCGGGATGGCTGTCAAAACAGTACATGGCGACGAGCGGAATATAAAGATAACGACGCCGAACGATCTGATGCTTTTGGACGCGTATGTGGAGGATGAAAAATGAAGGCTCTTGTCTTGGAAGGCATAGGAGAGCTGATATATAAAGATGTTGAAACGCCGACGATGAAACAGGGCGAGGTCCTGCTGAAAATAAAGGCGTGCGGGATATGCTCGAGCGATATCCCGAGAATATATACGACAGGTACTTATCATTTCCCGACCATACCAGGACACGAGTTCTCGGGAGAGATCATTGATTGTGCGCCTGATGTAGACCGCTCACTGATCGGCAGACGTGCCGCTGTTTTCCCGCTACTGCCTTGCGGAAATTGCGATTCCTGCAAAGAGGAAGAATACGCTCGATGCTCGGATTATAACTATTTTGGTTCACGCTGCGACGGCGCATTCGCGGAGTATATCTCGGTGCCGGTGTGGAATCTCGTCTTATGCTCCGATAATATTCCATATACGACCGCAGCGATGTGCGAGCCGGTGTCTGTCGCAAAGCACTGTATCGATGCCGGCAATATCAAACCTGACGATACCGTAACCGTCATAGGAACGGGGACGATAGGACTTACAGCGGCTCTTTGGGCAAAATCAATTGGTGCGAAAAAGGTCATCGTTGTCGGAAGGCGCAATGAATCTCTCAATTTTGCCAATAGTATCGGAATCGATTGCACTGTAAATTCTGAGAAAGAAAATGCGCTTGAGGATTATCTTAATAAAACGGATGAAAAAGGCGCCGACGTTGTACTTGAATGCGTTGGCAGACAGGAAGCTGTAAACAACGCGATATTGTATGCGAAAAAAGGCGGCAGGATAGTGCTTACAGGCAATCCCTACGGCGACATAACATTCAAAAAAGATATATATTGGAAAGTTCTCCGCAATGAGTTGACTGTTACGGGAACGTGGAATTCCAGCTATAAATCGACGGTCAACAACTGGAAGGAAACTATCGCCGCGTTTGAGAGCGGCAGCCTTGACACAGCAAAGCTGATCACACAAAAATTCCGTCTTGAGGATTTTGAAGAAGCTCTCGCGACGGTCAGGGACCCGAAAAAATTCTCTGTAAAAGTCATGTTTGAAATGTGAGAAAACGGTTTTGAAAGAAGCAAAAATTTCCGCGTCGATGATGTGCGCGAACTTGGTCGACCTGAAGCAGACGGTCGCAATATTTGAAAAAGAGAAGATAGAGTATCTGCACATCGATGTGATGGACGGCGAATTTGTGCCGAACTTCGGACTCGGATCGGACTACATAAGGGGCCTCCGCGAGCTGACGGAAATCCCGCTTGACATACATATGATGGTCGCCTCGCCCGAGTACAAATTCAAATGGGTAGGCATTCAAAGCACCGACACGGTGTCGATCCACTATGAAAGCACCACGCAGATCCAGCGCGCACTCGATTGGCTCGCCGAATTCGGCTGCCGAAGATTTTTGGCAATCAATCCTGCCACGCCGATTTATGTACTGGAAGAGGTTCTCGATTATATCGACGGAATAAATCTCTTGATGGTAAATCCCGGCTTTGCCGGTCAGAAGATAGTCCCGAGTACAATCAAAAAAGCCGAGCGGCTTGTGAAATTTCTCGCCGACCGCGGCAAGGATGATATTGAGATCGAGGTCGACGGGAACATAACCTTCGAGAATGCAAAAATTCTCAGGAGCATCGGTGCAAGTATGTTTGTCGGGGGAACGTCGAGTATTCTCACAGGTAGTCCTCGGCGCTATGAAGAAAACATCCTGCAGCTCAGAAAAGTGTTAAAAAACGGAGAAGCTTATGAATCCATTGATCAGTTTAGTGATCCCTGTATATAACGTCGAAAAATATCTTGACAAGTGTATGGAATCCGTACTTGCACAGACATATGACAACTTCGAGGTCATTCTCGTAGATGACGGATCGACAGACAACAGCGGAAAAATGTGCGATGAGTATGCGGAAAAAGATAGCAGAATCATTGTATACCACAAGCCCAACGGCGGACTTTCAGACGCAAGAAATTTCGGAGTTGTGAGGGCAAGAGGAGAGTATATTGCCTTTGTAGATTCGGATGATACGATATCGGATATCTTCCTGCAATGCTTGTGGAACGGAATGGCGGCGGAAGACGCCGATCTTTCCGTGGTGGGTATGCAAAGTGTATGGGAGAACGGTGTGAAATCGACTCTGACACATTCGCAATGTGCGTATGTGGTGTTTGATGCGGAACAGGCGCTGAAAGCTATGTTTTATGGAACATATTTTGGCGTATCTGCATGTGCGAAGCTTTTCCGAAAAGAAATGCTGCAGACACATACCTTTCCGGTGGGGATGCTATATGAGGATTTACTCACAACATATAAGCTTGTAGCAGATTGTAGAAGGGTGGTTTATACTGGAGAGCTGTGCTATTTCTACCTACAGCGTATGGGCAGTATCCATCGTGGGGTAAAGTTGGACGAGCGTTATTGGGAAGCCATGGAGCGTGTGGGCGAAATGGTGAAATATTTTGAACAAACAAACGATTCCATAGCCAAGGCGTGCAAATGTCGTTTTTTGTATTTGTCTTTGGAATATATGGGATTTCTTCGCAGCAAGAGTAAGGAGAACAAAATAATGTATAAGAGAATTCAAGTAAAAATGAAACAAATCATGCGGGGGGGGGGTGTTATTGCTTGACCCTTCTGTGACGCGTTATACTAAAATCAAATACTGTGCAGCTTGCATGGGTTATTTGCCCATGCGGCTGTTATGGCGAGCAATCGATTTGAGTCGCGGTAGACCCAGTGGAAATATTCTGAAAGGTTTGTGATGCGGAAAAAGAATTGCCGAGGGGGTGTGTTCTATCGATTGCTTCCATGAGAAATGGAGGAATAGATGGAGCAGTATCCCATGATCAGTTTGGTCATACCGGTCTATAACGTCGAAAATTATTTCGATAAATGTATGGAGTCGGTACTCGCGCAAACTTATGAAAACTATGAGGTCATTCTCGTCGACGACGGCTCGACAGATAATAGCGGAAAGATGTGCGATGAGTATGCAGAGAAGGACGGCCGTGTCACGGTATATCACAAGGCGAATGGCGGGCTTTCCGACGCGAGGAATTACGGGGTGGAGCGCTGTAAAGCGGATCTGGTTTCGTTTATTGATTCGGACGATTTTGTCTCCAACGATTATTTGGAATACTTGTATGGATTGAAATCAAGATATAATGCGGATATTGC
>CANRIM010000073.1 GCA_947630695.1 uncultured Lachnospiraceae bacterium
CATCTGATGATTTCCGCCTTCCGGACATCTGATTTCCAGATTTCCGGAAGTGCGATTTCATCGCACAAGAATATTCAATGTGTAAAAAGTCCTTACCGAGTTATGTAAAAAACTGCTTACCGTGATACGAAAAAACTCCTTACCATGTGGTGGCAAAATCATCTTACCGCCCACAGCAAACTTTTTCTCCATTTTTCCATATGCGTTTCCATATGCAAGGGCATCCCATACCGGGGTGTCCGTTTTTTTTTCTTATTTGAATATGATCCGGATGTTTTTTGGATGACGAAAAAAAGGACGCTCGTAATATGAGCGTCCTTTGTGTTTTATTTTACCAGCGCTGTCCGCACTGAGTGCATTCGTAGTGCTTGTGGTCAGGCATTTTTACTTCGTAGGGGTTATCATAGTCCCACCACGTGCCGTTGGCATAGAATGCCACGGGCAGATAGCTGTAACCACAATAGCAACCATTATCGTGTATGTGGCTGCACACAGCATCATCACTCCGACCACCGTCCTAATCGCATTTATTACAGCTGTAGTGATAATGATAATATTTGATATCTTCAGTATCTTTGGTTGAGTCCCATACTACTTTGCCTGTGTGGGCATCGCAGTCCAGACAGATGTCAAGGTTGTCGTTGGTTGTCATCAGTGTTTCTTTCCAACAGGTATCACACCAAAAGCTATGAATGAATGTGCCTGTTTCAAGCCGGCATTCTGTATACTGGAAGTTCATTTTTGAACCACATTCTTTACAAATCAGAATGTCCGGTTCAGGCGTAGGGGCAGGCTCAGGTGTAGCCGTTACTTCAGGCTCCGGTGTGTCGGTAGGACTGATGGTGGGGGTTGCGGTTGATACATATAGTACGGAATCACTTAACTTCGCTGCTACTTTCAGAATCTCCAATGCATCAGATGAATCAATGGTATTATCATGCATGATATCTGCTAAGGTCAAGGGAAGTCCAGCGTCGATTGTTTCCAGTTTTGCGGCATGTTTTAAAACGATCAACGCATCCGCTGCATCTACTGATGTGCTGAGGTTGACATCGCCATAATAATACCCGGTGTCCGTTTGTTCTTCAGCAAAGATACCAGTAACAGATATGCCGGAAAGAATGATGATCAGAGGAAGCAATACTGTTAGAAATAAATGTTTTTTCATGAATTACCCTTCCGTATGTATGCTGTATTTTGTGAATTATCTTATCATACGAAAGTGATATTTTCAATCATTCCAATCATAAAATCAGGACAAAACATCTGCTTGATCTGCCAAAAACGGGGCGGGGCGGATACGTCTGATGCGGAGCTTGACAGTTTTGCTCCCTGGAGCGATCGGATCCAAGAGTGTTGCGTGAACCGATCAAAGGAGGATTAGTGGGCACACTCTATTACTTTGCACTTACTTTTTATCATTATTGGTATTAGAAGGCATAATGTTGTAGTAAATATCATCTTTACATTATGAAAATCAAGGGATTATCACTGCACTTGATCCACTTTTTTTCATATCAATACCCCATATATATTTTCCGTTTTCGTAGTGATATACAATAATATCTGGGTCATGTTGAAAACTAAATCCTACCCCTAAAAAAAATGTAAATGCCACCGATGACGAGATTACCATATGAATACGCCGAATATCATATTGTTTTACCATCTCTCTGATTTTTGATAAAATCTGTTTTCGAAGAATCTCCGCTTGGGTATAATTACCAATTATATCAAATCCTAAAGTGTGCAGTTGAAATTTAATCATATGGCATTTCGCATTTGTGACAGATTCTATTTCTACATTTTTTATTTCTAAGGAAGTAGATATTGATACTATTAAGTCATTGGATTTGCAACTTTTATTTTCTTCCTTGACATCCTTAAACCTTGTTTCCCATTTATCCACAGCTAAAGAAGTATCCCATTCTTCAAAATTTGCATTATTACTACGTTTTTTGTGATACAAATGTATTTCTTGCTGATCGCCATACATATACCCTGCTCTAAAAATTAGCGGGGTATGAACTATTCCATAATAACCATGTATGCCTTTTGTAGAAATAAAATCTTTTATGGCTAAATCCTGCTCCATAATAACCTGATGGAGATCATTAGGGTAGGAATACCTTGTAAGATCCAAATTCTTCCCTTTTATATAATATTCTTTTTTTATATCGGAAGACAGCGGAGCCATTCCGTGCGCTAATGATAAATGACACAGAACACTCATACGTTTCTTCCACATAAATAGAATAATAGATGCTGCCAATAAGACTCCAAGTGGTAATCTTAACCGTTGTAAAGCTGTCAAACATTTTTCAGGAACAATAGCCACTATAGTATTGTAAATTCCTGATATACCTCCAATTTCTACTTTCTTTAATATTCCATCTGCTCCAAGTGAAATTATAAATATAATAAGAAAAAGCGTAAATATCTTGTAATAGTGTTTTTTATATAGTTTACATAATTGTTCCATCATTATCCCACTCTTCTATTTTTTGTATTTTTCGATTCTTAACCATCCATATTCCAGAACTTATTTTCCCGATTATTATAAAAAGTTGCTCATTAAAATTATGATGTCTTTCAGAAATATTTCTCCAATTATTATAATCTATAGGCGAAGGAATTGGCCTGCACTGATTATGGGTATGCCATTCTCCCAAATAACTCTTCTTATATCCAGATTGTTCCCACAGTCTATCCATTAGTTCTTGATGTCCCGCTTCTTTGCGAATGAATCTATATCGTCCACGAATATCATCTATTTGCGGCCATGTCATATCTGTTATCTTTAGGGCACTTTCAACAGCATCATAATATCCTACCACAATTCCTCCTGCCTCCAGTTCGAATTGCCCTTGTTTCTGATAATTACTAATCTCCGATAAAATTTTTTCTTCTATATAGATAGTCATACTTGAGGTCTTTAACTTAAAATTTGTTTTTCCAAGCATATAGGGCACCTTTCATTTATGGGTACATTTTTCTTTATAATACTACAATAATTCTGGTCTCTAATATACTCATAATATTCCGAAACCATGAATTCATGATCTATCAAATTATCTGCTGATCCAATCCATGAAACAAGAGTACTTTCCCTACATTGGTCCGTTAAGACTTCTAATGACAAACGAACTGTAAGAAGTGCTGTTTGTTGACTGTCCAACGTACTGTATTCCACAAATGATCCAGCACAACCTGATAGACTCTTTTTAAAACTCTGGTTCGTTGCAACAAGGCTGGCCCTGAAAGGAACAAGATCATTAGATATCAAATCTGTATACATACATCTCAAACAGCCACCGGAGGATACATTTACAGCAATGGCATGCCCACCAATACCATAGGGTTCATTAAAGCAGACAATAAATGGAACATTTATGTTTTCATTGTACAAAATTCTGTTAATCTCTAAGTTTATAGTTGGTTCTCCCAAAGCAGAGATAATCAAATCATAATTTTTTAGGCGCTGTACATCTTGTATAAAATTCTCCACTTTCCGATCCGCAAAATTCAAGGAATCTATTTCAATAAATGGATATTGATTTTCTAAGTATTCCTTTACTAAATCTGCTTTATATTTTCTTTTCGTGGCAGCATCAAATCCCAAAAGATGTCGATATACATTTTCCACGTTCAAAATGTCTTGATCTAAAATATCAAGTTTACAAATTCCAGATTGGCAAAGATTACTGGCAACATAACTGCCCACCGATCCGCAACCTAATAAAAGGACTGATTTCTCAGCCAAATATGCATTTGCACCACTTCGTTTCAAAAGGAAAGCATAATCTATTGGTCTAGTTGTAACAGGCATAACTGTACAATTTATCATTTTTTCTACTTTTTTATATTGATTATTATTGCAATAAATATAAAACGAAACAATAATATCACGGTTTTCGGATGGAATTGATAATAGTAAAAACTGGCTAAGTACTTTTCTCTTTTTAGCAAGAAAAGCACTAAATGCTTTTTTCTGACTACATGTAATATTTTTTAAAATAAAATTTCTTAACCACTTCCAAGTGTATGTTTTTTTTATTGGAGGAATACAAAATGAACGAAATCTTATTAGCAAACAATCAATATTTGTTTTTTTGTCAAGAGATACGCCAAAATTATTTTTTAACAAGCACTCAGAATCAATAATATTATCTGAAACAAGTGATATGTTTCCAGCTCGAACTACTGATAAATTTTGATACTCTTTCCCTATACATGAAGAAAGATTTGTGTATAAAATCATCTTTGATACTTCTGCCCAATAAGCATTGAATTCCCTTGCAACCTCTGTTTTGTATTCGTCACTTTCTGGATCAATACACAATATATCTATTGCTCTGTCAAAAGCATCTAATAACATTTGATATGGCATATCAGTCTGTATCAGAAGAGACGAATCGTCAAAAAGACATATCATTCCTGATTTATCAACGTGAGGATAAAACCGTTGTGCATTTTCTATACTGATAGCAGGAAACTCCAACGGAAAAAAATTTGAAAAATCTATTTTTAAAACTAAGTTCTCATTTGGCAGGACTACAGTTCCTTGAAATACTGCCGGTTGATCCAGCAGTATTTCAAAAGAAACTTGTCTCTCATAATTCAATTTACATATAAATTGCTCTAATTGCTCTCTTTTCATCATGCTGATTCAGATGTCCCCACATAACTACGATCTACAGCAGCCGGAAATGCCTCCCCAAAAACATCAATCATAAGTTGACAAACTTCTAACTTTTTACTTTTCCCTTCTGCTTCTGCGAATTTTGAATACATTGTACAAATTTGGTCATAAAAATTATTCATTTGCTTATTTGTCATCTTTTCAAATAAGTTATTTCTCGGTTGAACGGGTAATGCTTGTGTT
Organism: uncultured Lachnospiraceae bacterium; assembly: GCA_947630695.1. GTDB lineage: Bacteria > Bacillota > Clostridia > Lachnospirales > Lachnospiraceae > CANRIM01. The sequence continues at coordinate 4,886 of CANRIM010000073.1, forward strand.
ATTGTTCGATAAAAGCATCCGTCATCACTATCCCATGTAAGTGTAAAAGCATTTTGGATGTTATTTACTAATGTTTTTATAGCTTTAAAATCATCATAAGTCTTTTTATTTGTCAAAAAATCCTTTGAATAATGCGGCATAAAGTAACTACATGCTAACGCTGTCAACGCAATCCCTGTTGGAGCATTATTCCCAGAAGTATTAAAATGCTGGTTCTTCCATTTTTTCATATAGCGTACAACACGCCTAAACTGCGCTCTATCCTCTGAATCATCATATAATGAATTCAGATAATTAAGTAACTCTTGCGGATCAGATAGTTGCCAGATACGATATTCATCCGTAGAGTATTCTTTCCCTTTCGCGATATACATTTGCTTGTCTGCATTATTGGCTGCATAAACCGCAAAATCAACATGATATATTGGATCGTTATCTTTTTGGTATGTAACAGTAACACAAGACCTTCGTATTTTTACACTTTTTGTATGACCATCTAAAGCATCTTTTACCCACTGCTTTACTTGAACCGGATCTGGATAGTCGTCATGGTCTATATCAAACTTTAAACCTACATCAATATCAAAATCTCCATCGTTTGGCTTGATTCCCGTCCCCATAGCATAACTTCCCTGGTTAAAAGATGTAAACGATGCTGCCTCATCAGAAATATTCTTTTTTAGTTTATTTAATAGAATATCACGCTTTTCGCGTAATTCCTGGTTTTCTTCTGAAAGCTTAATTTGGTTATGAAAAGTGAAAAATTCTGATTGAACATTTACCATATGGTTTGCTACCTCCTATTCAATATTATTTTTAGTACTATTATCAGCCTTTGAACGAATATATGTAGTTCCATTCGACTTGCTGACCGTCTGATTATTTTTATAATTTGGATTGCCATTTCTTATTTGTTGAATAGCATAATCCAACAATACTCTTCTTCCAGAATCAATATTTACAAATCCCGTATTTAATCCTGTTTCTGTTTGTTTTACAACTTTCAAATTCATATTCTCTCTCCTTCTATTTGGGTAACTTTAACAACAAGGTCTTTTACGACCTCTTTCAAGTATATAAAAGCAAAGAATGACCCACTTTGGAATATTTATGGTAAAACATAATGTTGGGGATTGCATTGTTGAATGATAGATGATAAACTAAATCCATTCAAGTTAATTCACTAATAATCATCTATGGTCATTAGCAACGGGCTGAAGTTGGCACTTCAGCCTTTTTGTTGCCACATTCGCCATGAACCACCATATAAATAATCACATCACCTCACTTTAATCAGACTCTTTAGGCGTTTGCGAAACGCCGCAAGCCGCATATTTACGGCATTTTTTTGTTATTAAAATCAAATAACTCCTCACCGG
>CANRIM010000074.1 GCA_947630695.1 uncultured Lachnospiraceae bacterium
TCATACTTTCTCACCTTTCTTTTTTATTTTTATGAGCACATATTATTTTTTGTTTTAAAATTCCTTGTAAGCACCCGGGAGATCGACTATAATAAAATTGGACTTTAGATTTGTCGAAGAAAGGCGCAGGCACTATGGCATATATTGAGAGAGCAATTACAGAGGTCTTGAGGAACAGAGTAAAATCCAGCAAATGTGTTTTGCTGACCGGGACCCGTCAGGTGGGAAAATCAACGGTGCTTCAGCATGCATTTCCGGAGTTTCGCCGGGCGAACTTCGATGATAAACTGACCAGGCTGCAGGCGAGGGAAGACCCCAGACTGTTTTTTCTGAATCACCCCTGCCCGTTATTTATAGATGAAGTGCAGAAAGAAAGCGCTATTCTGGAAGAAATCAAAATGATTGTTGATGCGTCGGAGCAAAGAGGACAGTTTCTTTTGTCCGGTTCACAAAAACTGGACCTTATGAAAGAAATGTGTGAATCACTGGCCGGAAGAATGGCTGTTTCAGAACTGCAGGGACTGTCTTTGCGGGAAATACATGAAGTTCGTTTTAACCGGCATTTTATTCCGACAGATACCTATATACAAGAACGGGAACAGGAACTGAAACCCTACGGAGATATCTGGCAAACGATCCATAAAGGATCCTATCCGGAACTATACGATGTGGAAAGAGACTGGCAGGAATACTATTCTTCCTATGTGTCCACCTATCTGGAAAGAGATGTCAATGGTCTGATTTCCAGTGATGAGATCACATTCAGTAAATTCCTTACTGCCATCGCGGCGCAAACCGGCAAGATATTGAATTATGCCCATATAGCAAGAGAGACCGGCGTCAGTGAACCGACAATCAAAAGCTGGGTTTTCATATTGGAAAGGACAGGGATCATTTATCTTTTGCAGCCGTATAGTCAAAATGTACTGAACCGCGCAATCAAGGCGCCGAAGATCTATTTCCGGGATACCGGGCTGGCCTGTTATCTTACCCGCTGGCTGACAGCGGACACGCTGAAATGTTCCGCCGTCGCAGGCAGCATGTTTGAAACCTTTGTGGTTTCGGAAATACTGAAATCCTATGCAAATGAAGGAAAGGACTATAAATTCAGTATTTTTTATTATCGCGGCAGAGATAAAAGACAAGCATCGGAAAATGAGATTGATCTGATTATAGAAGAAAACGGTGTTCTTTACCCGGTTGAAATCAAAATGAGCGGAAATCCAAGGGCGGAGATGGCTGCGGCGAATACCGTACTGGACAAAATCCCGAATAAAACAAGAGGCATGGGGGTGATTCTCTGCCTGGTCGCACAAAAAACATATTTATGCGAGAATTTATTGGCACTGCCATTGGAGTATGTATAATGCAAGTTGACATAAATCAAACTATTTCAATTATCACAGAAGAAATCCAACAGCTTTTGAAAAGTAAAGAACGGCTGTTGATTGCCATTGACGGGCGATGTGCCTCCGGAAAGACCACATTGGCAGGCCAGCTTTTTGAAAAACTGGGTGCTGCCGTCTTTCATATGGACGATTATTTTCTGCAGCCGGAACAGCGGACGGAAGAGCGCCTGTCGCAGCCGGGCGGCAATGTGGATCACGAGCGGTTTGCGGATGAAATACTGCAGCCTCTCAAAAAGGGAAATCGCACGTTTTCTTTTCAGCCATACGATTGTCACAGACAAATGCTGCTGCCGCCGGTGCGGGTACAAACCGGGCGGATCGTAATCGTGGAGGGTTCCTACAGCTGCCATCCGGCACTCTGGCCATACTACGATCTGCATATCTTTCTGACAGTCAATCCAAAGGAACAGCTCCTTCGGATTGAGAAAAGAAACCGCAATTCTGTCCGGGCTTTTCAGGAACGATGGATCCCGCTGGAAGAAAAATACTTTCAGGAGGAAAAAATCCGGGAAAAATGCGAACTTTATTTTGAAACATAAAATGTTTGTATATGGGGCGAATGCGCGCCGTGTCAATTTGGCAGGAAAATGAGACAAAAATGAACTGAAAATGGAAGGGTTGTAATCTTGCAATTCAGGAAAGGATTTGTTAAGATAAATACAACTTTTGATGGGGGAAAAATTTTCAAAACGGGAACTCAAGAGAGGGCATCCGAAAATGGCAGTAGAGGAAACCATACGGCTTTGCATGGAGCAGAATGTGTTGGCAGAGTTTTTGAAGGGCCGAAAGAAGGAGGTTATGGATGCAATGAATATATTGTATGATCAGGACTATATCTGGAACGCGGCTCTGAAGGAGTCGCGGGATGAAGGCCTGGAACGTGGCCGACTGGAAGGTGAAGCGATAAACAGTCAGAAGACTGCCGTTCGCATGGCCGGCATGGGCTTTTCCGTGGAAGAGATCGCCAATGTCCTGGACGAAGAGGTCAAAACAGTACAAACCTGGCTGAACAAATAAACGAAAATCTGGTAGAGGGTGTCCCAAACTGGGTCATCCTCTTTTGTTAATTATAGAAACAAGCAAAAAGGAGGCGCCTCTATAATGAAGCGCCTCCCTCGTAGGATTTGTTTTTACTAATATGTTTTTAGCCAATCAAGATGATGCTTGATTTCCGTTTAGATTATTCGACTGTCAGATCATCTACAACAGGAATGTTTACTATTTCTTCGCCCTTTGCAATCTTCAAAGCATCACCAAAAGCATCTTCATATGCTTTCTTGTATCCTTTCGGAACATGAATCGTAAGTTCATAGTCCTGCTGGAATAATTCTGTGTCGAATTCAATTTTCTTCTCAGGTGTATTGCCATCATACTTCTTAACAGGAGGCGTTGTCCCATAGAAATTAATGGTCTTTAACGCTTTATCCTGTTGGAATACTTTTGAACCGATGCTAGTGATATCTCCCTTAATTGTAATAGTTTCAAGAGCGTCCATCTTGCCAAAACATGATTTAGATAAAACATTTACACCGGCAGGAATTTCCAGTGAAGTCAATGCCTTGACTTCAAAGAATGCCTCATCACCAATTTCCGTCAGACCATCCGGGATATTGATATCGGCTAACTTATTGCATTTATAGAAAGCTCTTTTACCAATCTTTGTAATCGTCTTGGGAAGTGTTACTTGCACCAGCGCATTGGCATTATTGTTGCGGCCTAAAATATTAGTATTTCCATCAGTTTCAATTGCAGTAACTTGTTTTCCGTTGATTTCTTTAGGAATTTCCACAGAAGTAACTTCTTTGAAGTCTGCCTGGTTGTATTTGATTTCACCTTTAGCATTTACATCAAATACAGGAATGTCATCTTCAACAGGAATTGTCACTGTTTCTTCGCCATTCACTATCTTCAGAGCATCCCCAAACGCATCTTCAAATGCCTTCTGACTTCCTGCCGGAACATGGATCGTAAGTTTATAGTCCTGCTGGAATAATTCATCGGTGAATTCTTTTTTCTTCTCAGGTGTATCACCATCATACTTCATAGCAGGTATAGTATTACGAGAAAAATTGATTGTAGTTAACGCTTTATCCTGTTGGAATACTTTTGAACCGATGCTAGTGATATCTCCCTTAATTGTAATAGTTGCAAGGGCGTCCATCTTGCCAAAACATCCCTTAGGTAAAACAGTTACACCGGCAGGAATCTCCAGTGAGGCCAATGCTTTAACTTCCCAGAATGCCTCATCACCAATTTCCGTCAGACCTTCCGGAATATTGATTTCTGCCAGCTTATTGCATTTATAGAAAGCTCTCTTACCAATTTTTGTAACTGTATCAGGAAGCATAACTGTTACCAGCGCGTTAGCATTATTGGGTTTGCCTAAAATGTTATTGGTTCCGCCGGTTTCAATTCCCGTTACAGGTTTCCCGTCAAAATCTTTAGGAATATTAAGGGTAGCAATGGTTTTGTACTCGTCTGAATTTGCACCAAGATACTGGATAATTGTCGCATTGTCACTTGCATCCACGGTATACTTCCACAGATTATCGCTGGACGTATATACCATTTCAACAACCGGAATGGTTTTTGTCTCTTCGCCTTCAGTATATTTCAGGCTATCGCCAAAGGCTTTTGTATAAGCATCTACGCAGCCTACCGGTACGTGAATGGTCAGGCCTTTTGCGTCACGGAACATATTTCCGGTATCTTTCACGGTGGGAGCCGTTGTTCCATAGAAGTAAATGTCGGTCAAAGCACTCAGACGGTCAAACACCTGTTTACCCATGGTGCCAACATTGCCCTTAAATGTGATGGTTTTTAAAGGACTCGGCAGTTTTACGGATCCGCCATCAGGATTATCAAGAGAAAATGCCTGCTGGCCAAGGCTGGTAAGGTCGCCTTCTATCGTGATATTCGTCAGTGCGTAATTATCCCAGAAAGCCTTATCGCCGATGACATTAACAGAGGCAGGAACATTGACTTCCTTCAGGCCTGTAAACTTGCTGAAAGTATATGGTCCGATTTCCTTAAGCCCATTCTTAATAGTAACATTTGTGATGTTCTTGTGTTCATCCCAGTCACCTACCAGGTTACCATAAACGCCGGTTTTTGTTACATTTACACCATCAATCTTATCCGGAATTTCGATTTCGGCTGCGGTCTTATCAAGATACCCGACAATACCTAAATTGCCATTTGCATCCAGAGTGTAATTCCATTTTCCATCACTGGACTTAGTTATCATTTCTTCAACCGGAATGGTTTTTGTCTCTTCGCCTTCCGTATATTTCAGGCTATCGCCAAAGGCTTTTGTATAAGCATCTTTGCTGCCTACCGGTACGTGAATGGTCAGGCCTGTTGCGTCACGGAACATATTTCCGGTATCTTTCACGGTGGGAGCCGTTGCCCCGTAGAAATAAATGTCGGTCAAAGCACTCAGACGGTCAAACACCTGTTTGCCCATGGTGCCGACATTGCCCTTAAATGTGATGGTTTTTAAAGGACTCGGGAGTTTTACGTCTCCGCCATCAGGATTATCGAGAGAAAATGCCTGCTGGCCAAGGCTGGTAAGATCGCCTTCTATCGTGATATTCGTCAGTGCGTAATTATCCCAGAAAGCCTTATCGCCGATGACATTAACAGAGGCAGGAACATTGACTTCTTTCAGACCTGTAAACTTGCTGAAAGCATATGGTCCGATTTCCTTAAGTCCATCAGAAAGAGTAACCTTTGTGATGTTCTTGTGTTCATCCCAGTCACCTACCAGGTTACCGTAAACACCGATTTTAGTTACCTTTATACCATCAATGTCAGCCGGAACTGTGATTTCTGTTGCGTCTTTATCAAGATATCCGACAATACCCAAATTTCCATTTGCATCCAGGGTGTAATTCCATTTTCCATCACTGGACTTAGTTATCATTTCTTCAACCGGAATGGTTTTTGTTTCTTCGCCTTCCGTATATTTCAGGCTATCGCCAAAGGCTTTTGTATAAGCATCTTTGCTGCCTACCGGTACATGAATGGTCAGGCCTTTTGCATCACGGAACATATTTCCGGTATCTTTCACGGTGGGAGCCGTTGCCCCGTAGAAATAAATGTCGGTCAAAGCACTCAG
>CANRIM010000075.1 GCA_947630695.1 uncultured Lachnospiraceae bacterium
TCACAAATAATAGCAGAAAAACGCAGACAGCTTGCAGAATTGATATGTTTACCGTCATTTCCATTAATGTGTTGCCTATTTTGCAACCGCATTATTTAATTTTATTTCCGCCATTATTTTTTGGGGATAAAGTGCGCACACTAAATAATAGTCGCGATTTTTTATGTTTTCAGCATTATAACTCAAAAATTGACCTGATGAAATAGGAACAGGAATTTTTAACTCTTTTTCTTCACCTTTACTTAAATTAACATACATTCCACAATTGTTATAATACATTACCAAGGGATAATAAAATTGCAAAGAGAAAGAACCTGATTCAAGATGAAATGCTGTTAAATCTACCTTAATATCGTCTTTAGTCGGATTTTTAACCACAATTTGTATTAATGCAAAATTTAAATCCTTCTCTGATAAATAGCCCGAATTATTTTGTAAAATTTCTATAAGACCTTTATCTTTTTGAATGTCACGCATGCTTAACAGAACAGCATCTTTAATTAAAAATTCAGCATTTTGAGTAACAAAGGGTTCGCCGTTTTTATATATTATTCTTTTATTTTGAGGATATAACGCATTTATGTAATAAAACATAATAAAATATGTTAAAATAAAACCCATAGATATTAGTGAAATAATAATTATTCTGAATTTATTAATTTTCCTCATTTTTACCCTCTTTTTCAGTTAAACGAATATTTTTAATTTTACCTAAACTTATCTCAACTATCTCATCACATATTTTTTCTATCTCTTCACTATCATGACAAGATAAAATCACTATATTGTTTTCATTTTTTCTTTCAATTATAAGATTTCTGACTCTGTCCACAGACTCTTCATCAAGTCCGTTAAAAGGTTCATCTAATATTAATAATTCAGGGTTTTCCATTATTGCCGCTGCTATTCCGAGCTTCTGTTTCATACCTAAAGAATACTTTCTAAAGCTTTTTTTATCTTTTGGATCCAATCCAACAACTTTCAAAGTTTCAATTATATCAGAATCCGATATTTTATTCTGAATTTGTGCCAATACTTTTAAATTTCTAAATCCGCTGTAACTTGAAATAAATCCCGGATTTTCTATCAGTGCTCCTACACTTTGGGGAAAAGAAATATCTTTACCAATAACTTTTCCGTCAATATCAACATAACCAGACGTTGGTAAAATCAATCCACATATCGCACGCATAATCATAGTTTTGCCTGATCCGTTTTTCCCCACTAATCCGTAAATTTTTCCACTATTTAATTCCAGATTTACATTATCCAAAACAAGATTGTTGGATAGCTTTTTCGTAAAATTATTAATAATTATTTTCAAATTATCACATCCCTATTTATATTTAACACTATAAAATATTTTTTCTTTTAATAATAAAAAGCCCTGCTAAATAACAAATAAAAGCAAAAACTACTGCTATAAAAATTCCACACTCATTTGTCATTCCGTTTATTCCATAAAAATTATTTCTGATAATCATTGAAAAATTAAATAACAAATACACACTGCAATAAAATGCTGATGCAGCAAGATAACAAACAACAATTAAAAAACTATAAAAAGGTTTTAATATCAAACTTATTACAGCTTCAAAAACTGCAATTGAAACAGCTATTATCATAGGCAACAAAAATAAAGTAAAAATTATGTTGTAAACAGAAATATCTGAAATATTAATTTCAAACAGTTTGCTGGCAATCATTTTGTCAGCACTAAAAGAGACCTTTCCAAAAAATACGGTAAAAATTAATGATACTGTAAAAAATAATGCAAAGTATATTATTACTGTTAAAACACACCAAATAAATTTGCTTGTCCACCACTGTTTTTTTGATTTTACTCTTAATATAAATGAAGTTGCATTTTTCTTTAAATCATCTACAACATAAAATCCTATGTAAGAAAATAAAAGCGAGTGGAAAACAAACCAAATTACAGAAAGATTAATTCCTTTTTTTATAGCTGCATCAAAAGGTTCGTTACCAATAAACATATTTAATGTTAAGTCTGTTATACTGCATTTTAAATTTATGTTATAATTTATATTAATTGAATTAACGCTTTTTATAAAAACAAAATCAACAAATGAAAAAAACAAAAGTGAAACAAGGAAAAACTTCCATTTATGAAAAATTCCCTCAAAAATGTCATGCTTTAATAGCAATATAATATTATGTATCATTAATTTAAAAAATCCTTTCTTTTCGCAAATTTAATCGCTAATAAAACTGTTATTAAGGTTAAAAAAGGAAATATAATAAATAACAATACTATTGATGAAAAACTAAAATATTCGGTTTCGCTTTTTTGAAAATTCAAAATATAATTAATGATAAGTTTTATATATGCAAAAAAATTTGATGCAGATAATATTACAACAAATAAAAAAGAGAATATCTTTTTACCAATTAAACTTATTGTACACGCAAGTGACGAAAAGAAAATTATTGGAAAAAGTAGTTTTGCAATTGATAACAGAAAAACATTTAAAAAATTAATATCAATAAGAATTCTCTTGCTTAAATAGAAATAACTTCCATACTCGTTCCAATTTATATAGCTTTTAGAAAAAAGACCCGCAACTGCAGTTGAAATTATTACTAACAATATGGATATAATTACAGACAAGATTATTATTCTTACTATCCTGTTTAATATTATATATGTTCTTGAACTATTGCGAATATAATAATTATATGTTGTATAATTATGTTCCGAAAGCGTTGTAATAAAAACAGTACATGGTGGAACCAAAAATAAATTCATAAAAGTTCCGCTGCCGAGTAAATCAATAAAATCAGCCAAACATATATTTCTGGTCACAGTTATCATAGAACTTTTTAAAAAAGAAAAATATAGCAAGATAAAAAAAGCAGTGACTATACAAAATGCGCATATATGTAAAAAATAGTTTCGTATTCTTAAAAAAATATTACAGGACATCCTTTTTCACTCCAAACAAATAATATGGAAAAAATGAAAAGGCAAAAAAGAATAATGCAAGTATTACAACTGAAACTGTTGTGCCCTGTTCTCCTGTTGTAGTCAATACATTTCTAATACTAAAGCCATCTAAATCCAAAAGCTCAAAAAAGAGGGACGAAAAAATATAAATAAAAAACGGAAATATCAAAACTAAAAAACTCTTATTTAAAAAATAGGTAACAAATAATGACATACATGCAGTTAGTCCCGAAAATATAAACGTTAAACCAATATACAACAATGTATATAAAAAAGGGTGAACAAAAAACAAATCAGCCCATTTATAAACCGGGTATATATTTGTAAATGCATAAGAGGCTTCAGGCAGCATTGTTGGCAAAAAGGCTGAAGAAATCATAAAGCTTAAAATCATTGGAATAATCACCGCACAGCCACCGCTCAAAAAAACCGCAATATACTTTGAAATTAAATAATAACTTCTCTTAGTACGTGTACATATTCCCTTTATGAATCCCTGGTTAATATCCAAATAAAATGAATTTCCAAAAGGAAGCACAGCTAAAAAAGGAATAATTAAATATAATATATTTTGCTGTAAATACATATTATGACTGCCTATCCAATTTGTATATGATATTTCAAGAAAGCCATCAAATGCTGCATTATTGGAAAACGAAAGATTTGATTCAATACAAAATGGAATTCGTTCGACAGAATACCATAATACCAAGATTCCTGAAATAAGCATTGAAATAAAAAACAAATTATTGCAAAAACCCCTTTTTATTTCATTCCTTAATATTTTTAACATTTTTTACCTCATAACTAAATAAAATATATAATAATTTATTGTTTATCTATCACTGGTAAAGTCGTATCAAAAGATTCTAAAAAACCTGCTAAAAGAAGTAAATTTGATTTATATTTATGAATCAAATTGTCCTCGACTATAAATGCTATATTATAATTATACTCCTCCCCGGGTTTAAAAGTAACGTAATAATAATCTTTTAAAAAAGTATCTGATTTACCGGAATTATATGACCTTATTTCTGTATAACCATTATCAATTCCGAACCACAAGTGCAAATAATTTATTGCGGTTGTAATACTCAATTTACCTTTATTTATAATTGTAACATTGCAAATTACATAAGAATAATTGTTAGTTATAGTTCCTTTTTCGTCTTTTATTTCATCCCAATCATCACATAAATCGAAATTCCCCATATTTTTTGACACCTTAAAACTATTAAACTTTACATAAATATCACTATACTCATCTATTTTATATCTTTCATCAGAATATTGCACAATACACTCTGCACCTTCTTTTAACAAAACCCGACGTATTGGATAACCTAAGCTGCTTTCGCTTGCTTCATTATTGTTTTCATTCTGACTATTGTCATAATTGTAATTATATAATAAATTATCAGTACTGATAATTCCTTCTTTAAATAAATAGCTGATTGTTACAATGATTATTGCAAGAAAACAAACTGATGTAATAATTATAGTAGATACATTCTTATGCATTAATATTACCTCAAATTTTAAAAAGGGTTCCCCATATTAAAAAGTCTTGGAGAACCCTTAATCTTATCAAAAACTAATTTAAATACTATCCGGACTCCACACTATGTGATAAGCTATATGTTCTTTATTCATAATATAACCCAAGGCAGCATAAGAATATCCATCTTCGTAGACATAATTAGGTAAATAATAATATGTACCTTTAGGCAGCGTTTTCATGTTTTTTGTTGCACCATTATAACTCCAACTACCATAGTATCTGTCAACTGTATAAACTGATGAAACAGATGTATTGTTGGTGCGATGAACCCAAGCACTTAAAGAACCACCAGAGGTGCTTTTATTTTCACACCAAACAGATGTTGCATCTGTTTTTCTTTCCCAAGTTGATCTATATGGTACTCCACCATCATTGTTGTTAGCATCAATATTAATTGGTCTATCAGTAATATTACCTGCTGCATTTGCAGAAATACCAAAAAACGACATCATAACAGTCAACACTAAACATAACGCTATAGTCTTTTTAAATACTTTCATTTTTATTAACCTCCTGTAATAATTTAATTTAAAAATTTAAATAATTATTTTTACATTTCCTAAATAGCCATTGGAATCACCCCATTATCTTTCTGTAAAGAGCCAACTAAAAAATTATCTCTTTATCTTGGTGATATTATAGCACCTATTTCCAAATTTTTCAATACTTTTTTAATTTTATTGTGCATAATTTTTATATTTATTTTTTGTGCATTGTCGACAAATGTCGTTTTATTATATACTTTGATAATTTTCATTTATTTTTATTGCCATATTTTTTATATTAATTATTCAAAATAATAAAGATACAAATCCTCAA
>CANRIM010000076.1 GCA_947630695.1 uncultured Lachnospiraceae bacterium
CGCTGCTACTTTTAAGATTTCAAGTGCATCATCCGCTGTAATAGCTTCGTCTGCTACAATGTTTGCGTTTTTGAAAACATCATCAGGCAGAAGATCCAGCTTCGCCGCGTGCTTCAATACAGCAAGCGCATCGTCAGCGGTTACATTGCCGTCCTGTGTTACATCACCATAAATGCAGGTATTCTTTGTTTCTGTGGCAGTTTCATCTGCAAATACAGGAACGCCTGCACCGGCAATTGCTCCGGGTACTGCCATACTAAACGATAACGCAAGCGCTAACACTTTTCTGGTCATACCCGAAAACCATTTTGCTTTTCTCATACTTTCTCACCTTTCTTTTTTATTTTTATGAGCACATATAGTTTTTTGGGGGTTTTGAACCATAAAATGTTGGAATATGGGGCGAATGCGCGCCGTGTCAATTTGGCAGGAAAATGAGACAAAAATGAACTGAAAATGGAAGGGTTGTAATCTTGCAATTCAGGAAAGGATTTGTTAAGATAAATACAACTTTTGATGGGGGAATAATTTTCAAAACGGGAACTCAAGAGAGGGCATCCGAAAAAGGTATTGCCTGAAAAAGGGGAAAGGAGGAAGCTATTCACAAGAGAAGGAGTCTCCGTAAAAGAAAAACCGGAAAAAAGAAAATTTATGACAGTGTATTTACGAAACTGTTCGAAGAGCCGGAGTACAGCCTGTTATTGTATCAGGCGCTGCATCCGGAAGATCGGAAGATGACCAAAGAACAGATTGAGATCGTAACACTGGAGAATGTTTTGATGAACCAGATGTACAATGATCTGGGCTTCAAAGCGGGAGACCGCCTGTTGATTCTGGTGGAATCACAGAGCAAGTGGTCAGAAAACATCCTGGTGCGGATCCTGTTGTATCTTTCACAGACGATACAGGAAGAGATAGCGGAGAAGGAACAGAATGTATACAGCAGCAGGAAGATCACGCTGCCGGAAATGGAATTTTACATGATATACATTGGGAATGAGAATGAACAACAGGGGAAACCAGCGTATATCAGCTTGTCAGAGTCCTTTTATGAAGGGCGCTCGACAGCACTGGAACTGAAAGTGCGCGTATTGTACGGAGAGACAGAAGGAGACATCGTATGGCAGTACGTGCAGTTCACGAAAATCTGCCGAAGCCAGTATAAGAAATATGGAAGAACGAAAAAGGCAGTAGAGGAAACCATACGGCTTTGCATGGAGCAGAATGTGTTGGCAGAGTTTTTGAAGGGCCGAAAGAAGGAGGTTATGGATGCAATGAATATATTGTATGATCAGGACTATATCTGGAACGCAGCTCTGAAGGAGTCGCGGGATGAAGGCCTGGAACGCGGATTACAGCGCGGCCGCATGGAAGGTGAGGCGGAAGGCCTGCAGCGTGGACTGCAGCGCGGCCGCCTTGAAAACAGTCAGAAGATTGCAGTCCGCATGGCCGGCTTGGGTTTTTCCGTAGAGGAGATCGCCAATGTCCTGGACGAAGAGGTCAAAACAGTACAAACCTGGTTGAACGGATAAACGAAAATCTGGCAGAGGGTGTCCTAAAATGGGGCATCCTCTTTTATGTATTATTCGTTGTGCCGGCAGCACAGGACATTTTTCTGCAATTATTAGATAAAAGACACATAGATTCCCATGTAATTCAATGATAAAATAATTCCTGACACCAATCGAAGAAAGAATTTTGAGAGGCGAAGAAGATGAGCGCAGGGAAACAGAAACAAATCGATATGCTGCAGGGCAGCATCGTGGATAAATTGCTTTGGTTTGCCATTCCGCTGGCACTGACCGGGATGCTGCAGCAGCTGTTTAACGCGGCGGATGTGGCCGTTGTAGGGCAGTTTGCCGGAAAGGACGCCATGGCGGCGGTGGGAAGCAACAGCGCCATTATCAGTCTGCTGGTCAATGGTTTTGCCGGCATTGCGCTGGGAGCCAATGTTGTTATTTCAAAATTCACGGGACAGAAGAACGGGGCAGGAATTCAGCGCTGCGTACACAGTGCAGTGCTTTTTTCTCTGGTCGGCGGACTGGCGGTGCTGGTTCCGGGAGAACTGCTGGCGCCGGCGCTGCTGCGGGTGATGTCGGTGCCGGATACGGTCTTTCCCATGGCACTGGCTTACTTACGGATTTATCTGCTGGGTATGCCCGTGATTTTTCTTTATAATTTTGAGGCGGCCATTTTCCGCAGTCAGGGAGATACCCGGACGCCGCTGATTTGCCTGGTGATTTCCGGCGTCCTGAATGTGATTTTAAATCTGTTTTTTGTCTGTGTGGTCGGGATGACCGCTGACGGCGTGGCGACGGCGACGGTGCTTTCCAATCTGGTCAGCGCGTCGCTGCTGTTTGTACTGCTGTGCAGGCGCAAAGATGATATCCGGATTCAGATGAAGCAACTCCGGTTTTATCCGAGAGAACTGAAGGAAACCGTACAGATCGGACTGCCGGCAGGGCTGCAGAGCATGGTATTTTCCCTGTCCAATATCTGTATTCAGTCGGCCATCAACAGTCTGGGTTCCGATGTGATGGCGGCGTCTTCCGCGGCTTTCAATATTGAGGTGCTGGTGAATTATCTGATCAATGCCTTCGGACAGGCGGCGACTACTTTTGTGGGACAAAATTACGGGGCAGACAATCTGTCCCGGTGCCGTAAGATTACACGGATCAGTCTGATTTTGGATCTTTGTATTACCGCCGTTGTTTCCCTGATTGCCCTTGTGTTTGGAAAGCCGCTGCTGGCGATTTTTAACGGAGATGCGGTGATTGCCAGAATCGGCATGGTACGGCTGCGGTTTATTGTATCGGCCGAGGTTATCAATGCGGTGATGGAGGTGATTTCCGGTTCGCTTCGGGGTTACGGATATTCCCTTGTGCCTGCGGTGCTGACTTTTGCAGGGGTGTGCGGGACAAGAATTTTCTGGGTCTATGTGGTATTCCGGAAAGCGCCCACCTTCTTTACACTGATGATGGTATACCCGGTCAGCTGGGTCATTACCGCCGCGGCGCTGGTGCTGGCGTATATTCTGTTTATTCGGAAACAAGTGGCGCGGTTTTCGTAATCGATTACACAAAAGCAGCCTGACTTTGAAAAAATGAACAGTATAAAAAGATCCGCAGAATGGAGGAATACCTCTGTTCTGCGGATTTTTATCTTTTAGATACAAAATTGGCCGGTTCCCGTCCTCTGTCGATGCACATCGCGCTACCTCCATAGGACAGATACCATATATCGCGGAAAGAAATTTAGTCAAGTATGATTTGGCAAATCGTATTTGACTAAATTTGATAATTTTTATATAACCCCAAAAAGAGAGACTTCCTTCCGAAGCCTCTCTTTTAAAAATTATTTATATTCCTGCATAACCGTATTGCCTCAAACCACGCTTTTTGTTGCCACACTGAGCAGCAGATTGACCAGCTTCCACATGCCTTCAAACAGCAGATTGTTCAGCAGGGAAAGCGGCCGGCTCAGGATTCCGGTAAAAAGACACAGGAGCAGCACAAGGCTCCAATACCTTCCAAATCTCTGAAAAAAGGTCTCCACCCGGGGAAACAGACCGCCAAGCACCTTGGAGCCGTCCAGCGGCGGAATGGGAATGAGATTGAACAGTCCCAGTCCGAGGTTGACAATGGCGGAATAATAGCAAAGCTGCATCAGTACCCAGATCACGGTGGAGTTGTCGGAGCCGAAGCGCGACAGCAGCCCTTCGATCAGCAGCGAAAGAAAGGCCAGAATGAAGTTGCTGCAGGGTCCGGCCAGCGAAACTAAAATCAGTCCCCGGCTCCGGTTCCGGTAATAGGCCGGATTGATGGGAACCGGATTGGCCCAGCCCACATGGAACAGCAGCATACAGAGGGCGCCGATGGGGTCCAGATGTTTGAGGGGATTGAGGGTCAGTCGCCCCGCGTTTTTTGCAGTGGGGTCGCCCAGCTTGTAGGAGACCCAGCCGTGGGCGCATTCGTGACAGACGATGGCCATCAGGATCACCGGCACGGTAAACAGCAGAGACTGCAGCCGGATCGGTGCAAATATGCTTGAAATCAATGAGAACACCTCTTATCTCAATGGGATAAAAAATCCTGTATCTGTTGGGAACAGGCAAGCCCCTTCTGATACATCTGATCCATGGCGGCGCGGTCTCTGGTCAGCGTGTCCATGCCGCAGAGATCGTCCGGAGCAACGATCAGAAGTCTGCCCTGGGATTCATATTCCTTTGCCCGGGCCACGCCTTCATTATAATGCTGCGCGCGCAGCGAAAGCTGCTCGGAGGCCTTCGGATATTTGCGCCGTATGGCCACCGCAAGTTTCGTATCCTTGCCCGGCGTCCGCGGAACATTTTTCGGTTTTGTCAAAATCAGGATGACGCGGTCGCAGCCCATAGAAAAGGCTTTTTCCACGGGAATCGGATCACCCAAAGCACCGTCATAGTACAGCGCATCGCCCAGCGGATAGGGTTTACATACCACCGGAATCGAGGAAGATGCCTTAAATATCGAATAATCATCCTTGGGAATATCGGATTTGTCGAAATATACGGGAGTGCCGGTCTTTGCGTCGGTGGCAATCACCAGATACTGCGTCGGATTGGCCATCAGCGCTTCATAGTCCAGCGGATTTTCCCCGCCGGAATTGCTTAATGTGCCGTAAACGTACTCCATGTCGATAAAGGAGCCCTTGCGCAGCAGATTACCGAAACTCATATACTCCTTCCGGCTGGCGTATTCCGTGTAAAAGCGGTAATTGCGCTGTTTCTGTCCGGCAAGAAAGGAAGCCAGATTGGCGCTGCCGGCGGAAATACCGATTGCGAGATCAAATTGCATGTTTTTTTCCATACAGCCGTCCAGTACGCCGGAGGCAAAAATGCCGCGCATACCGCCGCCTGTATCGATAATGCCTGTTTTCATTCCAAATGCCTTCTTTTTAAAAATACTTTAGTATGTAGCATACCACTTTTGCGGTTGGTTCTCAAGACGAACCGGTCAATTTTCATAGGGTTTTCAAAAAAGGTGAAGTGAAAAGTTAACTTCCACTTCTAAGGGGTCCAAGTAGAAATTAGTCTTTCTCCAACCTCCACTTGAAAT
>CANRIM010000077.1 GCA_947630695.1 uncultured Lachnospiraceae bacterium
TAACGCAGCTATGCGTAAACATAACTGCGCTAAATTTTACTTTTTTGTCCTGTCTACTTGACAGGGACCAGATCACTCGGCCAAGTGACGGTTGTTAAGTAATATACAATAACCTAATCCGAAGCTAACCGCTTGTCGCAGTGCCTCTTTCTTAAATTCATTATAAGCGAGAAATGGTAGAATGTCAAACGGGATTTCATTTTTTACCGAATCATAAAACATAGGGGTTTAATGAAGCATGCTTTGATAAATTTTCGAAAATTGACACCTTGACTTGATATGTAAATTATGTAGAAATACGCAAAATGATTCGATGTAATATCGCTTACTTCGAGATTTGAGATAAAATATAATAATTCATAATGAACACATGAAACGCTGGTAAAAGCCCGAAACATGTGCTATACTGACAAAAATATCAAAAAAATGACAGGAGAGGAAAAATGATTTTAAATATTTTGGCGAGCCAGATTTCAAATCTGTTCGGAAATGCGCCTTCGACGACCACTGCCGGATCGGACAGCGTCATCCTGATTTTTTCAACGGTGCTTTCCCTGCTGATTTGTTTCCTGGGCTATAAACTGAAAAAAATCTGGATCACGATCATCGGTTTCTTTGTAGGCCTTCTGCTGGGCATGATTCCGTGCCTGCTCTGGATCAAGCTGGATGCGGTACTGGCCATTGCCCTGATCGTGGGGCTGGTGGTTGGCGTACTGGTGGCGATCATCGCATATCGCTGCTTCAGGGTCGGTGTATTCATCTGGGTGTCCTTCATGACCTTTGCCTCGGTGCAGGGCCTGTTTGGCGATAAGCTGGAATGGCTGGGCATTGCAGTGGGCATCATCGTCGGACTTGCAGTAGGCATTTTGACATTCCGTTACATGCGCCTGGTCTGCATTTACTCCACGGCGGTCAACGGCGGTATCTTATCGGCGCAGAAGATCCTGCAACTGTTCGGCGTAAGCAATATTCTGCTGGTACTGATTCTTGCGGCAGTGCTTACGGCGTTTGGCGTCATCGTACAGTTGCGAATGAACAAACAGGATGAAGAAAAACAGGCAGCGAAAAAATAATTTCTGAAAAACCAAACAGGAGGTGGAATCGTGTTACTGCATACAAAAGCGAAAATGTTATCTTTGCACCAGAAAATAGAAATCTTAGACGAAGCGGACAAAGCCGTATATCATGTAGAGAGCAAAGTTGTCTCCATGCATGATACCACGTATATCTATGACGCGCAGCACCGGCAGCTGGCGGTGATGAAGCGCAAACCGGTTTCCCTGCATGAAACCCACGACATTACGCTGGCGTCCGGTGAAGAAATCGAAATCCGGACGGAATTGTTTCATCTGATGAATGATGTGATCCGGATCGACAGTCTGGGCTGGGAGCTGCACGGCGACGTCCTGCAGCACAATTACGAGCTGATCAATGAAAACGGACAGGTCATCGCCACCACCCATCATAAATGGGTGTCCCTGCATGACGTGTACTACATCGACATTTTACAGGAAAAGGATGTGGACCGCATTGTCTGCATCTACGTCATGCTGGAGAAGATCATTCGCGGAAGAGAGCAGCGGCGCGAGAACAACACCTGAAAACAAAAAATGAGATATAAAAAAGACCGGATGACAAACAAACGTGATCCGGTCTTTTTTGCGATCATTTTTTCAACTGTAATCAGCGGGATTCTTTGAATAATTCCCGCAAAAGCACCATCATCTTTTCCAGGTCCACCGGTTTGGCCAGATGTCCGTTCATGCCTGCCTGCAGCGCCTGATCCCGATCCTCCTCAAAGGCGTTGGCGGTCATGGCGACGATAGGAATATTGGCAATGGCGGGATCCGGCAGCTGCCGGATGACCCGGGTGGCTTCATACCCGTTCATAATGGGCATCTGAATATCCATCAAAATCAGGGAATAATAACCGGGCGCCGCCGCGCGGACCATGTCGCAGGCCTCCTGGCCATTTTCAGCGCATTCTACCAAAAAACCGGCTTCCGTCAGGAGTTCGGCAGCGATTTCCTGATTCAGCGCATTGTCCTCCGTCAGAAGGATCCGTTTTCCGATGAACGTCTCCTCCTTCATCACAGGGGACTCACTCGCCGTCAGTTCCGCCGCGGCAGGCCTGAGGCTGCGCTCCAGGGTCTGGTGCAGATCGGAAGCAAACAGAGGTTTACTGATAAAGCCGGTGACGCCGGCCTGCCGGGCCTCGGCTTCGATATCGGTCCAGTCGTAGGCGGACATCAGGATGATGGGAGAATCCTCGCCAACGATCTTACGGATCCTCCGAACGGTTTCAATGCCGCTGAGTTCAGGCATGGACCAGTCGATGATATACACTTCGAAGGGATCGGCAAGCTCTACGGCTTCGGTGGTTCGGGCAATGGCTTCCAGCCCGGACAGCGCCCATTCCGCCCGCATGCCGATCTGGCGCAGCATTTTGGAAACGCTCTGGCAGCAGATCATATCGTCATCTACCACCAGTCCCCGGAAGCCTTTCAGCTCCGCGATGGGGCCCATTTCCTGATGCGCGCCGGCAAAGCGCAGCTCCAGATTGACGGTAAAGGTGGTTCCCTTTCCGAGTTCGGTCTCCACGGAAATATTGCCGCCCATCATATCCACAATATTTTTGGTAATGGCCATACCCAGGCCTGTTCCCTGAATGCCGCTGACCGTGGAAGACTGTTCCCTGGTAAATGGATCAAATACATTTTTTGCAAATTCCGGGCTCATGCCGATGCCGGTATCACTGACCTTAAATTCATAGAGGCCCCGGCCTTTGGAACGGGAAGGCTTCTGCGTCACCCGCACTGCCACGGTGCCGCCCGCTGGCGTAAATTTAATGGCATTGGAAGTCAGATTCAGCAAAATCTGATTCAGACGGAGTTTATCGCAGTACACCTCTTCATCCGCCACATCCACGGTATCGATGAACAGCTCCATGTGTTTGGCATGGATATCGGACTGGATAATATTGCGCAGTCCCTGCAGGATATCCGCCAGGCTTTCCGGCCGCTCGTTGATGCTGACCTTCCCCGATTCGATCCGGCTCATATCCAGCACGTCGTTGATCAGAGAAAGCAGATGATTGGAAGCCTGGGCGATTTTTGCCAGATAATCCTGCGCCCGCTCCCTGTTGTCCAGGTGGGTGGTGGTCAGCGCCGTATAGCCGATGATGGCATTCATCGGCGTCCGGATGTCGTGAGACATATTATTCAGGAAGGTGGTCTTGGCGCGGTTGGCCGCGTCCGCCGCCTGCAGCGCATTGGTCAGTTCCTCCGTTTTCTTCTGCAGTTCGCCGGTTGCAAGGGCCACCTTTTGTTCCAGCTTCCGCTGATTGCGGGTGCGTATCGCCAGCATGGCGACGGCAAAAAGCAACAGGAGGATCAGAAACGCCCCCAGCAGGAAGAATCCGGGATAGCGGTACAAAAAGACGGTGAGGCTCACTTTGTCTTCTGTGTCGTTTTCAATTTCCCGGGATATGATGTTGTCCAGCTCCGCATCAGTAAAGCTGTCTGCTCCTTTGTCCAGCAGGGAAAGCAGGAAACGCCCGCCCTCCACGTCATTTCCTACGGCATAGGACAGGGACGAGTTGCCGAAGGAAACGGAAGTCAGCCGGTTGCGTTCATCCCGCCGCGCGTAACTTTCCGCCGTGTAGGAATAAAGAATGGTGGCGTCCACCTCTTGGTCCAGCACGGCCTGCACGCATTCACGGGTATTGGAATAATGGGCCAGCGCGTCTTCATCAAACCGGCTGGTAATCAGGCTGTTTAATTCTTCCGCCTGATCCATGACTGCCAGCTTTTTTACGTCGCCGGAGAAATCCTCCAGTGTCAGACGGGCATAACTGGTATGAAAATAAGGCACCGTGATCTTATAGCCTTCTTCCTCCGCCAGATAATAATCTCCCGTGAAATCCAGCAGCACGTCGGCTTCCCCCGCCGCCCGCAGCGCATAATATTCCTCCTGATCTTTCACCGGGATGAACGTATAGTTCAGATCCAGCCGTTTTGCCAGCGCATCGAAAATAGCGGGCAGGATGCCCCGGGCCTCGCCGTCGCGGAAATAGCAGTAGGGAATGCGGTCCGGGTTGAAAAGCAGACGTAAGGGTTTGCCGGAAGCACGGTGTTCTTCCAGAAAGGCCCGTTCCCCTGCGTTCATGATGATGGCGCCGGTCTGATCCGTGGTATAATAGATTTCGTGCAGGGAATCCCGCCAGTTGGGATCGTGCAGGTCCATCTCATCGATGCCGGCATTGATCTGCGCCATCAGATCGGGGCGGTCCTTCCGGGTACAAATATAGAAAGGACTGGCGTCAAAGGATTCCAGCAGCCATTCGTTTTCCAGCAGCCGCAGACTGCCGGTCACGGCAGCGTCCACCTCGCCGTTCTGCAGCGCGGCGGAAAGCGCGGCCTGCTCCCCATAATAGACCGGCTGATATGTAAATCCGTGTTTTGCGGCAAAGGCTTCGAAATTGGCGTTTTTGGAATTGCCCTCCAGCATGCCGACGGTGATGCCGTCATAGGTGCCGTAATCCCCTTCCACAATCGTCTGATTGCCGGCTTTGACGGTAAAAATGGTGGAGTTGACGCCGATATTCTGTTCGGAAAAGAGAAATTCCTCTTCCCGCTCCGGGGTTTTGGAAACGGAGGTCACTACGTCCACTTCGCCGCTGCGCAGCATATCCAGGGCTTCGGAATAGGAATCGTCATAACCGATATATTCATAAGACCAGCCGGTATGAATGGAAAGCCGCTGCAGAAATTCATAGCCGTAGCCGCTTCGGTGCCCGTCCTCCGTGATTATATGATAGCCTGAGAAAGCAAAAAAGCCGACCCGTATCACTTCCGGCTGCGCAGTTTCGGTTTCCGCCGCCTGTATGGGGACAGAGGCAGATATCAGCAGCAGCGCCGCGAGCACCAGGGAAAGCAGACAAATCCTTTTCATATCAACAGATCTCCTTTGACAGAACGATATAGATAAAAAAATTATAATCGATTCGCGCAGGCTGTGCAAGGTACTTTGTCAGGATTCTGCAGTTTTCTTCGATA
>CANRIM010000078.1 GCA_947630695.1 uncultured Lachnospiraceae bacterium
ATTTCTTCTCCCGAATTGATAATATGCACGGACAGGGAATCCGATTGATTCCTGATATTGACTTCAATGACTCCGCCCTTTGGAGAAAACTTGATCGCATTATCCAGCAGATTGATCCATACCTGCTTCAAAAGTTCCTCGTTGGCAGAAATTCTGTATTCACCGAAATCCACATTGAAATCCAGCTGCTTTTTTTCCCATTTGTCAGCAAGCAGCAGGATGGAAGACCGTATCTGTTCTGAAAGGTTGAATTTTACAACGTCCGTTAAAATCGTTTGATTTTCTACCCGCGTCAGGTTCAATACATTTGTCGCCATATCGGAAAGACGCAGAGATTCTTCTTCGATAACCGCCAAATATTCCTCTTTTTGTTCTTCTGTCAGGTCGCCGCGGCGAAGCAGCTTTGCAAAACCCGCAATTGATACGATAGGCGTTTTGAATTCATGCGAAAAATTATTGATAAAATCTCCGCGAAGCATCTCTGTGTTTTTCAGTTCGGAGGCCATTCGATTAAAACTGTGCGAGAGCTTCGAAAAAGTAGGATGTTTGGAGATGGGCCATCCGAAATCCAGTCGGGCGCTGAAATCACCGGAGGCCAGCCGGTCAATTTGATAGATTACATTCCGCAGGGGGCGGGCGGATATTTTACTGGATAAATAAGCAACAATGACACCGACAAGATTACTGATGACGATCATATAGAGGATGATCATACCGATATTTGGCCGAATATCGGTATCAAGCGTGATCACTTGAAAATGTACCAGCAAATAAATAATCGCAGCGGTTATTAAAGTAATAATAAATTGAATGAAGAAAATGAGTATAGAAATTAAAACCGTGAGTGCAAAATAATGTTTTCGATTTTGTTTGTTCATATTTTTTTCACCGCCTTATATCCGAGTCCGCGCACGGATTCAATATCAAATTCTTCCCAACCCTCGAATCGTTTGCGCAGCCGCCCAATATGAACCGTCACCGTTTCCCAGCCGGTATCGCTCTCAGTACCCCAAATCTCATCCATCAGTTGGATCCGTGTAAAAATCTTTCCGGGATATGACAGCAGTTTATAAAGCAGCAAAAATTCCTTTTGCGGGAGTTCCTGTGTTTCGCCGTTTTTAGTCACGGTAAAGGAATCATAATCCAAAATGACATTTCCAATCGTCATTTTGTGATCGCTCGCAATCTGAGCGCGGCGCAGAAGCGCTTTGATCCTCCAGAGCATTTCTTCCTCATCAATCGGTTTTGTCATGTAGTCGTCGATTCCTAACGAAAAACCTTTATGCTTATCTTCAGGAAGCTGCTTTGCCGAAACCATAAGAATGGGAAGATTATTTTTACTTTCACGGAGGATCTTTGTAAATTTATATCCGTCCATTTTTGGCATCATGATATCAAGAATCACAAGGTCAATATACGCTTTATCCATTACATCAAGGGCTTCTTCACCGTTTGCAGCAGTAAATACGGAATAGTGTTCTGTTTCAAGCACGGCTTTGAGCAGCCGGCGGGTGTTTTTATCGTCGTCTACCACAAGAATTTGGAACATGGTTTCCACCTCCGAAGTAAGAGTAGCATTCTTATCTAAACTGAATCTAAACGTATACATCGCCTTTTCCTCGTGTATCAGCCGGCTTATTGCATTTTCATACTACCATCTGATTTTCAAATGCAAACTATTTGATAAATTCGTTTTTCAAATGCATAGATGTATGATACCCTGTCTTCATTGAAAAATCAAGGCTGCGAGGTGAATCCAAAAATAATGAAGCGTTCTTATGTCAAGTATATATTCGGCCATCTGCGGATACTTAGAGCCGCTGTCCGCTGTTTTTTCTCTGTCTTACTGTTGGGAGAACGACTGCTTCCCTTACAGATCGTGGGCGCCAGCCTGATTTTGGGCGGCGCGGTTTTCGGAGAACAATGCAAAGGAGGAAGAAAACCAACAGGCATTTCTTACAAAACTGTAAGAAACAAAGGGAAAATGTAAGCCGAAGCCATGGCAATGCACCGCCTGGCCCGATATAATGGAATCAGAATTTTTCTCACAGGAGGGAAAACAGGATGCAGATTCTGGAAGTAAGCGGGCTGAAAAAGACCTATGCCGGCCGGCTGGGGTGCCACCCGGTGACGGCACTGAAAAATGTGAATTTCAGTGTGGAAGAAGGAGAGTACATTGCCATTATGGGAGAAAGCGGCTCCGGAAAAACCACGTTGCTCAATATTATAGCGGCACTGGATCATCCCACAGGCGGCCGGGTGATTTTAGACGGAAAGGACCTTTCCGAAATCAAGGAATCCGCCATGGCCGCGTTTCGCAGGGACAATCTGGGATTTGTGTTTCAGGAGTTCAATCTGCTGGATACCTTTACTCTGGAGGACAATATTTATCTGCCGCTGGTGCTGGCGGGCCAGATGTACCGGGACATGTATCAGCGGCTGATTCCCATTGCCGCGCGGCTGGGGATCACGGACATTCTGAAAAAATACCCTTACGAAGTGTCGGGCGGGCAAAAACAGCGGGCAGCAGTGGCCAGAGCCATGATCACAAAACCGAAACTGATTTTGGCAGATGAACCCACCGGCGCGCTGGATTCCAAGGCTTCCGATGAGCTGCTGCGGCTGTTTGCGGAGGTCAATCAACTGGGACAGACCATCCTGATGGTGACGCATTCGGTGAAAGCAGCCAGTACGGCCAACCGGGTGCTGTTTATCCGGGACGGCGAGGTCTTTCATCAGATTTATCGCGGCGAGGATTCCGGCGAAGCCTTCTATCAGAAAATATCCGATACCCTGATTTTACTGGCGACAGGAGGGAAGCAGGCATGAGAGCAGGATATTATCCGAAACTGGCCCTGGAGGGCATCCGCAAAAACCGGCGGATGTACCTGCCCTATCTGTTGACCTGCATCGCCATGACGGCCATGTATTACATTATTGTTTTTCTGCAGGACGGCAATCTGGTATCGGCGCTGCCTTTGGGGTCTGAGACCGTCCGGGAAATGATGCGGTTCGGTGGGAATATCATGGCGTTTTTTTCCTGTATCTTTCTGTTTTATACCAATTCGTTCCTGATCCGGCGTCGGAAAAAGGAATTTGGCCTTTACAATATCTTAGGCATGGGCAAGAAAAATATTGCCCGGATCCTGTTCTGGGAAAGCCTGTTTATTCTGCTGCTTTCTCTGGGCGGCGGCCTGCTTCTGGGCATCGTCCTGTCCAAGGCGGCGGAGCTGGGATTGTTTAATCTCATGGGCTATCAGATCAGCTACCGGCTGTCGGTTTCCGTGCCTGGCGTGTGCATGACGGCGGTGGTCTTCGGCGTGATTTTTGTGCTGCTGTTTTTCAACGCCCTGCGGCAGGTTCGCTTTTCCAGCGCAATGGCGCTGCTGCAGAGTGAAAATGCCGGAGAAAAACCGCCGAAGGCCAACTGGCTGCTGGGTTTTCTGGGACTGGCGCTTTTGGGCGGCGCGTATTATATTTCGGCTACGATTGAAGACCCCATCACGGCGCTGGCGGCGTTTTTCGGCGCGGTGCTGATGGTGATTGCCGGCACCTATCTGACCATGATTTCGGGTTCCGTCATGTTTTGCCGTATCCTGCAGCGCAGGCGGAAATATTATTATCGGCCGGAACATTTTGTGTCCGTTGCTTCCATGAAATACCGGATGAAGCGCAACGGGGCGGGGCTGGCCTCCATCTGCATACTGGCCACCATGGTGCTGGTCATTTTATCGGCTACCACCTGCCTGTATTTCGGCGGTGAGGATGTGCTGCGCACCCGATATCCCCGGGAAATCAATTTCAGTATGCGGGCAAAGTATGCCAAAGCGCTGTCTGATGAAGTGCTGGAACCGGTCTGGGAAAGTATCGATACGACGGCCCGGCAGCAGGGCGCTTCCATGGAACAGCAGTATCGCTGCCGGTCAGCCATCATTACCGGATTGCTGCAGGACGGCACGGTGGAATGTGACGTGACAAAGGTGCGGAACGCCGTCACTTTTTCCGATGTGGTACAGTTTTACTTTGTGCCGCTGGCGGATTATAACACCATCACCGGCGCAAAGGAAAGGCTGGAATCCGGGGAGGCGCTCATTTGCGGCAGCCGGGCAGATGAAATCGGGGAAACGCTGGAATTTCGAAACGGCAGCCGTTTTCAGGTCAAAGGCCGGGCAGAGGAGATCTTCCCGGAAGAACTGGTGCCGGAGATGACCGTGGTGGTGGCGGATCTGGAAACCGCCCTGAAGGGGTTAAATGCCCTGGCGGATTTCAACGGCGACGCCATGCTTTCTTTTCAGTGGAACGTCAATTTTGATACGGGGCTGGAAAAAGAGGAACAGATGGCGCTTTCCGAGAGCTTAAGCGCATTGGAACTGCCAAAGGACTGCACCTCCGTCTGCAGAAGCAGAGAATGGGAGCGGCAGGACTTTTACAGCCTGTTCGGCGGCCTCTTTTATCTGGGCATACTGCTGAGCATTGTATTTGTATTCGCTGCAGTGCTGATCATTTACTATAAGCAGATATCGGAAGGCTACGAGGATCAGGCCCGGTTTGAAATCATGCAGAAGGTGGGGATGACGAAGCGGGAAATTCGCAAAAGCATCAATTCCCAGCTGCTGACAGTGTTTTTCCTGCCACTGGGGCTGGCGGCGCTGCATCTTTGCTTTGCCTTTCCTATTATCCGCAAACTCATGCTGCTGTTCCAGCTCAATAACGTGCGGCTGTACTTGCTGACAACACTGCTGAGCGTCATCGCGTTTGCGCTGTTTTACACGCTGATTTACCGGGTGACATCCAATGCCTATTATCATATTGTCAGCGGAGCAAAAGAAAAAGGAGAAGTATAAGAATTGCAAATGAAACAGGATAAAAACGGTACGGGTCTTTTGCGAAGAGACGCCGTACCGTTTTTTACTATATAGGAAATTCCGAGGTTCGGAAAGGATAGAAGAACAGGCGTTCATCGAACATACGTTAGATAAA
>CANRIM010000079.1 GCA_947630695.1 uncultured Lachnospiraceae bacterium
ATATCCTTTCCTGCAACACTAACAGCAACTTTTTTGCCGGAGGCTTTAGAAGTGGAAGTTAACTTTTCACTTCACCTTTTTTTCATGGGCGTAAAGGAAAATGAGGTATGTTTCTTGTTGACAGAATCATAGTGTGTTACAATAAATAAAAGTATCCGCCGGGATATCTGCCCGGGACCAGTGGTCTGATACGAAAAAAGCAATGTGTGGAAGGTGCCGTATGAACAGTAATTTGTCCGTTGCAAGCGGGAGACGGGCGTTGGATGAAGAACGCAGAGGAAAAAACTTGACTGTATATGAGATTATGCATGGAAATCAATGTGTGGCGGAAATCAATACGGCCGGTCTGGCAGATGTAAAGAATCCGCCCTTCTGTCCGTATGATCTGTATCTGGAAGCAGAGACAGACATTGATACCCGCATGAACAATTTAATGAATTTCTACCATTGGTGTGCCTCCCGCGTATTGACGCTTGACAGACAATATGCAAAAGAAATACTTAACAGTATCGGCGTGGCACAGGCTGTGACAGATCAGGACCGCGCCAAAATCTCGCTGTCATATCACTGCGTTTCACTGACGGACATTTATTGGGTAAAAAAGAAGACGGAAACCATTGGGTTTGAGGACATCAATTTGTATGATAATCCCCTGAATGAAGCGATCGTGGAATTATCTCTGAGAGGAAAGCAAATGACGGTTACGAATCAGGAACTGGCGCCGGATCTGTCAACAAAAGGCTGCTTTCCGAAAGCATGGATTCGATGCGGCGACCATTTTATTCTGTTGAAAGACGGAGGAGATGACGCAGTAAAACGAGAACTTCTGGCCAGCAAACTATGTCAGCATTTTGATTTTCGGCAGGTGGTGTATCAGGAAGGCAGTTATGCAGGGGAAGCGGTGACCAGCAGCAGGATCATTACTTCCAAAGAATATTCCATTGTTTCCAAAATGGCTTTTGATATCTACGCCTGTAATCAGGGCCTGCATACGATTGAGGAATGTAAACGCATCGACAGCGAAACCTTTTACGGGATGAATATTCTGGATTATCTGGTGGGCAATACAGACCGGCATCCGGAAAACTGGGGTTTTTTAGTTGACAACAAAACCAATCAGTGTATTTCTCTTTATCCCATTATGGATTTGAATCAGAGTTTTAAGAGTTACGATACGATAGACGGCGCCAATTGTCAGACCCTTTATCCGGAAATCAAATCACAGAGGGAGGCTGCGATTGAGGCTGTCCGACATGTAAAACTCCGTCAGAAAAAAGAAATCGATCCGCAGATATTTGATATTGCGCCGGAATGGAAAGAAATGTTTTTCCAAAGGCTGGCAATCTTAAAAGGAGCAGATTTTTAATAGTCGGAAGATGGCAGTCCGCATGGCCGGCATGGGTTTTTCCGTGGAAGAGATCGCGAATGCCCTGGACGAAGAGGTCAAAACAGTACAAACCTGGCTGAACAAATAAACGAAAATCTGATAGAGGGTGCCCTAAAATGGTGCACCTTTTTTTGTTTATTATAGAAACAGGGCAAAAGCAAAAAAATTAAAAGGAGGCGCCTCCGTAATGAAGCGCCTCCCTCGTAGGATTTGTTTTTCCAGTGTGCTTTTGGCAAATCAGGATGCCTGATTGCCGTTTGGATTATTCGACAGTCAGATCAGCTACGACAATTACATCTGTCTTCGGGCCGCTGGTGGAACCATCTTCATTATGCACCGTTTTTAAGGTAGCACCAAAGGCTTCCTCATAAGCTTCTTTGCAGCCTGTCGGAACATGGATTGTCACACCATTTGTTTCCTGGAACAGACCCTGAGCTTCATCTCCGCCAGCTGTAAGTGCTTTAATTGTTGCGGGAGCTGTTTTGCTGTAGAAATAAACATCCTTTAATGCAGTAGCCCTGCGAAATACCTTTATGCCAACTTCTGTAACATCACCTAAAAACTTAACGCTCTTTAATTGTTTACAGTCTTCAAATAACTGTTGATTCAGAACGGTTACGCCCTTCGGAATTGTTAATTCCTCTACTCCACATTTGTTGAATGCCTGCTGTCCGATGGTCGTCAGGTTATCAGAAAGCGTGATTTTTTTCAGAGATTCCATTTGAAGGAAAACCTGCTTGCCAAGTTCCGTAACAGAATTGGGAATCGTTACTTCGGTAATGTTTTTATCATTTCCCTTTCCAAGGAAGTTCCGGTTGGAAATGATTGCGGTAACCGGTTTTCCATTGGCATCAGCAGAAGGGAATGTTACAACCTTTTCGGTTCCTTTATACTGTGTAATTTTGACGTTTTCAGTTCCTTCTATGTCTTCAAACACATACTCATCTAACAGATCATTAACAACCGGAATGTTATACTGGTTGCCTTCTGCATCTGTTACGCCATTGGGCTGAAGCATTTCTCCAAAAGCTGCTTCATATGCGGCTTTCTTTCCAAACAATACATGCATAACTGATTTAACCTTTGCAGAACCGTTCTTCTGGAAGAATTCCTTCAAAGGATTATCCTTTTCGGTTTTATTGGTTGCTTCTGCTGTGAATGTAGGAACTTCACCGTAGAAGTAAATGTTTTCAAGGGCATCACATTTCTGGAATGCGTTCTTTCCAAACTCAACGCCGTCAGCATAAACCTTTACTTCTGCCAGAGCAGGATTTTCTGAAAAGGCCTGTTTTCCTACGGTTTTGGTTGCTTTCGGGATAGAAACTGTTGTGATGGCATTTTTATAGAAAGCTTTTTCACCGATTTCCGTAACAGCGTCGGGGATGTTGACATCCGCCAGCTTCGTGAACTGGGAGAAGGTAGATCCGCCGATCACCGTTACAGTTTTGGGGATAACAACTGTTGTTACTGTTTCATGTTTGTTCCAGTCACCGAAGATAGTACAGGATGTCTTTCCGTCACTTGTAGGTAAAACAGCAACAACTGTCTTCTCATCGATCTTATCCGGGATAGTAAGGGTAGCAGCTTCCTCTTTGAGGTACTTAACAACGGTTACGTTTCCTTCCAAGTCTTCCGTGTACTGCCAGGTTTCGTCTTCGGAGGTATACAACATTTCCTGAACCGGAATGTTATACTGTTTGCCCTCTGCATCCGTTACGCCATTGGGCTGAAGCATTTCTCCAAAAGCTGCTTCATATGCGGCTTTCTTTCCATACGGTACATGAATAACGGGCTTAACCGTTGCGGAACCGCTCTTCTGGAAGAATTCCTTCAAAGGATTATCCTTTTCGGTTTTATTGGTTGCTTCTGCTGTGAATGTAGGAACTTCACCGTAGAAGTAAATGTTTTCAAGGGCATCACATTTCTGGAATGCGTTCTTTCCAAACTCAACGCCGTCAGCATAAACCTTTACTTCTGCCAGAGCAGGATTTTCTGAAAAGGCCTGTTTTCCTACGGTTTTGGTTGCTTTCGGGATAGAAACTGTTGTGATGGCATTTTTATAGAAAGCTTTTTCACCGATTTCCGTAACAGCGTCGGGGATGTTGACATCCGCCAGCTTCGTGAACTGGGAGAAGGTAGATCCGCCGATCACCGTTACAGTTTTGGGGATAACAACTGTTGTTACTGTTTCATGTTTGTTCCAGTCACCAAAGATGGTACATGCTGATCCCCATTCATCATCTATCGGAACAATGGCAACAACCGTCTTTCCGTCGATCTTATCCGGGATAGTAAGGGTAGCAGCTTCCTCTTTGAGATACCGAATAACAGTTACATTCCCTTCTGCATCTTCCGTGTATTTCCATGATCCGTCTTCTGAAGTTTGAATTTGAACCGGTTCTTCTGTCGGTTCCTCGGACTGACCCGGCTCTTCAGACTGACCCGGCTCCTCAGACTGACCCGGCTCTTCAGACTGACCCGGCTCCTCAGACTGACCCGGCTCTTCGGACTGACCCGGCTCTTCAGACTGACCCGGCTCTTCGGACTGACCCGGTTCCTCGGATTTGCCCGGTTCTTCGGACTGACCCGGTTCCTCGGATTTGCCCGGTTCTTCGGACTGACCCGGCTCTTCGGATTTGCCCGGTTCCTCGGATTTATCTGGTTCTTCGGATTTGTCCGGATCTTCAGATTCATCCGGTGCGAATGTTGTTTGAGGACTCAGCTGCGCTGCTACTTTTAAGATTTCAAGTGCATCATCCGCTGTAATAGCTTCGTCTGCTACAATGTTTGCGTTTTTGAAAA
>CANRIM010000080.1 GCA_947630695.1 uncultured Lachnospiraceae bacterium
ATACCACCCACACTTTCTTTTATTCTTCAAGCGATGGATATACAATATCATATTCTTTACATATTGTCAATATCGTTGCATATTGATTTTTTACAGGTGGTAATCAGGTCACACAAAAGTATTTTCACCCCATTATCTTAACAGGGAAAAATACCAACGTCAATGAATCTGTCGTTCAATTACGACCCCTTCTTCGGCATGTGCAGGTGTAATGAAGTACAATACTTCATTACATTTTTTTAGTTTCAATAATCCAGACTGCTTTCATTCAGCAAAACTGAGGGGATACAGTTCTCGCATTTTATTAACATTAATTCAGCGTATCCCTTTGCTCTCTTGACCTTTTCAAAAATACGTTTACAATAGAAATCACTGTGTTTCATAACAGTTTCTTAAAAATCTCCGGTCCCGGAACCCGGGGACTATGAAAGGAACCGCCCATGATGAACCAAAACGCCAAAAAACCGCTGCTGATGCTGATGACTTCCATGTTTATTTTCGGAACCATCGGCATTTTCCGAAAACAGATCCCCTTTTCTTCCGGAATGCTTGCTTTTTCCCGCGGCGTCATCGGTACGGTATTTCTTTTGCTGCTGATCAAAGTCCGCCGCAGACATTTCAGTCCCATCGGTGCAAAAACCGTCCTCTGGCTGGCCGCCTCCGGCGTGGCCATGGGGTTTAACTGGATCCTGCTCTTTGAGGCATATCGTTATACCACGGTTTCCGTCGCCACCCTCTGCTATTATATGGAACCTGCCTTTGTGACCCTCGCGTCCGCACTGCTCTTAAAAGAAAAGCTGACGGTAAAAAGCGGCGTTTGTACTGTAACCGCGCTGGCAGGTATGCTGCTGGTGTCCGGCGTCACCCGGGGCGCCGCCTTTTCTTCCGGAGAATACCGGGGCGTTTTGATGGGACTGGGCGCGGCCGTGCTGTATTCTACCGTGGTTTTAATGAACAAAAAAGCCGCCGGCGTGGATGCTTATGAAAAATGTATCATCCAGCTAAGTGCGGCGGCTGTCATTATGATTCCCTATCTTCTGCTGACAGAGGATATTTCGGCGATTACATTTTCTCCCGGCAGCATACTGTGTCTGCTGCTTCTGGGCATTGTACATACGGGCATCGCCTATGCCCTGTATTTTGGTTCCATGGACGGGCTGAAAGCCCAGACCATTGCGATTTTCAGCTATATTGACCCGGTGGTGGCGCTGATTTTGTCCGCGCTGCTTCTGGCCGAACGCATGTCCATGCTGCAGATGGGAGGCGCCGTATTGATTTTAGGCTCCGCCGTCCTCAGCGAGCTGCAGAAGAAATCCGCTTAAAGCCGGACGGTGTCCATGCCGTTTTTTACCGGCTGCATTTTCATTACCACCGGTCATAATGCTTCGCCACCGATTTCAGGTAGGTTCTCACCGGCAAATGCTGCGGGCAAATCGCCTCGCAGGCGCCGCAGCCGATGCAGTCTCTGGCCTTTCCGCCGCCTGCCGCCAGCTTCCTGTAATTCGTAAAGTTGATGGTCCACCCCTTGGTCTCCAGCTGTTCCCGCATGTCTTCATTATAAAGGGAAAAATACTGGGGAATGGGTATTTTTGCCGGGCAGCCTTCCGTACAGTAAGCGCAGCCGGTGCAGGGCACGGCGATCTGCGCGTTGATGATTTTCGCAGCGTCAAAGCAAAGCTGCCGTTCTTCCGCGGTAAGCGGTGCAAGGGTGTCGAGACATTCCGTATTTTCCCTGACCTGCTGCAGGCTGGACATGCCGGAAAGCACCACCATCACATGATCCGGTGAGGCCGCAAAACGAAGGGCCCAGCCGGGAACCGGCATTTGCGGGTCCCGGGCGCGAAACAGCCTTTCCGCCTCCGCTGGGATCTTTGCCAGCGAACCGCCTTTCACCGGTTCCATGACAATTACCTGTTTTCCGTGTCTGACCGCGGTTTCATAACAAGCCCGGGACTGGATCCACGGACTTTCCCAGTCCAGATAATTCAGCTGCAGCTGCACAAATTCCAGCTGCGGATATTTCGTCAGTATCTCATCCAGCAGCGCGGCGGAATCGTGGAAGGAAATGCCCACGTGCTTCACTGCGCCACTGGCTTTCTTCTCAAAAAGCCAATGAAAACAATCGAAGGCCTCATATTTCTGCAGCAGCGAAGCCTCCACCCCATGTAGCAGATAATAGTCAAAATAGCCCGCGCCCGTTTTTGCGAGCTGCTCCGAAAAGATCCGGTCCCGATCCTCCAAAGACTTGACGAAACCGGCGTGCAGCTTCGTCGCCAGCGTAAAGCGGTCTCTGGGGTAACGATCCGTCAGCACGGTTTTGACTGCGTTTTCACTGGAAAATCCGCAGTACATCCACGCTGTATCAAAATAAGTGAATCCCCGCTCCAGAAACAGGTCTACCATCTGCATCACCTGTTCCAGATCCACGGTCCCCGCCTGCGCGCCTTCGCGCATGGGCAGGCGCATCAGGCCAAAGCCCAGCTTCTTCATACCATCACTCCTTGCATTCCTCTAAGGTATCGGCACGCGCGCCTTTAGGCGCACCTGTCAGGTCATCCTGATCCTTTGACATCTCGAAACACACAGACCATTCATAGGCGTCCGATGACCCATTTTGCAGCCGGCAGGACTGCGGCGCCTGATCCCGCAGGATGGTCATCGCATGCAGGTCTGTCTCAATCCGTTCCGGAGAAAGGGACAGGCCCTCTCCGGTCATTTTCATATAACTTTCTTTCATCGTCCAGATCCGGAAAAACCTTCGGTCTGTCTCCCCCACAGCCTGCCCTTCCGCAATGTAGCGACGTTCTTCTGCGCTGTAATAGCGCGCCGCCACGCCTTTGGGCAGCGGCCTGATTTTTTCTATATCGCAGCCCACCGGACGGTCGCTGACCGCGCAAAGCGCCATTTCTCCGGAATGGGACAGGTTAAAATAAATACCTTCACATTCCGGTTTTCCGTTGGCGCCGCGGCGTACCGCTTCGTCGGAAATACCAAGCGTTGCCAGGTTGCGCTGCAGCAGCAGCCAGGCCCCCAGCCGCCGTTTCCGCTCCGGCGCATTTTGACACCGCAATATATACTGTCGGCGCCATGCAGGGATCCCTGCCAGCGCCGTTTCATTTTCCTTTGGATCCGGCAGCGTTCCCACTGCCATCATATCGATAGTTAACATAATGTTTTGTTTTATCTGCACCCATCCTCGCGGCAAGCCCGCGGTCACAGCTGCAGATCTCCCACATGCGCCTTGATGGCCGCAAAGGACGCATCGCTGATCACATGCTCCATCTTGCAGGCATCCTCGGTCGCCGTCTTCTCGTCTACGCCCAGCTTTATCAGCAGCGCCGACAGCAGCTGGTGCCGCTCAAAAATCTTTTCGGCAATTTCCCGGCCGCTTTCCGTCAGGTGAATGTAGCCCTCCGGATCCACGGTAATGTAGTCCCCGTTTCGAAGCAGGCCCATGGCCCGGCTGATGCTGGGCTTGGAGTATCCCATATACTCGCTGACGTCAATGGAGCGCACTGCCCCTGTCTTCTGCTGCAAAATCAGTATGGTTTCCAGATACATTTCTCCGCTTTCCTGTAAATGCATGCGCGGCCTCCTTTCCCGAAATACTGCTTTCTTTCAAACTGATTTTATCCTAGCATAACGCACCGGCTTTTTCAAGTTTGCACAACCCATGCCTGTCCGGAATAATTCACAAAAAATTTCGAAACTTTTCCTATGGGAAAAATATACAATATTCAAGTTAGCAGCGGCTAACAATTCTGGCAATCCTGCCGAAATTGCCTGTTTCCGCTGTTTTGGCGTTGACAAATTTCGGGGAGCCTTTA
>CANRIM010000081.1 GCA_947630695.1 uncultured Lachnospiraceae bacterium
TTGGGGCATTCTAAAGAGGGAGAGATACTACGGCAAACGGTTCACGGACAGAGAAACTCTTGTGAAGATGATAGAGGACTACATCGAGTATTATAACAACAAACGATTGCAGCGAAACTTAGGTGTTCTGACACCAATGGAGAAACACAAACAATATCTTGCGGCAGCGTAAAAACTGCCACCAGACCGAAATCTGATGGCAGAAATATTTATTTTTTTGATTGTCTACTTGACGGGGAGCGGTTCACACTGCCATATGCTATACAGGTCTTGTTGTTTATAATTAAACCAAGGCAAATACCCAGTCTTGTTGATTTAATTACAGCTTACTGCTGCCAACTACTCCCCTATATACAGATCATATATGGGTATCATAAATTAAGTTTTGCCGTCTGTCAATCTTTGAAACAGGATTTCAGTATCATAACTCAATATTTCCCATAGTTAAGGATACTGTATCAACAATCCACACTTACAAACTTAATTTTGTGAATGATAAACATATCATTTTGTTGAAATGCTTCTACATTGCTTTGTCTGCTGCGGAGGTTGATTTATTCCACTGCATCCGTCCGATAAATGAATTTCACCTGACCGCCCATATCCTCGCTTGCGCCTGCAAAGTTCTTATAGCGCAGGGACACATCTTTTGTCGCGCGCAATCTGTTCAAAAGTTCGTCGAGATCGCCTTCCACCGCATCCACCAATTTTTGGATGCCTTTTTCGTTAAATTCTTTCAGCCCATCAGAAAGCTGCATGGCGCCGTCACGAAGCCGGGTGATCCCGTCCACCAGAGCCGGCGTTCCGTTTTTCAGTGTAAGGATTCCATCGTAAAGCTGTGAAGCACCGGCAGCAAGCTCAGATGTGCCGGCCTTCAAGTCATCCGTTCCGGCCTTCAAGGTCCCTGCTCCCGCCGCAGCGTCGGCTACACCGGCTGTATAGCTTTGCAGGCCGAGATAGAATGCGTTGTAGCTGTCAAGGGAGGACTTGAGCGCGATGACCGATTTCGCACCCTCCGCAGCGTCGGCAAGCTGTGCCTGCACCTCGTCAGACGCCATTTGTTCCGAGATAATCTTCTGAATCTGCAGCTCTGTCTGCTCCGCAATTGTCTGCTTGATGGCATCGCTTTGCATTTGTTCACCAGTCTTTGCGGCAATGGTATCCTGAATCGGCTGGGTTTCCATCTGCCCCTCTGCCCCCGCCTGCATCTGCTGGAGTATCTGCTCAGACTGCATCTGCTGTTCTATCGCAGTTTCAATCTTTTCCTGCGTCCCTTGATCTATCTGTCCGGCGCTGGCAGCGGCATCATAAGACGCTTTATCCATATGCAGAACAGACTGAATGACCTGCTCTGCTACGGTATTCCGAACAACCTGCGTCACTTGTGCCGTAACCTCCTCTTTGACGGCGGCTGTGACCTGCGCGGTTACCTGGCTCTGAACAGCCGCCGTGACCTGCTGTGTAATCATGTCTCTCTGTGCTTCCACGGCTGCGGTTACCTGGTTCAGTGCCTGCGCATATACGGCGTTTTCGTCCAGCGATGCAATGACGCCGTTCAGAACCTCTGCATAATTCCCGGTCGTCAGGGTCGGGACATCCAGTCCTGCCGCTGCCAGCTGGGTGTTCGCCGTAGAGAGCAGCGTATCAAACACCTGCCTGGCTCCGCCGTTTAAGGTGTTGTTGTTCGACGCAAGGGTGTTCAGTCCTTCGCTTAACTGCGTCGCTCCGCTTTGAAGTTCAGCTGCTCCTGCATCCAGACTGCCGGCTCCGTTTTTGAGATTCTCCGCTCCGGCAGCAAGCTGATCAATTCCTTCCACCAGTTCATCCGATTTCTCAAGCAATGCAGCTGTTCCCTCATAAAGCTGCGAAGAACCATCCAAAAGTTGATCCATGGCGCTTGTCAGTTCCTCCATGGAGGCGCTAAGCTCCGAGATGGAATCAAAGCCGTCCGCATCCAGTTCACTGAAAAGCGCATTTGTAGCAAGCGTCACCGTCATATCGAGCCGGAAGCTGCTTACATCGGCGGTGATCTCCACGAAGCCTGGAATATCAAATTTGTCTCTGGAAATCGCAAGGTTTTCCTGAAGGCCCGGAAATGCAATCCCGATCACAGCGGTGCGGCTGCCGTCATTGATGAGTTTCCCGTTGGTCACCTCCACGTTTGTAAACACATCGTCACTGAGTAAAGCGCCGGTCAGCATGGCAAACGGAACATAGATTTTCTCCTGCTTGCCGCCGATCTCTACGGTTTCGTATTGCTTGTTTTGATAGTCAAAACGGATGGTCACCCGGCCGCTTTTTCCGACCAGATCGTCTGCCGATATGGGCTTTCCGTCCAGCTTGTAGGAGACTGAAAGATCAACAGGTAGTTCTTTTTCGATATTGCCCTGATAGTAAATGTCATTGCCCTGGGCGTCCCATACACGCATATTGTCGCTGTTCATGGTGTAAGTTTCGTCGCCCTTGACATCTTCCACATCTGTCAGTTCGGATTTATCGCTCACTGCAGCATTGCCGAGGGAGTTCTTGATCCAATCGCTGACAATGATTTTCTGAACAGAGCCGTCCGCGCCGGCAAGGACATACACGGTTTCATCCTTGGAAATGCCGGCATTGTCGGCAGCAGATGCGGATACGGTTTCAGGTTTCGCCTGATTTTCCGCCTCATTCCCATCGGCGTTTTGGGCGAATGCGGTCGCCGCGACTCCGCTCACTGCTAAAGCAGCGCAAAGGCAAAGCGCAATGATTTTCTTTGAAGAATTTTTCATTTCAAAAGTACCTCCTGTTCGGTTTTATTTTTCTTTTTCATTCCCAGCGTCGTTACGCAAATGACCTTATCCAGCAGAAGCAGAAGCGCCGGAAGGATCAAAATAACGCAGAACATACTGATGACAGCGCCAC
The DNA here is from genome assembly GCA_947630695.1 of uncultured Lachnospiraceae bacterium. Taxonomy (GTDB): domain Bacteria; phylum Bacillota; class Clostridia; order Lachnospirales; family Lachnospiraceae; genus CANRIM01. The sequence goes on from CANRIM010000081.1 coordinate 2,902, forward strand.
GGGCCAGCAGCATGCAAATGGAACTGATCATATCGATTTTTGAGTAGAGTGCCACACCAAAGGTGGCGGCAAACAATCCGAATCCCGACACCAGGATGGACGGGATGGATGTGGTCAGCGCACATCGAACGGCCTCCTTTTTGTCTGCCCCATGGATTCGTTCGGACTTGTACCGTGTTGTCATCAAAATGGCGTAGTCCACGGTTGCGCCAAGCTGGATGGTGCTGATGCAGATCGGCGCAATAAACGGAAGGCTTTGCCCCAGGTAGTGCGGCAGCCCTAAATTGATAAAAATCGCCAGTTCAATCACCGAGATCAGAATAAATGGCAAAGTGACGCTTCGTTCCACCAGTGCGATGATGAGAAAGATCGCAACAATGGAAATCACATTGACAACCTTAAAATCATAGGAAGTCACGTCGATCATATCCTTCATGCAGGGCGCTTCTCCGATGAGCATTCCGGTGGGATCGTATTTTTTCAGGATAGTATTCAAGGATTCGATCTGCGTACCGACTTCATCACTGGCTACAGGATATTCGGAATTTAAGAGCAGCAGTTCCCATTTGTTGCTCTGCAAAAGTCCGGTGATCGACTCCGGCAGGACTTCCTCCGGTACACGGGGACCGATCACTGATTCCAGTCCCAGCACATATTTGACCCCGTCCACCTGTTCCATTTCCCGTGTCATGTCCCGAACGGATTTGGACGAAAGATTTTTGTCAACAAGGAGCATATGGGTCGAGGCAATGTCAAACTCCTCCGACAGCTTGCTGTTTGCGATCACATAATCCATATCATCCGGCAGAGATTTTGCAAGATTGTAATA
>CANRIM010000082.1 GCA_947630695.1 uncultured Lachnospiraceae bacterium
AGAAAATGCGGGGTATGCCGCCTTTGAGCAGGATTCCACGATCATAGAAAATATATCAATCGTTTTTCCTGCGTTCTTTTTTCTTGTTGCGGCACTGGTGTGCGTTACGACAATGACCCGAATGGTGGAAGAACAGAGAACGCAGATCGGCGTTTTGAAAGCTCTCGGATATGGAAAAGGAAAGATATATTACAAATTCCTTTTTTACGCCGGATCTGCCGGACTAATTGGCAGTATTCTTGGATTCTTTGCCGGAACCGTTCTGATTCCAAAGGTTTTTTGGTGCGCGTACAGTACAGCATATAATTTTGCGGAAAACCTTTTATATTCCTTTGATCCGCTGATGTATACGGTTTCTCTGATGATTTCTATGCTTTGTACAGCGGGGGTCACGGTTATGTGCTGCAAAAACGTCACGCATGAAGTCCCTGCCAGTATCCTGCGCCCGAAAACACCGAAAAACGGCAGGCGGATTTGGATCGAGCGTTTGAGGCTTTGGAAACGTGTCAGCTTCCTGCATAAAGTTTCCATGCGAAATGTGATTCGTTATAAGCAAAGATTTTTCCTGATGATCCTCGGAATCAGCGGATGCACGGCGCTCCTTTTAACCGGTTTCGGCATACGAGATTCCATTCAGAATGTCACCGAGTATCAATACGGTGAAATCACGCTGTACGACGGAGAAATAACATTCGGCGGAGCCATGGATGAAACGGCGCAAAACGATTTTCTTTCCCGCCATGACTGTATAGATGCTGCGCTTTTTTCTTCCGTAGAAAATGTAGATATTACTTTTTCGGGGAGAACGAAAAATGTCGGACTTACCGCCGTGCCGAAAGGCAGCTTATCGGAATTTATAAATCTGCACAGCAAGGGGACTGACATATCCTACCCGAAGGACGGCGAAATCATTCTCTGCAAGGGGATTGCCGAGAGGCTCAATGTAAAATGCGGGGATACTGTAACGCTGACAGACGATTCACTCCGCGTGACCACTGCTTCCGTAGCCGGAATATTTGATAATTATATCGGGGACTATCTTTTTGTCACGGAAGAAACCATGATAAGGCTTTCCGGCGAAGCACCTGTTAACACGGCATATTTTCGTCTCACGCAAAATGAAGAAAGCAGCATTGCCCAGCTTCAGGGAGATGAAGAAGTCAGTTATCTGTTTTTGAATAACGATATGAGAGAAAGTATCGAAACATCTTTTTCCAGTCTGAACCTTGTAGTGCTTCTGATTATCCTATGTGCAGGGGCGTTGGCGTTTATTGTCCTTTTTAACCTTATCAACATTAACATCTGCGAACGCATACGGGAGATTGCGACAATTAAGGTGCTGGGCTTCTTTCGCATGGAAACTGCCGCCTATGTGTTTCGGGAGGTAAATATACTTACCGCTGCCGGTACGCTGCTCGGACTGCTGTTTGGAAAGCTGCTTCATCTTTTTGCCATGCAGCAGATAAGGCCTGACAAAATCTGCTTTGATATCCGTATTTCCGTTTATAGCTATTTGTTAAGTATCGCCATTACTCTATTGTTCGCCGTGTTTGTTCAGCTTGTTATGCGAATCAGATTAAAGAAAATCAGTATGGTAGAATCGCTGAAATCCGTCGAATGATAAGTAAAAAAAACGGTACTTATTACACGCAGTACACAAAAGCGTGGTATAATAATAAAAAGGAGTTGAACAGGAAATGGCTACAATACTTGTGGTTGAAGATGATCGCAATATGCGCCTTTTGACCGCTGCAAGACTGGGCGATCTATATACGGTAATCACCGCTTGTGACGGCGTGGACGCTTTGGACACTCTGCATAAAGGAGGTATAGACATGATCGTGGCAGATATTATGATGCCTCGAATGGACGGTTATTCACTACTGAAAACCGTCCGCGAGGAAGGCTATACGATCCCATTCCTGTTGCTCACGGCAAAGGAATCCATGGATGATAAGCAGCAGGGGTTCTATCTCGGCACGGACGATTATATGACAAAACCATTCTCAAGCGACGAGCTGCTGTGGCGTGTCAAGGCGCTTCTCAGACGCTTCAATATTGCGCAGAGCAAGAAAATTGAAATCGGCGGCGTAACGGTAGATTCAGAAAAGTATGCGGTTTATAACGCTGCCCAATATATTGAGTTTCCCAAAAAAGAATTTGATTTGCTTTTTAAGCTGCTTTCCTATCCTGACCGTATTTTCTCAAAGGAGCAGCTTCTTGACAGTATTTGGGGCTTCAATGCGGAGAGCGGCGAAGAAACAGTTAAGACGCATATCAGCAGAATCCGCAATCGCTTAAAAGACATTACGGAATTTGGTATCATCACCATTAAGGGACTGGGCTATAAAGCGGACATACGAAAGGAGTGAATGAATTTGAACAGGAAAAAGCTGGCGAGCATAACAAAGCGGCTTTGGCCGCAAATGCTGATTCAAACATTCGCTGTTCTTGTCACCGCTGTCGCGTCCTATATGTTTATGACATGGTTTGTGACCGATTTTTTTAGGGTCACAGATACATACAGAGCAGCAGGATTTGAGGCGCTTGGAACACTTGTGATTTTTACATTGATCTTAGTTCCTTTGAACACAATTCTCTATCGCCGCAGACTTCGGGAGATCAAAACGCTGTCGGAAGGGATTAGCAGCGTCGCGGACGGAAAATTTGATACCCGCATCGACAGTGCGAAAGCCGGGCAAATGAAACCTATCTATGATGATTTTAACAAAATGTGTGCAGAGCTTTCGAGCGTTCAAATCCTGCGAAATGATTTTATAAACAACTATTCCCATGAATTTAAGACCCCCATTGCGTCTATCAACGGCTTTGCTTCCTTGCTTCTGGAAAAGGAACTGCCGATTGAGCAGCGACGGGAATATCTGCAAATTATCGTTGATGAATCCGCAAGGTTGTCAAATCTCGCAAGCAACACCATTCTTCTCTCCAAATTGACATCCCAGCAAATCGTGACGGATACACAAAGCTACGATGTCAGTGAGCAGATTCGCCAATGTGCGATCATCCTTTCAAAAGAGTGGCTTGACAAAAAAATCGAGTTTAGCGGTGAATTTCCTCCGGCAATATTTGTCGGGAACAAAGAGCTAATGCAGCACCTTTGGTTAAATCTTCTCGGCAATGCGATTAAATTCACACCCATCGGCGGCGAAATCACCGCAGAAGTCGTTCCCTGCGCTGAAAGCATTACGGTAATGATTTCGGATACAGGCGAGGGCATGAACGAGGAAACGCGGTCGCATCTGTTTGATCCGTATTATCAGGGCGACACCTCTCATTCCCGGCACGGGTTAGGCCTGGGACTGTCCATCTCAAAACGAATCGTTGAGCTGTGCGGTGGCGGCATTTCCGT
>CANRIM010000083.1 GCA_947630695.1 uncultured Lachnospiraceae bacterium
TCACGATACAACGTACATTTTTTTCGCAAAAATCAGGGTATCTTCTAAAAAAGTTTGCCGAAAATTCAAAATTTCTCTGTTTATCAAAAAGCATAAGAAGTTTATGATTGCTTTATTGTGTAATTATTTGCGGCTGTTTTCGTTTCGGTAACACTTAAATTTGAGAAAAAGCAACCAGTGCAGACAGAATTTGAGCATAAAAACCAACGTATCAATTTGGTACGTTGGTATAATTTTTATTAGGGGTCCCTACAAAGTCCCATGACTTTGCGAGGAAAAGGAGGAAAAAGAAGCGTTACTTCTTGCCGCTCGACTTCCCTCGACAAAAACGATTGTCTCGGTCGTCTTGATAGCGATAGGTAATCCTTTGAAGTAATCTTCGGATTTTTCCCCCGCTCCACACCGTGCATGCGACTTTCACCGCACACGGCGTTCCACCGTTTATGATACAGTATTAACTAAAGTAAACTTACAATGTTCGAGCAGTAAAGTAACTCATTTATTTTCAAATAGTTTGCAGATTTGCAAGTTGGCGCAGTTTATTCAACCGTGCTTTCTGTTTGGAATCAAGCTTAAGCTGCGAAAGGTAAGCCTTGATTGTTTCTTCTTTTGTCGCATGCAGCAATCGGTGTATATCCTTGTGCAATATAATCAAGTTTTCGTATCTGTCGTTTCCACCTTGACTGACAGGCTTTTTGTGGTGACAATGAATTTCGTGTAATTCAAGTATTTGCCCCGTAATTGCACACCTTCCGTACTGTGCCGCATAAAGAGAAATTCGGTTGTCCATATACTCAACACTTCGCCCAACTTCCTTTGCTCTCATAAGGAAAAGCATTGTTCTGGTATCTATGCCAAGATTTTTATGAATTTCCTGTCTGCCCTCCGACGTATATTTACACACCGATTTTTTATTCCACATAGGGTTCTTGTGCTTGACATACGCTACAGGGACTAACGGTTTACCGCCAAAGAATCGAATCTGTTTGCTCTGTCCGTATTTCTTTTCAATAAACAATGCACCCTTGTAATCTCCCTTTGCGGAAAGTGCTTTTCGCTTTAATTGGCTTAGTTTCACAACATCTACTTCTCGCCCCATATCTGCGAAATCCGAACTCACACAGGTTGCAATCTGAAAATAGTTGTGCATACCCATAATCATAGAATTGTATTCGTTGATAAGCGTAGCCCGTTCCTCATCATTTTGGGGGTGCGCTATCTTTTTGATTTGACATTTCAGTTTGTCCGTTTCTCGGCGTTTTGCCTTATCACATATATGTGACTTAACAACATAGGACGAACCCTTTTTCATTAGTGTAAGCTTAAATCCCAGAAATTCCGAATAGCCCTTTTCCAAATTGACGATTTTGGATTTTTCTTCGCTTACGTCCAACTTCAAACGTTCATGAAGCCACGCCTTTGTTGCATGATATGCTCTGTCGGCTTCTTTTCGGGTAGAGCAAAATATCAAATCGTCAGCGTATCTTACCATGTGCATCTCTTTTAATCCCGATTTACGAAATGCGTTATAGGCTTGTCCTCTGTGGACAGCTCCTGTTTTCGTGATATGGTCACGAACATTATGAGCAGGCTGTTTCTCCCACTGGCTTACTATCCACCAATCCAATTCATTCAGAACGATATTGGAAAGAAGCGGTGATAGAATTCCGACTTGCGGCGTTCCTTTCTGTGGGTAAATTGTGCCGCCGTTTGGCAAAACAATCGGAGCTTTTAGCATCTCTTTAATCACACATAGCAACTTTTTGTCCTGTATTCCCATATTCCACATCTGCTTTATTAGCTTGCTGTGGTTGACATTATCGAAAAATCCTTTAATGTCAATGTCCACAACATAGTGCAGGTGAGATTTTTGCATAAGCGCATATGCTTGTGCAATGGCATGTTCTGCTGACCTGTTAGGTCGAAACCCATTGCTTCTGTCACTGAATTTAGCTTCGCAGATAGGTTCAAGGATTTGTAGAATACATTGCTAGACTATTCTGTCCCATATCGCAGGGATACCGAGCGGTCTTAACTTTCCGTTCGGTTTTGGAATTTCAACTCTTCTTACTGCTTTGGGTTTATACCATTGGAGTTTCTTTCTAACAATTTCAACAAACTTCGTTTCGGGAATCTTTTCAATATCCTTAATCGTTTGCCTGTCAACTCCACTTGTATTGCTTCCGGGATTGCGTTTTATATTTCGATAAGCAAGGCGAATGTTTTCCTCGCTCTCAATAAGCGGCATAAGATTATTGAAAATCTTTCCTCGCCCACTATCCGCATACAGCTTATCAAGCGTATTTTGCAAGTCATAATACTCCAAATGGCGTAGCTTTGAGTTCTTTTTCTGCTTCGTGGTTGTCACAGGCATCTCCTCCTTTCGGATTTGATTTTCTTTGTCATACTCGAAGCTGTGAATATTTACTTTGTTATTATTTGAAAATCATAAACGGCTGATGGCTGTTCCTCCATTCCCATTACAGGAACATCAACGGTCGCGCCATCGCTCTCACAGAAAACTCACGCAGTTATGATTTCCTGCGTTTACTAACCTTTTGGTTAGCCTTTCTGCTTTCCTCCTTCCAACAATTCTATCTGTTACATATATCCGTAGGCGTCCTCTCTGAGCCCGTATGTTTGATACCGCCTGTAACGGCATAGGGAATTTCATATCTTCGATTCTTACTTTCCCCCACATACTATCCGTTTGGATAGCTGCACATTTCTATACAGCCTACTTATAGACCCTTACATTCGAGGATTCGTCAGACCTTTTACAGTCATTCTCACCATAGATATTTTGTAGACCTCCGGCATATAGGCTGCACTGTCCACCGCTGGACAGCTTTCGTTACAGTTGTTTTCACAACTGTAAGACGGCAGCTCTCTGCCGACTTCACCGAGTTTCCGAACATCTGCCTTTTGAGCAGAGCCAGTCAGAGTATTAAGGTTGGCGTTTCAGGGCGTTACCCCTTCATTCCACCAATCGAATTGTTAGTTTGCAAATGTTATGTTTCACCTCACTTTCAAATTTGCACCTAAGCTTTTCACTTAGGAACGAGTCGCACCGGAGAAGTAATCGCGTCTTTGCGCGAAGCGAGCGAGTTTTCACCGTTAGGTGGAAACGAACGATACGGAGCTTGCGACGACGTGCAGGGTTTGGG
>CANRIM010000084.1 GCA_947630695.1 uncultured Lachnospiraceae bacterium
TAGTTATTGGTATTGACGCTGTTTACATACTGATCCTCCCGTTCGATTGCGACAATGGGGATGTTATAGGAGGCAAGTTCCTTCGAGGGAATGGTGTGGCTTAATACGATCAGTCCTTCAATCTTGTAGGCCAGCAGCTCGCCGATATATTTTCGTTCGCTTTCCCTGTTGTTTCCCCCGATGAAAACAAGAAATTTATAACCAAACTGTTCATAGGTGCTTAAAATGCAGTTCAGCATTTCGGAAAAATAACCGAGATAAAAATTGGGAATGATGACGCCGATAAATTCGCTCTGCCCATTGGCCAGTACCTTTGCCAGTTTATTCTCCTGATAATTCAGCGCTTTCAGGGCGTCTGCGATCTTGTCTTGGTTCTCAACTGTCAGGGAATCCGGATAATTAAAATATCTGGAAATCGTCGTTTTGGAAAATCCGGTGTACTTTGCGATATCGTCAAAGGTTACTTTCTTCTGTGTCAAAATGATGCACCTCCCGTTTGCTTTAAGATCCCCGCAGGCCATTGCAGAATGCGTTCGTGGCCTGTTATGCCCCATTATAACAGGAGGCTTTTTGAAAATCAATAGTAACCGGTTACGTAATCGGTTATTTTTTTGAAAAAAAGGGTATTGACAAACCCTGAATGCAGGCGTATCATAACCGGTAAAGGAACCGGTTACTTTACCGGTTATGAAAGACGGATATTACCAAGACAAATTTAAAAGAAAGGGGTTGTGCAGATGAAAGCGAAAATATTATTTTGCCTCATTTTTGCCGCTTTGGTGGTCGGGCTCACAGGCTGCGGGCCGTCCGATCCCAAGCCCGGCGAGCTTGCGGGATACGATGAGGGCGAGAAATATCTTTCCATCTGGGTGCACTGCATTGAGGATACCAATGAAGGGGAATGTTATCGCAATGCGGTCAACAGGTTTAATGAGCAGTTTGACGGAACTTATTTTGCGGATATTGAATTTATTCCGAGAAATGACAGCGGCGGCGGATATTCCGATAAGATCAATGCCTCGGTGATGTCGGGCGGACTGCCGGATGTTTTGACGGTGGATGGACCGAATATCGCCACCTATGCTTCCAATGGGATCATTCAGCCGCTGGCGCCGCTGACAGAGGAAGAAAAGGGTATGTATCTGGCAACGATCATTGATCAGGGAACCTATAATGGAAACCTGTATGCGCTGGGCGGCATGGAATCCACGGTGGGGCTGTACTGCAATAAGGATATACTGAAAAAAGCGGGCGTGGAAATCCCGGACGCGGATCATCCCTGGACCTTCAGTCAGTTCCTGGAGGTGCTGGAGCAGGTAAAGCCCGTGACGGATCAGCTGAACGGGTACGCGCTGGATATGACGTTCCCCATCGGAGAGGAAACCATATTCAACTATGCGCCGTTTTTCTGGTCCAACGGGCAGGATATCACCAGCGAAGACGGCTTAAAGGTGGATGGAATTTTCAACAATCCGGATAACGTGGAGACCATCGAGTATTTTAAAACATTGCTGGCGGAGGGGTATATGGCCAAGGTGCCAGTTACTAATCTGTTTGAAAGCGGCCGGGCTGCGTTCAAATTCTGCGGGCCCTGGGAATTAAATACCATCTATACCAGCTATCCGGATGTCAATTTGGGCGTCGCGCCTTATATCGTCGGCGATCACTGGGATGGAGGCAGATATGCGCCCAGCGGTTCATGGGCCTTTGCGGTGTCCACAAAAGCGGATGATGTCAAGGCGGCAACGGAGCTGGTAAAATGCATGACAGATGTGGAAAGCGGCGTTGCACTGTGGAAAACGACCAAAAACCTGCCGTCCACCTTTGAAGCATTTGAACAGTGCGAGGAGTTTCAAACCGATGAGAATTGCAGGGCTTTGTATGAGCAGCTGCGGGAAAAAGGACACCCGCGCCCGAAAACGCCTGTTTATCCACAGGTAAGCACATCGTTTCAGCAGGTGCTTGAAAATTGTGTCTTAAGCGGGGCAGATCCGCAGACGGAACTGGATAAAGCAGTAGAAAGGATTGACGCGAAGCTGAAGCGTTATATGGGAAAATGAAATGAAGAAAAAATCAGAATCCATTTTAGGCATGGCGTTTTTTGGACCGGCATTGGTACTTCTTACGATATTTTTGTTCCTGCCGATGATCCTGACGCTCATTTTCAGTTTTACTGATTTCTTTGCTCTGAATCCGAGTCTGACCCATTTTGTGGGATTGGACAATTATTTGCAGATTTTCCATGACGAAGATTTCAGGCAGGCTTTTATGAATACGGTATGCTTTGTGATCATCATTGTGCCGCTGCAGGGACTGGGCTCTTTAGGCCTCGCCCTTCTGATCAATAAGGTCACCCACTGTAAGCGGTATTTCAAGGTGGCGTTCTTTATTCCTGTCGTGATGTCTCTGGCGGTTGTATCTACACTGTGGGTACAGATTTACGGACCGGAGGGCATCTTAAACTCCCTTCTGGCAAAGGTTGGGATTCCGGCACAGCCGTTTATCAACAGTGCGTCACAGGCGCTTCCGTCCATCGCCATTATGAGTGCATGGCAGGGCGTCGGGTACCAGATGATCATTTTCTTAGGGGGATTGCAGGCGATCAATCCGGCGTTGTATGAGGCAGCAGAGATGGATCATGCCACCGGCTGGCAGAAGTTTAAGGATATTACGCTGCCGGAGTTAAAACCCCTGTGCGTGTTTGTGTTTATTACCATTACCATCGGCGCGTTTCGTATGTTGGTGCAGCCCATGGTCATGACCGGCGGCGGACCTTCCCATTCCACTTACACCATGGTATATGACATTTATGAAACAGGTACAGTCAACTGGGAAATTGGCCTGGCCTCCACCATGGCAATCGTATTTGCCGCCTTTGTTATGATCCTGACGGTGATTCAGACTATCTTAACCAGAGATAAGTCTGCAAATAAAAAGTCAAGCAGAAATTAATGAACTTTGAAAATTTTATACAGGTTGAATGAAAAGCACA
>CANRIM010000085.1 GCA_947630695.1 uncultured Lachnospiraceae bacterium
CGCATCCTGCGTCAATGAATCTGTAGTTCAATTTTGCCAGTCGAAAACCGTCAAAACACAGAAAAACCGCACGTTCTGTTTTGCTGACCGTGCGGTTTTTTGCTGTTTCATATATCTTACTTCCCTTCCTACTTCCGTTTCATCCGTCCCGCCTCAAAGTCCTGCTGCGCCTGCTGCCGGGCAATGTAATGCTGCTTTTTCCCGGTGGCCGTCTGGGGCAGCCGGTCGACCAATCGATAATACTTCGGCACCTGATAGGCGGACAGATGGGGCGAGCTGCCGCAGTATTCCACCAGTTCGGAAATCGTCAGGGACGCATCCTTCGGGATCACAAACGCCACCACGATTTCCCCCTTTCTCTTGTCGCTGACGCTGGTGACAATGCACTCTTCCACCTTCGGATGCCGGTTGATGACCTCCTCGATGCGGGCAGGGTAAATATTTTCACCCATGCAGATAATCATATCGTCCTTGCGCCCGGCGATCTTCACATAATGCTCCGCGTCCCAGGTGCCCAGATCACCGGTATAGAGCCATCCCTTATAAAACTTCTCTTTCGTGACTTCGGGATTGCCCGCATAACAATAGGCGGATTTTGCGGGGCATTTAATAATGACCTCGCCGATTTCCTTTCCGTCGGCCGCCACCACTTCCTCCGGCTCCGCCCGGCGGTCATCGTAGTATTTGATGATCCGCACCTCATCATCCACGCAGGCCCGGCCCGTATAACCCGACATTTCCGGCAGATCCCATGGGTACAGGAACAGATTGCAAAGGGATTCCGTGGTGCCGTAGCCATTATAAATATTCGGCGTCAAAAGCCGCATAAAACGAATGCAGGCCTCCTTTTCCAGCGGCGCGCCCATGGACAATATGCCTTTCAGACAGGACACGTCCGCGGGATAACGCTCCAGCGCCGTGCACAAAAGGTGCAGCACCGCCGGCACCGCCGTCAGATATGTGATCTGGTACTCCGTAATATACTTCACCGCCGGATTCGGCGCAAAGGCACGCAAAATCACCGTCGTCCCGCCAATATAAAATATGGTGGCAGGCCCGGTGGTATGGATGCCGCCCCGGTGAAACCAGGGGGTCAGATTCATGGTAATGTCCCGGGAGGTCAGTCCCAGATCGATAATCAGATTGTGGGCAGAAAACACCTCGTTGATCTGATTGAAGGGAACGCCTTTGGGCGTGGCCGTGGTGCCCGAGGTCTGCAGCCGCAGGCTTTCCCGGTAAATATTCGGTTCAAAATCCGTCTCCGGCTCCCTGTCAGGACACCCGCCCACATAGGTTTCATAATCGATATGTCCTTCCGGAAGCGCCGCCCCATGGACGCCGCGCACCGCCAGAATGATTTCCGGCTGATGCCTGCTGATTTTTAAAGCCTGACAGGCCGTAGCCATAATGTCCGTATCATAAAGGAACACTTTTGGTTTGTTGTGCTCCATGATTTCCGCCGTTTCCCCCGGCGACAGCTGAAAATTGACGGGATTGCAGACCGCGCCGATCTTATGGGAAGCCAGATAGCCGAAGCAGAACTGGGGTGAATTGAACAGTTGCATCATCACCACGCTGCCGCAGCCGACCCCGTCTTTTTGCAGTGCATGGGCCAGCCGGTTGCTGTCCGCGTTCAGTTCCTCGTAGGTCCAGCTTTTTGAAAGCGCCGGATCGATCAATGCGGTTTTTTTTCCGAAGCGCCGCACATTCCGCATAAACCCGGCAATCCATGTAAATTCCCGTTCAAAGGTTTCTTTAAACTGTTCCGCATCGTAAGTATAATCTGTCATTTCCGTCATGCTGCTCTCCCTGCTTTTTCTTTGTCCTTTCCGGACGGACTTCTTTATCTTACCGCCTCCACGATCAAAAATCAATGCTGGAAAAGAAAATACATCTTCTTTTGCAAAAGACCCCACAGAAACCGCCATCTGCCCCCTCGTCAGCCTTCAAGAAGAAAATGCTTGAAACCATAAGAAAGTTATGATATATTAAGCATAGAAAAGGACACCTGCTTCTAACAGGTGTCCCTCAGGACTACCGATAGACGGTTAGCCTGATTTTAAGTGCTGAAATAGTCGCTTTAGTTGTCAGACTCTGGGCGGCTATTTTTGTGTCTTCTGACTATCTTTGCCAAAAGAGTATCCTATTCCAAAGCAGGTCAAGCCGAAACTCAACACTGCAATCAGTCCGAGAATATCCATATGGCTTCAGCCCTCCTTTCCCAGATTCCCTAATGGGTTTCTATGTAAACGGAGGGGCGCACTGCGTCCGGTGGACGCAGGTTCTGCGCCGACCGAAACGGAGTGTAGAACACAGTCCCTCCGGAAGAGGGCTAACCGCCTACCATCCTGGTAGTCCTGAAATTATAGTAACATACTTCGACAAGAATTTCAACTATATTATTTTTTATTATTCTTTTAATTATATTTCTTTACTAATATAATTTTTAACACTCGCATATTTTTATCCTGCACATTTACAACTCCCCACAAAAAACAGGCCGGAGCTTTTCTCCGGTCTGTTTTTTCATATTCTTATGCAAAAGACCCCATAGAAACCGCCATCTGCTCCCTCGTCGGATTTCGAGAAGAAATAGGATTGTAGACAGTAGGAACACAAGCATTCATTCGGGAAGGCGGTAGAAAATGAAAAACCGGACATTATTCAGAATCTCGGTATTGATTCTTTCAATAACACCCGGTTTCATACTGTATCTGATGTTTAGGCTTGTTTCCGGCGGTTCCGTTGCGCAATGGCACAACGAAACGCCTTTTCCATTGCCGGGGAGAGTTTCGGGCAATCCTCGTCAAATACAATAGGACGCTTTGCTGCTTCTTTAATTTCCTGTATCTGTTCTTCCGAAGGTTTCTGTCCTTTTTCAATAAAGATATTGAACTACAGATTCATTGACGCAGGATGCA
>CANRIM010000086.1 GCA_947630695.1 uncultured Lachnospiraceae bacterium
GACACAATGGCCAAGTGCCGGATAGGAACGGCAAAATTTTTTACACTTCTATTACTTCTTTATCGCACATAAGCAAACTCCGCCGGTTATAAACTTGATCAAATTAACAGTATTATCTGCTTCTTTTATGAAAACGCTGCCTATACTTCCAGATGACTGCTTTTCAATTTCAGTGAGAATGCTATTGTATTCATTGTACAAGATTTCATTTTCTTGTATTTGTTCAACATTGATTTCTGAAACCTTTGTTAAAATGTCAATACGGTCATTTACTCGATTATAATAAAACAAATTGGAATCAATATAAGGGAATAGCACTAAGACCGTTAACAATACAACTAATAAAAAAACATATAATTTTGGATTTTTGAAGTTGTTTTTTATAAGATCAAATATTTTTTCAAACATGATCATTCTCCAATGATTTACAATTCTTCTGTATTAAAGATTTGATATCCTTCGTAGCAGCTATGGTCACTGCTTTTTATGAGCTTTATTAAACCAAAACTTCCCACTTGCCGTAGCGTTTTCCGTCTACTCTGCGGATATATTGTTTCTCTTTCAGAGAGTCTATAATACGTTTTATGCTTCTGACAGACTTTCCTGTTTGTTCTGCAAGTTCGGTTTGCTTAACAGACGGGTTCTTTTTTATTAAATCTAATACCGCCAGTTCTTCTAAAGTACAGTCCAAAGTGTCAATTTGGCACTTTGGACTTTCGCTTTTGGCACTTTGGGAAGCTGTTTCGTCCACAAAATCAACGTGCATATAGCGATTTTTTAATTCGTAATTGGTACCGAGCAGAAGGTTTGAGAAAAACAATTCCAAAAACTTTGTGGTGGAATGAATCCCTTTTTGCAGGTCGTTATAGTTTGCTCGGACCAGCGCGTTGCGGAAATACCAGGAGTTTTCACGGAACGCATCGTTATTGACTCGGAACCCAAAAGTTTTTATATACTTAATCATAAACACAGCGGTGGCTCTTGTATTACCCTCGCCAAAGGGATGAATCTGCCAAATGTCCGATGCAAATTTTGCAAGATGCTTTACCGATGCTTCAACCGATAGTCCCTCATAGGAAAACTGCTTTTCAGTGGCAAAATCATAATTCAAGGTGTCTTTTATGCTGTTGAAATCGGCGTAAATAACCGATTCACCGTTCAGTACCCACTCCTTTTTTGAAATGTTGTATTTTCGGATTTGTCCGGCGTGATCAAATACGCCCTCGAACAATCTGCGGTGAATGGTAATCCACTCGACAGGGGAAAACTGAAACGCCTTTTCGCCCAAAAGCTTCGTTATTCTTGCAGATACAATATCCGCCTCTTTTGTTTCGTTTTTAATTTCTATGAGCTGCTCATAATAGCTGAAAAGACGATTCTGCGCCTCATCGATGGTGATTTTACCCTCGATGTGTTCCTTTGCAGTATCCAGTAAATACTCAGAGGTTTTCAACCCGTCAACCGCCTGTAAGCCGATCGCCGTTTGCCAGGCTTCACTTCTTTCGGCTCTTTCAGGCTCACCCTGTCTGATATATTCTTCAAGTTCAAATTGCCAATGCTTATCCGGCATATTTGCACCCCATTTCATTATCATAATTCTTCCGTCTTAAAGGTCGTATAACCCTCATAGTAGTAGCTGTGGTCGATGCCTTTCATATAGACCTCTCGACTGTTTATTTCGTCTGTAAGCGCACCTTTCAGCAACACTTTGATTTCCACATCTTTAATTGGGCTGCGCTCCATTGCAAGCAGATAATCTTCCCTTTCGACCTTGCTCCAGTCGACCACCTTACCGATTTCATTTTTCAAAATATGGTCAAGCCAAATGCGGGTGCTTCGGCCGTTACCCTCCCGGAACGGGTGGGCAATGTTCATTTCAACGTATTTTTCCACGATCTCATCAAAGTTCGATTGGGGCATTTTATCAATGTTCTCAAGTGCTGCCTGCAAGTACATTAAAGGCGCAAAACGGAAATTGCCCTTTGCAATATTGACTGTTCTGAGTTTGCCTGCAAAGTCGTAAATATCCTCGAAAAGATATTTATGGATTGCCTGCAATGTAGAAAATGTTCCTGCAGAAAGACGATCTAAAACGCCATTTTCAAAAAGTTCCGCAGCCTTTTTCTTGCTGATGCGTTCTTCCTCACGGGCAAGGTCGGCAGAACTTGTCAGCCCTAATTTATTTTCAAGTGCCATATTCGCACCTCCGAAATCAATTCCTTTTCTGATGATGGATTTCTTTTAAATCCTCTATGGCAAGTTCAGGATTCATCGTGTGAAACATCATATAATTACGTTTCATTGTTTGGACGGGAGCCTGCTTATAAATTTTTGCGCTGTCCTCACCATTGTAATAGTGCCAATAACGGTAGATATAGCCTATCCAGTACAGCATATCCGCAGAAAATATCTCTCCGTTTCCTGTGAGCGATGCACCTGCCGCAGAGGCGACTTCCTCCAGCAGGGTTTCTATCTGTTATTATATTTAATGTCATACTTCGGGTCAATGTAATTTTGCCCCTCTGACATAAGAAAACAAGCAAAAAACCAGTAAAATCAATGCTTTATAGGCAGATGGCAACCTGGTCTTCACGGTAAACTGACCGTAAACAATTTGCCCTCTTTTCTTTACAAAGCCTGTACCGTCACAGGATACAATAAATACAGAAATAGCGTTTTGCGCTTTGGGAGGGCGACCGATGGCAGATTTTATCTCTTTTGAAAATGTCAAAAAAACATATCGCGTGGGAGAAGTAGAGATCCATGCATTGAAAGATACGAGTTTTTCCGTGATGAAGGGTGAAATATGCGTCATTGTAGGAGCATCAGGCGCAGGAAAAACAACGATTTTGAACATTCTCGGAGGCATGGATA